>DATKAJ010000001.1:0-2830 GCA_035498175.1 Burkholderiaceae bacterium
CAACTACTGGCCGGGATTCGTCGACGCGCTGTCGACGCTGGTGCTGTCGATCGTCTTCCTGCTGACCGTGTTCTTGGTGGTGCAGTTCTTCCTGTCGCAGGAGGTGACCGGCAAGGACAAGGCGCTGGAACAGCTCAACGCAAAGATCCAGCAGCTCAGCGAAATGCTGTCGCTGGAGAAACTCGGCAAGCTCAATCTCGACGACACGGTCGCGCAGCTGCGCGCGGGCCTCGTCTCGGCCGAGGCCGAACGCGACCGCATCAAGGGCCTCTATGAAGGATTGGCCGGCGCGGGCAGCGATGCCGCTGGACGCACGTCGGAGCTGAACAAGGCGCTGGAGTCGGAAAAAGGCGTCTCCCAGCGCGCCTTTGCCCAGATCGAGGTGCTGAACCAGCAGATCAGCGCGCTGCGCCGCCAGCTCGCCGCGCTCGAAGAGGCGCTCGACGCCTCGGAGCGGCGCGACAAGGAATCGCAGAACCGGATCGCCGATCTCGGTTCCCGCCTCAACGTCGCGTTGGCGCAGCGCGTGCAGGAATTGTCGCGCTACCGCTCCGAGTTCTTTGGACGGCTGCGCGCCATCCTCGGCAACCGGCCCGACATCCGCATCGTCGGCGACCGGTTTGTGTTCCAGTCCGAAGTCTTCTTCGACACCGGCCAGGCGACGCTGCTGCCCGAAGGCCGCACCGAGCTCGACACCGTCGCCAGCGCGCTGATCGAACTCGACAAGAAGATTCCGAACGAGATCGCCTGGGTGCTGCGGGTCGACGGCCACACCGACGTGCGGCCGATCCAGAGCTCCGGGTTCAAGTCGAACTGGGAACTGTCGTCGGCGCGAGCGATCTCGGTCGTGCAATATCTGATCTCGAAGGGCGTCTCGCCGCAGCGGCTGGTCGCCGCCGGCTTTGCCGAGTTCCAGCCGCTCGACACCGCGCAGACCGAAGACGCCTACCGCCGCAACCGCCGCATCGAGCTGAAACTGACGGAACGGTGAGAGACGGAGTATACGCCGTAACGGCGTATACTCGCCTCCCGCTCCGCTGTCATGCCCCGGCTTGACCGGGGCATCCAGTACGCCGCGGCTTCTCAGTATCTAACGACGGCCTCTGGGATACTGGATTGCCCGCTTTCGCGGGCAATGACAGCTTTTGGTTGGATGGCGTGAGAACCTCACGCCCCCTCGAACTGCAGCCGCGCCAGCCGCGCATAGAGGCCATTGGCGGCGACCAGCTGGGCATGCGTGCCCTGTTCGACGATGCGGCCGTGCTCCATGACCAGAATGCGGTCGCAGGACAGCACGGTCGCGAGCCGGTGCGCGATGACGAGCGTGGTGCGGTGGCGCATCAGCTCTTCCAGCGCGGTCTGCACCAGCGTCTCGCTTTCGGCGTCGAGCGACGAGGTCGCCTCGTCGAGCAGCAAGAGCGGCGCATCGCGCAGGATCGCGCGCGCGATCGCGATGCGCTGGCGCTGGCCGCCCGACAGCGTCACACCGCGTTCGCCCAGCGCCGCTTCAAAGCCGCCCGGCAGGCGGCGGATGAATTCGGTGGCGTGCGCCAGATCGGCGGCGCGCTCGACCTCGGCATCGGTGGCCTCGGGGCGGCCGAAGCGGATGTTGTCGCGCGCGCTGGCGCCGAAGACGACGGAATCCTGCGGCACCAGCGCCATGCGCGCGCGCAGCTTTTTCGGATCGGCCGACTTCACCGGCACGCCGTCGAACGCGATCGTGCCCGATGAGGTATCGTAGAAGCGCAAGAGCAGATGAAACAGCGTGCTCTTGCCGGCGCCCGAGGGGCCGACGATCGCGACCTTTTCACCGGCCTTCACCGCGAACGAGACGCCATCGATCGCCGGCAGGTCCGGCCGCATCGGGTAGTTGAAGCTGACATTCTCGAAACTGACATCGCCGCGCGCCGGCTGCGGCAAGGGCTGCGGCAGCGCCGGTGCGGTGATCTCGGGCGCGACGTCGAGCAGCTCGAACAGGCGCTCGGCCGCGCCGGAGGCCGCCGACACCTCGCCCCAGACTTCGCTGAGCTGGCCGAGGCCCGCAGCCGCGAACGCGGTGTAGAGCACGAACTGGCCGAGCCGGCCCGGCGAAATCGAGCCGGTCAGGACGTCGTGCGAGCCGACCCACAGGATCAGCACCACGCTGGTGAAGACGATGAAGATGATGATCGCGGTCAGGACGCCGCGCGCCTGCGTCGAGGTGCGGGCGGCCTCATAGGCCTGTTCGACCTCGTTGGTGAAACGCGCATTGGCCAGCCGTTCGCCGGTATAGGCCTGCACGGTGCGGATCGCGCCGACCAGCTCGGAGGCGTAGGCGGAGGCATCCGCCAGCGTGTCCTGGGCATTGCGCGACAGCCGCCGCACCCAGCGTCCGAATGCGACCAGCGGCAGCACGATCAGCGGAATGGCCAGCAGCACGAAGCCGGAGAGCCGCGGACTGGTGAACACCATCATGCCCACGGCGCCGAAGAACAGCAGCAGATTGCGCAGCGCGATCGAGACCGAGGCGCCGGCCGCCGACTTGATCTGGGTGGTGTCCGCGGTGAGCCGCGAAATCAGTTCGCCGCTGCGGGCGGTGTCGAAAAAGGCCGGCGACAGCGACATCAGATGCGAGAACACGTCGCGCCTGATGTCGGCAACGATGCGCTCGCCGATCGTCATGACGAGGTAGTAGCGGGAGGCGCTGGCGAGCGCGAGCACCGCGACCACGGCGATCATGACGCTGAAATAGCTGTTGATCAGCGCAATGCCGCGCGGCGTGAAGCCGAAATCGATCATCCGCCGCACCGCAACCGGCACCAGCAGCGTGGTGATGGCGGCGACCGTGAGC
>DATKAJ010000002.1:0-31803 GCA_035498175.1 Burkholderiaceae bacterium
TCGACGCAGGGCAGCCGCCCCTCGCGCTGGTGCTTTACAACCCGAGCCATCGCAGTCGCGGGCCGCTCGTCGCCCTCGATGCGGCCGATGTGCAACGCTCGCTGCAGGTCACCGCGTTCGGCGCCTTCCTCGTCGCGCAACAGGCCGCGCGTCGCATGCTCGCGCGCGGGCAGGGTACGGTGCTTTTCACGGGCGCTTCGGCCAGCGTCAAGGGCTATGCGCAGTCGGCACCGTTTGCGATGGGCAAGTTTGCGTTGCGCGGACTGGCGCAGAGCATGGCGCGCGAACTTGCGCCGCAGAACATTCACGTCGCGCATATCGTCATCGATGGGGCGGTGCGCGGCAGCGGCTATCCCGAGACCGCGCCCGACAGCCAGCTCGATCCCGAGGCGATTGCGCAGACAATGTGGCAACTGGTCCAGCAGCCTCGCACTGCATGGACCTGGGAGATCGAGCTGCGGCCCTGGGTCGAGAAGTTCTGAGCGCCTTGGGGTTCGGCAAATTTGATCTGCCGTGAACGTGCGCCGTGTCGACGATGGCGCCACTGACATGGGTCAGACTTCGGCCGGTGCGGGTTGCTAGGCTTGCACGGTGTTTTTCGAAGGGCAGACGATCCCGTGGCCCATACGCTTCTTCTGTACTCGACCAACTACGGCCTGTCGAAGAGGATCTGCGAGCGGATCCAGTCGTACCTGCTCGAGCGTGGCGGCGAGGCGACCGTCTGCCCGCTCGTCGGAGCTGACGTTGATCCCGCGAAGTTCGATGCGATCGTGATCGGCGCGAGCATCCGTCACGGCAAGCACAGCCCGGCGGTGCTCGAGTTCATCCGCGCGCGGCAGGCACTGCTCGAGGCCCGGCCCAGCGCGCTCTTCTCGGTGAATCTGGTCGCGCGCAAGCCGCTGAAGAACACGCCGCAGACCAATCCGTATCTGAAGCGCCTGATCGCACAGTCGCCATGGAAGCCAAGGCTCGCCGGTGTCTTTGCAGGCGAACTCGACTATTCACGCTACGGTCCGGTCGACAAACACATGATGCGGCTCGTCATGTGGATCAACAAAGGGCCGACCGACTTCGCGGCCAAGGTGCAGTTCACCAACTGGGACGAGGTCAACCGCTTCGCCGAACAGGTGTCCCGCCTGACAGCCAGTCCGGCCGCGCGGGCTGCGTGAGGATGCGCGCGCTGCTCGAACGCATCGGCAACCTGCTCCATGGACTGATCGCACTCGCGTGCGTCTGGCTCGCCGCGAGCAGTCCGTGGCTTGCGCTCTATTACCGCTTGCCGGAGTCTCCGGGCGCGATCGACCTGAGTCACGTCGTGATCGGGCTCGCCCTGCTGCCGATCACGCTGCTCTATTTCGCCGCCTGCACGCTGGGCGGGCGCTGGAGGCTCTACTTTCCGTGGCTCGCTGGCCAGGGGGGCAGCGTGCTGACCGATATCGCTGGAATCTTCGGGGGCATACGACCGGGGTCCGAAGGAGGAGGTCTTTTCGCCGCGATCGAGGGACTGCTGCTGCTGACACTGCTCGTGGCGTGTGTCAGCGGCGCGTTCTGGTTCGCGTTGCAGGGGAGCGATGCTGCAGTCGTCGCACGCAGCGCGCATCGGGCCGTCGCACACGCCCTCATCGCACTGCTGCTGGCGCACGTCGCCGCGGTCGCGCTGCACCTCGTCGACCTGGTGCGCGACTGACGGCCGCGGCGTTCGCAGCTGCCG
The DNA here is from genome assembly GCA_035498175.1 of Burkholderiaceae bacterium. Lineage (GTDB taxonomy): Bacteria > Pseudomonadota > Gammaproteobacteria > Burkholderiales > Burkholderiaceae_F > JALORV01. The sequence goes on from DATKAJ010000002.1 coordinate 1,712, forward strand.
GCTACTGCTTGAATTCGCGCTGGTGCAGGAAAGCCGCGTGGCGTGGCGCCCGCCTGGTCTTCGACCATTCCTCGAGCATGTCCCACTTGACCGCGTCGAGCCTGCGTAGGGTCTCGGCCTCGTCGGGATCGGGGCAGGCGAGCTCCACTCGGTGCCCGTTCGGATCGAAGAAATAGATTGAGTGAAACGCGCCGTGATCCGTGACGCCGAGCACCTCCACGCCATTGGCCTCGAGGTGCCTGCGGTACTCGATCAGCGTGGCGCGGTCCTTCACCTTGAACGCGATGTGCTGCACCCAGGGCGGCGTATTCGGGTCGCGGCCCATCGGCGGCTTGGTCGGCAACTCGAAGAACGCCAGCACATTACCCCCGCCGGCGTCGAGGAAGACATGCATGTACGGGTCCGGTTCCTTGGTTGAGGGCACCTGGTCCTCGGCGATCGCCAGCACGAAGTCCATCTTAAGCATCTTCTGGTACCAGAGGACCGTCTCCTTGGCATCGCGGCAGCGGTAGGCGACGTGGTGGATTCGATCGATCTTCATGCAGCCTCCGTTGTCTCGACTCTGTGCGCCTCAGCTTAATCCGGTGACCGGTATCAGCGCGCCGTGCACCGCGCGTGCCGCGTCGCTCGCGAGAAAGCCGATGACATCCGCGAGCGCGTCGGGCGCCACCCAACGCGAGTAATCGGCCTTCGGCATCGCCTTGCGGTTGGCCGGCGTGTCGATGATGGTCGGCAGCACGGCATTGATGTGGATGCCTTCATCGCGCAGCTCGGCCGCCATTGATTCGGTCAGACGCATCAGCGCGCTCTTCGACGCGATGTAAGCGCCCATCTGCGCTGCGCCGCGCTGGGCGGACATCGCGCCGACATTGACGATGTAACCGCGCTTCTGGCGGCGCATCACCGGCACCACGGCGGCGGCGCTCGACAGCATCGTGTTGACATTGAGGTCGAGCATCTGCTGCCAAGCCGCAGCCCCGGTCTCGTGCACCGCAGAGCCCATCGCGAAGCCACCGGCCAGGTGGATCGCGGCATCGATCCCGCCAAAGCGCGCGACCGCACGCTCGATCGCAGCAGCCACCGCGGCGCGGTCGAGCAGGTCCGTCGGCAGTGGCAGCGCAGTGGCAGCAGGCAGCTCCGCGAGCAGCGCGTTCAGTGCGGTTGCATCGCGGCCCAGCAGTGCGAGCGGCGCGCCGCGCGCCGCAAAGTGCGCCACGACTGCGCGTCCCAGCCCGCCGGCCGCGCCGGTGACGATCACACAACCTTCAGCCATCGCGTGCCTGCGGGCGCAGCGCCGCGTGATAGCGACCGTTGCCGCGCGCGAACATTCGGTCGGAGTTGAGCAGCTGCCCGGGCGCCAGTTCTCCCATCAGTGCGACGCGCTCGTACAGTGGCGCGAAGTCGATGTGGGCAAGCTCCAGCAGGTCGTCCAAGGAGTCGAGCACGAAGTAGCACTCCTGGAAGTCGTCGATCCGGTAGCGCGTCCGCATCACTCGCTCGAGATCGAAGCCGACGCGGTGCGGCGAATCGTCCCCGAGTGCAAAGACGCTTTCGGCGCGCGAACTGACGATACCGGCGCCGTAGATGCGCAGCCCGTCGGGCTGCTGCACCAGGCCGAACTCGACCGTATACCAGTACACCCGCGCCAGCAACGGCAGCATGCCGAGGCGTCGAGCGCGCAGGCCGCCAATTCCATAGGCCTGGATGAAGTTTGCGATCACCGGGTTCATCAGCAACGGCGCATGCCCGAATACGTCGTGGAAGACATCGGGTTCCTCGAGGTAGTCGAGCTGATCGGCGCGGCGGATGAACTGCCCCGCCGGGAAGCGCCGGTGCGCGAGGTGCTCGAAGAAAACTTCGTCCGGCACGAGCCCGGGCACCGCGACGATGCTCCAGCCGGTGCGGGGCATTAGCACGTCACTCAGGCGCTCGAAGTCCGGAATGCGATCGGCTTCGATCGGCAACGCACGCAGCCCGGCGATGAACTCGTTGCAGGCACGCCCCCGCAGCAGCAGCGCCTGGCGCTCGAACAGCGTCTTCCACGCAGCGTGCTCGGCGGCCGTGTAGTCGGCCCACTGCTGCGGAATCGTCCAGTCCGGATTGCCGGGGCGCCCGGGTTCGCGTTCCCCGACTCGACGCTGCTCGTCGGTTTCGATCATCGCGGCGCTCCCGCGGCGGCGTCGGCCTCGGCCGCCAGCGCGAAGTCGTGCTCGGTGAGTCCGCCGGCGTCGTGGGTCGTGAGTCGCATGCTGACCCGGTTGTAGACGTTGCTCCATTCCGGGTGATGATCGGCGCGTTCGGCCGCGAGAGCCACGCACGTCATGAAGGCAAATGCCGCGCGAAAATCGCCGAACCGGAATTCACGCTCGATCGCCTTGCCGTCTTCGCTCAGACGCCATTCCGGCCGCTCTGCCAGGCGTTCGCGAATGCGTTCTGCAGCGAGTGGGGTCCTCATTGGTGCACCCTTTGCGCTGACGCGCCGCCCCGCCAAGCGGGAGCGAGCCCTCCTTCGGAGCGGCCGTGCGGAGGGCTCATGCGTCGACGGTCAGCGTCCCGCGCCGGATCTGGTCACGCTCGAGCGATTCGAACAGCGCCTTGAAGTTACCCTCGCCGAAACCCTCATCGTTCTTGCGCTGGATGAATTCGAAGAACACCGGGCCGAGCAGCGTCTCGGAGAAGATCTGCAGCAGCAGGCGCCTGTCACCGCCCTTGGTGCTGCCGTCGAGCAGGATGCCGCGCGCCCTGAGTTCCTCGACCGGCTCACTGTGTCCCGGGAGCCGTTCGTCCAGCATCTCGTAGTAGATGTCGTTGGGCGCCGACATCAGCGGCACGCCAGCCATCTGCAGCGCGTCGACGCTGGTGAACAGGTCGTCCGTCAGCAACGCGATGTGCTGGATCCCCTCGCCGTTGAACTTCATCAGGAATTCTTCGATCTGGCCGGTGCCGCCCTTGCCGGATTCCTCGTTCAGCGGGATGCGGATCTTGCCGTCGGGCGCAGTCATCGCACGGCTGGTGAGCCCCGTGTATTCGCCCTTGATGTCGAAGTAACGGATCTCGCGGAAGTTGAACAGCTTCTCGTAGAAGCCGCCCCAGAAGGCCATGCGGCCGCGGTAGACGTTGTGGGTCAGGTGATCGACGATGCGGAAACCGTGGCCACGCGGATGGCGCTCGACTCCCGGCATCCAGTCGAAGTCGATGTCGTAGATGCTCTTGCCGTCCTCGAAGCGGTCGATCAGGTACAGCGCTGCACCGCCGATGCCCTTGATCGCCGGCAGCCGCAGTTCCATCGGCCCGGTCGGCACGTCGATTGGCTGCGCGCCGAGTTCCAGCGCGCGCGCGTAGGCGCGATGCGAATCGCGCACGCGGAACGCCAGCGCGCACGCGCTCGGGCCGTGCTCCGCGGCGAAGTAGCCGGCGAGGCTCTTCGGCTCGCGGTTGACGATGAAGTTGATGTCGCCCTGCCGGTACAGCAGCACGTCCTTGCTGCGATGACGCGCGACGAGGCTGAAGCCCATCTTCTCGAACAACGGCTCCAGTACATCGGACTGCGGCGACGCGAATTCGACGAACTCGAAGCCCATCAGCCCCATCGGGTTGTCGAAGAGGTCAGCCATGGGGAACATCCTTCAGCAGCGCGAGCTCGGCGCGATAGCGCTGGCCGCGCGCGGCGTACTCGCGCGCGCTCTCGTGCAGGTGCGCGATCTCTGCATCGGTCAGCGGCCGCACTGCCTTGGCCGGCACGCCCATGATCAACACGCGGTCGGGAAAGGTCTTGCGCTCGGTGATGATCGATCCAGCAGCCACCAGGCATTCCTTGCCGACCACGGCGGCATTCATGATGATCGCCTGGATGCCGATCAGCGAATGGTCGCCGATCGTGCAGCCGTGAACCATCGCCTGGTGGCCGATGGTGCAGCCGCATCCGACGGTCAGGGGAAACCCGGCATCGTTGTGCAGCACGCAGCCTTCCTGCACGTTGGAGTCATCGCCGACCACGATGGGTTCGTTGTCTCCACGCAGCACGGCGCCGAACCAGATGCTGGCGCGCGCTCCAAGCACGACCTTGCCGATCAGGCGCGCTCCCGGTGCGATGAAGGCATCCGCCCCAATCCTGGGCTGGTCCTCGCCGAGTCGATAGAGGCTCAAGGCAGGCTCCTGGAAAGTCCAGACGCGATTCTGGCAGTTTCGCGCGTTTCCGCCGCGAAACCCCTTTTCGATGGTTCGCGGATGCAGTGTGACGCGATCGAGGCTTGCGGGTCGTGCGGCGCGCGCGCTAGTTTGCGGCTTCGTCGCTGTCACATGAATGCCACCCCGCCACTTCAGCTGATCCTGTTCGGCTCGCCAACTCTGCGTGGAAGCCGGGCGCTCGACTGCGAGCGGCGGACGCAGTTGCTGGTCTATCTGGCATTCCGTCGCGAGTGGGTGGGGCGGGCCGAGCTGGCGGCGCTGCTCTGGCCGGAGCAGGACCCGAAGCTCGCGTACAGCAATCTGCGCAAGGCGCTGCATCGGTTGCAGGCCCTTGCCGGAGCACCGCAGGTGCAGGCGCAAGGGGCGGCGCTGCAGTGTGAGGTGAATACCGATGTGCAGGCGTTCGAGTCGGCACTGCGCGAGCAGCGGGTGGATGAGGCGCTGCGCCTCTACCGGGGAGAGCTGCTGCAGGGCTTCGACGAAGACGGCAATGAGGCGTGGTCCGGGTGGCTCGGATTCGAGCGCGAGCGGCTGCGCAACGCGTGGCGTGGCGCTGCCCAGCAACAGTTGGTCGCTGGCACGTTGGAAGACGTCGAAGCCGTCGAGCTGGCGGCGCGGTTGCTCGAATCCGATCCGCTGGATGAGGCGGCGCTGCGCTGGTACGCCGATGGACTCGCGCGGGCTGGCCAGGGGCCGCGGGCGCAGCAGGCGTACCGCGACTTCGTCGAGCGGCTGCGCGACGAACTGGGGCTGGAGCCGAGCGCGGAACTGCGCAGCTGGCAGGAGCAGCTCGGCGCGGCACAGCCGGTGGCAGCGCGCCCGGGCGGTCGGACACTGGTGGGCGACGAAGGCTTCATCGGTCGCACGGTGGAACTGAGGCGGATCGCGGCGCTGCTGGCGCAGCCGGACTGCCGGCTGCTGTGCCTGACGGGGCCGGGCGGCGTCGGCAAGACGCGTCTGGCGCGTCGTGCCCTGCAGGAGCTCGCGCCAGGCTTCGTCGACGGAGCGGCGTTCGTGCCGCTCGAAGAGCTGACCGCGGTGGGCGAAATCGTTGGTCGCCTGGCGCTCGAACTCGAGATTCCGCTGAAGGGCGGGGCCGAGACCGTGGAGCAGGTGCTTGCGGCGCTGCGCGAGCGCCAGCTGCTGCTGGTGCTGGACAACTTCGAGCACCTGACGGGCGGTGCGGCGCTGCTCGAGCGGCTGCTGGCCGCGTGCCCGCGGCTGAAGTTGCTGGTCACCTCGCGCGTGCGGCTGGCGCTGGCCTCGGAATGGCTGGTGCCGCTCGATGGCCTGCCATGTCCCGAGGACGAGGATCTCGATCGAGTCGAAGCCTTCGACGCCGCGCGGCTCTTCGTGCACGCGGCACACCGCGTCCAGCCTGACATCGTTGCGGATGCCGAGGCCGGCGCGATCGCGGAGATATGCCGGCAGGTGGACGGACTGCCACTTGCTCTCGAACTCGCCGCGTCATGGACGCGCGTCCTCTCGTGTGCCGAGATCGCGGAAGAGCTGCGACGGGGAAGCGAGTTGCTGAGTGCGCCGGACGCAGCGCAACCGGCGCGCCACGCGAGCATGCAGGTCGTGTTTGACCAGTCGTGGCGGCTGCTGGGCGACAGCGAGCGCAGCGCGCTGGCGCGACTTGCAGTCTTCTCGGGCGGCTTCACGCCGGAGGCGGCACGCGCTGTGGCCGGCGCGCGCCTGCCGGTGCTCGGTGCGCTCGCGGACAAGTCGCTGCTGCGACGCGAGGACGACCGGGTCCACCTGCACCCGCTGGTGCAGCAGTTCGCGCTGGCGCACCTGGACCCGATGTCGGCGGACGTGGCCCAGTCGGCGCATGCCACCTATTTCCATCGACTGCTGGCGCGGTTGCGGACCGCGGTGGACGCGGGGAATCGCGCGGCGCTGGATGGCGTTGAGACCGAATACGACAACTGTCGCCGCGCCCTGGCCTGGTCGGCCGAGCACGGCCCTGCCGACGCGGTCGCTGGCATGACGAAGACCCTGCTCGACTACTGGGACGCGCGCGGTCGTTCCGGCGAGGGCCTGGCGCTGCTGCAGCAGTCGATGGCTGGCTCGGCGACGCAGCGGGACGCGTCCCTGCAACTGCTGCTGAAGAGTCGAATCGCGCATCTGAAGTACCGGCTCGATCGCTACGCCGAGGCCGAGGCCGACGCGGCCGACGTGCTCAAGGGCGCGGATCGGAAGCGCGATCAGGAGGCGGCGATGCAGGCGCGCAACGTTCTCGCGACCTGCGCCTTCCGGCTCGGCCGCTGGGAAGAGGCGCGCAGCCACTTCAAGCAGCGCCTCTTCGGCGCATCGCCCGAGGAACACGCGCACAGCCACGCGATGACGCTCGACCATCTGGCGCTGATCGAAAAGCGCCTCGGCAGCTACACCGAAGCCCAGCGTCTGTCGCTGCAATCGCTCGAGCAGCATCGGCGACTGGGCGACCGCGCCGGCGAGGCGCTCTGCCTGAACAACCTCGCGTCGCTGGAACTTGCGATGGACCGGCACGAGAGCGCCGCGGCGCATCTGCACGAGGCCCTCGTGATCTGCGAGCGCGACGGCCTCGTCAACACCCGGACCTACCTGTACGCCAATCTCGCCGACGTCGCGCTGCGCGCGAACGATCTCGATCGCGCCGTGCAGTACGCGCAGCAGGCGATCGAAATCGCTCAGGCCGTCGGCTACCGTGGCGTGATACCGGTTGTGCGCAGCTTCGAAGCCATCGCGGCAGCGCGGCGCGGCGAGTTCGATCGCGCCCGCGCGGCAACGGCCGCCGGCATGGCGCTGGCCGCCGAACTCGGATCGCAGCCGCTGCTGTTCGGTCCGCTGATCGGGTTTGCCGAACTGCTGCTGATCGTCGGTGAACACGATGCTGCGCACACCGTCCTCGAGACGCTGGCGATGCACCCGGCAGTGACGCACGACGTGCAGGACCGCATCCGCGCGCTTGAATCGAGGCTGCCGGCGCGCGCCAAAGCGGCGCCAGACACGACGCCGGCATTCGGCGAGCTGGTGAATCGCATCATCGCCGAAACTTCAGTCGCGCATGCGCCCCTGATCGCCGCACTGGGCGGCCGCTAGGCCCCTCCTACCCTCTGCGGAACGCGAGGAACGCTCGCGGAACGCACCCCTGCGTACGGTTCGCTCCTCGACAAGAGGACGACACCATGCGCTACTCGAACCAGTCGCAATACCTGCTCGGCGAAACCTCGGCTTCCAGCTTCGGCCGCATTACCCGCAGCGTCGCCGCACCCGGTCGCGTGACCGGTGCTGCGACCGCAAGCGCCAACGAAGACGAGCTCCGCCTGCGCGATCCGGGCGCAGCGCTCGCGGTCCGGGCGCTGGCCGCCAACGGCTTCGGCGAAGCCGCGATCGAACGCAGCGGGATCTATGCCGCGCTGGCGGCGAAGCCGCTGCATTCGGCGGCGCGCACGGCGCGTGCGCGTGCCATCGGGGACCTGATTTCCGGCGCGACGCATGCGGCGTCGGCCGCGATTCGTCGATTCATTGCCGAAGCCCGGCGCCAACGCGAGGAGCAGGCCACGTATCGGGCGCTCGCCGGCCTCCATGCGCGGACCCTGCGCGACATCGGGATCGATCGCAGCGAGATCCGTTCAGTTGCGCGCGAGCTTGCCCACGGCCAGCCAACCCGGATGCACGCGCGGTCTGCGCACAGCAACCAGGCCTGAACAAAGCACTCCCCAACCTCTGGAGAACAGCATGAACGACCTCAGTACACCCGTTGCACCCGCGCCGAACTACGCCGCGATCAAGCAACGGCAGCAGGCCACCTGGGCCAGTGGCGATTACGCCGTTGTCGGTACGACGCTGCAGATCGTCGGCGAATCGCTCGCGGAAGCTGCGGACATCCGCGCCGACGAGCGCGTGCTCGACGTGGCCGCCGGCAACGGCAACGCCACGCTCGCAGCAGCCCGTCGCTTCGCAATAGTCACGTCGACCGACTATGTGCCGACGCTGCTCGACAAGGGCCGCGAGCGCGCAAACGCCGAAGGCTTCGACATCCGCTTCCAGGAAGCCGACGTCATGGACCTGCCGTTTCCGGACGCGAACTTCGACGTCGTGATCTCGACCTTTGGCGCGATGTTCGCGCCGGACCAGCAGCGCACTGCCGACGAGATGATGCGGGTGCTGCGTCCCGGCGGCCGACTGGCGATGGCGAACTGGACGCCGGAAAGCTTCATCGGCCGGCTGTTCAAGCTGATCGGGCGCCATGTGCCGCCGCCCGCGGGCCTCAAGTCGCCCTCGCTCTGGGGCAGCGAAGCCCATCTGGCCGGACTATTTGGCGGTGAGGCGGCTGAGATCTGCGCCGAGCGCCGCGTCTTCAACTTCCGCTACCGCTCGCCGGCGCACTGGGTCCAGGTGTTCCGCGACTACTACGGACCGACCCACAAGGCGTTTGGGGCGCTCGACGATGCCGGGCGACAGGCGCTTGAACAGGACCTGCTCGCGCTGCTTGCCGAACTGAATGTCGGCGGGTCGACGTCACTCGTCGTACCGAGCGAGTACCTCGAGACCGTCATCACGCGGAGCTGAACGCCATGAGAGACCTGATGGCGACCGCAGCCGCGGCAGTGACCCTCGCGGCGTGCACCAATCTGGCAACGGTTGAGGTCCCCGCCGGTCTGCGGACTGCGCCGGACGAGAAGCCGACGTACTGGCTGGCTGCGCGCGGAGTGCAGATCTACGAGTGCCGCCAGCAGGCGACCAACGGCTTCGGCTGGGCCTTCGTTGCCCCGGAGGCGGAACTGCTCGATGCGTCCGACACGGTGATCGGGCGGCACGGCGCCGGACCGTACTGGCAGTCGAGCGACGGCAGCCGCGTCGTCGGTGCAGTCAAGGCGCGCGCCGATGCACCGGTCCATGGGGCGATCCCCTGGCTGCTGCTGACGACGAAGTCCAGCGGTCCCACGGGCCGCTTCAGCGAAGTCACCAGCATCCAGCGTGTCAACACCGCCGGCGGCGTCGCTCCGACCGCCGGGTGCAGCGAGGGATCACGCGGCAAGACCATCCGTGTTCCATACACGGCCGACTACGTCCTTTACACGGCGCGCTGACGCGTGCCGAACCGGAGACATCCATGAGCACCGTGAATTCCGTCAAGCCCGGCGCGGGCGTCGCTTCATCCCGAATGGCGCGCCTCCTCGATAACTCCATCGTGGCGCTCGCAACCGTTTGCCTGATCGCCGCGATCAGCGTGGCCGCCGTCGGACCGCCGGCGCTGCGCGCCGGTGCGCACGACAACACCGTCCAAGCCGGCGCTCGGGAGGCCGACAAAGCGCCGATGCGCTCCGAGCGCGATCCGGCGTTGCAGCGAATCGATTCCACGGAGGGGCAGCGCGGCTGATGCCGTGCACGTCCCGCCCAATCAATCGCATCACCAACGAAGGAGAAATCCGATGTCCGCAATCCGCTTCCGCGTCGCGCGTCTCGTCGCCGCCGCGACCGTGCCGATCTTCGGCGTCGCGACCGCGCACGCCGATGTCATCACCGACTGGAACACGAAGACCGGCGAGCTGCTGGTCGAATCCAAACTTGGCACTCCGCCGGCGATCCGCGTGCTGGCGCTGGTGCAGTCGGCCGCACATGATGCGGTGCAGGCGACCGGGCGCGAAGGCTCGATCGACGCTGCGGTGGCCGCCGCGCATCGCGTCGCGCTGACGAAGCTGCTGCCGGCGCAGCAGGCAGCGATCGATGCTGCGTATCAGGCCGCGCTCGCGGCCGTCGCCGACGGCCCCGCAAAGGCGGCCGGGATCGCGACCGGTGAGCGTGCGGCGACCACTCTGCTGGCGCGGCGTGCCGTCGACAGCGTCGCGAGTGCCGACACCTATCGGCCGCATACCTCCGCGGGCGCGTACGTGCCGACCGCATCACCGGCCGCGTTCTCCTGGACGCAGCGCAGCGGCTGGGGGCTGGCGAGTCCGTCGCAGTTCCGCGTTGCGCCGCCGCTGGCGTTGGGCAGCGATGGTTGGGCACGCGACTACAACGAAGTGCACGAGTTCGGCGCGAAGAACAGCACGCGCCGCACCACCGAGCAGACCGAGATTGCACGGTTCTGGGAGTACTCGCTGCCGCCCATTTATACCGGCGTCGTGCGCTCCGCGGCCGCGCAGCCGGGGCGCGACGTCGCCGCAAACGCACGGCTCTATGCCGCTGCGGCGCAGGCACTGGACGACGCGATGATCGCCGTGTTCGACGCCAAGTACACGTACAACTTCTGGCGTCCGGCGACGGCAATCCGCAACGGTGACATCGACGGCAACGACTCGACGCAGCGCGATGCGACGTGGGCGCCGCTGATCGATGCGCCAATGCACCCCGAGTACCCGAGCGCGCACGCCACGCTCGCCGCCGCGATCGGCGCGGTGCTGAAGGCGGAGTTCGGTCCGCAGGTCGCGCTTGCAACCAGCAGCCCGACCGCCAGGGGCGCGACGCGCCGCTGGGCGACTGTCGACGACTTCGTGCGCGAGGTCGGCGAATCCCGCATCTACGCCGGCATCCACTACCGCAGCTCGGTCGATGCGGGCGCGGCGATGGGCCGCCGCGTCGGCGAACTAACGGCGAGCCGAGTGCTGGGTACGGATCCGGCGCGCCTGGCCGCGCAGCCGATGCGGACTGCCGGCAACTGACCGAAGGTTCTTCAACCCGCGTGCCCCGCAGTGTTCGGGCGCGCGACTTCAACCCAAACCAGGGAGAGCATCACCATGCAAGCAGCAACCATGCAAGCCGGGGTCGCGATGCGGCCTCAAACCGACCGCTACGCCAAGGTCATTGAGGTGTCCAAGCGCATCCGTTGGGATATCGACCGCGACGTGATCCGCGGCCGGCAGTTCGACTTCCGCAAGAAGTTCATGCCGGACGGTCTGTCCAAGGTCAACGAGCTGCCGTTCCTGAAGCCTGCGGCGAAGCGCTTCTTCTCACAGGTGCAGGGGCGCACCTACGCCAACATGTTCGCGCTGGTCGAGCGCTTCATCGGCGCCAAGACCACCGAACTCAGCCACACGCACGCGCTCGGTGACCAGGTCGCATTCGAAGCGCTAGTGCGGCTGACCGACGAGGAGCTGAAGCACCAGGAGCTCTTTCGTCGGCTCGAGCGCATGCAGGCGGAGCAGATGCCTGTCGGCTACGACTTCAAGCCTCAGCCGAACGATGTCGCCAACGCCGTCCTGTCGAAGAGCACCTGGGCCGTGATGGCGCTGACGCTAGACATCGAGATCTTCTCGCAGTCCCACTACCGCGCCAGCATCGACCCGGACACCGAGCTCTCGGACCTGTGGAAGGACGTGTTCCTTTTCCACTGGAAGGAAGAGTCACAGCACGCGATCCTCGACGAACTCGAGTGGCGCCGCGAACACGCACGCTGCAGCGAGGCCGAGCGTGACCAGGGCGTGACCGACCTCATCGAGCTCGTCGGCGCCGTCGACGGCATCTGCCAGCTGCAGGCGACGGCCGACTCGGATTACTTCCTCGCCAACGTCGGCCCGCCGCCGGCACACGAAGAAGCCGCGGTGCGCGACGTGATGCTGAAGGCCTATCGCTGGCAGTACATCGTCAGCGGTGCCCAGGACGCGCGCTTCGGCGAGGTGCTGGCCGAGCTCGTCACGCCTGCGCAGATGCAGCGCATCGGCACGGCGCTGGCGCCGATCGTCGAGCACGTGACGCGGGCCACGCACTGAGGTCCGGACCGGCGAGGTGAACGTGGACGCATCCGATTTCAATCCGGCGTTCGGCGCGCGGCCCGTCGTGGTGCTGCTGCACTCGAGCGGCAGCTCGTCGCGGCAGTGGACTGCGCTCGCCGGGCTGCTGCAGCCGCACTTCGACGTGCTTGCGCTCGATCTGCATGGCCACGGCACGCGGCCCGCCTGGTCGGGCCGTCGGCCGCTGGCGCTGGCGGACGAGGTCGCGCTGGTCGAGCCGGTGCTGCGTGCAGCGGGTCGCGTTCATCTCGTCGGTCATTCCTATGGGGGTGCGGTTGCGCTCAAGGTCGCGGAACTTCATCCGCGCGCGGTGTCTAGCCTCATCGCGTATGAGCCGGTGCTGTTCGGCTGGCTCTTCGATGACGATCCGCATTCGGCAGCGGCGCGCGAGGCGATCCAGGTGGCCGACGCCATGCGCCACGCACTGCATCGGCGCGACTTCAGTGGCGCTGCGGAAGGTTTTCTCGATTACTGGACCGGCCGGGGGACCTGGGCGTCACTGCCCGCCGAGCGCCGGCAGTCGATCGCCGGCCGCATGCCGGCCGTACTGCCGCACTTTGCCGCGCTGGCGGACGGCGCGCCGGACGCAACCTGTCTGCGATGGATGCGGCCGATGACGTTCTTCAGCGGCGGCGGCACCGTTACGAGCACGCGGCGAATCGGCGAACTGCTGCGAGCCCGGCTGCCGCATGCGCGGCACGAGACGCTGCCGGGGCTCGGTCACATGGGTCCGATCACCGATCCGGAAGCGGTCAACCGGCGCATCGTGCAGCTGCTGCAGCGCAGTGTGGCGCGGCCATTGGAGCAAGACGTGGGGCGCACTGTGGATGCTATGGCGACCGCGGCGGGACGTGTTTGATCAAGCCCTGCGGCCATCGACCGGATCAGCGAGCAGTACTTCGGGCCGAACCTGTCGATCGACGAGTTGCGGATCCGATCGCGCGATGCCAATCCGCTGGCGGAATTCAGCGACGCGTGCCGGCGCGAGCTGGCAGCGCTGCGCCAGGCATAGGACGGTTACTTGGTTTTTTCTGGCGAGCTGGCCGCACTGTCCAGACCCTTCTCGCGCAACCACTCGGGATTGAACAGCCGTTTCGCGTAGAGCCCGCCACGGTCCGCCAGCAGCGTGACGACCGTGTGGCCGGGGCCGAGGTCGCGCGCGACCTGCACCGTGGCGGCGACGTTGATGCCGCTGGAGCCGCCGACGAAGAACCCCTCTTCGCGCAGCAGGCGGTAGACCATCGCCACGCAGGTCGGGTCGTCGATCGCGACTGCATCGTCGATCGGTGTGCCTTCGAGGTTCGCGGTGACGCGCGTCGTGCCGATGCCCTCGGTGATCGAACTGCCCGAGGCCCTCAGTTCGCCGGTCTTGACCCAGTTGTACAGCGCGCTGCCCTGCGGGTCGGCGAGCACGATGCGCACGCGCGGGTCGCGCCCCTTCAGGTGGCGTGCAACGCCGGCGAGTGTCCCGCCGGTGCCGGTCGCGCAAACGAAGGCGTCGATCGCGCCGCCGGTGTCGCGCCAGATCTCGGGGCCAGTCGTCTCGTAGTGCGCCTGGCGGTTGACGATGTTGTCGAACTGGTTCGCCCAGATCGCGTTGGGCATCGTGGCGGCGGTGCGGGCCGCGATCTTCTGGTAGTTGTCGTTGTCGACATACGGCTTCGGCGGCACCGGCCGTACTTCCGCGCCGAGCGTGCGGAGCAGCTCCATCTTCTCGGACGACTGGTTGTCCGGAATGACGATGACGCAGCGGTAACCGCGCTCGGCGCAGATGTGTGCAAGTCCGATCCCGGTGTTGCCCGCGGTGCCCTCGACCACCGTGCCGCCGGGCCGCAGCGCACCGCTGCTCTCGGCCGCGCGAATGATGTAGAGCGCGGCGCGGTCCTTCACGGAGCCGCCGGGGTTCAGGAACTCCGCCTTCGCGAGGATGTTGCAGCCGGTCTCAACGCTGAGACGCTCGAGCCGGATCAGCGGCGTGTTGCCGACGGTGCCACTGAATCCGTTGCGCATGGTCATGGACGTCACCGTGGCCGAATGGCGTCAGGAAGCAATACTAGAGATCACGACCGCCGTACGCGTTCTGGTTTATCCCGGTTGTGTGGCCTCCGGACGCTGCTCCGACTTCCATGCACTGAGCGTCCAGAGGAAGCTGCCGAAGTCCTGCACCGCGAACAGAAGCGCGAGCGGCCCCGGAATGATCCCTAGGTTCCAGAGCACCAGCATGATCGGTGGCACCAGCGGGCGATCGAGCAGCGACCCGAACACGAAGCCCTCGGCGTTGAGTCGGCCGCTGACGACATACAGCATGCCAACGCCGCCGACGAGCAGCGCCGCGAGCCGCAGGTAGTTGGCGCCCTGCGGTTCGAGGGCGGGCAGGTGCAACAGGGCCGCCACGAAGTGCGGCGCGAACATCAGCACGATGGACTCGACCAGGATCAGCCAGCCAAACGCTTCCACACTCCTTGCGGCGCGCGTCTGAACCGATGCGCTCAGAAGGCGGGAGAACATCTCGGCGAGCGGCGGATTGGACATGGGGGCTCCGGCGGTGACGAGCGGACGCTCGATGATCAAGCGTCATCGCAAATCCGGGCAAGCGCAAGAGGACGGGCAGCGCGACGCTCGTCACAGCCCGGATGCGGGATACGGCCGGCAGCAGGACAACGGTGCGCGGCGCCCCGGCGGTCGTGCAGCCGCGAGCCCGGTGGACGGATCAGCCCGCCGCGCGCGGCGCGTTCACCAGCCCGCGGCTGGCCTCGCCGAAGTCACGCCACGATAAGAGAAACTGGTCGTCGAGCGGGACCCCGCGCGCGCCGACGTAGGCGGCGATCGCGATGCGTAGCACGTCCTGGTTGCGTGTCAGCGCAAGCAGCATCGCGTTTTCATCGCGCGTGTCGCCGCACAGGTGCTGGATCACGTCGTCGTCGAGCATGACGGTGAAGGCCCGGCTATCGGCCCGTGCGGAGATCTGCGCCACGCGCTGCGGGTGCATGCGCACCCCGATGTGGGCGATCGAAACGCTCATGTGCCCTTAGGCCTGTCGCGACGCCGGGAGTTCCGCCGTAGGGCCCGTCGATGCCGACCCGAAGGACGCCGGGGCGTCTCATTGCCAGATCGAAATAAACGTAACCGCGTGTTTCGCGCCTTGTGGGGCTACGTTTGGCGCTGGCACATTCCGGGTCGATGCGCCGGTCCGACGACCGGAAGGGAGTGACGATGGCTCTGATCGACGGAATCGCGGCGATGGAAGAGATGGCAGCCGCGGAGGAAGCAGTCGGGCCGCCCTGTCTGTCGCCCGCGCTCGGGTCATCGGCGGCCAGTCTGCGCGCTCCGATAGCCGCGCTGCTGGCGGGCGCCGCGCTCTCGGCGTGCGGGGGTGGCGGCAGTTCGCCCGGGTCCGTGCCCGCGCCGTCACCCACGCCCACGCCGGCGCCGACCCCTGCGCCGCCGCTCTCGCCCACAACCGCCGCCGACGCCGGACGTCTGCTCACGCAGGCGACCTTCGGTGCTAACGACGCCACGCTGCAATCGGTGCAGTCGACAGGCGCGGCGGTCTGGATTGACGACCAGTTCACCCAGCCGCAGACGCTGCATCGGACGTATCTCGAGGCCGTGATCGCTGCGGGGCCGGCGGGGACCCCCGAGCGGATCTACCGCGACTATGTGATGGATACGTTCTGGAAGCAGGCCATTACCGGCACCGACCAGCTGCGCCAGCGCATCGTGTTTGCCCTCACCGAACTCTTCGTCGTTTCGCAGGCGAACGCAGACGTCAATGCGCGGCCGCGCGGCCTCGCCAGCTACCTCGACATGCTCGGCGCCAACTGCTTCGGCAATTTCCGGCAGTTGCTGGAAGCGGTCTCGCTGCACCCGATCATGGGGCTGTACCTGTCGTCGCTGCGGAACCAGAAGGAAGATCCAGCGACCGGACGCGTACCGGACGAGAACTATGCACGTGAGGTGATGCAGCTCTTCACGATCGGCCTGTATCGGCTCAACGTCGACGGATCGCTGGCGCTCGACGGCAGTGGCAAACCGGTGCCGACCTACGGCAACACCGATGTGCAGGGCCTGGCCCGCGTGTTCACCGGCTGGTCGTGGGCCGGACCGGATACGACGAGCGCCCGATTCTTCGGCGTAGCGGTGGCAGACCCGGACCGCGACATCAGGCCGATGCAGTTCTATCCGCAGTACCACTCGACCTCGTCCAAGAGTTTCCTGGGTGTGACGATTCCGGCCGGCACAGACGCGCCAACGTCGCTGCGGATCGCTCTCGACACGTTGTTCAATCACGCCAACGTCGGACCCTTCGTCGGCAGGCAGCTGATCGAGCGGCTGGTCACCAGTAATCCCTCATCCGCATACGTCGCGCGCGTTGCCTCCGCCTTTGCCAACAATGGTGCCGGCGTGCGTGGCGACATGAGAGCGGTGCTACGCGCCGTCCTGCTCGATGACGAAGCGCGCAGCGCGAGCGCTGCCTCGCAGCCCGGCTGGGGCAAACTGCGCGAGCCTGTGCTGCGGTTGTCAGCGTGGGCGCGTGCGTTCGGCGCGACCTCCGCCAGCGGCAACTACACGATCCGCAACGTGGCTGACCCGTCGACCGCGCTCGCGCAGAATCCGCTGCGCTCGGGCTCGGTCTTCAACTTCTTCCGGCCTGGATACGTCCCGCCATCCACTGCGATCAGCGCCGCGAATCTGGTCGCGCCCGAGTTCCAGATCACCGGCGAGAGTTCCGTCGCCGGCTATCTCAACTTCATGCGTCTGGCAGTCGACACCGGGACGGGCGCTGCGCAGGACGTGCGCTCGAACTACGCAACGGAAGTGACTCTCGCCGGTAACCCAGCCGCGCTGGTCGACCGGGTGAAATTGCTGCTCACGGCCAACCAGATGACGGATGCGACGCGGACCACGATCGTCAACGCGGTCAGCAGCATTTCCGCCACGGCGACGAACGCCATGCTCAACCGTGTGAAGCTCGCCGTCTTCCTGACGCTGGCTTCACCCGAATTCATCGTGCAGAAGTAGGGGGCGGCCATGAACGATCGCAGTCATCGCAACGTTGCGTCCGTGAATGCCGTCGATCATTCGCGGCGCGCCTTCCTGCAGACCGCCTCCTCGCTCTCACTTCTGGGCGCCGCATCGCCATTCGCGATGAACCTCGCGGCGATCGGCGCCGCCAGCGCGCAGAGCGTCACCGACTACAAGGCGCTGGTGTGCGTCTTTCTGTTCGGCGGCAACGACCAGACCAACACTGTCATCCCGTTCGAAGCGGCGGAGTTCGCCGCGTACACCAACGCCCGCCCGTCGATCGCGCGCGCAGGCGCCGACCTCACATCGCTGGGTGCCGTTGCCGCTCAGGGTGGACGCAGCTTCGCGCTGCCCAATGAACTTACGCCGCTGGTCAATCTTTGGCAGAGCGGCAAGCTCGCGGTGCTCGCCAATGTCGGTCCACTGTTCGTACCGACGACCAAGTCCCAGTTCCAGAACAGCGCGGTCCCGCTCCCGCCGAAGCTGTTCTCGCACAACGACCAGCAGTCCGTCTGGCAGTCGACCGGTGCCGAAGGCACTACGACCGGCTGGGGCGGGCGGCTCGCCGACCTCATCCTCGGGGGCAATACGAAGCAGACCTTCACTGCGGTCTCGATCAGTGGCTCGGCCGTCTTCCTTTCTGGCCAGAGCGTGATCCAGTACCAGGTCGGCACTGGGGGGCCGACCGCGATCGGAGGCCTTGGCGGAGGATTATTCGGCGCGAGCGCCGGCGGTCTGGCGTTGCAGCAGCTCATCACGGCGGCGCGGCCGACATTGTTCGAGAACGAGTACAACCGGGTGACATCGCGCTCGATCGTCTCGACCAGCGACCTGAATGGCGCGTTGGCCAGCGCCCCGGCACTGCAGACCGCGTTTCCGACGGGCAATTCGCTCGCCGACCAGCTCAAGATGGTGGCGCGCATGATCAGCGTGCGGCAGGCGCTCGGCATGGCGCGGCAGGTCTACTTCGTGAGCCTCGGCGGCTTCGACACGCACGACTTCCAGCTGCGCGACCAACCAACGCTGCACACTACGCTGGCGGATGCTCTCTCGGCTTTCTACGCGGCCACGGTCGAGCTTGGCGTTGCGAACAGCGTCACGACCTTCACCGCCTCCGACTTCGGCCGCACTCTGATCAGCAACGGCGACGGCTCGGATCACGGCTGGGGCTCGCACCACTTCATCCTCGGCGGCTCCGTGCTCGGCGGCAGCATTTACGGAACTTTCCCGCAGATCCAGACCGGCACGCCCGAAGATGTCGGGTCGGGCCGGCTGCTTCCGACCACCTCTGTGGATCAATACGCCGCAACGCTCGCCAGGTGGTTTGGCGTGGCCGACAGCGTGCTGCCTACCGTGTCGCCGAACATCGGCAACTTCACGACTCGCGACATGGGTTTCCTGGCGTGATGCCAGCGCCTGCGCTCGCGGAGCAGTCGGCCGGGCATGCCGAGGAGCCTACCCGGTCCGGGTGACGACTCGAGCAGCGGCCCTCCGCGGAGGGCCGCTGGCTTCGATCAATCCCGTTTTCCACCAAACGGCGCCATGGCCGTGCCGAATGCGCCATCACGTTCGGCGTCGAGGTCGATGCCACGCATCAGGTCGCGTGGCCGGCGCACGGCGATGACGGTCGAGCCGAGATCACCGAAATTTCCTCGACCTCAGGGACGGCAAAGGTGGCGCTCGATCAGTGCGTCGAATTCATCACGTCGTTCGAGCTGGACGACACGGCGCTGTATATCAGTTCGGAACTCTGCCGCGCACCCTGGTACCGGCCTCGAGGATCGGCAGGCCCGGTCGCCGCGACGCCGGGTCCGCTCACGAGCTGCTCGAAAGTCAGGACTTCACGAGCTTCACACCTGCTGGCTTCCAGCTGCTGTCGATGACTGACGGCGGCTTCTCTGTCGGCCAGTACATCCGCAACGTCATGTTGAAGTCACCGTCCGGCGCGGGCAGCCAGTTGGTTTCCCGGTCCTTGCCCGGCGAATCCTTCTGGATGTAGAGGTCGAGCGAGCCGTCGGCGTTGCGCTTGAACGGCATCCATGAACTCACCGCGAATCGGTTGATCTTGTTGGCGACGAAGAACGACTGCGGGTCGTACATCGTGATCGACCAGAACGCCTGCACGGGCGGCTCCTGCCCCTTGTCGAAGTGCACCACGTAGCGGTTCGCACCGCTAAGCGGCCCGTCCTCGCTGTCGACGAACACCGAGGGATAGACCGCATCGGCCGCCAGATTGGCGCCGAGGCCAACCAGCGCGACCACCGCACGCAGCCCGTATTCGGTGCCGTAATCGCCGAGCTCCATCGGCGGGATGCGCCAGCCGTTGACCGGCGCGCCGCTCGTCTTCGAGGCCGCCCGCAGCCTCTCGAGCGCCGTCGGTACTGCCTTCTCCAGACCTTTGGCGACGGCGGGGTCGAGCCTCGAGATGTCGAACTTCTCGCCGGCCACGATGCCAAGCTTCGCGAGCCTGGCGATCACCGGCGCGTCGGCCGCTGGCGGCGGGTTCTCGCGCATCAGCCGCGCGAGCGCGTTGAAGAACTCGCTGGTGCTCATGCGCGCGACCTGCTCGACCGGCGGGGTCTTCATGTCGAACGCCGGATCGACCGTGCCGACCGGAGGCGTGTAAGGCTTGTCGAATATCGACAGCGGCGCCAGCGTGAACTGCTTCTGAATCGCGTGCACTGCGGCGTAGTCCTTCGGGCCGTTGGTCTGCACGCGGCCGATGATCCACACGAGGTTGGTCGGTGACTTCAGCTCCTGCACGCCCTTGGGCAACTCGCCGCTCCAGCCCGGCCCGGTGATCGCGAAGTGGCCCGCTTTGGTGCCGGTCGTGCGCTTGCCCGGCGAGGCGAACACGTTGGTCCACGCATCGAGCATGGGCATCAGGTAGTAGCGGCCGCTCGTGTCCGGCAGCGACATCACCAGCGGCTCCTTCGAAAGATCGAGGCAGGCCGAGGAGTAGAGCGTGTCGACGTTTGCACGCACCACGTCCTTGAACGACGCGTCCGGGAACGTGGGCATGTTCGCGAACTGGTTCACCGGCGCGGCCATCGCCCCCGCCTTGGCCACGTTCGTGAGCTTGCGGCAGGTGATGTCCATGATCACCACCGGGAAGCCGTAGGCCACCGCCTCGGCTCCCGCCTCGAGCCCTTCCTTCTCCTTCGCTGCAGCGGCCGCGGCCGGGTCCACGGCCTTGGCATCGGCAGCCTGCGCCCTGTCGGCAGAGGCGGTCTCGCTCTTCGGCCCGCAGGCGGCGAGGCCGATCGCAGACAGCGCCAGCACGGCCAGGTGGCCGGTCAAGCTGCGACTCATGGAGGATCCTTTCGACGTGGCCCGCGGCAACTGCGGGCGGAGGATGGTGTGCAGTGAACTGGTTTCGAAGTGTGGACCGCGATTATTGCGTGGACACGTCGGCCGGGTCGCAGCCGCGCGACCCGCAACCAAACCTGCGATACTCGCGCTACAGCCAGCGCGCGACGATGCGCTGGTACTCGCCGGTGGCCTTGGCGAGATGCAGCCACTGATCGATGTAGTCCTTGGTCACCACGTCGCCGCGCGGCAGCATGTAGGCCATCTCGCCGTACTGCAATGGCTTGTCGGGGTTGACAGCGCACAGGCCCGGCTTCTGCCGCTGCTGCACGATCGTCTCGGCCGATTCTGTCACGAACACGTCGGCGTTACCCTTCAGCACCTCGTCGAAGATCGTGATGTTGTCGGTGTGGATCGTCACTGTCGCATTCTTGAAGTTTGTCTTCGCGAAGCGCTCGTTGCTGCCGCCCGGATTGGCGATGACCTTCACGCCCGGCTTGTCGATATCCGCTACCGACTGATACTTCGCAACGTCCGCGCACCGCACCAGTGGCGTCTTGCCGTTGACCATGTACGGCGCGCTGAACGCGGCGCGCTTCTGGCGGTCGAGCGTGACCGAGATGCCGCCCACCGCGATGTCGCACTTGCCGCCGGTGAAGTCCGCCATCATGTTTCCCCACGTCGTCTTCACCCACTCCAGCTTGACGCCGAGGCTCGTCGCGAGTGACTGCATCAGGTCGACGTCGATGCCTTCATAGGTCCCGTCGGGCTTCTGAAACGCGAACGGCTTGTAGTCGCCCGGCGTGCACACGCGCAGCACGCCTGCCTTGACGGCGTCGTCGAGCCCGCCGGCGCGGGCGGGCTGCAGCGCGAGCGAGCAGAGCAGCAGCAACGGGAGGAGGGCAAGTCGTCGCAGGGACATGTCTCGATCCTTGGAGGTTTGAAGACCAGCTGCGGGCCACGCGTACGTTACTCCTGCTGCGGTCATGCCCGACGCCGCTCCGCATCGCGGCGCCCTTGCCGGCAGCGGCCACACGCGGCATTACCTGGTCGGCGCGTACCAGATCGGCGAGGTCCAGGCGCGTTCCTGGATGCTGGCGCGTTGTCGGTGTCACGCGCGGGTCAGAACGGCGCCTTCTTCGCTTTCTGGAACTTCCCTGTGACGTTGCCCGAAAGGTCGATGTTGTCCGGGCCGAGGGTCATGACCGGTGCGCCAGCGACCAGGTTGAACCGGGACAGGTCCATCCAGATCACGTTGGGCGCCGTGGTCAGCTCGAAGAAATAGCGCCGGCTGGTCAGATCCATGGCGGTGCGGTATTCGGTGTTGTAGACCGTACCGGGAGCGTAGTTCGGCGCACCGAAGGGCACCGATGCGTTGCGCGCGATCGCGAGGATGCCGGCAACCGCCTCACGTTGGGACTTCGGCTCGGGCAGTTTGTTCAGAAAGAACGCGGAGCGGACGAACCGGTCCAGCGGATTGACGTTGCCCGGCAGCGGCGTGTTGCGCGTGGCGTCCTTGAAATCGAAACGGGCGAGATTCGCGAGCTGCTGGTCGAAGGGCGGGTCGTTGGTCATGACGGTGAACTGGCGCCCGTGATGCACCAGCGGCTGACCACCGAGATACTCGATGATGGCGGAGTCGCCAGTGGCATCCTCGATTGCGAGGTGAACCGTGGAGTTGTGACCGCGGTACGTTACGAGCACCGGCTGTATCTGCTTCATCAGCTCGAGCGCCTCGGCGACTGTCGCGGCGTTGTCCAGAAGGTATTGCGCCCAAAGTCCGGCCTGGATGCCGCGTTTGCCGGGGTCCCGCGGACCGAAATCGGTCGCGGTCAGAAACAGCATGTGCGCCCCAAGCCCCTTCTCGTTGAATCCGTCGGCCGTGCCAACCCCGTATATGGTGGTGACGATGCTGCCGTATCGCGAAGTCCAGCGCGCGGGGTTCTCGGTCACGACCACCGCGGGTCCAAAACGTCCCCCGTCACGCTGCATGCCGCGCGGAAAGACGGTGATCACCGGCTCGGTCGACTCGGGCCAATCCATCGTGCGACCAACGACAACGGCGAGCTTGTTGTCGTTCCAGAGGATGCGCGTGCATCCGACGGCGGAATGGAACGGCGCCGCGATCAGCGCCGCGCACGTCAGAGCGATCGTCAGGCTTCTGAATCTGCGGTTGATTCTCATGGATGGTCCCTTCCGCTCAGGCCCGGCTTGTCAGGCGCACCGATTATCGCCGCCCGAACGGCAGCGCTTGGGTCTCCGGCAGGGGCTCCGGCTACCGCCCTTTGGCTGTTGCCTCGCAGTGCGAGGTAGCATCGTCCGATCGTTCCGTAGGGCGCTTCCCTTGGGGTCCTCTTTTCGCAGCGTCGCCGTCGTTGGCGCGGGTGCCGTCGGCTCCTTCTACGGTGCGATGCTGGCCCGAGCCGGCCTGCGTGTCGTGCTGATCGGCCGTACCCAACACGTCGAAGCCGTGCGACGCGACGGACTGAAGCTCGACATGGCGGGCCGGATCGAGACGATCCGCATGGATGCGAGCACGGAAATCGCGGCAGTGCGCGGCGCGGACCTGGTGCTCTTCTGCGTCAAGTCGACCGACACGGACGCCGTGGCGCGCGAGCTTGCACCGTTGATCGCGCCGCACGCGGTCGTCGTCAGCCTCCAGAACGGCGTCGAGAACACGACGATAATCGCGCGCCACGTGCGCCAGCCTGTGGTGCCTGCGGTTGTCTATGTCGCCTCCGCGATGACCGGCTCGGGCCAGGTCAAGCACTTCGGCCGCGGCGAGCTGACGGTCGGTCGCCCGGATGTGGCGGCGCGCGACCCGGACTTCGCGGCCGTGCTCGACGAACTCGCCGCACTGTTCGAGCGTGCGGGCGTCAAGGTGACCGTGTCAGGCGACGTGATGACGGAGCTGTGGGCGAAGCTCCTTCTCAACTGCGCGTGGAACGCGATCTCCGCGCTTACACAGACGCCTTACGGTCGCATCGCGGCGTTGCCTGCAATCCGCGAGCTTCAGCAAAGCCTCGTGCGTGAAGTCATTGCGGTCGCGCGGGCCGAAGGCATCGCGCTCGATTTCGACGTGTCGATTCAGGCGGTCGAACGCATTGCGCAGACCATGCCGGCGCAGTTCTCTTCGACCGCGCAGGACATGGCGCGGCGGAAGCACTCCGAGATCGACCATTTGAACGGCTTCATCGCCCGTCGCGGACGCGCGCTCGGAATCCCGGTGCCGCTCAACCAGGCGCTCCACGCGCTGGTGAAGCTCGTCGAAGTCGGCTACTGACGCGATTCGACGAGCGTCCGGCAGCCGGTGGCTTCAGTTGATCGCGACCTCCTCGCCGGGCCACGCACTACTCTTAGGGCAACGGCGCGGGCGTGTGAAAAGCCCAGATAGCGAAGGCTAGGTGCGGCCGGCGCGCCGGCGGCGCCTTCGCTTGCGCGACGGCCCAGGACGCAGACCTACTTTTTCTTGTAGCTGAACTTCTGCCCGCCCACGCTGGCCTCGTACATGAGGCCGCCCTTGGCCACCGTGAACGTCGTCATGCCGTTGTAGGTTCTGGCGACGTTCCTGGAATCGTTCTGGGTGACGCTTGCGCCCGCCGTGTTGCCGGTGGTCGACGCGGCGGCCGAAGCGCCAGCCGTAATCGCGACCGCCTGCGCCTGCGCGCTGAACTCGAAGTTCCCGCTCGTGAAGTCGTCGAACGCGCGCTTGTTTTCGAAGAAGATGATCTCGCTATAGGCCTCGACGCCGAGCTGGAAGCCTGCCGTGAGCTGGGTCACCGAGGTGTCCCCTACATATCTGCCGTGTTCGTACACGTGGCCCTCACCATACGCGCCACCGACGACGAATCCGGCCTTGCCGATGGTCGGGAACACTGCATAACCGTAGCTCTTCGCAAAATAGCTGGCGCTTTCGCGCGCCTTCTTGAAAGCAGCAATCGTGTCTTCGTACTCGTCCGCCCGTGCGGACGGCAAAGAAAACGCCATCACGAAGAAGGCCACAAACAATGCAACACGTCGCAACATGGTCGGACTCCCGGTTGAATGATCGATGGACGCCGCAAGAGATTTCGCCGAGATCACGTCCGCGACCGTTCCGACTTCACAGGGCAACAGTCTCTCTGCTGCACTGCGTCACCTCTGGCGCAACTGAGGCTGAGCAACTAACGCGCCGGGCGCAACGAAAGAGACCCGCCGCAGCGGGTCTCGCTCACCGTGTTGAGCACGGACTTAGAGCCGGCGCCGTCGCATCGCCGCCAGGCCGGCGAGCCCGACGCCGAGCAGGGTGAGGGCGCCCGGTTCGGGGACGGCGGTGAACGCGATAAAGCGGCCGCGTACGTAGTCCGTTGTCTCGAACATGGCAAGCGGCGTCTCGAACACCTTGAAGTCGGCATCGTTGCAGACGCCGTTGCTGCAATAGGCGTAGGCGCCGTAGAAGTTCGGACTGTTGGCGTCCGGCTTGGAGATGTCCAAGGCGATCTGGTTGGCTCCGAGAGGCGGAGCGAGCGTGACGAAACCGAGTGTCGTGACGGTCCCGTTCGTGAAGTCCTGAGCGAGATACCGGATCACGTCGCCGCCAAAGCTGGGGTTGTACTGGACATCGAGTTCGGCGTAGAGGTCGTTTGTGCTGTTGCGGACCTGCAAGCCGTATCCGTTGATCAACGGTCCTGCAGGGACGACGAGATTGAACAGACCGAACACGTCAATCGTGTCGTGCACCGTCAGGCCCGAACTGCTCAAGGGCGACAGGTAAAGCGCGCCGAGCGTTTGCCGCAGTTGCCCCGCCGCATTGCTGGCCAATCCTCCCCAATCGGAGTCCAGCGTCAGGAATCCGCCCGATTCCGCACCGTTCGGGAACGAGCCGAAAACCGAGTACCGCGACTCCTGCGAAGGCGTGAGGCCGTTCCCGAAGCCGTCGGCAAAGTAGCTGACGCCGTTCTTGTCGATGCCGAACAGGTCGATGCTGGCGACAATGGCCTGCCCCGTTGTCGGCAGTGCGTAGATCGAAAGTGCTGACAGCAGAGCTAGCAGACTGCGCTTCATGGGCCCCCTGAATACGCGGACTGGTGCAAACCCGTTTCGGGTTAGCCCGAAGCAAAGACCATGCTGAGGCACGAAATCAAAGGCTTGCGCAGCGGACGCTCCCGAAGATGTCAGAGCCTCCGACACGTCGCGGGCTGCTGAGCGGGAATCGGACGCCTACCTCGCACCGGACGCCCCGATCGTTGAACTTCGGGCCATGCGTCGGGTCGACGGAGATATTGACCGCCCCGCGCAGCCGCGTTCGGCCCATGACGATCCCTGCGCTCGCTCCACGCGCAGACCGCGCGACCTGAGGATCGATGTGAACAACCGCACGAAGCCCGCCAGCTACCCGCCGAAGCAGGAGCACAGCGTGCCCTGGTTCTGGCCGCTGTCCGCAGCGATCGAGATGGAAGAGGCGGGCATGAAGCTCTTCCAGCAGAACCTGAAGTACGCGGCGGAAGTCCAGAAGATCAGCGCGCCGCCCCCGCTCAAGTGGGCGACCGCCAATCGCGTGCTGCTCGATCTCGACACGATGCGCCTGCGCGACTTCACAGCTGCCACGCTGAAGGCGAGCCGTGCGCCGGTCCTGGTCTTCGCGCCCTACGCGGGCCATGCCTCGACGATTGCCGATTACAGCACGGGCCAGAGCCTGGTTGAGACGTTGCTGGCCAGTGGCCTGCCGCGCGTGCTTGCGACGGACTGGAAGGCGGCGACGCACGAGATGAAGGACTTCGACATCGACAAGTACCTCGCCGAGATCAATGTCGTCGTCGACGACCTCGGCGGTGACGTGCATCTCGTGGGCCTGTGCCAGGGCGGGTGGATGGCGGCAATGGTCGCGTGCCGTTTCCCCGGCAAGGTGCGTTCGCTGGTGCTGGCCGGGTCTCCGATCGACACCGATGCCGGCGACGGCGCGATCAAGCGGATGGCGCACCGGCTCCCGATGAGCTTCTACGAGGAACTGGTCGCAGCGGGCGGCGGGCGCATGCTCGGCCGCTTCATGCTCGCCGGGTGGAAGAACATGCATCCGAGTGAAGCGTATTTCGAGAAGTACCTCGATCTGTACCGGCACATCGAGGACAAGAGCTACATTGCCCGCACCGAGCAGTTCGAGGACTGGTATGAGAACGCGATCGACCTGCCCGGCCGCTACTACCTGCAGGCCATCGATGGCTTGTTCAAGCACAACCGCTTCGCCAGGGGCGAGTTCGTTGGGCTCGGTCGTACGCTTAGCCTGAAGGACGTCACCGTGCCCGTCTATCTGCTGGCGGGCGAGTCCGACGACATCACGACGCGCGAGCAGGTGTTCGGTGCCGAGCGGCTGCTCGGCACGCCGCGCGCCCGTATCGAGAAGAAGCTCGTGCCCGGAGGCCACATCGGCCTCTTCATGGGGACGAACACGCTGCGCGATACCTGGCCGCAGATCGCGCGCTGGATCGGGACTCACGACGTCGCTTAGGCGTTGCGCCTTGCGGCTTGCGTTTCGGACATCGGCACAAGGCGCCGCGCGCGCTATCTGCGCGTGGCGGCATTGACCGCGCGCTCCAGCAGACGGGGACGATCCATGCGATCGCACCAACCCGCGAAGGCCCCGGTCGGCCCGTTCCAGCGCAGCGCATCGACCTGCTTGAACAGATTCGCATCGCTCTTCAACGTTGCGAGCTGCTTGAACAGAAGTGCATCGGCCTGCCGCTGGCCCAGCGCATCGGGCGGAAATTGCTCCAGTGCACCATACCGGTTCAGCAGCCTCGCCGCGCCCTTTGGCCCGATGCCCGGGATTCCGGGATAGCCGTCTGCGCTGTCCCCGACGAGCGCGAGGTAGTCGGGAATGAGCGGCGGATCGACACCGAATTTCGCGCGCACGCCCGCCGCATCGCGGATCGCCTTCGAGCGTCGATCGATCTGAACGACGCGCTCGTCGACGACGCACTGGGCAAGGTCCTTGTCGGGCGTCCAGATGCAGACCTTGGCGACACGCGAGTCGCGCGCCGCCAGATGCGCTGCCGACGCCAGAGCGTCGTCCGCCTCGAGGTCGACCATCGGCCACACGACGACCCCCATCGCCGCCAGCGCTTCCTCGAGTGGATGGAACTGCGCGGCCAACGCGCGCTCGATGCCTTCGCCCGTCTTGTAGCCCGCCCAGAGGGCGTTGCGAAACGATTCGATCACGTGGTCGGTCGCGACACCGAGGTGGGTTGCGCCGCCCTCGAACATCTCGAGCACCGTAGCCAGTACGCCGGCCACCGCGGCCAGCGGAGCGTCCTTGCCGTCGTTGAAGCGGCGTGCGCCGTAAAAGTGCCGGAACAGCTCGTACGTGCCGTCGACCAGGTGCACGACGAGGGGTTCGCTCGTATTGTTCATGATCGCTGTCGTGGAGAGTATCCATGCAATCAAAACCGACGGTAGCGGTTCTTGGCGGCGGTGTCGGCGGACTCAGCGCGGCGCATGAGCTCGGCGAACGCGGGTTCGCGGTCTCGGTCTACGAACGGCGGACCGCCTTTGGCGGCAAGGCGCGGAGCATGGGAGTTCCCGGGTCCGGCACGGAAGGTCGACCGGCCTTGCCGGGCGAGCACGGCTTTCGGTTCTTCCCCGGCTTCTACAAGCACCTTCCGGACACCATGAGCAGGATCCCGTATGGCGAGTCCGGCGCGAACTGCCGTGACAACCTCGTGCAGGCGACGCGGATCCTGCTGGCGCGTGCCGGCAAGCTCGATCCCGTCTGGGTCGCGCGGTTCCCGGAGACGATCGACGACTTTCGCACGGCCTTTTTCGCGATGTTCGACAACCTCGACATTCCGCATGACGAGATCGCGTACTTCGTCGCGCGTCTGCTCGCGCTGGCGACGAGTTGCGAAGAGCGCTTCCACGACGAATACGAGCAGATTCCGTTCTGGGACTTCATCGGCGCCAGCGCACGCTCGGAGAACTATCGCAGGTACCTCGGGCAGGGGATGACGCGCTCGCTTGTGGCGATGCGCGCGGAAGACAGCAGCACCCGCACCGTGGGCCGCATCCTGCTGCAGCTCTTCTATGGAATTCTCGTTCCCGGCGGCGTGTTCGATCGCCTGCTCAGCGGACCCACCAACGACGTCTGGATCGATCCCTGGAGGAGGCACCTGAGCGGACGCCTCGGTGCAACGCTGATACCGGGCGCCACGGTCCGGTCGCTCAATGTGTCCGGTAACAGGCTGAGCAGCGTGACGATTGAGCGGGATGGACGGCTCGAAGACACCAGCGCGGACTTCTACGTGGCAGCCCTGCCGGTCGAAGTCATGCAGGGGCTGCTGACGCCGGAGCTGGAACGGGCGGCGCCATCGCTTTCAGGCATCCGTGGCCTGCGTACCGAATGGATGAACGGAATCCAGTTCTATCTGAAGACCGACCGACCGCTGACCGACGGTCACGCGATCTACCTCGACTCCAACTGGGCGCTCACCTCGATCTCGCAGCGGCAGTTCTGGCGCAGCTTCGATCTTTCGCGCTTCGGCGATGGGCGCGTCGGCGGGATCCTGTCGGTCGATATCTCGAACTGGACCGCGCCGGGGAATTTCAGCCGCAGGTCGGCCATGCAAGCCACGAGCCGTGAGGAAATCAGGGACGAAGTGTGGGCGCAACTCAAGGCCGCCCTGAATTCGAAGGAGCGGGTCCAGCTCGAAGACGAAAACCTGGTGGACTGGTTCCTCGATCCGGACATCGAGCTGCCCAACCCGGGTATGGTGACGAACGCGGAGCCGCTGCTGATCAATCACGTGAATTCGCTCGCGCTCCGTCCCGAGGCGTACACGGAGATCGGCAACCTGTTCCTCGCGTCCGACTACGTCCGGACCCATACCGATCTCGCCACCATGGAGGCGGCCAACGAGGCGGCACGGCGGGCGACTAATGCAATTCTTGCCGTCGCCGGCATCGATGCACCGCCATGCGAGCTCTGGGAGTTCGATATCCCGCTGCCGATGCAGCAGGCGCAGCTTCTCGACCGGGTGAGGCTGAATATGGGGCTGCCCAACCTGATCGAGGCCGCGACCCCATAGTTCAAGCGGCGGACCTTCGCGCCGGCGCAGGCCTGAGGCAAGTCGCGGCGAATGGAACGGCGGTTCGTCCGGACGCTGATTCGGACATAAAGTCTGCCGGAGTCGGCGACGCCAATGCGCACCCCTTGTCGTACTCGCAATGAAGGTGTGCAATCTGGAAGTCCGCCCTTGCCTCGCCGATTCCGCGATTTCCTCGCGCGGCTTCACGTCGCTCGAGCTCGGGTGGCGGGCAGTGCAGGCCCACCGTGAACACGTCGTATCCACTGAGCAAGCGGATCAAGCGGTCCATCCACTCGCGAGTCTCAATGATGTGTTCTACGAGCAGGTTGTTGCCTGCTTCCGCGATTGCCGCAATGCTTCGATGAAACCCCTCAAAGAAGGAGTTTCGAAGCCCCGACCAGGGAAATTCGCCGCCATCGATCCGCCCTTGGGGGAGCACTTCCGCTCGAATCAGATCGTCGATTGAGTAGTGCCAGAAAGGTACTGGCAGTCTCGCCTGCGTCGCCCTGGCGAGTGTCGACTTGCCTGAACTTGACGCACCGTTCAACAGGATCACCGAACCTGGCATGCAGTAGCACCCTGTCGCATCCTAAGCCGATGTTGCCACGCGGCGGGAACTTCGACCGCACTTGGAACCGCGTACCTAGCGGCTGCTTCTCTAATCGGGCGTTGTTGTCAAGGGTCGAGGCTCCGATTGGGTTTGAAGTTTAGGTCCGGTTGTTGTGTGGGTCACGCTTCTCTACGCAGTCGGGCGCGGTGGGGCTGGCACGCTGCAGGCATTGGTCGGAAGGTT
>DATKAJ010000003.1:0-35378 GCA_035498175.1 Burkholderiaceae bacterium
CGGCATCGCGCCCGTTGCCATCGTTTGCCACGAAGTTGTTCGGGGCCATGCTGCCATTCACCGAGGACACGAAGTCATAGCCGGGCAGGAACCGCCCCGACGGGATATAAGTCGCTCCGCCGTTCGTGCCGTTGAGGTCCAGGTGATTGACCAGGCCGGTGTCGACGATGGCGACGACGACGTCCTTGGCGGTCGAATAGTCCCATGCGGGCGGCAGGTTGGCGCCGCCGGTAGCAGTCGCGGTCACGCTGCCGTTCGTCGTGGCGCCGGTGTAGCTCGTCGTCGGCGCGAAGAGGTTCCACTGCCACTGCGCGTAGCGAACCTCGTTCGGCGTCGCCAGCACATGGAACCGCACGCTCGGCTCGGCGTATTCGACACCGGGCTCCTGCGCCAGCCGCGCGGCGACCGCGCGCGCCTCGGATAGCGTCATCGATCGCTCGAGCTGCATCAGGTGCGCGCGGCCCTCGAGCGGACGCAGCGCCTTCATGCCCAGGCCGGCCGCGCGCGACAGGGCGGCCACCCGGTCTTCGCTCATCGCGCTCACGCGCTCGGCGACGGCGCTGCTCTTCAGTCCGACGATCAGCTTGCTGACGCGCGGCTCGGGCTTGGCGGGGCTCGGCAGCCCCCTGAGCGCAGCCTGCTTCTCAGTCAGCGCGGAGGAAGTCCGCGGCGCTCCGGCCGCCCATGAGGTGATTGCCGCTGCAGCGATCGCAGCAACGACAGCAAGGTGCAGAGGACGCATCACGAATGAACTCCTGAACCGGCCAGACCGACTGTTGGTCGGCATGCTGGCACCGCAATACCGCGCCCGGACGGGCGAAAAGCTGGGCGAAACCGCGTCACCGCGGCATTGCGGCGTTGGTCGGCCTTCGACCCATGGCCCGAGCGCCGGATTGAGATTAAGGGCGCGATTGCGTCGCGAATGTTTCTGGAATGCCCTAAGGCCGCTAGGCCCGACGCACGGGTCGGGCGCACGGCCTGACACTCGTCTGACCGGAGGCTTAACACCGGGCCGGCGCGGACCCGGTCACTTCGCGTTCATCAACGCGACAGTGGTATCGAGCATCCGGTTCGAGAATCCCCATTCGTTGTCGTACCAGGACGACACCTTCACGAGGCGGCCCGACACCTTGGTCAGCGTCGCATCGAAGATCGATGAACGCGGGTCGTGATTGAAGTCGCTCGACACCAGCGGATCGGTGCTGTAGCCGAGCACACCGGCCAGTGGGCCGTCGGCGGCCGCGGCCTTCATGATGCCGTTGACCTCATCGACGCTGGTGTCGCGCGCAGCGATGAACGAGAGGTCGACGATCGACACGTTGATGGTCGGCACGCGGATCGAATACCCGTCGAGCTTGCCGTTCAGCTCGGGCATCACCAGGCCGACCGCCGCGGCGGCGCCGGTCTTGGTCGGGATCATGTTGTGGCCGGCTGCGCGCGCGCGGCGCAGGTCTTCGTGGTAGACGTCGGTGAGCACCTGGTCGTTGGTGAATGCATGCACGGTCGTCATCAGTCCGTTCAGCAGGCCGATCTTCTGGTGCAGCGGCAGCACCAGCGGCGCCAGGCAGTTGGTCGTGCACGAGGCATTCGAGATCACCGTGTCCGACGCCTTCAGCACCGAGTGATTGACGCCGTACACGACCGTCGCATCGACGTCCTTGCCGCCGGGCGCGGAGATGATCACCTTGCGCGCGCCGCCCTTCAGGTGCGCGGAGGCCTTTTCCTTGCTCGTGAACAGGCCCGTGCACTCGAGAACGACGTCGACCCCGAGCGCGGACCAGGGCAGCTCGGCCGGGTTGCGCTGGGCAAGCACGCGGATGCGGTCCCCCTCGACGATCATCGCGTCGCCGTCGACGCTGACCTTGCCGGGGAACGGGCCATGCGCCGTGTCGTGGCGGGTCAGGTGTGCGTTGGTCTTCGGATCGCCCAGATCGTTGATCGCGACGATGGCGATGTCGTGCTTCTTGCCGCCTTCGTAGTGGGCGCGCAGGATGTTGCGGCCGATGCGGCCAAAACCGTTGATGGCAACCTTGATCGTCACTTCTTCCCCTTCGCGATGACTGCGTTCACGGTCGCGACCACGTTGTCGACCGTGAATCCGAAATGCCTGAACAGGTCTGCGGCGGGCGCAGATTCGCCGAAGCGGTCGATGCCGATCACGGCGCCTTCGGCGCGCACGTATTTCCACCAGAAGTCGGTGACGCCGGCCTCGATCGCGACGCGCGGCACGCCCTGCGGAAGCACGCTCGACTTGTACTCGGCGGCCTGCCGGTCGAACACGGTGGTCGACGGCATCGAGACGACGCGCACCGCGACACCCGACTGCCGCAGGACCTTCTGCGCCTCGACCGCCAGCGGCAACTCCGAACCGGTGGCGATCAGCACCGCGCGCGCGCGCCCGCTCGCTTCGGCGAACACATAAGCGCCACGGCGGACCTGAGCGATATCGCGCTCGCCGGCCAGATACGGAACGCTCTGCCGCGACAGCAACAGCGCGCCCGGACCATCGCGACGCTCGAGCACGGACGTCCAGGCCACGAGCGTTTCGACCGTATCGGCCGGCCGCCAAACGTCGAGTTGCGGGATCAGGCGCAGGCTCGCCGCGTGTTCGACAGCCTGGTGCGTCGGCCCGTCCTCTCCCAGTCCGATCGAATCGTGGGTGAACACGTAGACGACGCGCTGTCGCATC
The DNA here is from genome assembly GCA_035498175.1 of Burkholderiaceae bacterium. GTDB lineage: Bacteria > Pseudomonadota > Gammaproteobacteria > Burkholderiales > Burkholderiaceae_F > JALORV01. The sequence goes on from DATKAJ010000003.1 coordinate 2,690, forward strand.
AGTGCCGCCATGCGCACCGCATTGCGCGCGTAGTCCGAAAACACCAGGAAGGTCCCGACGAACGGGATGTAGCCGCCATGCAATGCGATGCCGTTGGCGATCGCGCACATGCCGAACTCGCGCACGCCATAGTGAATGTGGCGACCTTCCAGCGCGTCTGCGCGCAGGTTCCTGGCTGCGCTCCACTTGGTGAGGTTGCTGCCCGTGAGGTCCGCCGATCCGCCGAGCAGTTCGGGCAACGTCGGAGCCAGCGCCTCGAGGGCCAGCTGCGAAGCCTTGCGCGTCGCGACCGACTCGCGCTTGCTCGCTGCTGCCGTGAGCGCGTCCTGCAGCACGTCCCCATAGCCCGGCGGCAACTCGCCTGCAAGGCGGCGCTTCAGCTCGGCCGCTTCATGCGGAAATGCAGCGCTGTAATCCGCGACCGCGCGCTTCCACTGTGACTCGCGGGCCGCTCCGTGTGTGCGCGCGTCCCAGGCGGCGCGCACGGCCGCGGGTACGACGAACGGCTCGTACGGCCACCCGAGGGCATGACGGGTCGCTGCCACCTCCGCTTCGCCCAGCGCTTCGCCGTGCGCTTTTTCACTGCCCGCGCGTCCCGGCGAGCCCTTGCCGATGACCGTACGCGCGATGACCAGCGTCGGGCGGCTCGACTCTGTCCGCGCAGCCACAAGAGCTGCGTCGACGGCGTCGACATCGTGACCGTCGATCGGGCCGATCACGTTCCAGCCGTACGCGGAGAAGCGCCGGCCAGTGTCGTCGTTGAACCAGCCGGCAACCGGCCCGTCGATCGAAATGCCGTTGTCGTCGTAGATCGCCACGAGCTTGTTGAGCCGCCACGTGCCCGCAAGCGAAGCGGCCTCGTGCGAGACACCTTCCATCAGGCAGCCATCGCCGAGGAAGACCCAGGTGCGGTGATCGATCACCGCGTGGCCCGGGCGGTTGAATTCGGCCGCGAGCAGCTTCTCGGACAACGCCATGCCGACGGCATTGGCGAACCCCTGCCCCAGCGGGCCGGTGGTCGTCTCGATGCCCGGAGTCAATCCGTGCTCCGGATGGCCCGGCGTCATGCTGCCAAGTTGCCGGAAGCGCGCCAGTTCCGCCATCGGAACGTCGTAACCGGTCAGGTGCAGCAGCGCGTACTGCAGCATCGAGCCGTGGCCGTTGGAAAGCACGAAGCGATCGCGATTCGGCCACGCCGGATTCACCGGATTGTGTGACAGATGCCCGGCCCAGAGCGCGACGGCGATCTCCGCCATCCCCATCGGCATTCCCGGGTGCCCCGAGTTCGCCTTCTGCACGGCGTCCATCGCGAGGGCGCGGATGGCATTTGCCATCTCCGCCCGCGTCGCTGCCGGAATGGCGCCGAGCGGAGAGACGTCGTTCATGTCGTGCGCCTTGTTGGCTAAGCTGGGGATCCCGAACCGACTGCGCCGGCGGACCGGCGCGTCGTCGCGGTCGACGCGAGCGTTTGTAAGGGCGACTCGTCCTCGACCGGCAAGACAGAAATTTTAGCAAAGCGAGCCGATCCGCCGGCGGCTGCCACTCGCGCCCAGGACTTGACCCAGAGCAGTTCGGGCTGGAGCACGCGCTCCAAACTGTTCGCAGCGGAGGACTAACTGTTTGAGTGCGCTGCGATTTCCTATACTATGGCGCGCTTTTCCAAATTCGATCCGGAAGACAGAGGACGCAACGGGCGCCGACTTCGGGACACCCGCCGCGGCGACAACGCGGCAAGGGAACCTGAACAAGGCAACGTGCCGTTAGGCAGCATTCCCGCCATCGCCAGCAGGTGCAGCGCAAGCTGCAAGACCCACGTGCCGCGCCACAGCGCGTGGGTCCCGGATCGTGGGGTTGCGACGCGAGTCGCGATTCAGGTCGATTAGGGCGGACCTGCTGGGGGACGAAGATGCAAGGCCTTCATCTGACTGGCGATCTGTTCGGCTGCGGTTGCAGTGCAGCCACTCTCACGGATCTCGACGCGCTGTCCGCGCTGTGCCGCACGGCCACGCTGGAGGCGCGACTCACCATCGTTGACGAGAAGTGGCATGTCTTTCCCGATTGGAACGGACAGCCCGGCGGCATCACGGGAACCATCCTGCTCGCCGAATCGCACCTCGCGATCCACACCTGGCCCGAGAGCCGCGGCGTCACGCTCGACGTCTATGTCTGCAACTTCACCGAAGACAACACCGCCAAGGCCGAGCAGCTCTTCGATGCGCTAACCATGGCGTTCCGTCCGCAGAGACAGGTCGTGAACCGCATCACTCGCGGCGACGTTGCCGGCGCCAATCACGACGAGCCCACTGAGCGCGCCGAGCCCGCCGAGCCCGCCGAGCCCGCCCAGTCGCAGCTGAGCTTCGACTGGCTCAATGCGCATTCGGGCTACGGCTTCACGGTCAAGGAAAAGCTCGCCGAGATCGAATCCGCGTATCAGCGTGTCGAGGTGCTCGACACGCACCAGTTCGGCAGGCTGTTCCGTCTAGACGGACGGCTGATGACCTCTGAAGGCGACGAGTTCTTCTATCACGAGTGCATGACGCATCCCGCAGCTCTGGCGCACCCGAATCCGGAGTCGATCCTGGTGATCGGCGGCGGCGACGGCGGATCGTCGGAGGAGCTCTTCAAGCATCCGAGCATCAAGCGCATCGTCATGGCCGAGCTCGACCCGGTGGTGATCGACATCTCGCGCCAGTATCTCGGCTCGATCCATCGCGGTGCGCTCGACGATCCGCGGCTGGAGATCCGCATCGGCGATGGCTTCGAATACGTCCGGTCGACGACCGAGCGCTTCGACATGATCGTGCTCGACCTGACGGATCCCGACACGCCGGCCTTCCACCTGTATTCGGAAGAATTCTTCCGCATGTGCCAGCGCGCGCTCAAACCCGGAGGCATGCTGACGCTGCACCTGGGCTCGCCGGTGTACCAGACCGAAACGGTGCGCAAGAACGCGGCCAATCTGCGCAAGGTGTTCAAGCACGTCGCGCCGCTGTCGCTCTTCATCCCGTTGTACGGCTCACAGTGGTGCCTCGCCGTAGCCAGCGACACGATCGATCCGCGCAGCACCGCGGTCGAGACCATCGCGCAGCGCATGCTGGAGCGCAAACTCGACGACCTGCGCTTCTATCACCCGGCGATGCATCCGGCGCTGTTCACGCTGCCGAAGTTCGTGCAGGAGCTCGTGGCCCAGGGTTCGGCCAGCGGGCGTGTCGCGCACCTGCGCGCCGCCTGAGCGGACCGTGTAGCGCTTCCGGGCAGAGGCCGGCGCGAGCCGGCCTGCTGCGTTTCGGACCCGACCGTCCCGGATCGATCGCATGCCCAGGTTCTTTGTCGAGACCACGCTGTCGCCGGGCACCGAAGTCGACCTGCCCAAGGCGGTCGCCCACCACGCCACCCGGGTTCTGCGCCTGCGCGACGGTGCGGAGGTCGCACTCTTCAACGGCTATGGCGGGGAGTACCACGGGCGCCTGAGTGCTCGTGGATCGAAGGTCGTGGTCAGCCTCGAGCAGCATTTCGCGGTCGAACGCGAGTCGCCGTTGCCGATCACCCTGGTGCAGGCGTGGGTCGCGGCCGACAAGCTCGACTGGGTCGTGGAAAAGGCGGTCGAACTCGGCGTGGCGCGGCTCGTGATCGTCCCGGCCGCGCGCTCGGTCGTGAGGCCGGATCAGGCGCGCAGTGCGCGACGGGCTCAGCGCCTGCATGACATCCTCATCGCTGCATGCTGCCAGAGCGGCAGGAACACCGTGCCCGGCGTCGAAGTGGCGCCGACCCTGCAGAACGGACTGCGGTCGGCCTTGTCATCCGGCTCCATCGGCCTGCTGCTCGATCCGCAGGCACCGACGACGCTGATCGACGCGGCCCGGGGCGCAATAGCCCTGGCGCTCGTCGTCGGGCCCGAAGGCGGGCTCGACGACGCAGAGCGCGGACTCGCTGCGTCTCTGGGCTATCGTGCCGTGACTCTTGGCCCGCGTATCCTGCGGACGGAAACTGCCGGCCTCGCGGCGTTGGCCGCGCTACAGGCAGCGGCCGGCGATCTGGGCTAGCGACGCCCCCGAGCGCGGCTTCGACCGCGCATGCATGCGGGGCAACGACATCTACACGCGGAGGTATTCATGAGCTTGTTGGACTCACTTCTGTCCGGCCTGGCCGGAGGTTCCCCGCAGGGATCGAACTCGCAGGGATCAAATTCGCTGGGTCCGCTGCTGCAGATCGCGATGCAGCTGCTGGCGGGCGCCGATACATCGGGCGCTTCATCGGGGGCTTCAGCTGGCGGTCTTGGGGCTCTGATCGAGCAGTTCCAGCGCGCCGGGATGGGAGCGCAGATGAATTCCTGGATATCGGCCGGGCAGAACATGCCGATTTCGGCCGAGCAGCTGATGCAGGTCTTCGGACATGGACAGATGCAGCAGATGGCCGCGAACAGCGGCATGAGCGTCGACGAGATGTCGGGCGGCCTCGCAGGCATGCTGCCGCAGTTGATTGATCACCTGACGCCGGGCGGACAGGTACCGGCGGCGGGGATCGACAGCGCGCTCGCAGACCTGTCGCGCATGATGCCGCGCTGAGGCCGGCACCTTCAGCTGTACAGCACGCGAAACGGAATCGACTGCGCCGCGAAGCTGTCGGCAGCATCGCGGAACACGCCGAGCAGCGCCGTGCGTTGTCTTGTGTCGAAGTCCCTGGCCTGCGTGAGGCGGTCCAGCAGGATGACGTAACCGCCGCTCTCGGGCGTCGGTAGGTCGGTCAACGAGTCGTAAAGGGCGTCGAGGTTCATGCCGAACCACGCGGGAAATTCAAACGCGCGCGCGATTCTCTCCAGCACACCCGCCTTGGCGACGCTGCCGGCAAGTTCGACCTCGACCCAGCGATGACCGCGGCGCGCGGCCCAGTCGCGCAACTGCTCCCGCTCGATACCCCGTAGCGGCCGAATGGTCTGAACCGGTAAAGCTTCGCAGCGCTTGTCATTCGAGTCATTCATTCGCGTATCCGCCGGAACGAGGCGTAGTGGTCGTCGGTGTAGTAGTACTCGCCGCTTGAGGCTGGGTCCCCGCCGGCTCCGCGACCGGCAACGATGCGCCGCGCCCCACGGTCTTGCGCGCCAGGAGTGGGCACCGTGTACTCGGTGTAGTAGCCGCGCGGGCGCGGAGGCAGCTGGCGCTCGCGATTGCCGAACGCTGCCCCGTCCTTCCGATACGGGAAGGGACCGCCCCGATGGATCAGCTCCAGCGTCTCGCGCGCCTCGAGGGGCAACTGTGCTGCCGCAATCTCCCCGCTGCTGCCCGCGGCAGCTCCGCGCGCGCCGTCGGCCGGACCGCAGGCGAGCAGCGCGAGCACGATCGCGAAAAGAGCAGCACGAAGCAGCCAGCGGAGCACCGTGTCCCTGTCTAGGGCCAGCTAACGCCTGGCTCGCGCCTGCGCCGGTGCCGGGCGAGGCCCGCAGCCAGGCGCGGTGGCGAAGAGTCTGCTGATGCAAGACCAGGAGCCGCAACAATGCTGCGCGCGTCGGCAGACACCGGCCCGAAGGGTGATCTCCACAAACCCCGCACACTTTGTTGCACTGGCTTGACGCGGGCGCGCGCCGCCTGCAGCAGCGCGCCCCGATTGCGGGCTTTCTGGAGGTCACGCATGCGCACGATCCATGCGTTAACGGGCCCTAGACCAATTCCGGCTGTCGCAGCGAATTCGCGTCGAGGACCGTCAGCGCTGTCATGTTGACGATCCTTCGCACGGTCGCGGAAGCGGTCAGGATGCTCACCGGTCGCGCCGCTCCCAGCAGGATCGGCCCGATCGCGATGTTGTTGCCCGCGGTGGCCTTGAGCAGGTTGTAGGCGATATTCGCCGACTCGATATTCGGGCAGACGATCAGGTTGGCCGGCCGCTTCAGCGTCGAAAACGGCATCTGCGCGCTGCGCATCGCGTCGTCCACGGCGCAGTCGGCGTGCATCTCGCCGTCAACTTCGAGTTCGGGCGCACGATTCCGGATGAGGCGCAGCGCCGCGCGCATCTTCGGCGCCGAAGCCGTGTTGTTCGAGCCGAAGTTGGAGTGCGAAACCAGCGCGACAGCAGGCTCGATTCCGAGGCGACGCAACTGCTCTGCTGCGAGGATCGTGATCTCCGCGATCTGCTCCGCCGACGGATCGACATTGACGTGCGTGTCGACCATCGCAAGCTGCCGTCCGGGCAGCATCAGCACGTTCATCGCTGCGTAGACGTTGCATCCGGGACGCGGACCGATGACCAGGTCCACGTAGTTCAGGTGCAGTTCGTGCGTGCCGTAGGTGCCGCAGATCAGGCCGTCGGCATCGTTCTTGTGGATCATCATCGAGCCGATCAGCGTGTGGCGGCGGCGCATCTCGATCTTCGCGTACTGCGCCGTGACGCCGCGCCGTGCCGCGATCCTGTGGTAGCTCTCCCAGTAGTCGCGGTAGCGCGCGTCCTGCTGCGGGTTGACCAGCTCGACGTCCTGCCCGATGTGCATGCGCAGGCCGAAGCGCTGCAGCCTGCGTTCGATGACGTCCGGCCGCCCGATCAAGATCGGATGGGCCAGGCCCTCGTCGACCACCACCTGCACCGCCCGCAGCACACGTTCCTCTTCGCCTTCCGCGAACACGATGCGTGAGCGCCCGCCGGCAGAAACGGCGTTCTTCGCGATCGTGAAGATGGGCTTCATGAACGTGCCCGAGTGATAGACGAACTGCTGCAACTGGTCACGGTACGTGCCGAGATCCGCGAGCGGGCGCGTGGCCACGCCGCTGTCCATCGCCGCCTTGGCCACCGCCGGAGCGATGCGGGTGATGAGCCGCGGGTCGAACGGCTTCGGGATCAGGTACTCGGGGCCGAACGAGAGATTCGTGATGCCGTACGCGGAGGCGACGACATCGCTCTGCTCTTCCTGCGCCAGTGCCGCGATGGCGCGGACCGCGGCAACTTCCATCTCGTGCGTGATGGTCGTCGCACCCACGTCGAGCGCGCCACGGAAGATGAACGGGAAACAAAGGACGTTGTTGACCTGGTTCGGATAGTCGGAACGCCCGGTGGCAATCACTGCGTCGTCGCGTACACGCTTGACCTCCTCGGGCATGATCTCGGGCGTCGGATTCGCCAGTGCCAGCACGAGCGGGCGCGGTGCCATGCGCGCGGCCATCTCGGCCTTGAGCACGCCCCCCGCCGAGAGCCCGAGAAAGACATCGGCGCCTTCGATGACCTCTGCCAGCTTGCGCGCAGGCGTGTCCTGCGCGAAGCGCGCCTTGTCGTCATCCATCAGGGCCGTGCGGCCGCGGTAGACGACACCTTCGATGTCACTGACCCAGATGTTCCGCCGCGGCAGGCCGAGGCCCACGAGCAGCTCGAGGCACGCCAGCGCGGCGGCGCCGGCCCCGCTGGTGACGAGCTTGACCTGGTCGAGTTGCTTGCCGACGACCTTCAGTCCGTTGAGGATGGCCGCGCCGACGATGATCGCCGTGCCGTGCTGGTCGTCGTGGAAGACCGGGATCTTGAGGCGCGTGCGCAGCTTGCGCTCCACGTAGAAGCATTCCGGAGCTTTGATGTCCTCGAGATTGATGCCGCCGAAGGTCGGTTCGAGCGCTGCGATCACCTCGATCAGCCGGTCGGGATCCGGTTCGTTGAGCTCGATATCGAACACGTCGATCCCGGCGAACTTCTTGAACAGCACAGCCTTGCCTTCCATCACCGGCTTGGCCGCGAGCGCGCCGATGTTGCCAAGCCCGAGCACCGCGGTGCCGTTGGTCACGACGCCAACCAGGTTGCCGCGCGCCGTGTAGCGAAATGCGGCTGCAGGGTCGTCGTGAATCGCCTCGCTGGCGGCAGCTACCCCCGGCGTATACGCCAGCGCCAGGTCGCGCTGGTTGACCAGCTGCTTCGTCGGCGCGATCGCGATCTTTCCTGGAGTCGGCTTCTCGTGATAGTCGAGCGCGGCACGGCGGATATCGGCCTGATCTGTGGTGGGCATGGCGAGCCGGATCGCTGCGGGAAGGAAGTCCGATTATGCGATCGAGGGCGACCCGCCGTCGCCCGCCGGTTCCGGGCTTCCGGACGATTCTGACTTGGACTTGCCGCAGGGCGCGACGATGCACCGGTCGGCCACCGATAGCGGGCGCGCTCAGGACACTGAGGTGTCGGCTCGGCGCCGCACGAACCGTCTGTGCGCGGTCGTGGGGCGGCGCCGCAAGCGAAGCCGTAAGGTCAGGACTCCTAGGCCGAGCGCTGGGCTGCCGGCTGAGCTTCGCCCGGCACGCGGATTGAAGAGTTCGCGTCGGTCGGGCGGTTCGACGGCGGCGGATCGACATTCGCCGGCTTTGCCGCGTCGAGCCCGGCCTGCCGCGCCGCCGAGATCGCCGCGTCGACCTTCCCGCTCGCGGCGAGTGCGATCCGCGCCCGCTCACCCAGGACCCGCGCTCCATAGCCGCCATCGTCCGGCTGGTTACCCGCGCCGACGTAGAGCTGAAGTCCCCGCTCGACCGATCCGCCGCGCGTGATCATGTCGCTGAGAATGGCAGAACCCACCTTCATGTTCGCCACCGGATCGAGCGCCGCCATTTGCCCGCCATGAGGCTCGAACCGTACGGCATGGATCCGTGTCATCACCTGCATCAGGCCCTGCGCACCCACCGCACTTTCCGCGAAGGGATTCAGGCTCGACTCGATGGCGACCACGGACAGGATCAGCAGCGGATCAAGCTTGTACTCCTTGCCGATCTGGAAGGCCGCCGTCACGAGCATCCGCGACGCCTCTTCAGCCACCCGGTAGCGGCGGGCCAGGTACTGGCCCACGTGTTTCTGGCGAGGATCGTTCGCAACCGGCTCTGCCGCTGGTGCGGACTTGTCAGCCGCGGGAGCTGGAAGCTCCTCCGCGGCCCCGACCATAACGACGGGCTGCGGCAATGCCGCCTTGAGGGCGAGACGGATGTCGTCGTTGAAGACGAGCACCGTGGCCGCCAGCAGCGTGGTGCAGCCGGCGAACGTGACCACGAGCCGCGCCGTCGCCAGCGCGCCGTCGCGGATGTCGCGGACGATGTCGGCCCAGGCGATGTCGATCACCGGGCCCAGCAAACTCGAATTCGTGGCTGCTGACATGTTGCGTGCCTCCTTATGCTGAACGGCCACGGGTCTTGGGACCACCGGTCGCCACTCACAGGTTGGTACGTCGAATCCATCCGCCCGACGAGCCGGACTGGATTCCCGGTGGCCGTCGGCTATCCGCCGGCACCGGCGGCACGGGATTCACCCCGTACCCAAAACAGCAAACAGCGGGACCGCTTTGTCCCTAGACTCCGGGGCCGCTCGCCGCTTCGGGCAGGGGCCTTCCGGATAAGCCAAACGGCTGTGCGGATTTTAGGGGCTGAGGCCCTTCGGTCAACCGCGCAAACCGAGGCGAGGGGCTCGAAAGTCGGCCTTAGGTCTGGTTTCTCGCGTTGAACTTAGCAATAAATTCTTTAAAATCAATAGATTACAAAATCATCGTAAGTCAGTGAGCGCTCAGTTAGAACAATGAAGAATATTTTTGCTATGCAGCAAAATCCATGAAATATCGGGATCTTCGGGACTTCCTGGCGCGGCTGGAACGGGAGGGCGACCTCCGGCGAGTCCGCGTACCGGTGTCTCCGCGGCTGGAAATGACCGAGGTCTGCGACCGGACCCTGCGGACCGGTGGACCGGCGCTGCTGTTCGAGCGTCCCACCGGCTTTGACGTCCCGGTCCTCGCCAACCTGTTCGGAACGACCCGCCGGGTAGCCCGCGGCATGGGTGCCGAGGACGTCCAGGCGCTCCGCGACGTTGGCGAACTGCTGGCAAGTCTCCGGGAACCCGAAGCGCCGACCAGCTTCCGCGACGCGCTCGGCAAGGTCGCGCTCCTCAAATCCGCGCTATGGGACATGGCGCCGAAGGAAGTCCGCTCGGCGCCCAGCCAGGACATTGTGGTCGAGGGCGCCGAGGTCGACCTCGGCAAGCTGCCGATCCAGACCTGCTGGCCCGGCGACGCTGGCCCGCTGATCACCTGGGGTCTGGTCGTTACCCGAGGACCGCACAAGAAGCGGCAGAACCTGGGCATCTACAGGCAGCAGGTGATCGGGCGGAACAAGGTCATCATGCGCTGGCTGGCCCACCGTGGCGGCGCGCTCGATTTCCGCGATCACGCCCTGGCCCGGCCGCGGCAGCCCTTCCCGATTGCAGTCGCGCTCGGCGCCGACCCCGCCACGATCCTCGGCGCGGTGACTCCGGTTCCGGACACCCTCTCGGAATACCAGTTCTCCGGCCTGTTGCGCGGCGACCGAACGGAGATCGTCAAGTGCATCGGCAGCGACCTGCAGGTGCCGGCAGGTGCCGAAATCGTTCTCGAAGGCCACTTGCAGCCGGACCCGTCGCCGCAGCCGGCCCCCGGCGGAGCGCCGCCGCGCCCGGACTCGGCGTACGAACTGGCGCTTGAGGGGCCGTTCGGCGACCACACCGGCTACTACAACGAGCGCGAGTGGTTTCCGGTACTCACGATCGATCGCATCACGATGCGCCGCGAGCCGATCTACCACTCGACCTACACCGGCAAGCCGCCGGACGAACCGGCCGTGCTCGGCGTGGCGCTCAACGAGGTTTTCGTGCCGATCCTGCAGCGGACGTTCCCGGAGATCACGGACTTCTACCTGCCGCCGGAGGGCTGCAGCTACCGCATCGCCGTCGTCTCGATGCGCAAGCAGTACCCCGGGCACGCTAAGCGCGTGATGTTCGGCGTATGGAGCTTCTTGCGCCAGTTCATGTATACAAAGTTCATCGTCGTCGTCGACGACGACATCGATGCGCGCGACTGGAAGGAAATCATCTGGGCGCTGACGACCCGGGTCGATCCGACGCGCGACACGGTGCTGGTCGACAACACACCGATCGATTACCTGGACTTTGCGTCGCCGGTCAGCGGGCTCGGCAGCAAGATGGGAATCGACGCCACCAATAAGTGGCCCGGCGAGAGCGCGCGCACGTGGGGCCGGCCGATCACGATGGATGCGGCCGTCCGGGCGCGCGTAGATGCGATCTGGAAGGATCTTGGCTTGTAGAGCAACCAGGAGTCAGCGATGGCCATCGAACGCAAGCCGATCCGCCGCGGCGGCATCAAGTCCGCCGGCTACGACCGCAATGCGCGCGTGCTCGAGATCGAATTCGACAACGGCGAGGTGATTCAGCACACCGCCGTCGGCGAGGAGATCGCGCGGCGCTTCCTGACCGCTTCCTCGCCGGCCAGTGTCTACAAGGACACGATCCAGGAGGAGTACACGGTCAAGAGGTTGCGCTGATGCGTGCGTCGCTCGCGTACGTGAGCAGCGCTAACGAAAGAATATGGTCGCCAGACCGAGGAAGATGAAGAACCCGCCGGAGTCCGTTGTGAAGGTCAGCAGCACCGACCCGCCCATGGCCGGATCGCGCCCGGAGGCGCGCAGGATCATCGGCACCGCAAGTCCCACGGCCGCACCGACCAGCATGTTCAGGACCATTGCCAGGAACATGACGAGGCCCAGCAGGTTGCCGTGGGCCGTGTCCTTGTAGAGCAGCCACGCGAGGAAGCCGGCAATCGCGCCCCATACCACGCCGTTCAGGACCGCGACGCCGATCTCCTTGAATACAAGTCGCCGCTGGTTGCCCGACGTCACCTGTCCAAGCGCGAGCGAGCGCACCAGCAGCGTCAGCGTCTGGTTGCCGGAGTTGCCGGCGATGCCGGCGACGATCGGCATCAGCGCAGCGAGCGCCACGACCTTCTCGATGGTGCCTTCGAACGCATTGATGACGCGGCTGGCGACGAACGCGGTGCACAGATTGATCGCAAGCCACAGCCAGCGGTTCTTCGCCGAGTTCCATACCGAGGCAAAGATGTCTTCCTCCTCGCGCAGACCTGCCTGTGCCAGTGCGGCCTCTTCGCCCTCTTCGCGGATCACGTCGACGATTTCGTCGATCGTCAGCCGGCCGACAAGTCTGCCTCCCGCGTCGACCACCGGCGCGGAAACGAGGTCGTACCGCTCGAAGGCCTGCGCTGCTTCGCCCCCGTCATCCATGGGTGACAGGGTCAGCAGGTCGGACCGCATGACCGCGGTGACCTCGGTCTCCGGCTCGTTGATCAACAGCCGGTCGAGCGGCAACGCACCCTTCAGTACCTCATGCCGATCGACCACGAATACCTGGTCCGTGTGATCGGGAAGCTCGTCGAAACGCCGCAGGTACCGCAGCACGACCTCCAGCGTCACATCCTCGCGGATCGTGATCAGCTCGAAGTCCATCAGCGCGCCGACCGAACCTTCGGGATACGACATCGCGGCGCGCAGCTGCGCCCGCTCCTCGCTGGTCAGCCCCTCGCGCACCTCGTCGACGACGTCGACCGGCAGGTCGTGCGCAATCGCGGCGATCTCGTCGGTCTCGAGGCTTTCGACCGCGTCGACCAGTTCTTCGCGGTTCATCGACGCGATCAGCGTGTCGCGGACCGCGTCGTTCACCTCGATCAGGATCTCGCCATCGCGGTCCGCCTTGACGCAGTCCCAGACCACGAGGCGGTCGTCGATCGGCAGCGCCTCGAGGATGTAGGCGATGTCGGCCGCGTGCAGGCGATCCAGAATGGCGCGCAGCTCCTGCATGTGCTGCCGGTGCACCAGCTGCTCGACTAGGGGCTTGCGCTCCTCGGCCGGCGTCTGCTCACGATGCACGAGGGCCTCGACGCGGCGCTGCTTGTCGAGCAGCTGCTGCACGCGCACGAGCGCCCGCTGCGCGGCTTCGGGGTCGCCCACCGGGGCCTCGAGCGGCGCTACGCGGTCCGGCGACAGTTCCTCGTTCACGGTGACTTCCTCGGTGCGCGGGCCGCAGCACTGCTCACGCTGATGCGGCACTGATGCGTCAGGCTCTGCGCGGACGCGCGGCCATTCAAGGGCAGCGCGATTGTAGGCGCGGCGGCATGCGCGTTACCGGTGGAACTCAGGGAACGACGGCGTCCGGCATGTAGCGCAGGATCGCAGCCGTGCGGCTGTCGAGATAGGGCCCCGACCGTATCCGACCGTACCGCTTCGGATTCGGCAGAAACGCCGCAAGCCGTGCCGCCTGTTCGGGCACGAGCTGAGCGGCGTTGGTCCCGAAGTAGTAGCGCGCCGCCGCGTCGGCGCCGAACAGCCCCTCGCCCCACTCGACGACGTTCAAGTACACCTCGAGTATGCGGCGCTTATCCCACAGCCCCTCGATCATGTAGGTGATAACGAGTTCCTGCGCCTTCCGCAGATAGCTGCGCTCAGGCGAGAGGAAGAGATTCTTGGCGAGCTGCTGCGTGATGGTGGAGCCGCCGCGCGCGGGGCGGCCCTTCTTCAGGTTGTCCTGGTAGGCCTTCTCGATCGCCTCCCAATCCACGCCCTCGTGCTCCGCAAAGCGCGCGTCTTCCGCGGTGATCACCGCGCGCTTCAGATGCGGCGAGATGCGCTCGTACGGCACCCAGCGCTGCCGCAGCTCCGCCTTCTGGTTCCGGGCCTGCAGCGCGACGCGCTCGCGTCGCATGAACGCCGTCTCGTGGGGATCGTTCCAGCGCCACCAGGCGATCCAGCCCGCGTACCAGAGCTGAACCGCCACAAGCGCGCCGACTGCGATCAGCAACAGCCACAGCAGCCAACGCCAGGGCGTCGCGAGCGAACTCAACGGCCCACCTCTGGAAACGAATATATGGACAAAGCCCGAGCTAGCGGGCGAGCGTAGCGCCTTCCGCGGCGCACTCGCTGAGCAGCGCGCGCAGTTCGCGGTAGACCGCGGCGGTATCGGGTCGCACACCGCGCCAGAGCTGGAATGATTCAGCCGCCTGCTCGATCAGCATGCCGAGCCCGTCGCTGACCGTCTTCGCTCCGCCACTGCGCGCGAGCTCCATGAAAGGCGTCGGGTCGGCGGCATAGACGAGGTCGTATGCCAGGGTGCAGTCGTTGAACGTCTCCGGATCGATTGGCGGAGCATCGTGCTTGAGCCCGGTCGACGTGCCATTGATGATCAGGTCGAAATGTTCCGCAGGTATCTCGTCGAGGTGGATCGCCTCGACGCCGAACTCCTCGGCCAGTTCCTCGGCGCGCTGGTGAGTCCGGTTGGCGACCGCGATCCAGCGCGCACTGGTGTCCAGCAGCGAGCCGATCACGCCGCGCACGGCGCCGCCTGCGCCCACAACGAGCACCGAGCGGTCGCACGGATCGAACTTGAGGCGGTCGCGTACGTCGCGCACGAAACCGATGCCGTCGGTGTTGTCGCCGACGATGGTGTCGCCGTCGAAGACAAGCGTGTTCACGGCGCCTGCGAGGCGAGCCCGCGGCATCAGGTCGTCCGAGAGCTTCGCCGCGTCCACCTTGAACGGCAAGGTGACGTTGAGACCGCGGAACCCCGCATCGCGCAGCGCCAGGGCGCGCTCCTCGAAGCCATCGAGCGGCACTTCGATACGCTCGTAGGAAATGCGCTGCTGCGTCTGGCGCGCAAAGCGCTGATGGATCTCCGGTGACCGGCTGTGCGCAATCGGATTGCCGACAACTCCGTACTTGTCAGGCGCGGTCATTGGGTTGCGCTGCTGCGTGTCGACAACTGGTCGTTAGTGAAGACCCAGGTGCGTGTGATTTCTAGAACGTCCGTGTCCCGCGCGATTTCCGGCGGAAACGGCGGAAACGGAGCAGACATGTTAACGATTCGCCGTGCCGCCCGGTCAAGTACGGCCGAACCTGAAGATTTGTCGAGCGCCGCCTCGACCAGCGAGCCGTCCTTGCGCACGGCGACCGTCATGCGCAGCGATCCGTAGACCTTGCCGCGCGCCTCCTCCGGATAGTGCTCGTTGCCGATCCGCTCCACCCGCGTCCGCCACTCTTCGACGTAGCGAGCGTACCGGTATTCCGAAGTGCTCGGCATGAAATGATGCTTGCGCGGGCGCTTCTGGTAGTCCGAGACCTGCTTGGCGATTTCGGCCTGCGCGCGCGCCAGCCGCTCGCGGGTCTGTTCGTCCTGCGACCCCGGCAGCGGCGCGTCTGCGGGTGCCTCGCGTTGGGGCAGCGGCCGCATCTGCAGCGAGTCCCGCAGCGCTGTCAGCAGTTTCTTCTGCTCCTCCTCGAGCTGCTCGACCATACGGCGCGCGCTATCCAGCGCATCGCCGTCCTGGACCTGCTGCGTGTTCGGCAGCGGTGAGGTTCGACGGCCGGCATCGTGCGGGCCGCCGCCGTCGAGATTCGCCTGCGCCAAGGCCTCGGCCTTGGCCGGCCGCGCCGCGCTGCGCGCGTTGACAAGGATGATTTCGAGCGGCGGATCAGTCGACCGGACCCGCATGAACTCAGGATCGATGAACCGGACCGCGAGCACCGTCATGTGCAGGCCGATCGAGACGGTCAACGCCATCACCAGCACCTTGTCGGCCAGGAAGGCCGCGATGCCGTGGGATGGCTCGTCTGCGAGATTCATGCGTTGCGCTGGGGCTGCGGAACAGCGGCAGTAGAGGGCGAACGATTGTAGCCACGGGGTTCATCGTTCGATCACACGATTACGCGAGTGTCATGCGGATGATTCTGGTGAGTCGTCCGTCCCGTCGACGCGGGGTTTCTCCGCGAGCGCCTCCGCGGCCGGCGCTGGTGTCCCGGGCTCGCTGCCGGATTCGTATGTGGCTTCGTCGTCGTCGAGATCCGTCGCCGTCGTCGCGCCGAACACCCGGTGCACGCGGGCCTGCAGCGTCAGGTCGACGAGGTCGCTGGCGATGATGTCGAGTTCGAGGCGCTGGCCGCGCGGCAGCTCCTGCAAGCCGGGAAGGCGCGTGACGAGCGGCAGCCCGGCCACGCGCAGCAGGTCGCCGCGCATGACGGTCGCGTCGATGCGCTGGACGCCCTCCTGCAGCAGCCAGCGCAGGCTCCAGTAACGCTCCATCCGTTCCTGGAACTCCGCGTAGGCGCCGTAGGCGGCATCGAACGCGGAGACGATGGCGAAGACGTCGGCATCGTTCGGCGCATACGGCGCCGCCTCGCTGCGCACGCAGGAGATCAGCTGGCGCTGATTGACGAGGTCGACGTAGCGGCGCAGCGGCGACGAACTC
Source organism: Burkholderiaceae bacterium (assembly GCA_035498175.1). Classification (GTDB taxonomy): domain Bacteria; phylum Pseudomonadota; class Gammaproteobacteria; order Burkholderiales; family Burkholderiaceae_F; genus JALORV01. Next base: position 18,750 of record DATKAJ010000003.1, read on the forward strand.
CACGCGTAATGGCTAACACCCATGCCTTCGTGGGCAGCCGGCGTCGTGGACATCCGGACCCGGCCGAGCGACTGCGAGCGGTAGATGCCGGTCACTCCGCGATCGGCGAGCCAGCGGCCCCAGGTGCGGTTTGCGAAGATCATCAGCTCGGCAACGAGGAGATCGAGCGGCGCACCGCGGCGCCGTTGCGTCAGCCGCACGTAGGCCGACTCGCCCTCGCCATCGAGATCGAACGAGATATCGACCCGCCCCAGCGGTTCCGGCCGGCCGCGGACGGCCTCGCGTCGGGCGAGCAGCGCGCGGGCGAAGCGCCACAGGAGCGTCAGTTCGCCGGCAAACGGCGCATCGAAGGAACTGTCCGCAATCGTCGACTCGGTGATGACGTCGTCGAGTCGGTCGTGGCGAAGATTGGCGTCGATGCGGATGCGCTCGAGCCGCGTCTGCGTGGCAAGCACTTCGAGGCTCGTGCCGTCGATGTCGGCGTACAGCGACATCACCGGGACCACACGGCCCTCGGTCAGCGAAAAAGCATCGACCCACGACGGCGGCAGCATCGTGATCTTGAAGCCGGGTGCATAGACGGTCGACATGCGGCCGCGCGCGATCGCATCGAGGCGATGCCCGCGGTCCAGCGCCAGGGCCGGCGCGGCGATGTGGATGCCGATGCGCAAGCGACCGTCCTCGAGTGCCGTCACCGAAAACGCATCGTCGATCTCGGTGGTCGCGCTGTCGTCGATCGAGAACGCCGAAACCGCGGCGAGCGGCAGCTCGTCACCCGTGGGCGCCTGCGGAACATCGCCCGGAAACGATACGCCCTGCGGAAATTGCTGCGCGAGGAAGCTGCGGACGTGCCACTGATACGGCGAAGACACGGCGCCGGTGGTCAGCATCAGTCGCAGCGGCGTGGTGTGCAGCTCGGCCGCCGCCTGCTCCAGCGCCTTGACCTCGATCGTTGAGCGGTCAGGTCGCACCAGCAGTTCGATCGCCTGCGCCGCTAGCACCGCCGGCGCACGCCCCTGCTTCAGCTCCTCCACGTAGTTCCGCCGCAGCTCATCCTGCTGACGCTTGCGCTCGAGTGCCGACAGTGCCGCGCGCAGCGTTTCAGGCGGCGCGGGTCGGTAGCGGCCGCGGCCCTTCCTGTAGAAGTAAACGGGGGCCGAATGGAGCCGCATGAGCAGCGCCGTCTGCTGCACGCTGCTGGGCTGCCCGCCGAAGTATTCAGCCGCCAGTTCGACGAACCCGAATTCCTGCTGCGGCGCGGCCTGCCACAGGAAGTCAACATCGATGCCATCCGCCTCGCTCTGGGCCTGTTCCAGCAGGCGCGCCGGCGCGGGATTTTCGAATCGCAGCAGCACCTGCGCGGCCTTGACCTTGCTGCGCCGACCGCTAGCGAGTTCCACCTGGTACGAGTTCTCGCCAGCCGTCAGCACCACACCGGCCCGGAACGCTCCGTCCTCCTCGAACAGCACGTTCACGGCGGCTCAGTGCAAGGTGGCCACGAAGGTGCGCACGCCGCGCAGCAGCAGCTCGACCGCGATGGCCGCCAGCACCAGGCCCATTAAGCGCTCGAACGCGAGCGTCACGCGCTCGCCAAGCAGCGCCTGCAGGCGTGCAGCCGAGACCAGGATGACCGCGCAGATCGCCATCACGACCGCGATTGCCGCGACCCATTCGAGCGAACGACTCGGGTCGCGCGACACGAGGAGCATCACCGTCGCCAGCGCGGAGGGGCCCGCCAGCGCGGGCACCGCCAGCGGGACGATGAAGGGTTCACCGCCCGGCGCGGCCCCATACACGCCGTCCGGGGACGGAAACACCATGCGCAGCGCGACCAGCATCAGCACGACGCCGCCGCCGATCTGCAGCGCGATCTCTGACAGCCCCAGAGTCTCCAGAAAGGGGCGGCCGGCAAAGACGAACACGCTCAGCACGACGAATGCGATCAGGCATTCGCGCAGCACGATGCGCAAGCGCCGCTCGGTCGGTACATCGCGCAGCGCGGACACGAAGATCGGCACGTTGCCGAACGGATCCGCCACCAGCAGCAGCAGCGTCACCGCGGAGAAGAAGCTGTCGTTCATGCGTCGGTGACGGTTTCGGTGCCGCCGCTGATGCGCACGAGATCGTCGAGTGCGATCGGAAACACGCAATGCGGCGTGCCGCCCGCGGCCCAGACTGTGGCGAAGCGCCGCAGCGAAGTATCGATGAAGGTGATCATCGGGCGCGCATGCGCCACCGGCGCCACGCCGCCGATCGCGAACCCCGAGTGATCGCGCACGAAGGCGGGTTCGGCGCGCTCGATCGATTCGCCGACGAGCTGCTCGATCCGTGTCTCGCTGACACGCCGATCTCCTGCGGCGATCACCAGCACCGCGCGTCCCGTCGAGGCGGTACGGAAGATCAGCGACTTCGCGATCTGCCCGACCGCAATGCCGAGTGCATCGGCAGCCTGCTGCGCAGTGCGCGCCGCGACCGCGAGTTCGATGACGCGCGCTTCGACACCGGCGGCATCGAGTGCCTGCTGCACCCGCTCGGCGGAAGCCGGCAAGCCCGCCATGGCTAGACCGTAAGCCCGCCCGAGACTTCGATGACTGCCCCGTTGATGTATGAGGCATCGTCCGAGGCGAGGAAGGCATAGACGTTCGCGATGTCTTCGGCGGTCCCGAGACGCTTGAGCGGCACGCGCTCCTTCATCTGGTGCAGCACTTTCTCCGGGATCGTCTGCAGTATCGGAGTCTCGATGAACCCCGGCGCGACGGCGTTGCAGCGCACGCCCTTCGGCCCCAGCTCGCGCGCCCAGGTCTTGACGAAGCCGATGACTCCGAACTTGCTCGCCGAATAGTTGGTCTGGCCGAAGTTGCCGTAGATGCCGACCACACTGGAGGCGTTGAGGATCACCCCGCGCCCCTGCGCGACCATCGTGTCCACGACCGCGCGCGCACAGTTGAAGGTGCCCTTCAGGTTCACCTCGATGACCCGGTCGAACTGGGCGTCGTCCATCTTCTGCAGGCGCGCGTCCAGCGTGATGCCGGCGTTGTTGACCAGAACGTCGATCGTGCCGTGCCGCTGCCGTACCGCCGCCACCATTGTGTCGATCTGGTCGCGCTGCGTGACGTCGACCACATGCCCCTCGACCGGCCCGATCTTCGCCAGCATCGCCACTGCGGCGTCCACGGTATCGCGCCGGACGTCGCAGACCGCGACCGTGGCGCCGTCCTCCAGCATGCGCTGCGCCGTCGCGTAGCCGATCCCCTGGGCCGCGCCGGTGACGATGCATACCCTTCCCTGCAGGCGTTTCATTCCCTTTCCCCCGTGCCCTTGGCGTCTGCGAACTGTCCGTCGCAGAACGCCAGGACTTCTTCAATGTACCGAGCAAAGTCCGAAAGCTCGTGGTCGCTGCCTACGATCACGTGCTGATGTGCCCCGGCGTACTTGCGCGTCATGCTGCGACAGTCGATGACCGCGTCTCCGGTTGCAGCGATCAGCAGATAGCGCTCGGGCCGCGTGATGCGGGGCGTATCGATGGCCTCGAGTTCTGCCAGGTACTCGGGCCGGAAGTCGATGTGCTCCGTCGAAAAGAAGACCGGCTGCACGCCGAGGTACCGGGCCAGATCGTCCTGTGGCCGGATCGCCGGGTTCAGCAGTACGGCCCGGCAGCCGAGTTGCTCCGCCAGCCACGTGGCGTAGTACCCGCCGAGCGACGAGCCGATCAGCACCAGTTCGTCGACCCGCAGATCGCGCACCAGCGTCAAGGCGACATCGATCGCCTGCGCGGGCGAGGCAGGCAGTTGCGGGCACGCGCATTCGGTGGCGCGGCCACGCGCCGCCAATGCCTGCCGCAGCAGTGTCGCCTTGCGCGAAGCAGGCGAGGAGCGGAATCCGTGGAGGTAGACGATCACGCTGCAGCCGTCTGACGCGCCAGCCGATCGAGCAAGCGCGTGTGGATCCCGCCGAATCCTCCGTTGCTCATGACCAGCACCTGGTCGCCGGGTCGGGCGGCGAGCGCGATGTCTTCGATCAGCGCATCGAGATCGCTGCGCACCGTGGCCCGCGCACCCAGCGAGGCCAGGGCCTCATCAATATTCCAAGCGATCCCGCCCGAGTAGCAGAACACGCGGTCAGCGCCCTCGAGGCTCGGCGCGAGCTGCGCCTTGACCGCGCCCTGCTTCATCGTGTTCGAGCGCGGCTCCAGAACCGCGAGGATCCGTGCGTCGCCGCAGCGGCTGCGCAGCCCCGCGATGGTCTCGCGAATTGCGGTCGGATGATGCGCAAAGTCGTCGATCACCGCGACATCCGCCGCGATTCCACGCACTTCGAGGCGACGCCTGACACCACCGAAGCGTGCGAGTGCCTCCAGTGCGATCGCCGGCTCGACGCCGACATGACATGCGGCCGCGACGGCCGCGAGCGCGTTGAGCCGGTTGTGCTCCCCAGGCAGCTCAATCTGCAGCGGCCCGATCGATCGACCTTGGTAACGCAGCACGTGCGGCGCGTCCGCATCCACGGTCCACTCGCCACGACCGAAGGACTGCACCTCGCTCCAGTAACCCCGCGCCAGCACGCGTGCCAGCGCCTCGTCGCGCCCATTGACGATGATCCGCGCGCCCGCGGCCAGCGTGCGCACCAGATGATGGAACTGCGTTTCGATGGCCGCGAGATCCGGGAAGATGTCCGCGTGGTCGAACTCGAGGTTGTTGAGCACCGCGGTGCGCGGCCGGTAGTGCAGGAACTTCGAGCGCTTGTCGAAGAAGGCCGTGTCGTATTCGTCGGCCTCGATGACGAAGTGCCGGCCCGCGCCGAGCCGCGCGGAAACGCCGAAGTCCGTCGGGACACCACCGACCAGGAATCCCGGCGCAAGCCGCGCATGCTCGAGGATGGCAGCCAGCATGGCGGTCGTCGTCGTCTTGCCGTGCGTGCCCGCAATGCCGAGCACATGCCGTCCCTTCAATATATGCTCGGCGAGCCACTGCGGCCCCGATACAAAGGGCAGGTCGCGCTCGAGGATCGCCTCCATCAACGGATTGCCGCGCGTAACGACATTGCCGATGACCCAGAGGTCGGGGGTGAGGTCGAGCTGGTCGCTGGCGTAGCCCTCGATGAGGCGCACGCCAGCCGCCTCCAGCTGCCCGCTCATCGGCGGGTAGACGTTGGCATCGCAGCCCGACACGCGATGGCCCGCGGCAAGGGCGAGCTGCGCCAGGCCTCCCATGAAGGTGCCGCAGATTCCGAGGATGTGGATATGCACCGAGGCGTCGAAGCTAGCCGCCGGACAGAGGTCGAAGGAGTCCAGCGTGAAGGCGCGCGATTGTAATGCGCCGCTGGACATGGACCACCGGCGCGCCCAATGTGTCTGGCCCGGCCGCAGCCAGCGGATCCGCGACAGGTTCTAGACTCCCCGGCACGATGAGCCCGACCCCTGACCCCGTGCGTCTGGAACTCGCCGCCGCCGCGGCGCGCCTGATCGCCGAGGAAGGCTGCGATTACAGCCAGGCCAAGCGGCGCGCAGTGCGCGCGCTGTTCGGAGACGCGGGTCCGGCGCCGTTGCCCGACAACGCCGAAATCGAGCGCGAATTGCGCCGCTATCTGGCCTTGTTCGCCGCCGATACGCATCCGCCGCTCCTCGCGGCCCTGCGCCGGATTGCGGCGGCAGTGATGGAACAACTCGCCCCCTTCAACCCGTACCTCGTGGGTGCCGTACTCAATGGCACCGCCACCGAGCACTCGAACATCGAACTGCAGCTTTTCACCGACAGTGCCAAGGATGTCGAGATGGCGTTGCTGAACGCCGGGATCGACTTTGACGCCGAAGCCGCCGATGACGCGGAGCGCACGCAGGCCCACGAACGCCTGATCTTCCTGTGGCCAGCGCGCGAGCCCGGGCTGCCTCCATCGCTGCGGCAGATTGGCATCTGTCTCAGCGTCTATGAAACGGACGCCGTGCGCGTGGCGCCTAGGTACCGCGGCACAGATGGCGAGGAGTTCGGCCTGCATCCGATCGCCACGGGCGGCCGTGCGGACCGGACCGCGCTGCGACAGTTGATTGCCGAATCGTGAGCCAGCGATGACCCGGAACGCCAGGAGTCCCTCGCAGTGAAGCGCCGTTCATTGCTCTTTGCGGCTGGATCGGCCGCGCTCCTGGCCGGAGCCGGGGTCGCGTGGCGCGCCGCGCTGCGCGAGCCAGAGTTCAAGCCGGCGGTGGCGGCGCTCTTTCAGCAGACCTTCGAGGATGCCCGCGGCGTTGCCCAGCCGATGGCCCAATGGCGCGGACGCTGGATGGTGCTCAACTTCTGGGCCACCTGGTGTGCGCCCTGTGTCGAGGAAATGCCGGGGTTGCAGCAGATCGCCCGAGACTACGGGCCGCGCGGCGTTGCCGTCGTCGGCCTCGGCATCGACCGTCCCGACGCGATTCGCCGCTTTCAGTCCGAACTGAAGATTGAGATCCCGTTGCTTGTCGCGGGCGCCTCCGGAACCGACACGGTGCGCGCTTTGGGTAACCCGCAGGGCCTCCTGCCGTACACTGTGCTGATCAGTCCGGAGGGCCGGGTCGTCCGCTCGCGGCTCGGGCTCGTCAAGCCTCAAACGCTGCGCTCCTGGCTGGAACCGATGACCTGACAGACGCTGGACATCGGCGCCGGGCCGGTTCAGACTTCGGCCCTTCCTGAGCCCAATCGACCCCCATCTGCCGGCAACTGCGGGCAACAGTACCCGAACTGCGACGATAAGCGCCGTGACCGCAAAGATCCTCGTCATCAACGGCCCAAACCTGAATCTGCTCGGAACGCGCGAACCGGAGGTGTACGGTTCACGTTCGCTTCAAGACATCGAGCGCGAACTCGCCGAAATTGCAAAGAGATCGACGGGTGATATCGCATTTTTCCAGAGCAACCACGAAGGGGCGCTGGTCGACCGCGTTCAGGCCGCACGCGGCGACGGCACACAGTTCATCATCATTAACGCGGGTGCACTGACCCACACTAGCGTCGCCCTGCGCGACGCCCTGGCGGCGGTGGCGATTCCGTTCATCGAGGTGCACCTGTCCAACGTGCATCGGCGCGAGGAGTTCCGGCATCGCTCCTTTTTCGCCGATCTTGCGGTCGGAACCGTCATCGGTCTCGGGCCCGACGGGTATCGCTACGCACTCGAATATGCCTTGGCCGCGACGCGCGCCTGAGCAGGAGCCTGCATGGACCTTCGCAAGCTGAAGACCTTGATCGATCTGGTCGCCGAGTCCGGCATTGCCGAACTCGAGGTGACCGAGGGCGAAGACAAGGTGCGCATCGTGAAGACGCATGCGGCAGCGGCGGCCCCCCCGGCTGCAGTCACCTACGCGGCCCCTGCAGCCGCGCCGGCTGGTACAGCGTCGCCGGCGGCGTCCACCGAGCCCGATGAGCCGCCCGGCCACGTGGTCAAGTCACCGATGGTCGGTACTTTCTATCGCTCGCCGAGTCCGGGCGCGCCGCCGTTCATCGAGCAGGGCGCGATGGTGAAGCCAGGCGACACGCTCTGCATCATCGAGGCGATGAAGCTGCTCAACGAGATCGAGGCGGAAGTCGGCGGAACGGTGACCAAGATCCTCGTCGACAACGGGCAGCCGGTCGAATATGGCCAGCCGCTCTTCCTGATCGAGTAACGCGATGCGCACACTCCGGCGACGGCGCGCGACGCTGCGTCTCCGGATGCGCGCAAGCGGCGCCGCGATTCGCTGAGGCCACGTGTTCAAGAAGATCCTGATCGCCAATCGCGGGGAGATTGCGCTGCGCATCCAGCGCGCGTGCCGCGAGATGGGCATACGCACGGTCGTCGTTCACTCCGAGGCCGACACCGACGCCAAGTACGTCAAGCTGGCCGACGAGTCCGTATGCATCGGACCGCCGCCATCGCGCGAGAGCTATCTGAACATTCCCGCGATCATCAGCGCCGCGGAAGTCACCGACGCCGAAGCGATCCATCCCGGCTACGGCTTCCTGTCGGAGAACGCGGACTTCGCCGAGCGCGTTGAGAAGAGCGGATTCGTGTTCATCGGTCCGCGGCCCGAGTCGATCCGCCTGATGGGCGACAAGGTATCGGCCAAGCAGGCGATGACTGCGGCCGCTGTACCAACGGTGCCGGGTTCGCAGGGTGCCCTGCCCGAGGAGCCGCGCGAGATCGTGCGGGCGGCGCGCGCCGTCGGCTACCCGGTGATCATCAAGGCCGCGGGCGGTGGCGGCGGGCGCGGCATGCGCGTCGTGCATACGGAGGCGGCACTCATCAACGCGGTGGCGATGACGCGCCAGGAGGCGCAGGCCGCATTCGGCAACCCGGCCGTGTACATGGAGAAATACCTTGAGACCCCGCGCCACATCGAGGTTCAGGTGCTGGCCGACCAGCACCGCAACGCCATCTGGCTCGGCGAGCGCGACTGCTCGATGCAGAGGCGCCACCAGAAGATCATCGAAGAGGCGCCTGCGCCGGGAATCAACCGGCGGGCGATCGACAAGATCGGCGACCGCTGCGTCGAGGCGTGCAAGAAGATCGGCTATCGCGGCGCCGGGACCTTCGAGTTTCTCTATCAGGACAACGAGTTCTACTTCATCGAGATGAACACGCGGGTGCAGGTCGAGCACCCGGTAACCGAGATGGTGACGGGCATCGACATCGTCCAGGAACAGATCCGCGTCGCGGCCGGCGACAAGTTGCGCTTGCGCCAGCGGGACATCGTGCATCGCGGCCATGCCATCGAATGCCGTATCAACGCCGAAGACCCGTTCAAGTTCACACCGTCGCCCGGCCGCATTACGGGCTGGCATCCGCCCGGCGGTCCCGGCGTGCGCGTTGACTCGCATGCGTACAACGGCTACTTCGTCCCGCCGAACTACGACTCGATGATCGGGAAAGTGATCTGCTTCGGCGACACTCGCGAACAGGCGCTCGCGCGCATGCGCATCGCGCTGTCGGAAATGGTCGTCGAAGGCATCCAGACCAACATCCCGTTGCATCGCGAGCTGCTGAACGACGAGAAGTTCATGCTCGGCGGCACCAGCATCCACTACCTCGAAAAACGCATCGCCGCCCGCCAAGGCGGCTGAGCGTGCTGCTCGAAGCCATCCTGCAGGCCGATGATTCCGCCGCCGACGCGCTGGCGGATGCGCTGCTAGAGGCTGGCGCACTGTCGGTCGCGATCGAGGACGCGGACGCCGAGTCCGCGCAGGAGTCGCCGCTGTTCGGCGAGCCCGGGTGCGAGCCCGAGCCCCGTGCCTGGTCGCACAGCCGGCTCCGCATCCTCTTCGATTGCGACCGCGATGCGGCCCAGGCACGCGTCGGTATGGCCTGCAAGTCGATCGGCGCCGACCCGTGTGCGATCGAAGCCTTCAGCGAAGTGGCCGACGCCGATTGGGTGCGTGCATCGCAGTTGCAGTTCCCCCCGACACGAATCAGCGACCGGCTCTGGATCGTACCGAGCTGGTGCCAAGCGCCGGATCCGGCCGCCGTCAACGTCCGCCTCGACCCGGGAGTCGCGTTCGGCACGGGAACGCATCCGACGACGCAGTTGTGCCTGCGCTGGCTGGAGTCGCAGCTGAGGGCCGGCGCCCGAGTGCTCGACTACGGCTGCGGCTCCGGCATTCTGGCGATCGCCGCGGGACGCCTCGGTGCCGGCACGCTTGTCGGCGTCGATCTCGACGAGCAGGCGCTCGAAGCAGCCCGTGTCAACTCGACCGCCAACGGTGTATCGGCACGCTACACTGGACCGGCCGGCCTGGCGCCGGGGACGTTCGACGTCGTGGTCGCGAACATTCTTTCCAACCCGTTGAAGCTGCTTGCTCCCGCACTGCTGGCGCGCGTCGCGCCAGCAGGTGCACTGGTGTTGTCAGGGGTGCTCGAACGGCAGGCCGATGAAGTCATCGGGAGCTACCGGCGGGCCGACCCTGCGGTGCCGCTCTCGGTATGGCAGGCATCTGAGGGCTGGGTTTGCCTGGCCGGGCGGCGCCCTGGATAGCCGATGAAGCCGGCCACCGCGGGCGTCAAGGCAGATCCGACGACGAGGCCGTGACTCGATGGCTCTGGCCACCAAATGTCCTCAGTGCGGCGCAATGTTTCGCGTCGTCGCCGATCAGCTCAAGCTTCGCGGAGGACTCGTTCGCTGCGGACAATGCCGCACCGTCTTCGACGCGATCGGCAGCCTTGCCTACGTCGAGGATGCGACCCTCGCGCCATCCGGGACCGAAGCAACGGGCGTGAGTGCCGAACGCGGATCATCGCGGCCCGCGCAGGAGACGCCCGCGGAATCCGCCGCACGTCCAGCACCACGTGACGAGCGGCCCGCGGAGCCGACCCGCAGACCCGCGCGCGATCGCGCCGAGCGCAAGCAGCGCAAGGTGCTCGGGCCGGCCACGACACTGCGCATCGCGCCGGGATCCGCGCCGATTGCAACCGTCTCGCTTCCGCTGCCGAACACGGTTGGCACAGGGATGGCCACCCAGCCCGCGCGCGAACCCGATCCGGCCGAAGCCGGCGTGCCGACCTTGCTCGCGCCCGACTTTGCGACACGCCTGGGCGACGCGCCGGCGCATGCACCGTTGCAGGGGATCGAGGTCATTGAGATGGCACCAATGCCCGAACCCGAAGCAACAGGTGCCGGCGCTCTCGATGAGCCCGAGTTCATACGTGCAGCGGCCAAGCCGCGGCCGCGTGGCTTCTCGATCATCTTCAGCGGGGGGGCGCTGCTGCTGGCCTTGTTCGCGGCCGCGCAACTTGCGGTGATCTTTCGCGCTGACGCGCTCGCCTACTGGCCGTCGTCGCGTCCGATGCTGGCGAATCTTTGCGACGCTTTCGGCTGCACGCTGGGATGGCCGACACAACCAGACCAGCTCGCAGTGATCGCCAGCGAGCTGCAGTCGATCAGCGGCACCGACGTCCTGGAGTTAACGGCGGTGATCAGGAACCGCGCTCCCTTCACGCAGGCGCTGCCAGCGCTCGAGGTCACGCTGAGCGACACCCAGAACCGGCCGGTGGCGCGCAAGGTCTTCACGCCGGCAGACTACCTCGTGGCCTCCGGAGAGCCGCGCTCGCGCATCGAGGAGGGCCTCGCCGCTGGCGCCGACATGACAATCCGCCTGTTCTTCGAGGCGCGCGGCCTTCAGGCCGCCGGCTTTCTCGTCTACCCCTTCTATATATAGATACCCAGAGTCGCCGCGGCCCGCGCGGCGCTCGAGGAAGACATGCGTACATTGATCTGCGGTTCCGTCGCGTACGACACGGTGATGGTGTTCCAGGGACGGTTCGCCGACCACATCCTGCCCGATCAGGTTCACATCCTGAACGTGTCCTTCCTGGTCCCCGAGATGAAGCGAGAATTCGGCGGGTGTGCCGGGAACATCGCCTACAGCCTGAAATGCCTCGGAGGCGACCCACTGCCGATGGCCACCGTCGGCGACGACGCCGGGCCCTATCTCGAGCGCCTCGATGCCCTCGACATCGACCGCCGCTACATCAAGCAGCTTTCCGGCACCTACACCGCGCAGGCATTCATCACGACCGACCTCAATGACAACCAGCTGACCGCGTTTCATCCCGGCGCCATGGGTCAGTCGCACCTGAACGCGATTCCGGCCGATGGCGGTATCCAGCTCGGCATCGTTGCGCCCGACGGCCGCGACGGCATGCAGCAGCACGCGCAGCAGTTTGCCGAGAAGGGCATCCCGTTCATCTTCGACCTCGGCCAGGCAATGCCGCTGTTCAATGGTGATGAACTGCTCTGGTTCATCGCACGCGCCAGCTATGTCACGCTCAACGACTACGAGGCACGCGTCGTGGTCGAACGCACGCGCCAGTCGCTCGAGGAATTGGCGGGGCGGGTCAGGGCGCTGGTCGTCACGCGGGGCGCGGAAGGCTCCGCCATCTACGTGAACGGCTCTGTGCTGCATATCCCGGTCGCCGGTGCCCGCACGGTCGTCGATCCGATCGGCTGCGGCGACGCGTACCGCGGCGGCCTGCTCTATGGAATTGCGCAGGGCTTCGACTGGGAAACCACCGGGCGCCTCGCCGCGGTCATGGGATCGATCAAGATCGAGGCGAGCGGCGCACAGAACTACATGGCCGATCGCGCGTCGGTTGCCGAGCGGTTCCGGCAGGCCTTCAACTACCGTCCGTGGTGAGCACAGCTCACTACAGAAAGATCCGGCCCAGCACCATCTGGACCAGATAGACCAGAATCAGCAGCACCATCGGCGACAGGTCGATGCCGCCTACGGTCGGCACAATGCGGCGGATCGGACCGAGCAGGGGCTGCAGCAGCATCGACAGCGCCGGCGCGACCGGAGCCATCGGGTTGACCCAGCTGATCAGCACGTAGATCAGTGTGATCCAGATCACGAGCGTCAGTGCCCAGTTCAGCAGCTGCCGCAGCGCCTCGATCACCACCATATCCGGAGCGATCGGCAAACCCAGCATGCCGCGCTTCGCAATGACGATCAGCGCACAGGTCAGCGCCGCCGCGAGCAGAGTCGCCCAGTCGATGCGGCCGCGAGCCGGGATCACCTTTCCGATCGGCTGCACCAGCCAGTCGGTCAGGGCGCGCGCAAAGTGTGCCAGCGGATTGCGAGCCGGCATGCCGATGCCTGCGCACCAGGCACGCAGCAGGAGCAGCCCGACAAGCAGCGAGCCGAGGATGTCGAGCAATGCCCGCGCGACGTCGACGAACATGATTGGCTAAGCCGAAGGGACGCGCGATTGTAGCGGTGGCCTCTGCCGATCCGTCAGTTTGCCGCGCCCCAAAAAAATGGGCGCGGAGGACCGCGCCCGTCAGTGGTGCGGTGAAATCTACGGTCGGCTTCCGGTCGGGAACGGCCAGGCTGCAGCGGGATTCAATGCAGTCTTTGCTCCCGGGGCGGCGGCCGTCGATGGCGCGGCCGGCGCGGGTGCAACGGCCGGCTTCGGTGCAACTGCAGCCTTGACCTTCTTCACCGCAGCGACCGCCTTGGCCTTCGCAACCGCTGTCTTCACCGTGGCCTTACGCACGGCCTTGACAGCGCGCTTGGCCTTGCGCACAGCGCGCTTGGCTTTGATCTTCTTGACCGCGCGCTGCACCTTGGCCCTGCGCACGGCCTTCTTGACAGCGCGCTTGGCCTTGCGCACAGCCTTTTTCACCGCGCGCTTGGCCATGACCTTCTTGACCGCCCGCTTCACCTTGGCCCTGCGCACGGCCGTTTTGACAGCGCGCTTGGCCTTGCGCACAGCCTTTTTTGCTGCGCGCTTCTTGGCAGTTCTCTTGGTTGCCATACAAGTCTCCTAAATGGATTGCGTCAAGCCCTCGCCGGCCGCGGTTGCAACTTCAACGTTTCACCACTCGCCCGGCCCCGGCCCGACATCAGCCTTCTCGGCCTATTGAGCAACCATTTTCTTGGCGATGGCCCGCCTGACCAGTGCGCGCCTGACCAGCGCGCGCTTGACCGCCGCCCGTCTGACGGCCTTCTTGACGACGGCGCGCTTGACCGCCTTCCGTCTGATGGCCTTCTTGACGACGAGCCTCTTTGCAGCTTTTCTGGTTGCCATTTTTTCCTGTCTCCAATTCAAGTCGTTCGGGCTTTCAAGTGCGTACGCATTCCGTCCTGAGCGCTGAGGATGCCAATTGCTGGCACGCAGGATGGAATGCGGTGCCGGCTGCCCGAAGGCAGCCGGTAATCGCTACGCAATTCCCGCGAAAACTACTTCTTCGCCTTCTTCGCAGTCTTCTTGGCGGACTTCTTAGCCGACTTCTTGGCGGCCTTCTTCGCGGTCTTCTTAGCAGCTTTCTTCGTGGCCATGATGAGATCTCCTTCGAGAATCAACGTTGAGTTACAGAAGGAAACCCGCTGCGCGACAGATGTCGCCAGTCGGGCTATTCATCGGCGCACGCAGATGCTCTGTCGCCGCGACGCCCCCAGAAATGCGTTTGATCCGCAAATCCGAGCTGAGCGCGGAACGGGCAGCGCACTGACCGCTGACGCTGATGAATTCGGCACGGCGCGCGCCAGGCTGCCTGCATTGCGGCACGCGCAAGAAAAACGCCGGATAAATTCCGGCGTTCGGTGATTGAGACGGCTGGAAAGGCTTCTCCGACAGTCCCCGTTTTTCGGCGGGAATGAGCCCCCAAGACTCGGGAGTCTCGTCGTGCTTTGGAGCGTGGTCCTCTGCGGTTACGGGTCGACTGTGACTGTCTGAGGTCAATTCGGTGTTTGATCGCTGTCTGCCTGAATCATCCGCATCAACATCGATCGGGCTACCAATGAACGGTTCGCTTTTTACTCGCAATCGAAATCGATCGCAAGAAATTTCTGCGCCGACTGACGAATTGTGTGCGATTTGACCCACTTCTTTTTCGTTCAAGCGTTGCATCGACAACGCAATCGACTCATCGATTCAATCCCACGACAGCGCGCCGCCGGACTGATATTCGATGACGCGCGTCTCGAAGAAGTTGCGCTCCTTTTTCAGATCGATCATCTCGCTCATCCACGGAAACGGGTTCTCCTCGTTCGGGAACAGCGTTTCGATGCCGATCTGCTGCGCGCGCCGGTTGGCGATGTAGCGCAGGTAGCCCTTGAACATCGGCGCGTTCAGGCCGAGCACGCCGCGCGGCATCGTGTCCTCGGCGTAGGCGTACTCGAGGTCGACCGCCTTGCGGAACAGTCCGCGGACTTCCTCGCGGAACTGCGGCGTCCAGAGATGCGGGTTCTCGAGCTTGATCTGGTTGATCAGGTCGATGCCGAAGTTGCAGTGCATCGACTCGTCGCGCAGGATGTACTGGTACTGCTCGGCGGCCCCGGTCATCTTGTTCTGCCGGCCCAGCGCAAGGATCTGGGTGAAACCGACGTAGAAGAACAGGCCTTCCATCAGGCACGCAAAGACGATCAGGCTCTTCAGCAGCTTCTGGTCGTTCTCGGGCGTGCCGGTCCTGAAATGAGGGTCGGTGAGCGTATCGATGAACGGGATCAGGAATTCGTCCTTGGCACGGATCGAGTGGATCTCGTGATAGGCGTTGAAGATTTCGCCTTCGTCCAGGCCGAGGGACTCGACGATGTACTGATAGGCATGGGTGTGGATGGCCTCCTCGAAGGCCTGCCGAAGCAGAAACTGCCTGCACTCCGGCGCCGTGATGTGCCGATAGGTCCCGAGCACGATGTTGTTCGCGGCAAGCGAGTCCGCCGTCACGAAGAATCCCAGGTTGCGCTTCACGACCCGCCGCTCGTCTTCGGTCAGGCCATTGGGGTCCTTCCACAGCCCGATGTCGCGGGACATGTTCACCTCCTGCGGCATCCAGTGGTTGGCGCAGGTCGCGAGGTACTTCTCCCAGGCCCACTTGTACTTGAAAGGCACCAGCTGGTTGACGTCGGTCGCGCCGTTGATGATGCGCTTGTCGGCGACGTTGACGCGGCGGTGCTCCGGCGGCGCGGCCCCATCGCGCGTAGCGGGCGGCAGCGATTGCTCTGCGGCGATCGCGTTCAGCCCCGGCATCGGAGCGGAGGGCGTCGGGGTGTCGTCCCAGGCCAGCATCAGTCAGCTTCTCCTCGAGTTCGTTACTGGCAGGCTTCGCAGTCGGCAAACCCCGGGTCACCGGGCCTCAGCATGCAGACCTTGCCTTCGGCTTCAGGCATCGCCGCGGCCGCAGACCCGGCGTCGCTGGCAACTGCGTTCAGCTGGCCCGTGCGCGTCGTCGTCGACTTCTCCGCATGGGTGGCGCCGATGGTGCGCAGGTAGTACGTGGTCTTCAGGCCGCGCAGCCAGGCGAGCTTGTAGGTCTCATCGAGTTTCTTGCCCGACGCGCCCGCCATATAGATGTTGAGCGACTGGGCCTGGTCGATCCATTTCTGGCGCCGGGCCGCACATTCGATCAGCCACGTCGGCTCGATCTCGAACGCGGTGGCATACAGCTTGCGGATCTCCGCCGGCACGCGGTCGATCTTGGCGAGCGACCCATCGAAGTACTTCAGGTCCGACACCATCACCTCGTCCCAGAGCCCGATCCGCTTCAGGTCGCGGACCAGATGCTCGTTGACGACAGTGAACTCGCCGGAAAGGTTCGACTTGACGAACAGGTTCTGGAACGTCGGCTCGATGCAGGCGTCGACCCCGATGATGTTCGAGATCGTCGCCGTCGGCGCGATCGCCACGCAGTTGGAATTGCGCATTCCATGCTGCCGGATGCGTGCACGCAGCGCGTCCCAGTCCATAGACGCGGACAGGTCGAGGTCGACATAGCCGCCGCGCTCGTCGCGCAGCAGGCGGAGCGAGTCCTGCGGCAGGATGCCCCGGTCCCACAGGCTGCCCCGATACGAGCTGTACTTGCCGCGTTCCTCGGCGAGTTCGGTCGAGGCCCAGTAGGCGTAGTAGCAGACGGCCTCCATCGAGGTGTCGGCGAACTTGACGGCTTCCTCCGACGCGTACGGCGTGCGCAACAGGTGCAGGCAGTCCTGGAAGCCCATGATGCCCATGCCAACCGGACGGTGCTTCAGGTTCGAGTTACGCGCCTTGGCCACCGCGTAGTAGTTGATGTCGATCACATTGTCGAGCATCCGCATCGCCGTGCGGATCGTCGTGCGGAGCTTCTCGTGGTCGAGCTCCCATTTGGCAACCGAGTTGCCGTCCACCTGCCTCATGTGGGCGAGCAGGTTGACC
>DATKAJ010000004.1:0-11446 GCA_035498175.1 Burkholderiaceae bacterium
AGCCGTATGAGGTGGAAATCTGGACGCTGCCGGGCGATGCTCAGTTCGTCGAGCTCTCGCAGAAGGTCGGTCGCGACGCGGCGTTGAAGCGGCGCGACGAGCTGCTGCGCGAACTGGCTGCGCGCAGCGTCGTCGTCTGTCCTGATCAGGCGTCGCAGGCAGACGCCAAACTCAGGCAACTGCTGCGCTGACGAGCGGCTTCGCGCAACCGGATGGCCAAGAGGGCAATCGCCTTGGTCCGATTTGCTCTATGCACTACTAGGGAGATTTCGCAGCTCGCAATTACGCCGGGCGATTTTCCCTCGCTGCGCTCGCGGAATTCTGGTGGCCAAGGGCGGAATCGAACCACCGACACAAGGATTTTCAGTCCTCTGCTCTACCAACTGAGCTACTTGGCCTTCGGTACCGCTGCCGCAAACAAGGATTTTGTCTCCGGCCCATTCGCTCTCTGCAGGACGGCGGATGAGTCCGTCGCGAAGGGCGCGAAGTATAGCGGAGCGTGCCCGGCGGATCTTTCCCATTTGCGTGGCCGGGTCGGTCGCGCGCGGACGTCTAGGGCCGCTAAGCTCCGACAAGCTGCGCAATGCCCAGCGGGTCAACATGAACCTCGATTCGGAAGCCATTTTCCTGCACGGCCCGCAGCGGCCGGCGATCGGGCTCGTCCTCGACTCGCCGCACTCGGGCGTCGAGTTCCCGGCCGACTTCGATGCGGCCGTCTCGGAGTTCGACCTGCGAGAAGGGGAGGACTGTTTCGTCGACCAGCTCTACCTGCCCGCCATCGAATCCGGCATTCCGCTGCTTGCGGCGCGCTGCCCGAGGACTTACCTGGACCCGAATCGGCATCGCGGCGACATCGACCTCGAACTGCTGGATGGCGGCCACTGGCCGCACGAATACGTCCCGAGCGGCAAGGCGCGGATCGGCAAGGCACTGATCTGGCGCACGCTGGACGACGGCCGGGACATCTATCGGCGCTTGTTGCGTGTGGACGAGGTGCAGCGTCGTATCGAGCGCTTCCACGCGCCCTACCACCGCGCGCTGGTGGACCTGCTCGACGAGGGGCAGGCGACCTGCGGCGCGGTCTATCACCTCAACTGCCACTCGATGAACTCGGTGGCGGGCAAGATGGGTGAAGGCGCCTTCGGCACGGAACGCGCCGATTTCGTTCTCGGCGATCGTGACGGAACGACGTGCGACCCCGAATTCACCGAGTTCGTGCGTGCCACGCTCGAAGCGCTGGGCTACGGCGTGAAGGTCAACGATCCCTACAAGGGCGTGGAACTCGTGCGCGCCTATTCCGACCCCGCCCGCGGCCGCCACAGCCTGCAGGTCGAGATCAACAAGCGCCTTTACATGGACGAGGACTCGCGCAGACCGCACGAAGGCTTCGCCAATCTGCAGCGGGATCTGTTGCGGATGATCGAGGCGATCTGCGACTACCTCGCGCATCAAACCCGTCGTGCCTGAATTGCGCATCGGCCGGGCCTGCGGCGGCGCGCTGCTGACGCTCGCCGCGCTCGTCGCGCCCGACGATTCTGCTGCGGAGGATGTCAGGCCGATCCGGGCTTCGGAGCACGTCTGGTATGTCGAGGGGGATCCGGGCGTCGCGTCGACGGCGAATCGGGGCTTCAATTCCAACGCCGGCTTCGTCGTCACGGACGATGGCGTCGTCGTCTTCGATGCGCTCGGCACCCCTGAACTCGGCGCCGCTCTGAAGCGCGCAATCGCCGCGGTCACTGCGCAGCCCGTTCGTCTGGTCATCATCAGCCACTTCCATGCGGATCATTTCTACGGCCTGCAGGCACTGGCCGGACCCGAGGTCGAAATCTGGGCGAATGCGAAGGGACGCGAGACGCTCGCCGCACCGCTGACGCAGGACCGGCTCGAGCAGCGCCGGCGCGACCTCGCGCCCTACGTGAACGAGCAGACGCATCCGGTGGGGGCCAACCGCTGGATCGATTTCTCCAGCCAGCGCGAATTCGCGTTCGAGCGCGGCGGAGTGAAGTTCCGGCTGATCGATGTCGGCGGCGCGCACTCGCCCGAAGACATCATGCTTTGGATCGAGGGTGATCGCGTGCTGCTGGCCGGCGATCTGTACTTCAGTGGTCGCGTGCCGTTCGTCGGCAATGCCGATACCCGCGCGTGGCTCGCCGCGATCGACCGGATCGGTCCGCTGGCGCCGGCGATCGTCATTCCGGGGCACGGTCATGCGTCGCGGGACCCCGCGCCCGACGTTGCGCTGACGCGGGAGTATCTGCTGTTCCTGCGTGAAGCGATGGGCAAGGCGGCACGCGACATGGTGCCCTTCGAGGAAGCGTATGCGGCCACCGACTGGTCGCGCTTCGCCGCAGTGCCCGCCTTTGCGGCCGCCAATCGCATCAATGCCTATGGGACCTATCTGCGCATGGAGCAGGAAGCACTCGGCTCCGTACAGCGCTGAGGACGTGGCTCCTGCATTCGCGCCGCTCGGCTGCCGTATGCAACGCTTGCGCTAACCTTCAGTGTCCGCCGCGGCGTCCGCGGCCCTCCTCCTCTGGAGCGCAACGATGCTGAAGAGATCTTTCGTCCCCATCTGCGCCGCTATGGCTGCTCTGCTCCTCGGCTGCGCCACGTCGACGTCGCTGGATGCGCAGTGGGTCAATCCCGAATTCGCCGGCAAGCGCCCGGTGCGCAGCGTCATGGTGGTTGGCGCCGTGCGCGACAGCGCCACGCGCCGCATCTATGAAGACAGGATGGTCGCGGCCCTGGGCGCCGTCGGCGTCAAGGCGGTGCAGTCGTACACGCAGTTGCCGCAGGACGGGCCGGTCAGCGAGGATCGGCTGCGCCAGGCAGTCGCTGCCGCCGGGGTCGAGTTCGCCATGGTGACGCGCATCATCAACGTCTCGACGCAGGTCAACGTGCAGCCTGGAATGGTGATGGGGCCGGCATGGGGCCCAGGCTGGGGCTGGGGCGGCGGCTGGGGCCCCGGCTGGGGCGGCTTTGCCGGCTACTACAACACGATGTGGGCGATGCCGCCGACGGTGACGACGACGCAGAACGTGCATGCCGACACGCGCGTATTCGAGGCGCGCAATGCCAATGTCGTGTGGTCGGCAGCGACGACGACTTCGACCGGCTATGACTCGACACAGAGGCTGATCGACCAGTTCGTTCAGCTGATTGTCACCTCGATGACAAAGGACGGCATCGTCTGATCAGGGCCGGGCCGTGCGCAAAGTGTCCGGCCCGTGTCTCAGCTTTCCGCCAGCAACGTCGCGACGCGGACGCAATCCGCAACGTGGCGATCGCCGAGGAGCTTCAGCATCGCGAAGCCGAGGGAGGCGGCGGCGATCTGCCCGGCAACCGGCACCATCTTCGCGGCCCGCCGCGCGGTCCAGCGCATTCCCATCGACCGGACCGCGCGCATGACCAATTCGCGCGTCACCACCCGCCCGACCAGCGCACCGCCGACGGCCATGATTGCCTTGTAGGCAAAAGCCTTGCGCCGCGGCGCGAGCTGCTCGATCTGCTCCGGCGTGAGGCCGAAGGCGGTGTTAATGCGCTCGATCATCGCCACCAGCACCCCGACGTCGATGGCCACATCGACGCCCGGCAGCGGGACCATCGACACGCCGGCAGCGATCAGCGCGCGGCGCGTAACGAGCCTCCGGCATGCGCGTGCGATGGCGTTGATGTCGCGCCGCGTCGACGGCAGGACGCTGGCTGAGCCGTGCGTGCCGGTCATGCCGCATCGTACGCGGCGGGCCGGCCGCATGGCGCACCGCAATAGCGACGGACGGTCGTCCATCACCCCCGAGGGACCCACCGACATTAGACGTAGATCAAGACCCTGCTGTCGGTGTAAGCCGAGCGACAGTTTCAGCGCATATCGTCCCTGGCGCCGATAACAAGAATAATGCGGCACGCGACCTTGCAGGCCGGCCGCGGTGGCTGTGAAATTGCCAAACAGGTTCCACTTTCCTCGGGAGGAAGAGATGTCTACCGCTGCAATGCCAGGTGCGCAGGCACCGCGAGCGCCGCTGAATTGGCAGGCGATCGACGAAGACCCGCGCTTTCAGACGCTCCACTCGAAGAAGGTTGGGTTCCTGACGAGCCTGATGCTCTTCTCGCTCTTCTATTACTTCCTGCTGCCGATCGGCGCCGCGTATTTCTCCGACATCTACCGGATCAAGGTGTATGGCGTCGTGAACGTCGGCATCCTGTTCGCGCTATCGCAGTTCGTCGTGGCCTGGGGCATCGCCTTCTACTACACGGCGAAGGCGAAGAAGTTCGACACCATGGCGGCGGAACTGGTCCGCGAAGCCGACAAGATCGGGAGATAAGCCATGGACATGAAGAAGCTCCTGCCCCTTGCAGCGGTCGCTGCCGCGCTCCCGCTGATCGGCATGCCGGCGTTCGCGCAGGGCGCCGTCGCCCCGGAATGGCGCTGGCTGACCTTCGCGGTGTTCGCCGCGATCATCTCCGTGACGATGTACGTCACCTACGTTGCGGCCAAGCGCGTGAAGACGGCTGCCGACTTCTACGCCGCCGGTGGCGGCGTGTCCGGCCTGCAGAATGGCTGGGCGATCGCGGGCGACTATCTGTCGGCCGCCTCGTTCCTCGGCATCGCCGGCCTCATCTCGCTGTACGGGTATGACGGCTTCATGTACTCGGTCGGCTGGCTGGTGGCCTACATCACCGTGCTGCTGGTGATTGCCGAGCCATGCCGCAACATCGGCAAGTACACGCTCTCGGATATCCTGGCCTACCGCAACGATCCGAAGAAGGTCCGCATCGTCGGCGCGCTGTCGACGATCACCGTATCGACGTTCTACCTGACCGCGCAAATGGTCGGCGCCGGCGTGCTGATCAAGACGCTGATCGGTATCGATTACGAAATTTCCGTGATCACAGTCGGCGTGCTGATGCTGGCCTACGTGCTGTTCGGTGGCATGGTCGCGACGACCTGGGTGCAGATCATCAAGGCCATCCTGCTGGTATGCGCCTCGATCCTCATGGTGATCCTGGTGTGGAGCCAGTACGGATTCCTGGGCGACTTCCTCAGCAATGTCGTTGGCGACGCCAAGGTGCAGGCTCGCGTCGCGACGCTGATCGGCGACAAGGCCAAGAACCTCTCGCCCGAGCAGCTCGGCCAGATCTTCCTCGAACCCGGCCTGTTCCTGAAGGTGCCACTCGACCAGATCTCGCTGGGCATGGCCCTGGTGTTCGGAAC
The DNA here is from genome assembly GCA_035498175.1 of Burkholderiaceae bacterium. Classification (GTDB taxonomy): domain Bacteria; phylum Pseudomonadota; class Gammaproteobacteria; order Burkholderiales; family Burkholderiaceae_F; genus JALORV01. The sequence continues at coordinate 5,213 of DATKAJ010000004.1, forward strand.
CGCCGGGATGCCACACATCCTGATGCGCTTTTTCACCGTGCCCACGGCGCAGGAAGCCCGCAAGTCCGTGAACTGGGCGATGGCCATCATCGGGGGTTTCTACGTACTGACGCTGTTCCTCGGCATGGGTTCGGCGATGAAGGTCGGTCCCACGGCCATTGCTGCGGCGGACCCGGGCGGCAACATGGCGAACCCATTGCTAGCGCAGGCGCTCGGTGGTGGACCGAACGCGCTGCTTGGCAACCTGTTCATGGCGTTCGTCGCGGCGGTGGCCTTTGCGACAATTGTCGCGGTGGTCGCCGGCCTGGTGCTGGCCGCGGCCAGCGCGATGGCGCACGACCTCTACGTCGGCGTCATCCGCAGTGAGCACGTCACCCCGCAGGAGCAGGTCAAGGCGGCGCGGATCGCGACGATCTTCGTCGGAGCAATGGCCATTGTCATCGGCATATCTGCCAAGGGACAGAACGTGGCGCACTTGGTGGCGCTGGCGTTTGCAGTCGCTTCGTCAGCCAACTTCCCGTGCGTGTTGATGACGCTCTTCTGGAAGCGGTGCAACACCGGCGGCATCGTGCTTGGCATGATCGTCGGCACGCTTGCGGCAATCGGGCTGGTGATGGTGTCGCCGAACCTGACGTATCCGAAGGCGATCAAGGCCGCAGCGCAGAAGGTCATCGATGGCGCTCCGGCGCGGGCTTCCGCGATCAGCGAGTTGGCGGCCTCCGGCGACGCCGCGAAGGTCGCACTGGCAGAGCGTGAGAAGAAGTCGCTGGACGCAGCGCTCGCGCGGGCCAAGGGCGACCTTGACCGGCTCGCCAACGACAACACCAGCATCGTTGGTCTCGAAAAGCCGGCGTTCGACCTGCGCAACCCCGGAATCATCTCGATTCCTCTCGGCTTCCTGGCCGTGATCCTGGGCTCGCTGCTGTATCGCGACAAGCGCGCCGAGGATATGTGGGACGAGTTGTACGTGCGGCAAACGACCGGCATCCTGGCCGCGAAGGCGATGGCTCACTGATCCGGCCGCTCCTGGTGCTGAGAAAGTGGCCCCGCATGCGGGGCCACTTTTTTTCTGCGGCCCGCACGGGCCTTGCGCCCCGACGCCCGATCCCGACTGCAAAGCGGCACAATCGCTACCGGTGACGAGGAGGCGAGAGTGATCAGAGGCCTCGGTGTGCAACGCCTGGTGGCGCTGTTCTTTGCAGGCGCGGTGCTATTCAACTTTCCGCTGCTGGCGCTGTGGAACCGCGATCTCACGGTGTTCGGCCTGCCGCTGTTTCCCACAGCGCTTTTCATTGGTTGGGGTGTGCTGATTGCGGCCGTCGGCTGGACGGTCGAGCACATCGATCGCTAGAGATGTTCGCGGCCTCGCTGGTTATCGTTGCGTCGTTCGCCTATCTGCTGCTGCTGTTCGCGGTGGCGTGGGTCGGCGACCTGCGCGCCAGCCAGGGGCGCTCGATCATCGACAACTCCTGGACTTACGCGCTGTCCATGGCGGTGTACTGCACCGCCTGGACCTATTTCGGAAGCGTGGGTCGCGCCGCTTCTAGCGGTGTCTGGTTTCTGCCGATCTACCTCGGGCCCACGCTGGCGATGGTGCTTGCGTGGATGGTGGTGCGGAAGATGATCCGCATCGCCAAGACCTACCGAATCACGTCGATTGCCGACTTCGTTGCGAGTCGCTACGGCAAGAGCCCTTTGCTGGCTGGACTGGTGACGCTGATCACGGTGGTAGGCATCGTGCCCTACATCGCGCTGCAGCTGAAGGCAGTCTCGACCGGATACGCGCTGCTGACGACGCCACTCGGCGAGAGCGCTCCGGCGGTCGGCGACTGGTGGCGCGACAGCACGCTGTACGTCGCCCTGCTGCTGGCGGGTTTCACGGTCGTCTTCGGCACGCGACACCTGGACACGACAGAGCGGCACGAAGGGATGGTCGCCGCGATCGCATTCGAGTCGATCGTCAAACTGTTGGCCTTCATCGCCGTCGGTGCCTTCGTCACTTGGGGAGTATTTGGCGGCCCCGGCGATCTTTTCGCACGAGCGCTCGCGGTTCCCGCCATCAAGAGCCTGCTCAGCCTCGGCCAGGGCAAGGACTTTGCCTACGAGCAGTGGTTCGCCCTGACCGTGCTCTCGATGCTGTCGGTGATCTTCCTGCCGCGGCAGTTTCAGGTGATGGTCGTCGAAAACGTCAACGAGCGGCATCTGAGGCGCGCGGTATGGACGTTCCCGCTGTACATGCTGCTGATCAACGTGTTCGTGCTGCCGATTGCAGTCGGCGGCCTGCTGCACTTCGGCCCGGATGGCGCGAACGCGGACAGCTTCGTACTGTCACTGCCGCTGGCGTTCGATCAGCCGCTGCTGGCGCTGGTCGCCTTCATCGGCGGACTATCGGCCGCAACGGGCATGGTGATCGTCGAGGCGATCGCCGTATCGACTATGGTGTGCAACGACCTCGTGATGCCGCTACTGCTGCGCACCCGGCGCTTCGGCGGCCGCGCGGGCGGCGACTTCACGGGCATGCTGCTCGGCATCCGGCGCACAGCCATCTTCGCGGTACTGCTGCTCGGCTATTTCTATTTTCACCTTGCCGGCGAAGCCTATGCGCTGGTCAGCATCGGCCTGATCAGCTTCGCGGCCGTGGCGCAGTTTGCGCCGGCGATGCTCGGCGGCATGTACTGGCGGGGCGGCACACGCGGCGGGGCGCTCGTCGGGCTGACGCTCGGCTTCGGTCTGTGGGTGTATACGCTGATGCTGCCGTCGATCGCCAAGTCAGGCTGGTGGCAGACGGATTTTGTCGCGGACGGACCCTGGGGCATCGCGCTGCTGAAGCCGGAGCAGTTGCTCGGGTTGACGGGCCTTGACGGCCTCACGCACTCCCTGTTCTGGAGCCTGCTCGCCAACGTGGGGGCGTACGTCGTCGTGTCGCTCGCGCGCAGTCCTTCGGCGCAGGAAACCAGCCAGGCCCTGCTCTTCGTCGACGTGTTCCAGCGCAGCCAGGACGGCAGCGGAAAGCAGGGACCGGTGTTCTGGCGCGGCCGTGCGGAAGTCCCGAAGCTCCAGTCGCTGATCGGCCGCTTCCTCGGCATGGGGCCGGCACGCAGGATGTTTGAGGACTATGCGAGGCGGGTGGGCGCGAGCCGCGTCGAGCAGATCCCTCCTGACGCGCGGCTGGTGCAATTCGTCGAAACGCAGCTGGCAGGCGCGATCGGCAGCGCGTCCGCGCGCGTGATGGTCGCTTCCGCGGTCGAGGAGGAAGCGCTTGGGCTCGACGACGTGATGCGCATCCTCGACGAGGCGTCGCAACTGCGCGCGTACTCGCGCGAACTGGAGGAGAAATCGGTGTCGCTGCAGCGGGCCACCGCCGAACTCCGCGCCGCCAACGAACAGTTGAAGAGCCTTGACCGGCTCAAGGACGACTTCATGTCGTCCGTAACCCATGAGCTGCGCACGCCGCTGACCTCGATTCGTGCTTTGGCAGAGATGCTTGTCGAGGAAGCCACGATGGACGCGGTCCAGCGCCAGCAGTTCCTGCAAATTATCGTTTCCGAGACTGAGCGGTTGTCGCGTCTGGTCAATCAGGTGCTCGACCTGGCGAAGATCGAGTCCGGCACCTTCGACTGGCGCAACAGCGAGGTCGACATGCGCGCACTGCTGACGCAGGCCGCGCAGACCACACGCGAGATGTTCCACGAACGTGGCGCCACGCTTAAGTTGACGATGCCCGAATACGTGCCGACGCTGCTGGCCGACTCGGACCGTCTGATGCAGGTCCTGCTGAACCTGCTTTCGAACGCGGCCAAGTTCGTACCGGCCGAAGGCGGACGGGTCGAGCTGCGATTGACAGCCGACGCGAAGGGCATAAGGGTCGAGGTGCAGGACAACGGCTGCGGCGTACCGGAGGAGCAGCGGGAACGGATCTTCGAGAAGTTCCATCAGGGCGGCGACTCGCTGCGCCGGCCGCAGGGAACCGGCCTCGGCTTGCCGATCAGCCGCCAGATCGTCGAGCACTTCGGCGGGCGCCTGTGGCTGCGATCCCCTCCGGGCGCGGGTGCGTGCTTCGCCTTTGAACTGCCCTGGACCCGCGAGGAGGAGTGCGTTTCGACTGCGGCGACGGAAGTCAAATGAAGAACAAGGTCCTGATTGCCGACGACGAGCCGAATATCCTGATCTCGCTCGAGTACCTGATGAAGCGCGAGGGCTACAGCGTGAGCGTTGCGCGCGACGGCGCCGAAGCGCTCGACGCGATACGGCGCGAGCACCCGACCCTAGTGCTGCTGGATGTGATGATGCCGGGCAAGACGGGCTTCGAGGTATGCCAGGAAGTGCGTGCCGACGACGAGCTCAAGGACACCCTGATTCTGATGCTCACGGCAAAGGGCCGCGATACCGACGTGGCCAAGGGCGTTGCCCTGGGCGCCGACGACTACATCACGAAGCCGTTCTCGACGAAGGAACTGGTGCAGAAGGTGCGTGACCTGCTGGCCGCGAAGACGTGAGCCGCGCCGGAAGACAGCTTGCCGTCGTAGGTGGTGCGGTTGCCGCGACCGCGTTGCTGGTCGGGCTGTGGATCGCCCTGGTCGCTGTGCTGGCGTGGGTGCCGCTGCCCTCCGAACGGCGCGACGCGCTGTTCGAACTGCTCGGACCCGGCCTGCCGGCCGCCGTGGTCGCGCTGCTGGTGATTCTCGGACTTGTCGCAGCGGCCATGCCGCCAATTTATCGGCGCTGGATTGCTGCACCGGCGCGCCTGCTCGAACAGGCGCGCGTGCTCGCGGCCGGCGACACGCCGCGCGAGCTCGATGCGCAGGAAGCCAGCGCCGACCTGCGCGGTCTGGCGCAGGTCGTCAGCGAGCTCGCGCGCCAGCGCGCACAGCTGCGGGGCGATATCGCCGCGCAGGTCGAAGAGGCCAGCCGCAACGTAGAGCAGGAGAGAAGCCGGCTCGCCGCGCTGATGTCGGAGCTGACGCAGAGCGTCGTGGTGTGCAACCTGGATGGACGGGTGCTGCTGTACAACAACCGCGCGCGTGTGCAGTTTCGCTCGCTGTCACTAACTCCGGCGCTGGCCGATGGAGCCGAACTGATCGGCCTGGGCCGGTCGATCTACACCGTATTCGACCGCCAGCTGGTCGCCCACGCGCTGGAGAACATCCGCCAGCGCCTGGAGCGGGGAGTGGCCAATCCGTCGACCCAGTTCGTCACGACGACGCGGGCGGGTCTTCTGCTACGAGTACAGATGGCCCCCGTGAGCAGCACCAACGCCGAAGCGGGTGGCGAGCCGACGTTGAGCGGCTTCGTCCTGATGCTCGACAACATCACCAGCGACTTTGAGCAGGAGTCGGCCCGCGACCGGCTGCTGCACGGATTGATCGAGGATAGTCGCTCCTCGCTGGGCAACATGCAGGCAGCGGTCGAGGTGCTCGACGATCCCGAACTCGACGTATCGATGCGCGAGCGCTTCCAGCACGTGATCCACGAGGAAGTGCATGCGATGAGCGGGCGCATCCAGACGCTCGCCGCGCAGGCAGCGCAGCAGATGAAGACGCGCTGGCCGCTGGAGGACATGCGCGGCACCGATCTGGTCGCCGCCGCGCAGAGGCGCATCGAGGCTGCGTACGGGCTGCGCGCCGAAATCGGCGAGGTCGACGAAATCCTGTGGATGAAAGTCGACAGCTTCTCGCTGCTGCAGGCGCTTGCCTACCTTGCCGGCAGGCTGGTCGAGGAATACGGGATCAAGATTGTGTGGTTGCGCCTGCGGCCGGCGGACAGCCGCGCGCACCTGGATCTCGTCTGGAGCGGCCAGGCTATCAGCTCCGAGGCCATGGCCAGCTGGGAGATCGATCCGATCCGCGTCGGCTCGGAAGTCGGCTCGCTGAGCGTGCGCGACATCGTCCAGCGCCACGGCGGCGAATTCTGGTTCGAGCGCGATCGGGCGCGCCAGCAGGCGTTCTTCCGGTTTCTGCTGCCGCTTACCAGCGCTCAGGAGGAACTCAACGCGGCGGCGTTCGCGCGGCACGCGGGGCGGCCCGAGTACTACGACTTCGATCTGTTTCAGGTCACTGGACTGTCGCGCGAACTCGACGAGCGCCGGCTGAGCGAACTGAGCTATACGGTATTCGACACCGAGACGACCGGACTCGATCCATCGGCCGGAGACGAAATCATCCAGCTCGGAGCCACCCGGGTCGTCAACGGCAGGCTGCTGAAGGCCGAATGGTTCGAGCAGCTGGTCGATCCGCG
>DATKAJ010000005.1:0-3272 GCA_035498175.1 Burkholderiaceae bacterium
GAGGCACGCCTGAAGGCGTCGCCCGCCTGGCGCGACGAGGTGTGGCCGCGCCTGCAGTCGCCCGCCACGCGCGCGCCGATCACGCTGCGGCTGCAGCCGACTGCGCGCTCGCTGCTGCGCTGAACGACGGAGCGCCGATGACGACCCTGCGGGCACCGCACGGCGACGTGCACGACTTCGACTTTCTGGTCGGGCGCTGGCGCGTGCACAACCGCCGCCTGACGACGCGGCTGCGCGGCGCGCACGATTGGAAGGAGTTTCCGGCGACGCACTGGCTCGAGCAGCGCCTCGGCGGGCTGGTCAACGTCGACGAGATGGACTTCCCGAGCGAGGGCTTCTCCGGCATGACGGTGCGCGCGTTCGATCGTGCCCGGCGGTGCTGGGCGATTCACTGGATCAGCAGCGAAAGCGGCGTGCTGTTCCCGCCGGTGTTCGGCGGTTTCGAGCGAGGCAGTGACACCGGCACCTTCGTCGGCCGCGATGTCGACGACGGCCGCGACGTGCAGGTGTGCTTCCTCTGGCACCGGCTCGGCAGCGACGCCGCGCGCTGGGAGCAGGCGTTCTCGCTTGACGGCCGCCACTGGGAGACCAACTGGGTGATGCAGTTCAGCCGCGACGAGTGACGCGATCCTGAACGCCCTCGACGGCTTGGCGTGCGGCGCGACCCGCAGTCCGACATCCCCGAGCCGTCCAAGGAGTGAGGCGAGGCACCTGCGCTGCGCGCGCGGCGGGAGCATGGTTCAATCCACGCCGCGGCGCGCGATGTCGACGTGCGCGTGGAGAGGACGATGAACGACAGGCTGTTTTCCCTGGAGGGGCGCGTGGCGCTCGTCACCGGTGGCTCGCGCGGCATCGGCCGCATGATCGCCGAGGGCTTTCTGCGCCACGGCGCCAAGGTCTACATTTCGTCGCGCAAGGCCGACGCCTGCGATCGCGCGGCGGCCGAGCTGTCGGCGATCGGCCCGTGCGCGTCGCTGCCGGCCGACGTGTCCACCGTGGCCGGCGCAGAGGCTCTGGCCGCCGCGATCACCGCGCGCGAGCCGAAACTCGACATCCTGGTCAACAACGCCGGCGCGGCCTGGGGCGCGCCGTTCGACGAGTTTCCCGAGCACGGCTGGGACAAGGTGGTCGACCTCAACCTCAAGTCGCCGTTCTTCCTGACGCGCGCGCTGCACGCGCCGCTCAAAGCCGCCGCATCGGCGGCGCGGCCGGCCAAGGTGATCCACATCGCGTCGATCGACGGCATCGCGGTCAACCCGCTGGAGACGTACTCGTACGCCGCCAGCAAGGCCGGCCTGATCCACCTGATGCGCCGCATGTCGCTGCGGCTGATCCAGGACCACATCGTCGTCAGCGCGATCGCACCCGGGGCATTCGCGTCCGACATGAACCGCGCCGCGCGCGACCATGGCGACGAGGTGGCCCGGCGCATCCCGGCGCAGCGCATCGGCACCGGCGAGGACATGGCGGGCGCTGCGATCTTTCTGGCGTCGCGCGCGGGCGACTACGTGGTGGGCGCGACGATCGTGGTCGACGGGGGCGTATCGCTCGGAATGGTGAGCCGGCCGAGCTGACTTCGGTTTTCGACGCGACACCCTGGCGGCCGTTGCTGGCCTGACCCGGAGCGCGGCGTCGTGGGCACGTGCGAAGAGCGACTCAGTGTGCCGGAATGCAGACGGGGTTGATGATCCCCGCGCAGATGAAGCCAGCGCAACAGACCGAATCCGGAGCGGCACACGGCCGTGGCGATGACATGCACTGCGAGCTGGGAGGTGGATGGGCGTGCTGGGTGAAAGGCCAGCGGTGCGAAGGCTCCCGCGCCTTGGACGAGGACGCCGACGCCGCAGACGGTGCCGGCTGCGGGACCTCACCCGCGCTGGCATTGGATTCGTCCGCAAGAGCCAGCATCGGAAGCTGGGCCATGCAGAACAATGAGTTCCATGCGACCCATCGAATCCATCGCAGAGAAAACGGCATGGCCATACGCAGCGACACGAGTCAAACCCGGGCAGCCTAGCAGCGTTTGCGCTATCGGCTCTGCAGCGTTTGCGCGGTCGCGCGCCGTACCACCATCGGTTCTGCCTTTGGGGATCAGAGGGGCTTGCATTCCATTGGTCATAGTCGGTGCGTTGGCGGGTGCCAATGCCGCGGCGCAGGAAGCGACTGTCGAAGAGAAGCCGCACATCGAGCCGGATTCGGCAGCATCGGCTTCGGGGCAACCGACCCTCAGCCGTGCCAAAGGCATGCTCACGCTCGACTATCAGGTCATCCGGGTGCCGCAGGAGCCGTCGCTCGATCTGCTGGGGTTTCATGCCCTGACCCAGCTGACCGACTGGTTGTATGCCGGCGTCGGGGCTCATGCGCCGCTGGTCAAGGGCGAGTACGGCGGCTTCATGGCGTTCGACGTGACCGTGCACGCGCAACACAAGATCTGGCGAAGCCTCTTCGCCGACGCTGGTCTGTCGGTGGGTGGCGGCGGGGGCGGCAAGAGCAAGGAGCAGAGCCAGGTCCTCACGGGCTCGGGCGGCTTCGCCAAGGGCTACGTCGGCCTGGGCTACGACTTCACCGACTTCTCGGTCGGAGCGAACGTCTCACGGATGAAGTTCTACCAGTCGATCATCGACAGCACCCAGGTCAACGTCTTCGTTCAGGTGCCGTTCTCGTACCCCGTTGGCTCGTACGCGAGTTCCGGTGCGAAGCTCGCTGCGACGGACGCCCCAGCCTTCGGCAATTCTTCGGAAAACACGTTGACGGTGGGTCTGGACAACCTGGTCCAGATCGATCCCCAGGGATCCAACCAGTCCACCATCCGCGTGATCGACCTGCAGTTCGCGCACCACCTGACGAGCAGCACCTACTGGTACGCCAGCTTCGCTGCCGGCTATAGCGGCCTGCCGCTCTACAACCAGCTGATCGGTGGACTCGGGGTTCGGTTCAAGGTCTCGCCACGCGTCGATCTCCACGCTCAGCTGGGCGTCGGCTCGGGAGGCTGGTCGCCCGACCGGATCGATACCGGCTCGGGGCTGCTGGTGTATCCGAGGGCGTCGGCCGAGGTTGCGATCGGCGGGAACTTCGGCTTGGCGTTTTCGGCGGGGTACTTGTTCGCACCGACCGGAACGTCGAAGAACTATACGTTCGGCGCGTCGCTCAACTACCACCTGCGTCCCGAGCCCGCAAGTTTGAGCGCAGGCTCTACGGCCAACGGCACGGTCTTCAGGGGCTATCGGGTCAACCTGTTCCAGCAGACCGCGCTCAACGTCCGAGACCGTGAC
>DATKAJ010000006.1:0-19630 GCA_035498175.1 Burkholderiaceae bacterium
GATCCACGCGCTGCCGTCGTCACCCCGTCGCAATCCCGGCTATTGCAGGTGGTCGAGCGCCTTCCCGAAGGGCTCGTAGTCACCGATCTTGGCGGCAAGATCCTGACGGCCAATATGGCGTTCCTCGACCTGGCGCAACTCGGTTCGGGGGAGCAGGCGCGAGGGGAACTGCTTTCACGTTGGCTCGGGCGGCCGGGCGTGGATCTTGAAGTGCTGTTGTCGAACCTGCGGCAGCACGGATCGGTGCGCATGTTTGCGACGGAGGTGCGCGGACAGTTCGGGTCTATGACCAAGGTTGAGATTTCGGCGGTGTCGGTGCCTGAAGGCGACCCGCCGTGCCTGGGCTTCACGGTGCGCAATGCGAGCCACCTTGGCGAGAGCCGCGGCGCGGCCGAACTTCCACGGTCGATCGAGCACTTCACGGAGCTGATCGGGCGCGTGCCGTTGAAGGATCTAGTGCGAGACACGACCGACGTCATTGAACGGCTCTGCATCGAGGCCGCACTCGAACTGACGAACGACAATCGGGCGTCCGCCGCCGAAATGCTGGGGCTCAGCCGGCAGAGCCTCTACGTCAAGCTGCGACGTTACGGCCTGACCGACGAGCATGAGGCCGACGAGTCCGAACCGGCTGACCGCAGCACATAGGCTCCGGAGCTCTAGTTCGTTCCGGTTGACACTCATGCTGTAAGTGCAGATTGACACACCGCGTTGTCGCGCCTAAGGTGGCGTGATGGCGACTTCACTGGCTCCCTGGCCCGCGCCGGCCGCGGTCCTTCAGCTGCTAAAGCCCATTACGTGGTTTCCACCCATGTGGGCGTTCGGCTGTGGCGTCGTGTCGTCCGGGCTTCCGCCCGAACGGCACTGGCCAGTGATCGCGCTCGGCATTTTTCTCGCCGGCCCGATGGTCTGCGCGACGAGCCAGGCCGTGAACGACTGGTTCGACCGCCACGTCGATGCCATCAACGAACCGGACCGTCCCATCCCGTCCGGCCGCGTTCCGGGTCGATGGGGGATCAATATCGCAGTTCTCTGGACCGCGTTGTCGCTCGCTGTAGCCTCGTTGCTGGGGCCGTGGGTGCTGGCTGCGGCAACGTTCGGACTGGTGCTGGCGTGGCTGTACAGTGCACCGCCGATACGACTGAAGCAGAACGGATGGTGGGGCAACGCCGCCGTCGGCCTCTGCTACGAGGGCCTGCCGTGGGTCACCGGCGCCGCGGTGATGCTCGGCGGGGGCGCCCCAAGAACGGAAGTTCTGCTGCTCGCGGGGCTCTACAGCCTCGGCGCGCACGGCATCATGACGCTCAACGACTTCAAGTCGATGCGCGGCGACGCGCGCATGGGAATCGCCTCGCTGCCCGTGCAACTGGGAGCGCAGGGGGCCGCCTGGCTTGCATGCGCCGTCATGGCATTGCCTCAGGTAATCGTTGTCGCGCTGCTGCTCGGCTGGGGGGCGCCGCTTCAGGCGCTCGCGGTCGCCGCACTCCTGACGATCCAACTGCTGCTGATGTGGCGCTTCCTGCAGGGGCCTGTGGAGCGGGCCACCTGGTACAGCGCGCTCGGCGTGAACTTCTATGTGCTCGGCATGCTAGTCAGCGCCTTCGCCGTCGGCGCAATGGCCCGAGGTGGCGCGTGAAGCCGCTGGGCTGGCTTGGCACGTGCGCCTCGGTCTGGTGCAGACCGCGCTTGGCGCCATCGTCATCCTCGCGACCTCGACGATGAATCGCGTGATGGTCGTCGAGCTGGCGCTGCCGGCGACGCTGCGCGGCATGCTGGTTCGTACTCGGTGCCGCCGACGGCGCCTTTGCAGTGGCTGCCCGCGGCTTGATGATGACGCTCGCCCGGCAGGGGTCCGGCCATCGCCAAGGTCTGCGCATGGGGCCCTGGGGTGCGTCGCAGGCGGTCGCCTTCGGGCTCGGCGGGCCCTCGGCACGCGCGCAATCGACATTGCGCGCTGGCTGCTGAACGGCACCGAGGTCGCGTACGCCGTCGTGTTTGGCGGCGAGGGGGTGCTGTTCGTGGTCTCGGCGGCAATAGCTGCGCGCCTGGCGCTCCCGGCCGCTCGAACTCGAACGGTGAGGCGCTTGCTGCCGGGCCTCGTCACTTATTTGGCACGGCGGTGAAGAGATGAGCCTTCAGACGCATGATGTGGTCGTGGTCGGTGGTGGTCCGGCCGGCGCTACGGCCGCGACGGACCTGGCGCGCCGCGGACGATTGGTGCTGCTGCTCGATCGCGCCGGTCGGATCAAGCCGTGCGGTGGGGCGATTCCACCTCGGCTGATCGACGAGTTCGCGATTCCGGAGTCACTGCTGGTGGCGCGCATCGCGTCGGCCCGCATGTTGTCGCCATCGGACCGTCGCGTCGACATGCCGATCAACGGGGGCTTCGTCGGCATGGTCGATCGCGAACACTTCGACGAGTGGTTGCGTGCGCGGGCTGCGTCGGTCGGGGCGACGCGTGCCACGGGCACCTATCGGTCAATGCGGCGCCTGGACGACGGCCTTACCGTCGTCACCTACCGCGACGAAGCGGGACAGGAGCATGCGGCTGGTGCGCGTGTGGTGATCGGCGCGGACGGCGCACGCTCCGCGGTCGCGCGCGACGCGGTCGCGTGTGCCGACCAGGGCAGCTTCGTGTTCGCGTATCACGAGATCATCCGTGCGCCGCAGGCGCCGGGAGCTGATTACAAGGCGAGCCGTTGCGACGTGATCTACCGGGGCGAGCTATCGCCGGACTTTTATTCATGGGTGTTTCCGCACGGCGATACGGTGAGCATCGGCACCGGTACTGCGCACAAGGGATTCTCGATGCGCGACGCCGTCGCGCAGTTGCGTCGTGAGATGGGCCTGGAACGCCAGGAGACCCTGCGACGCGAAGGGGCTCCGATTCCGTTGCGGCCGTTGCGTCGCTGGGACAACGGCCGCGATGTCGTACTGGCGGGCGATGCGGCCGGAGTGGTGGCGCCGGCGTCCGGCGAAGGCATCTACTACGCGATGGCGGGCGGCCGCATGGCCGCAGCCGCGGTTGAAGAGTTCCTGGCTACCGGCAATGCACGCGCGCTTGGCAATGCACGCCGCCAGTTCATGCGGGCCCATGGCCGCGTCTTCATGGTGCTCGGAATCATGCAGCGCTTCTGGTACGCGAGTGATGCACGCCGCGAGCGCTTTGTCAGCATCTGCCGCGACAAGGATGTGCAGGACCTTACCTGGCAGGCCTACATGCACAAGAAGCTGGTGCGCACGCGGCCGCTCGCGCATCTGCGCATCTTCGCCAAGGACGTCGCGCACCTGCTCGGGCTCGCCCGCGTATGAGCGCGCGCGCCGCCACCGGCCGGAGCACCTTGGCTCCGGTTGTTGTCGCTGCACTGTCGGCCCTGGCGGTGGCGATGCTGGGCGGACTCATTACCGATCTGGGCAACTGGTATTACGGCCTGCGACAGCCGCCCTGGAAGCCGCCCGACTGGCTGTTCGGGCCTGCATGGACACTGATCTTCGCGCTCGCTGCGGCCGCCGGAGTCACCGCGTGGCACGCCATAGAATCGAGAGCGCAGCGCCAGTGGCTGCTGGTGCTGTTTGCGCTTAATGGCTTCCTCAATGTGCTCTGGAGTCTCATGTTCTTCCGACTGCAGCGGCCGGACTGGGCCCAGTTCGAGGTCGCATTCCTGTGGTTGTCGATCGCCGTGCTGATCGCCTTTGTGGGCCGCCATTCGCGGCGCGCTGCCTGGCTGCTGATGCCCTACCTCGCATGGGTCTCGTTCGCGGCGGTCGTCAATGGTGCCGTGGTGAGCCTAAATGCACCGTTCGGAGGCGGCTGACGCGTAGCCGCGACATATGCAACAGCTGGTTCTTTCAGGCCAGATCATCGATCTCATCCTGTCGCTGGTCGCCGTCGAGATCGTGGTACTCGGCATCCTGCAGGCACGCCGCCGGGTCGGGCCCGGATGGCGCGCCATGTTGCCCAATCTGATTGCCGGCGCCACGCTGCTGCTAGCGGTGCGAGCGGCCATCACCGGATCGGCATGGCCCTCGATTGCGGCCTGGCTCGCGGCGGCAGGAGTGGCGCATGTGGCTGACTTGTGGACCCGTTGGGATCGCAAGGCGCACTGAGCTTCCTTGCTCTGACCGAGGACCAGGCAAGTACCAATTGCTCTCACGCAAGCCCTGATCTTTCAATGACACGGTGGTCGCCAAGTTGCTGCTTTCGCTGCGATCAGCGTTGCACCGACTTTGACGTCCTACAGTGGACGCTGCATTGAACTGAGCGCCGCAGCGTCAGAATCAGTCGCGTGCGTCCCAGACCTCCTCATCGATTCGTGGCATCGTCTCGCCGGAATCCACAGCGCGGTGCACCACCATGACCGTTCGTGTCTTCTGGGAGGATCCTTACGCTGCTCGTCTCGACGCCCGGGTCACTGCGGTCGACGGAGCGGACGTGGAGCTCGATCGGACTATCTTGTTTGCGTTTTCCGGGGGCCAGGAGAGCGACGCGGGGACGATCGCCAGCCGCCCTGTGCTGCAGGCGCGCCTCGACAGTGACCGGCTGATCTACACGCTGCCCGCCGGCCACGGACTGAAGGCCGGTGATCGCGTGGACATCGAGATCGACTGGGCCCGGCGTTACGCACTGATGCGCTTGCACTTTGCGGCCGAGCTCGTGCTCGAGTTGGTGTGCGCCGCGCTGCCCGGTGTGGAGAAGATCGGCGCCCACATTGCGGCGGACAAGGCACGGATCGACTTCGCCTGGCGCGAGAGCATCGCGCCGCTGCTGCCGGCGCTTGTCGGGCGGGTCGGCGAGCTCGTGCGTGCCGATCTGCCAATCCGCAGCGAGTTCAGCGACCGCGCGGCCGGCCGGCGCTATTGGGAAGTCGAGGGGGTCGCGCGGGTCCCGTGCGGAGGCACGCATCTGCGCCGCACGGGCGAAGTCGGTGCGGTCGTGCTCAAGCGCAGGAACGTCGGGCAGGGCAAGGAGCGGGTCGAAATTCGCCTGGCGCCCTGACGCGAGCGCGCGCGACGCCGTAGCGATCAGGCCAGCAGCGCCAACGGCTCGAATTCGGCCTGCTCGCGGATCGTCGCGAGCAGCCACATCCATGCGCCGGGATTGCGGCGTACGAACTGCAGCCATCCGGCGACCTGGGCCGCGACAAAGCGCTCGCGCGTGTCGCGCTGCCGCAGTCGCGCTGCGGCGTGAATCGCGTGCGTCACTTCGTGGACGAAGACCACGGCGCGCTGCGGGCCGTGCAAGCCCTCGTAGAGCTCGACGAGGTGGCCATCCTTGGTGGAGCTGAAGTAGCCGTCGACGTTGTTGCGGGTCGCAATCTCGTGGCGCAGCGGCGCGAAGCGCGCGACGCGGTGGCCGACGAGCACGGCTTTCGGCACCTGCAGCCGGCTCTTGAGTTTGCCCGAAGCCGCGTGCTCGAAGCGCGCGCCCGGCTTCACGGCGGTCGCGAGCAGGCGATTGAACCAGATCCAGACATCCCGGTTCTGCTGAGCGAACGACACCAGCCCGGCGGCGAGGCTCTGGGTGAAGGCTTCCTCGATGCAGCCGGTCTGGCATCCGGCTGCCTTGTGGATCAGACGCACCACCGCGTTGAGGAACTGGGAGGCCAGCCGCTCGCCAGTCAGAGATTCGTGCAACCAGACGATGCCGTGGCTGAGTTCATATTCCATCAGCCGACGGCGCGCGCGCATGCGCTCCCGCGGCGCGTGGACCACCGCGACGCGGAACGGGCCGACCGAGATCTGCAGCGGAAACGCGGCTTCTGCCGGCGGCTGCGTCAACCGGGGCGGGAAACGCGCCGGACGGAACGATGAAACGGGGATTGCAGCGGCGGGGCGCATCGGAAGCGGGTACGGCGGATAGGAGCGGCAGAGGGAATCGTAAGGGGCGAAGGCCACCCCTGCCCGAACAGCATGCCACCCAAGCGCGGGATGCTTGCTGGAATAGAGCCTCTACGGCTCGTAGCGGACAGGGCCTGCTTCCGCCCGCTAAACTTCTTCGCGTAAGTGAGCGCTCATGGGGCGGGTAAACCCGCATGCCGTCGCGACCGGCAATGTGCCCAATTTCGTCGAGTTCCAGTCCCTGGAGCCCACCCCAGCGGGCGCCGGACCGGCCAGGGCGGAGCGCGCCTAGTAACCGATCGAATAGTTCGGGACGTCGACGCGGATGAAGTCGGCGTCGAGCAGCGCGGCCGCGTTCTGCGCGTACTCGGCCGCCCACTTCGGATCGTCCTGGAATCGCTTGAAGCCGGCGTACTTGGCGACGCTCAGTACGCGGTCCGCGGACAGGACCTTGCCGATCGGCGACGCAACATCGCATTCGAGGGCAATGAACTCGCGGTCGAACCAGTCGCGTGCGCTTTCCCGCGTGCGTGCTCCGTCCGCCGCCGTGAGCTTCAAATCGAGCTCCTTGTCGTCCCCAAACTGCACGATCACCTGTCGCGGTCGCATGGTGTCTCTTTCCTGTGCCGGGGGCTGAGTGCGCCGTAACGGCGCCCACGGCCCGTCAGCGGATTCTAGTCGTCGCAGTGGCGAGGGCGTTTGCCTTGCCTCGCGCGCCGGCCGCAGAATCGCCGACCGACACCGTTTTCGACCCGCCGATGCCCGACAACGCCCCGCGCCCGTTCGATGACTTCGCCGAGGTCCAGCCGCAGCCGCCGCTGCGCGCCGCGATCACTGTGGCGACACGGCAAGCCGAACCCGAGTGCGTCGCCGAATTGCTGGAGGCGGCGCGCCTGCCGCCGCATCAGGCAGGCGCCGCGCATGCGCTGGCCAGCGCCCTCGCGAGCCGACTGCGCGCACGCAAGTCCGGCCTCGGGCGCGAGGGTCTGGTGCAGGGCCTGATGCAGGAATTCTCGCTGTCGTCGCAGGAAGGCGTCGCGCTCATGTGTCTGGCCGAGGCGTTGCTGCGCATTCCTGATACCGCCACGCGCGACGCGCTGATCCGCGACAAGATCGGCGACGCCGACTGGGAATCGCACCTCGGGCGCAGCAGTTCGCTGTTCGTCAACGCGGCGACCTGGGGCCTGCTGCTGACCGGCAAGCTGGTCTCCACGCACACCGAGCGCGGCCTGGCGAGTGCATTGACGCGGATCGTCGCGCGCAGCGGCGATCCGCTGATACGCCGCGGTGTCGACATGGCGATGCGCCTGATGGGCGAGCAGTTCGTCACCGGCGAAACGATCGGCGCAGCGCTCGCAAACTCGCGCCGCCGCGAAGCCGAAGGCTTCACCTATTCCTACGACATGCTCGGTGAGGCGGCGGTGACCGCAGAGGACTCGCAGCGCTATCTGACAGCCTACGAGGAAGCGATCCATGCGATCGGTCGGGCGTCCTCCGGGCGGGGGCTGTTCGCGGGACCGGGCATCTCGCTGAAGCTGTCGGCGCTGCATCCGCGTTACAGCCGCGCGCAGCGGGCGCGCGTGATGGCCGAGCTGTATCCGCGCCTGCTGCATCTGACCGTGTTGGCGCGCGGGTACGACATCGCGCTCAACATCGACGCCGAGGAAGCCGACCGCCTCGAGATCTCGCTCGACCTCCTGGAGCGGCTGTGCCACGAACCGGCGCTGGCGGGGTGGAACGGCATCGGCTTCGTGATCCAGGCCTACATGAAGCGTGCGTCCCGGGTCGTCGACTTCGTGATCGACCTCGCGCGCCGCTCACAGCACCGGCTGATGGTGCGGCTCGTGAAGGGTGCCTACTGGGATGCGGAGATCAAGCGCGCACAGGTGGACGGCCTCGACGACTTTCCGGTCTTCACGCGCAAGGTCCACTCGGACATCGCCTACGTCGCCTGCGCGCGCAAGCTGCTGGCCGCGCCCGACGCGGTGTATCCGCAGTTCGCCACGCACAACGCCTACACGCTGGCCGCGGTCTACCAGATCGCGGGCGCCGAGTTTCGACCCGGGCAGTACGAGTTCCAGTGCCTGCACGGCATGGGCGAGCCACTGTATGAACAGGTGGTTGCGCGCGACGCTGGCGGGCTGGGCCGGCCGTGCCGGATCTATGCGCCGGTCGGCACCCACGAAACGCTGCTCGCTTATCTCGTCCGCCGTCTGCTCGAAAACGGCTCGAACAGCTCTTTCGTCAACCGCATCGCCAACGAGTCGATCTCGATCGACGAACTGGTCGCCGATCCGGTGACGGCCGCCGAGGAACAGGGGCGCACGGACGGAGTGATCGGACTGCCGCATCCCGCCATCGCACGTCCGTCCGAGCTCTTCGGAGCAAGGCGTAACTCGCGCGGCTGTGATCTTGCGAGCGAGCGCGAGCTCGCCGCGCTGAGTGGGCAGTTGCGCGCCAGTTCCGAGCGCACGTGGCGGGCGGTGCCGATGCTTGCAGTCGAGGGCAGCGGTGGGGAGGAGCTCTGCGTCCTGAATCCGGCTGACCGGCGCGATCGCGTCGGTGCGGTCGTCGAGGCCACCGCCGCCGATGTCGACGTGGCGGTGGCCGCTGCGGTCACGGCCGCGGTCCGCTGGAGCCAGGTGCCCGCGGCCGAGCGCGCGGCGAAACTCGAAAGCGCCGCCGATGCATTCGAAGCACAGATGCCGCGCCTGCTCGGGCTGATCATGCGCGAGGCCGGCAAGACGTGCAGCAACAGCGTCGGCGAGATGCGCGAAGCTGTGGACTTCCTTCGCTACTACGCCGCGCAGGCGCGCGACGAGCTGGCTGGCCGCGCCGAAGCCGCGCTCGGTCCGGTGGTCTGCATCAGCCCGTGGAATTTTCCGCTCGCCATTTTCACCGGGCAGGTCGGGGCCGCGCTCGCCGCCGGCAACAGCGTGCTGGCGAAGCCGGCCGAGCAGACGCCGCTGATCGCTGCCGAAGCCGTTGCGCTGCTGCACGCGGCAGGTGTGCCGCGAGACGTGCTGCAGCTGCTGCCCGGCCGCGGCGAGGTCGTCGGCGCTGCGCTGGTGGCCGATGCGCGGGTGCGCGGCGTCATGTTCACCGGATCCACCGACGTCGCGCGGCTGCTGCAACGCAGCCTCGCCGGTCGCCTCGACGACGAGGGCCGGCCGCTGACGCTGATCGCCGAAACCGGCGGCCAGAACGCGATGATCGTCGACTCGTCGGCGCTGCCCGAGCAGGTCGTCGCTGACGTCATGGCCTCCGCCTTCGACAGCGCCGGGCAGCGCTGCTCGGCGCTGCGCGTTCTGTGCGTGCAGCAGGACATCGCCGATCGCATCGTGCCGATGCTCGAGGGCGCGATGCGTGAATGGCGGGTCGGTGCGCCGGACCGGCTGGCGACCGACATGGGACCGCTGATCGACGACGCAGCGCGCGCCGGGATCGTGGCGCACATCGAGGCGATGCGGGCGCAGGGCCGGCGCGTGTTTCAGCCGCCGGTCGCGGACCAGGCCGTGCGCGAAGGCAGCTTCGTGCCGCCGACGCTGATCGAGATCGATTCGATCGCGGAACTGAAGCGCGAGGTCTTCGGCCCGGTGCTGCATCTGCTGCGCTACCAGCGCGAGGCGCAGCGCGAGCTCATCGATGCCATCAACGCGACCGGGTTCGGCCTGACGCTCGGCGTGCACTCGCGCATTGACGAGACGATCGATGCGATCGTCGAGCGCGCGCACGCCGGCAATCAGTACGTGAACCGCAACATGATCGGCGCGGTGGTTGGCGTGCAGCCGTTCGGCGGAGATGGACTGTCGGGCACGGGTCCCAAAGCCGGCGGTCCGTTGTACCTGCGACGGCTGCTGCGCGCCTCCGGGGCCGGCGCGGCCGGCTCCCCGGTGCCGCGCGCACGCGATGAGGTTGTATCGGTGCGGCGTACGCGATGGCTGGCGCCGTTGCTGGCCTTGCGCGAGGGTCTTGCCGCGAAGGATCCGGCCGATCCACGGGTCGTGCTCTGCGATGCGCTCGCCGCGCGCTCGCCGCTGGGAGACGCCGCCGCGCTGCCCGGGCCGACGGGCGAGCGCAACACCTACATGCTGCTGCCGCGCGAGGCGATCCTCGCGGTTGCGCCCGACGCTGATGACCGGCTGTTCCAGCTCGCGTACGTGCTCGCCGCCGGCGCGCGTGCGGTGTGGCCGGACGAGGCCGCGACGCGCAGCCAGCGGCAGCAGCTGCCTGCGGCGGTGCGCGAACGCGTAGAGCTGGCGCGTGAGCCTCTCGCGGCTGATTTCGAGCTGGCGCTGGTCCAGGCGGACGTGGACACTGTTCGCGAGTGGAGCCGGAAGCTCGCCGAGCGTCCCGGCGCGGTCATCACGCTGCACGCCTGTGCGCCGAGTCGTCGGGGACTCGACGCTTACGCGCTCGAAGCGCTGCTGGTCGAGCGCAGCGTGTCGGTCAACACCGCGGCGGCGGGCGGCAACGCGAGCCTGATGACGCTCGGTTGAATCTCAGCGGGACGCCGCTTCAGGCGTGCGACCCTCGAGCCGGGCGCCGCACCCCTGGCAGTAGCGCGCGTGCTCGGTGTGGTCGGTGCTGCCGCATCCACCGCATCGGCGCAACAGACCACTTTCGCGAATGCGCTGGCTCGTCATCTCGGCCGTCACGATGCCGGTTGGCACCGCGAGGATGCCCCAGCCCAGCAGCATGCTGACACTGGCC
Source organism: Burkholderiaceae bacterium (assembly GCA_035498175.1). Classification (GTDB taxonomy): domain Bacteria; phylum Pseudomonadota; class Gammaproteobacteria; order Burkholderiales; family Burkholderiaceae_F; genus JALORV01. The sequence continues at coordinate 10,552 of DATKAJ010000006.1, forward strand.
AGCGCGCGGCCAAGGTCGGTATGCGGGGTGATGTCGCCGAAACCCACGGTCGTCACCGTCGTGATCGCCCAGTAGACGGCGATCGGAATGCTGGTGAAGCCGTTCTCCGGGCCCTCGATCAGGTACATCAGCGTTCCGATCAGCACCACCAGCATGAAGACGGTGCCGATGAACACCGCAATCTTGCGCCGGCTGGCGGACAGCGCGGAGCCGAGCCGCCGGTACTCCTGCACGTATTCCGTGAGCTTAAGGATCCGGAAAACCCGCAGCATGCGCAGCAGACGGATGTCGATCAGCACATGCATGCCCGGAACGAACAGCGCCAGGTACGTGGGCAGCACGGACACCAGGTCGACGACCCCGAAGAAGCTGCGCGCGTAGAGGAGCGGGCGCTCCACGCTCCAGAGTCGCGCGAGGTACTCGGCGGTGAAGAGCAGCGTGAAGCCCCATTCGAGCACGTCGAAGAGCAGGCCGAAGCGGCTCGAGATGCTGGCAACGCTGTCGAGCATCACCACCGTGACACTGGCGAGGATCGCCCACAGCAGCACGATGTCGAACAACCGGCCGGCGCGCGTGTCCGACTCGAAGATGACGATGAAGAAGTCGCGGCGCCGGCCGCTGGCCGGGATGCCATAGCGGCGCGCTGCGGACGAGAGGGGCGCGCTTTCGCCGGGCGTCAGTAGCGGGGAATCGGAGCTCATCCATGCACCTTCGCGACGCGGTGCTCTCAGGATAGACGCGCGCGCGGGTAAGGCGGCCGGCCGGGATCAATGGTCGCCATAGCAGCACGCCGGAATGTGGCCGCCGAGCAGCACCCGGCCTCAGCGCGCGAAGAGGTCGCGCAGCCTCCGATGCAGGATCTTGCCGGTTGCGGTGCGCGGCATCTCGCTTTCCTTGATAAACGAGACCGAGCGCGGCCGCTTGTAGCCGGCGATGCGGTCACGACAGAAGTCGAGCACGGAGTCCTCGGTCAGCGTTGCATCCGCATGCATAACGATCACCGCGTGCACCGCCTCGCCCCATTTGTCATGCGGGATGCCGATCACGGCGACGTCCTTGACGCCGGGGCAGCGGCCGACGACTTCCTCGACCTCCGACGGATAGACGTTCTCGCCGCCGCTGATGATCATGTTGCTCTTGCGGTCGACGAGATGGATGAAGCCCTCGCCGTCGCGCAGCGCGAGGTCGCCGACGCTGCAGTAGCCGTCGGGCCGCAGCGCTTCCGCGGTCTTCTCCGGGTTGTGCCAGTACCCGTCGAAGGTATACGGCGTGCGCGAGTGCAGTTCGCCGACCTCGCCGTCGGGGACGTCGCGGCCCTCGCTGTCGAGCAGGCGGATCGGACCGGAGCCGGTCCATTCGCGGCCGACCGAGCCGAGCTTCGTCAGTTGCTCGTCCGGCCGCAACAGGGTGACCCAGCCGGCCTCGGTCGAGCCATACAGTTCGTAGAGCTGCGAGTTGCGGAAGTGCTCGAGGATCGCGAGCTTGGTGTCGCGCCGCGCGGGCGCCGACGAGATCATCAGCTTGCGCATGCTCGAGACATCGTGGCGCGCCTTCGTCGCGGCCGGCAGGCTCAGCATCATGATGTAGTGCGTCGGCACCAGCGAAGTAAAGGTCACACGCTGCGCCGCCATCGCGGCGAGCAGCGCCTCCGGGTCGAAGGAGCGGCGATCGTCGACGACGCAGGTCGCGCCGACGTACGTGAAGCTGAAGCTGAAGTACAGCGAATTGGCGTGGCACATCGGCATCACGAGCAGCGCGGTGTCGTTGCGCGTGAACTCCATGTCGAGCGCCGTCACCAGCGAGATCAGCGCGCTGCCCTGGTGGTTGCGGATCGCGCCCTTTGGGCGGCCCGTCGTGCCCGAGGTGTACATCAGCGCCCATGTGTCGAGCGGCGCGACTTCGACTGCCGGAGCGCGCGCGGAGCCCGCACGCACCAACGATTCATAGCCACGCCAGCCGCGCGGCGTGCGCGTCCCGCCGAAGTGGATCCACGCGTCCTTGCCGACCTGTGACAGGTTCGGCCGCACCGGCTCGACGCTCTCCAGCAGTGCGTCCTGCACGACCACCGCGCGTGCCTCGCAGTTGGCGGCGATGTACTCGATCTCCGGCGCTGTCAGCCTGAAGTTGACGGGTACCGCGACCAGGCCGGCCTTGGCGAGCGCAACGTAGAGCTCGAGCCACTCGACGCAGTTGTAGGCCAGCAGTGCGACGCGGTCGCCCTTCCTTAGGCCGAGCCCGAGCAGCGCGTTGGCGAGGCTGTTGCTGCGCTCGTTCCACTGGGAGAAGGTGAGGGCGCGTTTCGAGTCGCGCGCGCCGATCTTCTCCGGCGTCAGCCGTGCGTGCGCGGCGACAATCTGTCCGACGTTGAGCACTCCGGGAATCGGTGGCGCGGACGCCGCAGGCCGTGCACCCTTGCCGGTGGTCGGACGGCTCATCGGCGGCGCTCCTGCTCGGCCTCGTCCCAGGCGGTCAGCGCCTGATAGTCCGGCACCCAGCCAAGTCCCTTGCCCGCGTCCGAACTCGGCGCGTGCTGTGTGACGACGACGTCGATCAGCGCCGGCGCCTTGTCGAACGCCTCGCGGATCGCCGCGGTCAGCCGGGCCGGGTCGGCCACGCGCTCGCCGTGCAGGCCGAGCGCGCGCGCCATCGCCGCGTAGTCGCTCCACGCGAGCGTGGTGCCGATGACGCGGCCGCCGTAATTCACTTCCTGGTCGTAGCGCTCGATGTTCCACGCGGCATTGTTGGCGACGATGACCACGACTTTCGCGCCGTGCCGTGCGGCGGTGTCGATCTCCATCGCGTTGATGCCGAACGCGCCGTCGCCGGTGACGACGACCACCTGCCGATCCGGGTGCAGCAGCGCGGCGCTGATGCCATAGGGCGTGCCGACGCCAAGGCAGCCGAAGGCGCCGGCGTCCAGGTACGTGCGCGGCTCGAGACCCATGCGCGCGAAGCTCAGCAGGTCGCCGCCGTCTGCAATCGTGATGGCGTCCGGGCGCAGCACCTCGCGCAGCGCGGCGAAGATGCGGTTCGGATGCATGTGGCCGTCCTTGCCGGCCGGCGCCTGCGCGAGGCCCGCGGCGTACTTCTCGGCGCGCTTCAGATGCTCGCTGCGCAGCGCCGAACACCATGCCGCATCGAACTCCGGGCTGCGGCTGCGCAGGCTCTTCGTGATCGCGGCGAGCGCCAGCCCCGGATGCGCAAACAGCTCGACCTCGCCGCGGCGGTTCTCGCGAAGCTCTTCGGCGTTGTCGCCGATCCGGATGAAGCGTGCGTTCGGCCACACGGCTGGCGAGCCGTAGCCGGTCTGATAGTCGAGCTTGCGGCCGACGATGATCGCGAGGTCCGTGTCCTGCATCGCGCGAGCGCGCACGGCCCCGACCACCGACGCGTGGGTTGGCGGCACCAGTCCGCGGCTTTCCTGGGTATCGACGTACAGCGCGCCGCTGGCATCGAGGAACGGCACCAGCGCGTCGCGGGCGTCGGCGGTGCCGCGACCGGTCAGTACGAGTGGCCGACGCGCCCTTGCGATCAGCGCGGCCGCGCGCTCGACTTCGGTGGCGTCGGGTGGAATGTGCCGTGGCGAGCGCGGTGCGAGGTACTCGGGCAGGGCGAGCTTTGGCGGCACGTTTCGCCGCAGCACGTCGGTCGGAATCTCGAGGTAGACCGCTCCGGGCGGATTGCCGTCGCCGAGTGCCGTCGAATACGCCTTGTCGAGGTCGCGCAGCAGGTTGTCCGCGACGCGCAGCGTCCGCGCGCTGCGCGTGACGGGCCTCATCACGCCGACGTGGTCGATGCCCTGCAAGGGTCCGAGATCGTCCTGCGGAACCGGTGCACAGCCGCCGATCAGCAGGACCGGGACGCGCTCGAGCTGCGCGTTGGCCATCGCCGTCACGCAGTTGGTGACTCCCGGTCCGGCCGTGACCATCGCGACGCCAACGCCGCCGCGCAGCACCGCGTGCGCGTGCGCCATGTGTACCGCGGCGCCTTCGTCGCGCACATCGATGATGCGTACGCCTTTGCGACCAAGGTAATCCCAGATCGGCTGGATGTGTCCGCCCTGCAGGCCGTAGATGCGGTCGACGCCGCGCGCGACCAGGAACTCCGCCACCCATTCAGCCGCGCTGCGCGCGCCGGCCTGTGTCGTGTTCATGCGCTGCCTCCTGTTCAATCGAAACGGACTGCGCGATCCCGGGGGAGCGGCGATTATCGTCGCGGTGATGCGCGCCGGCCAGTGCGACGGGACGCCGCATTGCACCTTCGCGTGGGGCCGGTAGGCTAGGGCGTGACAGCCCTGGATGAGTGAACCCCGTGCGCGTGATTGCCCACCTCGACATGGACGCGTTCTATGCGTCGGTCGAGTTGCTGCGCTATCCGGAGTTGCGCGGCCGCCCGGTGGTCATCGGCGGCGGCCGGCGCCACCAGCCGGTGTGGGAGACGGATCCTGTCACCGGCGAGCGCCGTCGTCGCTTTTCGACGTTGCGGGGCTACGCGGGCCGTGGCGTCGTCACGACGGCCACCTACGAAGCGCGCGCGCTCGGGGTCAACTCGGCGATGGGGATGATGAAGGCCGCGGCCAAGGCGCCGGACGCGGTACTGCTGCCGGTCGACTTCGACGAATATCGCAAGTACTCGCGGCTGTTCAAGGCGGTGGTGCGCGACCTGGTTCCGCTGGTGGAAGACCGCGGGATCGACGAGATCTACATCGACCTGACCGACGTCGTCGCTGCGCGGCTACCGAGCGACGGAGATGGCGAGGACACCGACCCGGACGATGCTGAGCGCAACGTCTGGTGGTGCGCGCGCGAGATCGCCGCCGAGCTCAAGCAGGCCGTCATTGCGGCGACGGGTCTGAACTGCTCGGTCGGGCTCGCGCCCAACAAGCTGGTCGCGAAGATCGCCTCCGAGCTCGACAAGCCCGACGGCCTTACGGTCGTGACGCCGGCGGAGATCGCGACGCGCCTCGCGCCGCTCGCGGTGCGACGGCTCAACGGTGTCGGCCCCAAGTCGGCCGCGAAACTGGCGCGGCTCGGAATCGCCACCATTGGCGAACTGGCCGAGGCCGAGCGCCCCTGGCTGCTGCAGCACTTCGGCCCGAGCTACGGCCGCTGGCTCGCCGACGCGGCGCGCGGCCTCGACGAGCGTCCGGTCGTGACCTGGAGCGAGCCCAGGTCGATCAGCCGCGAAACGACATTCGATCACGATCTGCACGCGGTGCGCGACAAGGCGCAGCTCTCGGGGATTTTCACGGCGCTTTGCATGCAGGTCGCGGCCGATCTCGCGCGCAAGCACTATGCGGGCCGGACGATCGGCATCAAGTTGAGGTTTGATGACTTCAGCACCGTGACGCGCGACCAGACGCTCCCCGCGGCCGTCAGCGACGCGGCCGCGATCCGCCGGGCGGCCGGCGCGTGCCTGAAGCGCGTCGACCTGACGCGCCGCATCCGGCTGCTGGGCGTACGGGCCGGCAACCTGGAGCCTGTCGAAGGCTGACCGGCCTTCCGTTCGAGTCCTCCGTCTACTCGGGCGCGCCGCGTCGGCCGGCGGGCGTGCTAGCTTGAAACTTGAATTTCTTGCCCGTATCGCCGCACGATGCTGCCAGCCACTTACACCTCGCCCTGGATGTCGCCGGATCTGGAGGTCTACCGCACCACGCTGCGCCGATTCATCGAGGCCGAGGTCGTGCCCCACCAGGAGCGCTTCGCGAGGCAACAGCACGTCGATCGCGCACTGTGGACGAAGGCCGGTGAGCTCGGCGCGCTGTGCGCCGACATCCCGGAGGAATACGGCGGCGGCGGTGGCAGCTTTGTGCACATGGCGGCGCTGTTCGACGAGCTCGGCGCGGCCGGCGACACCGCGTTCGGCGTGCACGTGCACATCATCGTCGCGCACTACCTGCTGAACCACGGTACCGAGGCCCAGAGGCGCAGATACCTGCCGCAGCTCGCCAGCGGCGCGATGGTCGCCGCGATCGCGATGTCCGAACCGGCCGCCGGCTCCGACCTGCAGGGTGTGCGCACGCGCGCGGTACGCGACGGCGACGGCTACGTCGTCAACGGCTCGAAGACATTCATTTCCAACGGCTACCTCGCGGACCTGATCGTCGTCGTCGCCAAGACCGATCCCGCGGCGGGGGCGCGCGGCATCTCGCTGATGCTGGTCGAGACACGCAACGTCACCGGCTTTCGCGTCGGCCGCATCCTGGAGAAGGTCGGGCAGAAGGGGCAGGACACCTGCGAGCTCTTCTTCGACGACGTCCGCGTGCCGGCCGATGCGGTGCTGGGTGGCACCGAGGGCAAGGGCTTTGCGCAGCTGATGGGCGAGCTGCCGTACGAGCGCACGCTGGTCGGCATCGGCGCGGTCGCGTCGATCGAGCGCGCGCTGCGACTCACCGTCGAGTACGCGCGCGAGCGCAGCGCCTTCGGCCAGAAGCTGATCGAGATGCAGAACATTCGATTCAAGCTGGCGGAGATCAGGACGCTGGCCGTGGTCGCCCGCACGTTCATCGACCGCTGCATCCAGCAGGTGATCGACGGCACGCTTGATACCGCTACGGCCTCGATGGCCAAGTGGTACCTGACCGACCTGCAGTGCAAGGTCGTCGACGAGTGCGTGCAGATCTTCGGCGGCTACGGCTACATGCTCGAATATCCGATTGCGCGCATGTACGTCGACGCACGGGTGCAGCCGATCTACGGCGGCACCAACGAGATCATGAAAGAGATCATCGCGCGCTCGCTCTAGCGGCGCAGGGAGGCCACGTGTCAGGGAAGATCGTCGTCGCGGGGGTCGGCATGATTCCGTTCCGCAAGCCGGGAGATCACCCGCCGTACTTCCAGATGGGCGCCGAGGCGGCGCGCCTCGCGCTGGCCGATGCGGGCATCGCGTACAGCGACCTGCAGCAGGCCTACGTCGGTTTCGTCTACGGCGACTCGACCAGCGGCCAGCGCGCGCTGTACGAAGTCGGTCTTACCGGAGTGCCGATCATCAATGTCAACAACAACTGCTCGACCGGCTCGACCGCGCTGTTTCTCGCGCGGCAGGCGCTCGAATCCGGGGTCGACTGCGTGCTCGCGCTCGGCTTCGAGCAGATGAAGCCCGGCGCGCTCGGCGCGGTGTTCCCGGACCGCCCAACGCCGTTCGACCGCTTCGAGGCGGTCACCGGAGAGGTGGTCGGCGAGCCGCAAATCCCGCTGGCGTTGCGCTACTTCGGCGGTGCCGGGCGTGAGCACATGCAGCGCTACGGCACGCCGCTCGAGACCTTCGCGCAGGTCCGCGCGAAGGCGAGTCGCCACGCCGAGAAGAATCCGCTCGCGCTGTTCCGCAAGGTAGTGACGCCGGAGCAGGTGCTGAGCGATGTGCAGGTCTGGCCCGGCGTGATGACGCGTCTGATGGCCTGTCCGCCGACCTGCGGGGCCGCCGCCGCGGTGCTCGTATCAGAGGACTACGCGCTCCGCCGCGGCATCGACACGACGGTGCAGATCCTCGCGCAGGCGATGACGACCGACACCGCGACCACCTTCGGCCGCTCGATGATCAGCCTCGTCGGCGCTGACATGGCGAAGGCTGCGGCCGACGCGGTGTACGCGAAGGGTGGGGTCGGCCCAGAGGACATCGACGTCTGCGAACTGCACGACTGCTTCGCCCAGAACGAGTTGATCACCTATGAGGCCCTCGGCTTCTGCGCACCGGGCGAAGGTGCGCGATTCGTCGCCGACGGCGGCAACACCTACGGCGGCGAGGTGGTCACGAATCCTTCGGGCGGGCTGCTCTCCAAGGGCCACCCGCTCGGCGCGACGGGGCTCGCGCAGTGCTACGAACTGACACAGCAGTTGCGCGGCAGGGCGGAGGCGCGTCAGGTCGCTGGCGCGCGTCTCGGGCTGCAGCACAACCTCGGCCTCGGCGGCGCCTGCGTCGTCACGCTGTACGGGCGCGCCTGATCAGCGCGTTTGTCCGGGCGGCGGAAAGAGCCGCTCGCCGTAGCCGTGCGCGACGCGGTCAGCGACGGTGCGCGAGTTCGGCGGTGCGCTTCACGACATCGCTGGCGGCGGCGTTACCGCTGAGGTGGAACTTTCCGATGCCGACGTAGTAGCCACGACGGAATTCCTGCCCGAGGAATTCGGGCACTGTCGGGTCGCTAAACGGTAATCACGGACGCGGTACGGTCTCAGGAAGGCGACGACGCGCGCGCCTTCTGCTCCGGCCTGCACCAGCGCGCCGGCGCCGTCGTTCGGGCGGCTCGTCGCGAGAATGGCCGTCACGCCGTTCGCACGCATCGGTCCGATGGCCTCGTCGACCGGGAGCCCGAAGCCGCCCTCCCAGTTCAGATGCAGATGCGCGTCGAACAGACGCCCGTCGTAGCGACCGGCGTCGGCTGGCACGGCCATCGTCGAGGTCAGAACCCGCAGCGGAAGCGCGAGACGCCTGAGCGCCCGAATCGGGCGTATGGATGAAGTCCCCGGCAGACCGCGCGGTGTCGTGCGAGCCGGAGTCGCTCGTGCTGCGCCTTCACCGGATGGGATTCTCTCCGAGTGCGAGCGCTATCCGACCCACGGCGGTGCTGCATTGCCGTAGAAGCGCAACTGCGCCGACCCGCCCCGTGTTCTTGGTATCAGCCGCTGTTCCGCAGCGTTTCGCTCGGGATTTACGCTTGGTTCGACGCTCCGGGGGGCGGGTCGGCAAGCTCGAGGCCGACGGAGGTACAAAACAATGAAACGAGCGGCGGAGACAGCCGTACGCAGCATCGCTGCCGCGGTCGAAAGCGGGCTGCAATCCTGCTCATCGGCGGGCAGGCCGGGTGCACGCCACGCGCAGCGAGGCATGCAGTGACCGACTGGCGTCCGCGTGAAATCGCCATCTCGGCAGGAATGGCTGCCCTCGGTGCAATGTGGCTGTCGGCCGCGTGGTCCGCGAGCGACTGGGCTCCGGCCTACAACGTCGCCCTGAAGCTCGCGCTCGCGTTCACCTGCTTCGCGGTCGTGACCAACCCGTTCGTGCTGTTCGAGCATCGGTCGTTCTCCCGCCTGTTCGCAAGCTACGAGCCTCGCGCCGTGGCTTTCGGTTTCCTCGCCGCGATCGG
>DATKAJ010000007.1:0-2531 GCA_035498175.1 Burkholderiaceae bacterium
TCAATCCCGGGGACAACCTGCTGACGCCCTGCCCTGACTATCCGCTGTACTCGGCAGTTCTGGCGAAGCTCGGCGTCGGGCTGAATGCGTATTACCTGAAGGAAGAAGACGGCTGGCAGCCCGACCTCGACGACATCAAGAGCCGGATCACGCCGCGAACGCGCGGCATCGTGCTCATCAATCCCAACAATCCGACCGGCTCAGTATGCACGCGCAAGATGCTGGAAGAAATCGCCGAACTCGCGCGGCGACACAACCTGGTCATCTTCGCCGACGAGATCTACGACAAGCTCATGATCGAAGATGACCCGCTCGTCGCCATGGCGGCCGTCGCGCCTGACGTGCCCGTGATTACGTTCGGTGGCCTGTCGAAGAACTATCTCGCGCCGGGATGGCGCATCGGGTGGGGCATTGCCAGCGGCGACGCAGCGGCGATCAAGCCGTATCTCGACGGCGTCAATAAACTATTGCGCGCTCGCCTGTGCGCGAACCATCCGGAGCAATACGCAATCAAGGCCGCGCTCGACGGCCCGCAGGATCATCTGCCGGAAGTGAGACGCAAGCTGCGCTCCCGGCGCGACCTCACCATGCAGTGGTGCAGCGAAACTCCGCGCGTTAGTTGTGTCGCGCCGCGCGGCGCTTTCTATGCGTTCCCTTCCCTCGACATCCCAGAAGGCGACGACGTCTTCGTCGCCGAGTTGATTCGCCAGAAACACGTCATGGTCGTACACGGCTCGGGCTTCGGACAGCGCCCAGGCACGCAGCACTTTCGCATCGTTTTCCTGCCGGACGAAAAGACTCTTAGCAACGCGTATTCAGCAATTGGCGATTTTCTCCGCGAACGCTACCCGTAAGACGCTTACCAGATCCCGGGAATGACCGCCGGCACGCGCCGTGTGTATTCGTCGAACTCAGCGCCAAATTGCCCGCGCAGCAGGCGCTCCTCCACGCGCACGCGCAGCCACGTCCCGGCGAGGAAGACCGCGATCGCCGCCAGCAATGCCTGCCATTTGGTCACGGCAAGCCCGGTTGCGATCAGCATACCGAGCATGCCCGTGTAGATCGGATTGCGCACGAGCCGGTAGGGCCCGCTCATGATCAGCTTGTGGCCTTCGACCAGCCGCGCCGCCAGCGCCCAGTGCGTGCCCAGCTCGCGGATCGCTGCGTTCACCATCCACACCGAAGCCAGCGCCATCGCGATCGTAATTCCGCCCAGCGCGATTTCCGCTGTCCGCGGCATCGCGACCACCGCGCCCAGCGGAACGCGTCGCAACGGCAGGAACCATACGATGGCATAGCCGGTGCCCTGGATTGCCATGCCCACCATCGCCTTCCAGTCGCTGCGCGTCTTCGTTCCCCGGGCGGGCCGCTTCCGCAGCAAGAACACAACGGCAAACAGGCACCAGCATCCCATCACACCGTAGAAAACGATCTGCGCAATCGCGTCGGTAGTTTCGGCGGTCATCGTGAAACGACCCTCCTGGCGGCAGACCGTTTTTCTGCCAGTCCGCCCGCGGTAAAGAATTGTAAAGGCAAACCCATCCGATCACCGCGCCGCAAGCCCGTGCGCCGGCTGCCTTTATCAACCTTCGTAACTAGCGGCTTTTATCCGGGTTTCTATACTTAGAGGTGGAGTAACTGCCATGCGCCCATTGAGCTTCGCCGCCGCCGTCGTTATGATCGCCACCCTGGCCTTCGCCCAGAGCACGTCACCCGAGTCGCTGTATGAACGCGGCATGGACGCCTTGTCCGGCTCCGGCCCGTCGCGCAGCGATCGCGACGCCGTCGACTTTTTCCGGCGCTCCGCCGAGGCGGGATACGCACCCGCCCAGCTCGCCCTCGGATACATGCTCGATACCGGCACCTTGGTTGCCGGCAGCCAGACCCAGGCGATCGACTGGCTCAAGAAAGCGGCGGCCCAGGGCGACATGACCGCCAGCTGGATGATCGGCCGCCGTCACTATGCCGGTGGAGGCGTCCCGCAGGATCCCAGCGAAGCCATGCGCTGGCTTGAGCCCGCCGCCGGCAGCGGAAACCCCTTCGCCGCCTACTATCTGGCGCGCATCTACTCCGACAACAACGGCTCGCACACCGACCACGCCAAGGCGTACGAGCTCTACATGAAGATCGCCGAGGAGCACACCGACGTCGATCCCGACGACGACCAGCGCGCGCCGTACGTCGCCAAGGCGATGACGCGCATCGCCGGCTACCTGCTCAACGGCCTGCCCGAAGCAAACCTCAAGCCCAATCCGAAGATCGCCATGGAGTATCTGCGCGAGGCCGCGCAGTTCTTCCGCGACGAGGACGCGCAGTTCGAGCTCGCTAAGCTTTATCTGCGCGGCGAGGGCATCGAGAAGGACACCAACTACGCCAAGCACTGGCTGTCGGTGCTGAGCCAGAAGGGGCACCCCGGTGCGCAGGCGTTCCTCGCCGACCTCTTGTGGCGCGGCAAGGACATGCCGGCCGATCCCGTGCGCGCTCTCGCGCTCATCTCGGTAGCGGTCGCCAACGCGCCTCCCTACGAGCGC
>DATKAJ010000008.1:0-3479 GCA_035498175.1 Burkholderiaceae bacterium
TTCACGCTGCTCGTCGCCGTCGTGCTGTCGGCACAGGCGACCGACCGCAGCGTCAACCTGGCGACACGCAAACTGTTCGTGGTGGCGCCCACGCCCGCCCGGATGGTCGCGCTGGGCAAGGACCGGCTGACCGAACACATCAAGACCATCGGCTTGTTCCGCACCAAGGCCGCCAACGTCATCGCGCTGTCAGGTCTGCTGCTCGAGCGCCACGGCGGGGAGGTGCCACGCGAGCGCGAGGCGCTGCAGGCGCTGCCGGGCGTCGGTCGCAAGACGGCCAACGTCGTGCTCAACGTGGCATTCGGCGAACCGACGATCGCCGTGGACACTCACATCTTTCGCGTCGCCAACCGCACGGGCCTGGCACCGGGCAGCGATGTCGACGAGGTCGAGGCGCGCCTGCAGAAATTAACTCCGGACGAGTTCAAGCTGAACGCCCATCACTGGCTGATCCTGCACGGCCGCTATATCTGCAAGGCACGTTCGCCCGAATGCTGGCGCTGCCCGATCGCCGAATGGTGCGAATACCGCCCCAAGACGCCCGCGCCGAAGGCGCCTCGATCGGGCTTCCCACCCGAGTCGTGACGATGTTCACGCCGAGCCGGGAGGAAGTGCGCCGGTTCTTTCGGGACACGTGGCGCAAGCACCGCGAATCGCAGATCCTGACGCCGCTCGAGACGATGGCGCTCGGCTGGATCGTCGAGCATCCCGAGTACCAGGACGCGCTGTCACGGGACGAGATCGAGGACTACAGCATCGAGGACGGCCAAACCAATCCGTTCCTGCATCTGGCCATGCACCTGGCGATCGCCGAGCAGTTGTCGATCGACCAGCCGCCGGGCATCCGCGGCGCCTATCAGCGCCTCGTGCAGCGGCGGGGCGACGCGCACGCGGCCGCGCACGACGTGATGGAATGCCTCGGCGAGGCAGTCTGGGCCGCGCAACGCGCGGGCGACGCGGTGCCGCCCGATGTGATGACACAGGACTATCTCGACTGTCTGCGTCGCCGTGCCGGCGGCGAGTGATCGCCGCCTCCGGGCAATCGACTAGCGCTTGGTGTTGTCGAGCGGGCCTGGCAAGCCGCTCAGGTACGCGGCGAGGTCGCTGATGTCGGCGCGCGACAGCGGTTTCGCAATCCCCGCCATGATAGGGTTCTTGCGTCCGCCGGTCTGGTACTCGCGCAGCGCCTTTTCCAGGTAGTCGGGATATTGGCCCGCGAGCCTTGGATAGCCAGGATCCACTGGCGTCACGAAATCCCTGCCATGACAGGCGGCGCATTGCGCCTGCGCGAGCTTTTCGCCCTTCGCCGCATCGGCCGCCTGCGCCGAGCCAGCGACGATGACCAGCGCCGCTGCCGCGAGAAGTCCGTTCTTCATCGTGCCGCTCACTTGCCGCGGGCGGCGTAGTACGCAGCCACCGCGGCGATCTGCTGGTCCGAAAGTCCCTTCGCCACTCCGGTCATCGTCGGATGGGAACGGCTGCCGTCCCGATACTCCTTGAGCGCGGCCTCGATGTATTGCGGCGACTGGCCGCCGATCTTCGGGACGCGATAGACCTGCGGAAACGAGGCCTGGTACCCGGGAATCGAATGACAGCCGATGCACATCGAGACCGGCGCATCGGCCGCGGCGGGTGCGGCTTCCGGCTTCTTGTCCTGAGCCAATGCCAGTAACGGCAGCACGGCCAGCACGGCGAACAGCGGTCGTTTGAACGTCATCCGGGACTTCCGTATGGAGTCGTGAACTCTGAGGCGGACGTGTCCGCCCTCGCGAGCAGCGCGTGATTGTAATCGACTCCGCGCCGAGGTCCGGTTCGAAGCGGCGTCGTAGTGCAGTGCCATCGGCGCGGTAAAACCGTTGCGTATACTGGCTCGCCTCACTGCACAGGCCATTTCATGCCGAGATTCGAAGGATCCTCGACCTACGTCGCAACCGACGACCTGAAGCTCGCCGTCAATGCGGCGCTGACACTGCAGCGGCCGCTGCTGATCAAGGGCGAGCCTGGCACCGGCAAGACAATGCTGGCCGAAGAGGTGGCGCGCGCGCTCGAAATGCCGATGCTCGCGTGGCACATCAAGTCGACAACGAAGGCCCAGCAGGGACTGTACGAATACGATGCCGTGAGCCGGCTGCGCGACTCGCAGCTGGGCGACGCGCGAGTGCAGGACATCGAGAACTACATCGTCCGCGGCGTGCTGTGGCAGGCCTTCACGTCGGACCAGCCGTCGGTGCTGTTGATCGACGAAATCGACAAGGCCGACATCGAGTTCCCGAACGACCTGCTGCGCGAACTCGACAGGATGGAGTTCTACGTCTACGAAACGCGGCAGACCGTGGTTGCGCGCCATCGCCCGCTGGTCGTCATCACATCGAACAACGAGAAGGAGCTGCCGGACGCCTTCCTGCGGCGCTGCTTCTTCCACTACATCAGGTTTCCGGACAAGGACACGATGCAGGCAATCGTCGATGTCCATTACCCGAAGCTGCGCAAGGAGCTGCTGCAGAACGCGCTCGCGGTCTTCTTCGGCGTGCGCGAGTTGCCCGGCCTGAAGAAGAAGCCTTCGACCTCCGAGCTGCTCGACTGGCTGAAGCTGCTGGTTGCCGAGCAGATCCCGCCGGAAGCCCTGCGCTCGAAGGACGACAAGATCGCCGTGCCGCCGCTCGCCGGTGCCCTGCTCAAGAACGAGCAGGACATGCACCTGTTCGAGCGGCTTGTCTTCATGGCGCGCAGCAACCGCTGACGGGACATGCTTCCCCCGCGGCCCATGGTCCTGGAAGGCCACGGCGTGCGGCTGGAACCGCTCGTGCGCGAGCATCACGATGGCCTCGTCGCTGCCGCCAGCGACGGCGAACTCTGGACGCTGTGGTTCACCTCGGTGCCGGCACCGCCGGAGACCGATGCCTACATCTCGGCCGCATTGGCCGGTCAGGACGCCGGACACATGCTGCCGTGGGCGGTGCGCGACCTGGAGAACGGCGCAATCGTCGGCAGCACGCGCTATCACGACATCGTCACCGCGGTTGATCGCGTCGAGATCGGCTACACCTGGTACGCAGGCCGCTGCCAGAGGACCCACGTGAACACGGCCTGCAAGCTGCTGCTGCTCGGGCATGCCTTCGACGCCCTCGGTTGCGCAGTCGTCGGATTCCGAACTGACAACTTCAATTTCAGATCCCAGGCCGCCATCGCGGCACTTGGCGCGAAGAAGGACGGCGTGATCCGGCATCACCAGTCGCGCCGCGACGGCACCGTGCGCGATACCGTGATGTTCAGCATCCTCGCCTCGGAATGGCGTGACGTGAAGCGCCACCTCGAACTGAGGCTGGGGCGTCGCAGGTGATGGAGCGCCGATGCTGATCGACTTCTTCTTCCACCTGCGTGCAGCGAAGCTCAAGGTCTCGATCAACGAGCTGTTGACGCTGCTCGAGGCACTGCGGCGTGGCGTCATCGGGCCTTCGATCGATGATTTCTATTACCTG
>DATKAJ010000009.1:0-37040 GCA_035498175.1 Burkholderiaceae bacterium
GCACGCCGTGCGCATCCTCGCGCGCGCCTGGCTGCGTGTGATCTGGCGCGCCTGGGTCGACCGCAAACCCTACGATCCCTCTCAACACCGTGCCGCTCAGCGCTTCCAACTCGTCGCAGGTTGACACAGGATGTCTCATGCCCGCTCCCTCGACTCACCGCTCGCCCGCAACGCAAACTGCAGCGCCAGCGCGCCGATGACCTGAAACGCGACGACGTTGGCGAACACCACCGCTCCGGCCTGCATCCCGAGCTGCGGGTGCAATTCGGTCAACTGGTGAGTCAGCATGAGGGCGATTGCAGACATCGGCAACAGGCCGATGCCTGCATAGACGCCTTTGCGCCAGCCGATGCCGGTCAGCGGCGCCAGCGCGCTGACGGCAACGACCTTGCACACGGTGCGCACGATTGCCAGCACCACCGCAGGTACGCCGGCCCCGATCAGCAGGGACCAGTCGACAGTCGCCGCCGACAGTGCGAAGAACAGCACCAGCGCCAGCGCCGAGATAAGACCGACATCGCTGGTGGCCAGCTGCCGCCCGTGGTCGAAGGCGCGCACGAACGCGCCGCAAGCGAGCAACGCCAGCAGCGGAGACAGTCTCAACGCGCTCGACAGTGCGAACACGATGGAGATGACCCCGAGCATCAGGATCAGCTGCACCGCCCGCTCGTGGCGCACGAAGGAGGCGAACGAGTGAAACAGCCGCGCGCCGAGAGCCGCCAGCGTCAGCGAACCGAAGATGAGGTAGGCCGGGTGCAGCAGGTAATCGTCGACCAGTCCGCGAGCGTCCAGTCGGGCCCACGCGAGCAGCAACGTCGACAGCACCACTGCATAGATGGAGTTCAGCGCGGTGAGCAGCAGGATGCGCTCGGTGACCTGCCCCTGCGCCCGCACCTCGCGCGTCAGCGAAAGCACGACCGCCGGCGAGGTCGACATGCTGATCGTCGCAATCAGCGCCGCCGGCAGCGGCGCGAACTCGAGTGCGTGCATCGCGACAAACACGGCGACAAAGGTGATGCCGCCTTCCAGCGCGCTCGCCCCGAGGAGCGCTGGGTTGCGGCGCAGCCAGCCGAAAGACACCCGCTGGCCCAGATCGAACAGGATGATCGACGCCGCGAAGTCAAGAGCGCCATTGAGGGTCGTCGCCGGCAGCGGCTGCAGATTCAGCAGCTCGACGAGATAGCCACCGACGCCGAAAGCGGCTCCGGCCGCGAGGTAGCCCAGCATCCGCGGCAGACGCAACCAGCGCGCAGCCATCTCGCCAGCGGCTGCGGCCACCAGCGCGAGCGCCGCCACCGCCAGCGCGGGCGAAAACGTGGGGGGCCAGTCGGGAAGGAAACTGAGATCCATAGCCGAGGTCCATTGTTCGAATCTGTCAGCCTGGCGATGCAGACGCGCCGCCCGCGCAGCCTGCGAACGTTCTTGCCAGCAAGAATCGCGCTCAGGACAGGCGAATCAGGCGCCCGAGGCCGGCGGCAATGCCATTAATCGCGCGCCCGGCCACTATGAATGAGGCCACGCGCGCCGCGGGCACGCCAGCGCCTCAGAACGGGATATCGTCGTCCATGTCGGCGATGTTGGTCGCCGGCTTCTGTGCGGCCGGGCGACCGCCGGCCGAACGTGCGGGGGCTGCGGCGCGCGATTCCTCACCGCTATCGACGTCGCCACCGCCCATGCCTTCGCGCGATCCGAGCATCTGCATGTTCTCGGCGACGATCTCGGTGGTGTAGCGATCCTGCCCATCCTTGTCCTGCCACTTGCGCGTACGCAACCGGCCTTCGACGTAGACCGGACGGCCCTTGCGCAGGTACTCGCCGGCAATCTCGGCCTGGCGCCCGAAGAACACTACGCGATGCCACTCGGTCGCTTCCTTCATTTCCCCGCTGGCCTTGTCCTTCCAGCGGTCCGAAGTTGCGATGGTGATGTTGGTGATGGCCGCACCGTCCGCGGTGTAACGCGTCTCGGGATCGCGGCCGAGATTGCCGATCAGGATCACCTTATTGACCGATGCCATATCCGTCCCCTGTCGCGAGCCGATCTGCGCCGCACCTGCCGGCACCGCAGCAGAACCGCGGTTGCGACGATGTTTGTCGCTATAGTAACAAGTTAGCCTTCTGCTCCTCACCTGTTCGATGGATGAAATCCGCATCCGCGGAGCCCGCACCCACAACCTGAAGAGCGTCGATCTCGACCTGCCGCGCGAGCGACTCGTCGTAATCACGGGTTTGTCCGGCTCGGGAAAGTCCTCGCTTGCTTTCGACACGCTGTACGCCGAGGGTCAGCGGCGCTACGTCGAGTCGCTGTCGGCCTATGCGCGCCAGTTCCTGCAGCTCATGGAGAAGCCCGATGTCGACCTGATCGAGGGACTGTCACCCGCGATCGCGATCGAGCAGAAGGCCGCGTCGCACAACCCGCGCTCGACCGTCGGCACCGTCACCGAAGTCCACGACTACCTGCGGCTGCTGTTCGCGCGCGTCGGCACACCGTATTGCCCGGACCACAAGGTCCCGCTGCAGTCGCAAAGCGTGTCGCAAATGGTCGACGCGACGCTGGCGCTGCCGGAGGAGACCAGGGTGCTTGTGCTGGCGCCCGCCGTGCGCGAACGCAAGGGCGAGTTCGTCGAATTCTTCGACGACATGCAGACGCAGGGGTTCGTGCGGTTTCGCATCGACGGGGCGATCGTCGAAGGCGACGACGCGCCGCCACTCGCCAAGACCGAGAAGCACTCGATCGACGTCGTGATCGACCGGCTCAAGGTGCGCGCGGATGCCAAGCAGCGCCTGGCCGAGTCGTTCGAGACCGCATTGCGGCTCGCCGACGGGCGCGCCCTGCTGCTCGACGCCGACAATGGACAGGAACTCGCGTTCTCGAGCCGCTACGCGTGCCCGGTGTGCAGCTATTCGCTCGCCGAACTTGAGCCGCGCCTGTTCTCCTTCAACAACCCGATGGGTGCGTGCGAGGCCTGCGATGGCATCGGCACGGTGGAGTATTTCGACGAATCGCGGGTTGTCGCGCACCCCGAGCTTTCGCTCGCGAGCGGCGCGATCAAGGGCTGGGATGCACGCAACCAGTACTACCACCAGATGCTGCTGGCGGTCGCGCAGCATTACGGCTTCGACCTGAACCAGCCGTTCGACCAGCTTCCCGAATCGGCCCGGCGGGTCATCCTGCACGGATCGAGGGACGTCGAGATCCCATTCACCTACACGAACGAGCGCGGCCGCAAGATCGTACGGCGGCATCCTTTCGAAGGCGTGATCCCGAGCCTCGAGCGCCGCCTGAAGGAGACCGACTCGCTGGTCGTGCGCGAGGAACTCGCAAAACTGCGCAGCCAGCGGCCGTGTCCCGTATGCGAAGGGTCGCGGCTGCGGCGCGAGGCGCGCAACGTCTTCATTGGCGATGGCGAGGAGCAACGCGGCATCTGGCAGATCTCGGCGGCGCCGCTCGCCGAGGCATCGCGCTACTTCGAGGCAGTGAGCTTCGCCGGAGCGAAGAAGGAGATCGCGGCGAAGATCATCAAGGAAATCGGTTCGCGTCTGCGCTTCCTCGTCAATGTCGGTCTCGATTACCTGTCGCTCGATCGATCGGCCGACACACTTTCGGGCGGTGAATCGCAGCGGATCCGGCTCGCCTCGCAGATCGGCTCGGGGCTGACCGGCGTGATGTACGTGCTCGACGAGCCCTCGATCGGCTTGCACCAGCGCGACAACGACCGCCTGATCGGCACGCTCAAGCACCTGCGCGACCTGGGCAACAGCGTGATCGTCGTCGAGCACGACGAAGACGCAATCCGGGCGGCAGACTTCATCGTCGACATGGGCCCGGGTGCCGGCGCGCACGGCGGCGAGGTCGTGGCGCGAGGCACCCTGGCGGAGATCGAGGCGAACCGCAAATCCCTGACCGGTCAGTACATGGCCGGGCGCCGGCAGATCGAGGTGCCTTCGGATCGAACGCCACCGTTCACGCACTGGCTCAAGCTCGTCGGAGCACAGGGGAACAACCTGAAGGACATCACGCTCGACCTGCCGATCGGGCTGCTCACCTGCATCACCGGCGTTTCCGGCTCCGGCAAGTCGACGCTCGTCAACGACACGCTTTACGCGGCCGTGGCCCGTCACCTGTACGGCTCGGCGGCCGAGCCGGCGCCGTACACGATGCTCGAGGGTCTGGAGCACGTCGACAAGGTGATCAACGTCGACCAAAGCCCGATCGGACGCACGCCGCGCAGCAATCCGGCCACGTACACGGGGCTGTTCACGCCGATCCGCGAGCTCTTTGCGGAGACGCCGACGGCGCGCGAGCGTGGTTACGAGGCCGGCCGCTTCTCGTTCAACGTCAAGGGCGGCCGCTGCGAGACCTGCCAGGGCGACGGCGTCATCAAGGTCGAGATGCACTTCCTGCCCGACGTCTACGTGCCGTGCGACGTCTGCCACGGCAAGCGCTACAACCGCGAGACGCTCGAGGTTCATTACAAGGGCAAGAGCATTGCCGATGTGCTCGACATGACGGTCGAGGACGCGTTCGAGTTCTTCAATGCCGTCCCGGCGATCGCCCGCAAGCTGCAGACCCTGCTCGATGTGGGCCTCGGCTATGTCCGCCTCGGCCAGAGCGCGACAACACTGAGCGGTGGCGAAGCGCAGCGAGTCAAGCTCTCCCTGGAACTCTCCAAGCGCGACACCGGCCGCACGCTCTACATCCTTGACGAACCGACGACCGGTCTCCACTTCCATGACATCGCATTGCTGCTGGAGGTCTTGCACCAGCTGCGCAATGCGGGCAACACCGTGGTGGTGATCGAGCACAACCTCGACGTGATCAAGACGGCCGATTGGGTGGTCGATCTGGGGCCCGAAGGTGGCGACGGCGGCGGACACATCATCGCCACCGGCCCGCCGGAAAAGATCGCGGCCAGCTCCGAAAGCCATACGGGGACGTATCTGGCGCCGGTGCTTGCCCGCCAGCGGCGGCGTCCCCGCGCCGCTGCCTGAGCAGGCGCACCTTCGGCAGAAGCTGCGGCGGCGATGCGAGCGCCCTAGCCATTGTCCAGGCTCACGCGGGGCCGCTATCGCCGCAGCAGTTGCTCCTCCGCCAATTCCAGGGCTTCTGTCCGGCCGCGCAGGACCAAGACGTCGCCAGCCTGCAGCACCATGTCCGGGCTCGGTTCCGCGCCGCGGATGCCGCGGCGGCGCACTGCGGTGACATCGGCACCGACCACCGCCAGGTCCAGGGCGCCGATGCGCTTGCCCACCGCGACCGAACCCGGATCGAGCGTGACCGAATGCAGCCGCGCATGCGCCTCTTCCTCGAGCGCATCCTCGTCGTCGCTCGAGCCATGGAAGTAGCCTCTCAGCAGGCGGTAGCGCTGGTCGCGCGCCTCACGCACCCTGCGCACGACACGCGACAGCGGTACCCCGAGCAGCACCAGGGCGTGCGAACCGAGCATCAGGCTGCCTTCGAAGATTTCAGGCACAACCTCGGTGGCCCCCGCCTGCATCAGTTTATCCAGGTCGTGATCGTCCTGTGTGCGGACGATCACCGCGAGGCTCGGCCGCAGCTCCTGCGCGTGGTGCATCACCTTCAGTGCGGAGGCGGTGTCCGCATAGGTGATGACGAGCGCGGCGGCACGACGCACGCCCGCGGCGACCAGCGTCTCGCGTCGCGCCGCGTCGCCAAAGACGACAGAGTCACCGGCCGCCGCCGCCTCGCGCACCAGATCAGGATCGACGTCGAGTGCGACGTAGCCGATGCCCTCCTGCTCCAGCATCTTCGCGAGGTGCTGACCGCTGCGACCAAAGCCGCAGATGACCACGTGGCGGTCGGTCGCAATCGCGCGCTGCGCGATCTTCGCAATCTCGAGCGACTTCAGCATCCACTCGGCCGAGACCAGGCGCATCACGATGCGGTCGGCATGCTGGACCAGCAGCGGTGCCACCAGCATCGACAGCAGCATCGCCGCCAGAACAACCTGGAGGACGTCGCTCGCGAGCACCTGATGCTGGCCGGCCAGGCCGAGCAGCACAAAGCCGAATTCGCCGGCTGTGCACAGCGCGAGCGCGGTGCGGATCGCGGTGCCGGCACCGGCCCTGAAGACGCGCGTCAGCGCGTAGATCAGCCCGAACTTGAACGCGACCGGGGCAACGAGCGCCAGCGCGACCCATCCGGCGTTGCGCAGCACGACGTCCGGGTTGAGCAGCATGCCGATCGTGACGAAGAACAGCCCGAGCAGGACGTCGCGGAATGGCTTGATGTCCTCCTCGACCTGGTGACGGAATTCGGTCTCCGCGATCAGCATCCCGGCGACGAAGGCGCCGAGCGCCAGCGAAAGCCCGGCGAGCCCCGTCAGCCATGCAAGTCCCAGCGTCACGAGCAGCACGTTCAGCGTGAAGAGCTCGTGCGACTTGCGGCGCGCGACGAGGTGTAGCCACCAGCGCAATACCCGCTGGCCCCCGGCGAGGAGCACCGCGAGCAGCGCCGCTGCCTTCAGCACGGCAAAGCCCAGCATCCGCGCCAGCTCTGACGGGTCCGCAGCCAGCGCCGGAATGACGACGAGCAGCGGAACGACGGCGAGATCCTGGAACAGCAGCACGCCGACGATGCGCCGCCCATGGTCGGTGTCGAGCTGGAGCCTCTCGGAGATCAGCTTCATCACGATCGCAGTCGACGACATTGCCAGCGCGGCACCGAGCGCGAACGCGCCGGGGAGCCCGATGCCGAATCGCGATCCGATCAGCCATCCGCCGGCGAGAGTCACCAGGATCGTGAGTGCCACCTGTGCGCCACCGAGGCCGAACACGATTCGGCGCATCGACCGAAGACGGGGCAGCGAGAACTCGAGGCCGATCGAAAACATCAGGAACACGACGCCGAATTCGGCCAGATACCGTGTCTGCTCGGTGTCAGGTACGAGGCCGAGCGCATGCGGCCCGACCAGGATGCCGACCGTCAAATACGCGAGCAGCGGCGGCAGCGACAGCAGGCGGAAGGCGACGACGCCCAGCACCACCGAGGCAAGCAGAACGAGCGTGACTTCGAGACCCGAGGTCATCGGAGATTGAGGTGGTGTCGACGGGGCGGCGGAACGAAAGCAAAGCCCATGCCAGCAGTCCCCGCGAGTGTATTATCGCCGCACGCGTTTCACCTACGACGACTGCGCGCACTCCCTCCGATCTGCAGCGTTCCTGCATGTCCGCCAACCCCACCCCGGTCAAACCCGGCGCCAGCGCGCTTGCCCTGGCGCGCGAGGTGATCGAGATCGAGGCTGCCGCGGTCGCGGCGCTCGCTTCGCGCATAGATGGCGAATTCGAAAGGGCCGCCACGCTGCTGCTGGCGTGCCGCGGCAGGGTCGTCGTCACCGGCGTCGGCAAGAGCGGGCACATCGGCCGCAAGCTCGCCTCAACGCTCGCATCGACCGGCACCCCTGCGATCTTTGTCCATGCGGCCGAAGCGGCGCACGGCGACCTCGGCATGATCACGCGCGACGACGTGCTGTTCGCACTGTCCTATTCGGGAGAAGGGGACGAGCTGCTGACGATCGTGCCTGTCGCCAAGCGCGAAGGCACGCCGCTGATCGCGATGACCGGAAAGCCGGACTCATCGCTGGCGCGGCTGGCCGATGTCCATCTCGATGTCCACGTCGACAAGGAAGCCTGCCCGCTCAATCTGGCACCCACCTCTTCGACCACCGCGATGCTGGCTCTTGGCGATGCGCTCGCAATTGCCTGCCTCGATGCCCGCGGGTTCGGGCGTGCGGATTTCGCGCGCTCGCATCCCGCCGGTGCGCTCGGGCGCCGTCTGCTGACGCGTGTGCGCGACGTCATGCGCAGCGGCGATGCGATTCCGGCGGTGCCGGACACCGCCAGCGTAATGGACGCACTGCACGAGATCACCCGCAAGCAGCTCGGCATGACGGCCGTGCTCGACTCGAGCGGCGCGCTGGCGGGCATCTTCACCGACGGCGACCTGCGCCGGCTGCTCGAACGCGCCGGCGACGTCCGCCCGCTAATGGTGGCCGACGTCATGACGCGGTCGCCCCTGACGATTTCGCCGGATGTGCTCGCCGCCGAGGCCGCGCAGCTGATGGATCGCCGGCGCAGGAACCAGCTGCTGGTCGTCGACGCGGCAGGACGGCTGATCGGTGCGCTGAACAACCTCGACCTGATGAACGCGAAGGTGATCTGATGACGCCCGCGCAGCGCGCCGCGCGCGTCCGCATCGTCGTCCTCGACGTCGACGGCGTCCTGACCGATGGTCGCCTGTACTACGGCCCGCAGGGCGAGGCGATTAAGGTGTTCGACGTGCGCGACGGACATGGCGTCAAGATGCTGCTCGCACATGGGATCGACGTGGCGATCATTTCGGCGCGCAGCTCGCCGATCGTCGATCGGCGCGCTAGCGAGCTCGGCATCGGCCGGGTGCTGCAGGGGCGCGGCGACAAGGCCGCGGCGTTCCGCGAACTGCTTGCGAACGCCGGGCTGCAGGACGACGACGCCGCATTCGTCGGCGACGATCTGCCCGACCTGCCGGTGCTGCGCAGGGCGGGCTTCGCCATCACGGTGGAAGACGCCCGCGACGAAGTAAAGGAAGCCGCGCACTGGGTCGCGCCCTGCCCCGGAGGCCGCGCTGCCGTGCGCGCCGCAGCGGAGTTCATCCTGCGAGCTCAGGGCGTCGACCTGATGGCAATGGTGCAGGCATGATCCTCCCGCTCTTCATACCGACTTTTCCTTCGCGCCGCCCGCCCGGCCGCCCGAAGGCCGGCGCGCTGACTCTTCCCGCCCGGAGCGCACGTGCGCCGCGCAGCGTCGCGTACGCGAGGGGCGCAGTGAAACACCATGCGTGACCGCATCACCGCCGTCATCGCCGTCCTGCTGCTGGCACTGCTCGCGGGAACGACTTACTGGTATTCGCAGACCAGCCGGCTCGGCGACCTGGCGAACGCGGTGTCACGCGAGGGACCGGACGTGGTCGTCGACGGCGCGGCGCTGACCCAGTTCGACGCACAGGGACGGGCAACTAATCGCCTGATCGGCGAGCGCATCACGCACTTTCCGAGCGACGACCGCGTCGAGGTGATCCGCCCGCGCATGGTGAGCCTGCGCGCAGACCAGCCGCAGGTCGACGCCAAGGCCGATCACGCGCGCGTTGAGGATAGTGGCGCGAAGGTGATCCTGACCGGCGATGTCACGCTGATCCGCGCGGCGAGCAGCGAGGGCGAACCCCCGCTGCGGCTGACGACCGAAAGGCTGGTGGCCTTCCCGGATACCGAGCAGTTTTCAACCGAGTCTCCGGTCGAGATCGACCGCGGTGGTTCCCGTATCAACGCGGTCGGCATGGACTACGACAACATCAAGCGCACGGTGAAACTGCGCTCAAAGGTGCGCGGCACGGTCGAGCCGGCAGCGACGTCGAAGGAACTGCCTCGATGAAGAAATGGCTGTTGCTGCTGCTCGGCTTGCTCGCCATGCCGGCCTTCGCCGAGCGTGCTGACCGCGACAAGCCGCTGAATTACGAGGCGGACACCGGTGAGTGCGACGACCTGCAGCAGGTCTGCGTGCTGGCCGGCAACGTTGTGCTGGTCAAGGGAACGATACGGGCGACCGGCGACCGCGTGCAGATCCGCAAGGATCCCGAGGGCTACCAATATGGACTGATCCAGGCCGCGCCGGGGAAGCTCGCGACCTTCCGCCAGAAGCGCGACTCCAGCCAACCGGGGGTCGAGGAATACGTCGACGGCGTGGCCGAACGGATCGAGTACGACGAGAAAGCGGACACGGTCAAGCTCGTGTCGCGCGCCCGCGTGCGCATGCTGGAAAACGATGTCCAGCGCGACGAACTGCGCGGCGACGCGATCACCTACGACCAGCGCAACTCGAAGTACTTCGTGACCGGAGGGAAGTCGGCCGCCGATGCCAACAATCCCGACGGACGCGTCCGCGGCACGATTTCGCCGCGCTCGACCACGCCGAAGGCGGGCTCACCTGCGCCGCTCCAGCCGGCGGGGCAGATCGCCAACCCGCGCACGGAATAGGAACACGCCCGACATGGATCTGGCATCACGGTGTGGGCGGATGGATGCCGGCGAGCGTCGGCATGCGCGCGAGCACGATGGCTGAGGACCGGGCGATGGAAGCTCGCACACGCGCCGCCGAGGCCGCGACCCCGCTTGCGCGCACGCGCAGCACGCTGAGCGTCGAGAACCTGCAGAAGCGCTACGGCAGTCGCGACGTGGTGAAGGACGTTTCACTGACGGTCGAAAGCGGAGAGGTCGTCGGTTTGCTGGGGCCCAACGGCGCCGGCAAGACCACCTGCTTCTACATGGTCGTGGGCCTTGTTCCGCTCGACGACGGCGACATCCTCGTCGATGGCCGCTCCATTTCGCACCTCCCGATCCACCGACGCGCCCGGTTGGGACTCTCGTACCTGCCCCAGGAGGCCTCGGTCTTCCGCAAGCTGACAGTCGAGGAGAACATCCGCGCCGTGCTCGAACTGCAGGTCGACGACGAGAAGCGCCCGCTGCCGAAGGTGGTCATCGAGGATCGGCTTTCCCAACTGCTAGACGATCTTCAGATCGCGCACCTGCGCACGAACACTGCGCTGTCTTTGTCGGGCGGCGAGCGGCGCCGCGTCGAAATCGCTCGCGCACTGGCGGCGCGCCCGCGCTTCATCCTGCTCGACGAACCGTTCGCCGGTGTCGACCCGATCGCGGTGCTCGAGATCCAGCGCATCGTGCGCTTCCTGAAGGACCGCGGCATCGGCGTGTTGATCACCGACCACAACGTGCGCGAAACGCTTGGTATCTGCGATCACGCGTACATCATCAACGAAGGCGTCGTGCTCGCCGCCGGCCGACCTGACGAAATCGTCGGCAACGAAACGGTGCGGCGCGTCTACCTCGGCGAGCACTTCCGGATGTAGCGATGCCGACTGCAGCGCTCAAGCGGGTTTCCCTTTGCGTGCCTTTGTTCCGCGCGCGGGCGCCCGGCCGCCCGAAGCCTGCGCGCGTGGTTGATTGCTGCGGGTGCACGTGCGACGTGCAGCGTCGCGTACACCCGCAGCGCCATCCATGAAACCCTCCCTGCAGCTGCGCCTGTCGCAGCATCTCGCGCTGACACCCCAGCTGCAGCAGTCAATCCGTCTGCTGCAGTTGTCGACGCTCGAACTGAATCAGGAGATCGAGCAGGCGATGGCGGACAACCCGCTGCTGGAGCGCGACGACGATCCGCACGCAGGGACGCTGCCCGTGCACGGCGATGGTTCGATCGGGCAGTCGCTTCCGGCCACCAGCGAAGCGCACGTCAACGACGCGCCTTCCGTAACGGACAGCGGCGACGCGCCGGGCGAGATCACGATCGAATGGGCGCGCACGGAGACACGTTCCGAGGATGACGATTCCTCTGCAGTGGACTGGGCATGGACAAGGCCGACGCTGCGCGAACACTTGCGCAGCCAGCTCGCGTGCACCCAGGCCAGCGCACGCGATCGCGCCCTCGTGGACCTGCTGATCGAGGCGCTCGACGACGACGGCTACCTGCAGCAGCCGCTCGACGAACTGCTCGCCCTATACCCGCCCGAGGCCGAGATCGACCCGGACGAAATGCGCGCTGCCCTGCGCCTGCTGCAAAGCTTCGATCCGGCGGGCGTCGGGGCGCGCGACGCCTCGGAATGTCTGCGGCTGCAACTCGATGCCGTGGGACGAGGCGAGAAACCACCGCCAGGTCTGGTACTGGCGCGACGAATAGTGAGCGAGCACTTGCCGCTGCTGGCAGCGCGGGATTTCCTCAAGCTGAAGCGGACGTTGGGCTGTGGCGACGATGCCCTGCGCGCCGCCCATCAACTGATCCGCACCCTGAATCCGCGGCCGGGTGTAGCCTTTGGTGAAACGCGCGCCGATTACGTGGTGCCCGACGTCTTTGTTCGACGGATCAAGGGGCGCTGGACCGCGGTACTCAATGCGGAAGTCATGCCACGCCTACGTGTGAACCAGGCCTACGCCGACATACTCAAACGAGGACGGGGCGATCGCAGCGTCGACCCCGCGCAGCGCGGACAGTGGACGACACGCGTACAGGAAGCCCGGTGGCTTATCCGCAACATCCAGCAGCGGTTCGACACCATACTGCGGGTATCCCAGGCCATCGTCGAGCGGCAGCACAATTTCTTCACTCACGGCGAGATTGCGATGCGACCTCTGGTCCTGCGGGAGATCGCCGACACCGTGGGGCTGCACGAATCGACGATTTCCCGGGTCACCGCCAACAAGTACATGGCGACGCCGTTCGGCGTCTTCGAACTCAAGCACTTCTTCGGCAGCCATGTGGCGACCGAAGCCGGCGGCGCGGCGTCATCGACGGCGATCCGCGCCTTGATCAAGCAACTGATAGGAGCCGAGGACACCCGCAATCCACTTTCTGACAGCAAGCTCGCCGAGATGCTGGGCGAACAGGGCATCGTGGTCGCGCGCCGCACGGTGGCGAAGTACCGCGAGGCGATGAAGATCCCGGCAGTGGCGATGCGCAGGTCGTTATAAGCGCGCCGCGGTCCCGCCGTGGCAGTGTTCGAACCGACTGACTCCAGCAGGAGGCTGCATGAATCTGTTGATCCACGGTAACCACGTCGAGGTCACACCGGCGCTGCGTGATTACGTGCAGGGCAAGCTGACGCGGGTCGAGCGGCATTTCGACCAGGTGATCGATGCCAACGTGCAGTTGACCGTGGAGAAGTTGCGACAGCGCGCCGAGATTACGCTGCGCCTGCGCGGCAACAACATCCACGTCGAGTCTGTAGACGATGACATGTACGCGGCCATCGACATCCTGATCGACAAGCTCGACCGTCAGGTCCTGCGGCACAAGGACCGCCTCAAGGACCACTCGGTCGACACCATCAAGCGCCAGCAGACGGTGCAGCAGTCGCAGTGAGCGGCAGGCCGGCAGGCTGAGCGAGAACCTTCCTTCGGCGGGCCCCGCGGGGGCCCGCCGTGCGCTTCCTCGCTGCTGTTCGAGCGTTCCTTCGAGACCGGGATGGCAACCGCCGTCATGCAGTGCCCGGGTGTATGATCCGCGCCTTCGTTTTTCCGAGGGGCCGCGCCAGTCACGGGCCGGAAAAGAATCCGGATCGTTGCGCTTCCCGACCGATGGTCCGGAGAGCACGCGCCTAGTCTGAGAAGACCCCGCCCCGGCGTCCCTGGCCACCATGAATCAGCTGTCAAGGCTGCTGCCTGCGTCCAACGTTCTGCTGGACTTTCCCGCATCGAGCAAGAAGCGGGTGTTCGAACAGGCGGGCCTGATCTTCGAGAACACGCAGGGCATTGCACGAGCCAAGGTCTTCGACAGCCTGTTCGCGCGCGAACGGCTCGGCTCGACCGGGCTTGGTCAGGGTGTGGCCATTCCGCATGGCCGGATCAAGGGCCTGAAGGAGGCGGTTGCTGCGTTCATTCGCGTGGCCGAACCGATTCCCTTCGATGCGCCAGACGGCCAGCCGGTAGCACTGATGGTGTTCCTTCTGGTGCCAGAGCAGGCCACGCAGCAGCATCTCGACATCCTGTCGGAACTCGCGCAGATGCTGTCCGACAAGTCGTTCCGCGAGACGTTGCTCACCGCGACCGACGCAAGCGCAGTGCACCTGGCCCTCACCACGTGGGAGCCAATCCGGCCTGCGGCCTGACGTTCCTCAGCAGCAGCCGATGCAGTAGCCTCGCGCCGGAGCGCCTATGACGGCGCGCGAGGACTAGCCCGATGCCGACCTTTCAGTCGCTGTTCGACGACAACCGCGAAGCACTCCGGCTTACGTGGATCGCGGGCCGGGCCGCAGCCGATCGCCCGCTCGACACACCGGCGACCGCGGGTCTCGCGAGCGCCGACCTCGTCGGTCACTTGAACCTGATCCATCCCAACCGCCTGCATGTGCTGGGCGAAGCGGAAGTCCGTTACTACGGGCTGATGGAACCTGCGCGGCGGCTGCACTACGCCAACGAACTCATCGCGGGCAACCCGATCGGCCTCGTCATCGCGGAAGGGCTGACGCCGCCCGCCGAGCTCGTCGACACCGCCGAGCGCGCGGGGCTGCCGATGCTGGCGTCACCGCAATCCGCCGCGGAAGTCATCGAGGTGCTGCGCATCTATTTCGCCAAGGTGCTGGCCGCTCACTGCACGATGCACGGCGTACTGATGGACGTCCTCGGCATGGGCGTGCTCGTCGCCGGCGAATCTGGCGTGGGCAAGAGCGAACTCGGGCTGGAACTCATCAGCCGCGGCCATGGCCTCGTGGCCGACGACGTCGTCGACTTTTCGCGGGTAGCGCCGGACACCATCGAAGGCCGCTGTCCGCCGCTGCTCGCGAACCTGCTCGAGGTCCGCGGCCTCGGGCTGCTCGACATCAAGGCGATCTTTGGCGAAACCGCCGTGCGCCGCAAGATGAAGCTGAGGTTGATCGTCGAATTGCGGCGCTACGGCGCTGCCGAGACGATGGAACGGTTGCCGCTCGAGGGCCAGACCCAGGACGTGCTCGGCATTCCGGTACGCAAGGTGATCATTCCGGTGGCATCCGGGCGCAACCTGGCGGTCCTGACCGAAGCAGCGGTGCGCAACACGATCCTGCAACTGCGTGGCGTCGATACGATGCGTGACTTCCTGCAGCGCCACCAGCAGCAGCTCGGCGGGGGCTAGCGCCTGGGATCAGAGCGTGATGCAATCATTACGTCCGCGCACGAGTCGCGCGAGCCCCGAGAGACTTTCAGGGAGAACATGATGCTGAAGCAGTGTTTACTTGCGGCCTGCCTGGCGTTGCCGCTGGCGGCCGTGGCGGCCGACAAGACCGCGCAACAACAGAAGATGACAGACTGCAACAAGGAGGCCGGCGACAAGAAGCTCACGGGCGACGCGCGCAAATCCTTCATGTCGCAGTGCCTGTCCGCCGAGGGCGCACCCGCTTCGGAGAAACAGACCGCCCAGCAGCAGAAGATGACCGCGTGCAACAAGGAAGCCGGCGACAAGAAGCTCGCGGGTGACGCGCGCAAGTCCTTCATGTCGCAGTGCCTGTCGGCAGGAGGCGCTCCGGCGGCTGAAAAGAAGATGACCCAGCAGGAAAAGATGGGCTACTGCAACAAGCAGGCGGGTGACAAGAAGCTCGAAGGCGACGCACGCAAGAAATTCATGTCGGAGTGCCTGTCGGGCTAACGCCACCGTCCGTACGGCTGATTCAAGGGAGCGCCACGCGCTCCCTTTTTCGTGTTCTGCGCCGGAACTCCGCGTGCAACAATCCCGTCGATCACTGCTAAGCGATGCGCATCGTTCTCGTCACCGGAATGTCGGGCTCGGGCAAGTCGGTCGCCATCCGGCTCCTCGAGGACGCGGGCTACTACTGCATCGACAACCTGCCGTCGCGCTTTCTGGGCGAAGTCTGTGCCTACCTCGAGGGCACCGGTCACGGTGACGTCGCGCTCTCTGTCGATTCGCGCAGCGAGGCCGCACTCGGCGACGTGCCCGACATCGTCGCGACGCTGCGGGCCAACGGGCACGACGTCCGTGTGCTGTTCTTGACAGCGTCGAATGCCGCGCTGGTGCAGCGCTACTCCGAGACCCGGCGGCGCCACCCGATGGCGCTGCGCGAGCAGCCCGGCGGTTCGGAGGCAACGCTGACGGAATCGATTCAGCTGGAACGCGAGCTGCTGTCACCTCTGATCAACATCAGCCACGTCATCGATACCAGCGAACTGCACCCGAACACGCTGCGCCAGTGGGTGCGTCAGTTCACCGACCTACCACCGGCGGCGCTGGTGCTTGCTTTCGAGTCCTTCGCGTTCAAGCAGGGCGTGCCTTTCGCAGCCGATTTCGTCTTCGACGTGCGCAACCTGCCGAACCCGCACTATGACCCGCTGCTGCGTCCGCTGACGGGCCTCGACGCGCCGGTCGCGGCCTATCTTCAGCGCGCGCCGCAGGCCGGCCAGATGCTGGACGACATCTCGCACTTCCTCGACAAGTGGCTGCCGAGCTATGTCGCCGATAACCGGCACTACGTCACGGTCGCCATCGGCTGCACGGGTGGGAGACATCGTTCCGTCTACATGGTCGAGGAACTGGCCCGGCGCTTCGGCATGCACCGCTCCGTCCTGGTCCGCCATCGCGGCCTCGAGCAGGGCTGAAAGCCGCCCGTGTACAGCGCCAATGTGTCGAACGGCCTTGTGCGGCATGCCGGCATGCCGACCCGCTCCCTGCACCGCGGATTTCACTGAGGGATGCGGCTGCCGATCTTTCCGCTGTCGGCGGTACTCTTTCCCGGAGGCGTGCTCCCGTTGCGCATCTTCGAGGCCCGATACATGGACATGGCGCGGGACTGCCTGCGGGATGGGTCGAGTTTCGGCGTCTGCATGATCTCCGACCCGAAGGCGAGTGAAGCGAGCCGCGATCCACGCATCGCTGAAGTCGGATGCAGCGCTTCGATCGCCGCATGGGACATGCGCCAGCTCGGCCTGCTGCACGTTCGGGCGATCGGCGGCCGTCGATTTCGCGTGCTCGACTCGGCGACCGAGGGTACCGGTCTGAAGGTCGCCGAGATCCAATGGATCGGCGACGACACCGATTCGCCGATCCAGCCCGAGCACTCCCCCTGTGTCGAGCTGCTGCGGCGAATCATCGACGACCTGCGCGCCCAGTCGGCCGAGCGGCGGCGCGAAGCGGTCGAGGACGACGACGTGCTCGCCCAGGTGCCGTTCGCCGAGCCATTCCGGATGGAATCGAGCAGCTGGGTGTCCAACCGCCTCTGTGAAGTCCTGCCCGTTCCGCTGAAGGCGAAGCAGAAACTGATGGAACTCGACGACGGCCGCACGCGGCTCGAAATCGTCCACACCTATCTGAAGCAGCACTCGGTCTTCAAGTAGCCGTTACTTCGGTCCGCGGTCTCCGAGAACGAGACGGCGAATCGGCGCCGGCAGTGGCGCGTCCGCAAGGTCTTCGGTGCGGTACCAGAGAACGCCCGCGTCATCGTGGGCCGCGGCTGCGCCGGCGCTGCGCAGCCAGCGCGGATGCATGACGAACGTGTAGTGGGTGAATTCGTGGCGCATCGGCTCCGAGCGCCCTTCGGCAACCACGCGCAGGCCGAAGCGCTCTTCTACTGCCACCGCGAGTGCCACATCGCTCAGCGCGCCGTCGAACTCCGGTGCGCTGAGCAGCCCACCCCAGATGCCCGATGGCGGCCGGCGTTCGAACAGGACGGCGCCTTCGGCATCGCGGATCAACGCGACCGCCGCCTCACGCAGCGGGCGCGCGCGCGGCGCGCGAGGCGTCGGCAGTTGGGCGGTGCGACCGTCGCGTGACGCGACGCAACTCGCCCGCAACGGACATTGAGCGCACCCCGGTGTACGCGGCGTGCAGATCGCTGAACCCAGGTCCATCAACCCCTGCGTGTAGGCCTCGATCTCCATATCCGGAAGTTCGGACTCGGCGATTTGCCACAGGTGGCGCTCGGTCGCGGCGTCGCCCGGATAGCCTTCGATCCCGAAATGGCGCGTCAGCACGCGCTTGACGTTCCCGTCGAGGATCGGGGCGCGCACACCCCATGCGAAGGCCGCAATCGCGGCCGCGGTGGATCTTCCGATGCCAGGCAGTTGCGCCAGCACCTCCGCTGAGCGCGGGAAGCGGCCGCCATGGCGAGCGACAATCTCCTGCGCACAGCGGTGCAGGTGGCGCGCGCGCGAGTAGTAACCGAGGCCGGACCAGGTCGACATCACGGCGTCGATCGGCGCCGCTGCGAGCGTTCGCACGTTGGGGAAGCGTTCGACGAAACGCCGGAAGTACGGCAGAACGGTAACGACCTGCGTCTGCTGCAACATCACTTCTGACAGCCAGATTCGATAGGGATCGCGCGAGCCCTGCCACGGCAGGCCGTGACGGCCGTTGACCTTCTGCCAGGCAATCAGGCGGGTGGAAAGGCGCATCGAGGTCGCGCCGGGCTGAGTCATCGGCGCGCTGGACAAGCCTAGCCCAATGGATCACCTGCCCCGGCTGACTTACGCCGCGAGCGCTTCGATCGCCGCTTCGTCCGGGACGCGGTCCCCGATATCGTGGACGCGGTCGGCATACCGCTTCAGTGCGGCCAGCCGCGACTGCGTCTCCTCGAGCGCCTGCTCGAGTTCGCTAATGCGCTCGTCGAGTGAGCCCTGGGCGTCGCGGATTTTCGAGATCGACTCCGCACGTTTGCGCAGCTGCGTGCGCTGTTCGCGCACCTGCAGTTCGATCGGTGGCAGCAGCGACTTGACCCACGCCTCGGTATCGCGCTCGGCCGCGGCGAAGACTTCGCGCGACTTGGCGACCACGGTCTCGAAGAAGCGCTCCATCAGCGTCCACCGATCCCGCGTCAGCACCGCGAACGCTCCGAACTGCGAGCGGTACGCCTGCTCGGCGCGCTCGAGATCGGCGATGTAGGTATCGAGCGAGAACTGCATCGGCGGACTGAGGCTCCAGCCCAGCTCCTCGGCAAAGCGCCGCTGCACCCCGAGCACCATCTGCTCCACCTCCAGCGCCCGCGCGTTGGCCTCGCGCAGCAGCTCGCGCAAGTTCGAAAAGTACTCTTTCACGGCGGCCGTGATCGATGTCGAGAGCTGTGACTTCTTCATCGTGTTGCGCGTCTCGAGCACCTGTGCCCGCAGTGCGCTGACGCGTAGCGGCGCGAAGAGTTTTTCCGAGAGCTTGTGCAGCACGACGCGCGCGGCCACGATCTTGCGCACCACTTCCTCGAACTCGCGCTGCTCCGCCAGCGCGCGGCGCGTCATGCGCTCGATCGAACTCTGGTTCTTCCCCTGCAACCCGCGCAGCTCATAGAGCTGCTCCATCACGCCGCGCTCACGCGCTGCCAGGGTCTGGCGTGCCTCCGAAGCAACGCGCTCGACCTGGGCGACCGTCTGGTCGCGAACGATCTGCTGCTTGGCTGGCACCAGCAAATCGATCAGCGCCTCCTCGAGCAGCGGCAGGCGGCTCGCCTCGAGCAGGACCGGATCGTTCTGCACCTTGGCGACCAGTCCCTTCTGGGCACTGACCGGAAAGACACGCAGCGGCTCCAGGCCGAGGGTCGCCGCCACTCCCGCGCACTGATGCCGCACCTCGAGCTCGATCTCCCCCGGGGTCTTCAGCGCGTCCCACAGGCCGTCAATCTTGTTCAGTACCGCGATATGGTTCCTGTGGCCGGCGTCGCCTACGACGTGGCGCCAGACGTCCAAGTCGCTCTTCGTGACTCCGGTATCCGCGGCGAGGACGAACAGGACCGCGTGCGCGTTCGGGACCAGCGACAGCGTCAGCTCGGGCTCGGTACCGATCGCGTTCAGCCCCGGCGTGTCCAAGATCACGAGACCGTGGCGCAGCAGCGGATGCGGGAAATTGATGACCGCGTGGCGCCACTTTGAGATTTCGACCATGCCGTTCTTGTCGACGGCGATCGCCTGGTCGGGGTCATCCTGGTCGAACAGGCCGTAGCTGCGGGCCTCCTCGACCGGAACACGTGCGGTCTCGGCGACGATCCTGAACGCATTTAGCATGCCGTCGGCCGAGCTCGTGTCGAGCGGGAAGACCTGCCACTCCTCGCTGAGCCGCTTGAAGTCCGAGGTCGAGCCGAGCCGCCCTCGGGTCTCGATCGGCAGCGCACGGATGCAAGGCGGCAGCGATTCGTCGTATAGCAGTTCGGTCGGGCACATCGTCGTGCGCCCGGCCGACGACGGCAGGATCCGCTTGCCGTAGTCGGCGAAGAAGATGGCGTTGATCAGTTCCGACTTGCCGCGGGAAAACTCTGCAACGAACGCGATGACGAGCTTGTCCTCGGCCAGCCGGTCGAGCGCGACATCGACCCGCCGCGCAGCGTCCGCATCGAGCATCTCGGAATCATTCAACCATTGCCGCAACTGCACGATGGCGCCCGCGAGCGTGTCGCGCCACTGGCCGTATTCCTCGAAGCTGGAAGCAAGCTGGGCCATGGGCCACGCCGGAAGCAGGGTCGTTTCAATCTATCACAGGGCTCCTGCGGCCAACCGCTTGCCCATGACACGAAAACGGACCGACATCCGGCGCAAATCGAGGCACGGAACGTCGGCGGATACGCCTTCAGCGGCGCTGGCAGTGCGGGCAGTAGTAGGTCGCCCGCTGGCCCTGGACGATGCGGCGCACTCGCGCACCACAGATGCGACAGGGCTGACCGGCGCGCTCGTAGACCGCGGCGTCGAGCATGAAATAGCCTTCTTCCCCCGCCGCCGAGTAGAAGTCGCGCAGCGTGCTGCCGCCTACGCCGATCGCCTCGGTCAGCACGGCGCGCACAGCCTGCGCCAGACGTTCGCAGCGCGCGCGGCTGAGTCGTGTTGCGGCCGTCATCGGACGGATTCCGGCACGGAACAGCGCTTCCGATGCGTAGATGTTGCCGACGCCGACCACCACCTGCCCGGCGAGCAGCACCTGCTTGATCGACGCCGCGCGCCCGCGTGTGCCTGCATACAGCACGTCGCCGCTGAACCGGGCGTCGAAAGGTTCCATACCCAAGCGAGCGAGCAGCGGGTGCAGCGCCACCGGACCCGCTTCCGCGGGGTGCCACAGCAGGGCACCAAAGCGCCTGGGATCGGTCAGTCGTACTACGTGGTCGTCGAAGACGATATCGACGTGATCGTGCGTTCGCGGCGGCGGCGCCGCCTCGCGCGGCCATACCCGCCACGCCCCCGACATCCCGAGATGCGAGATCATCGTTCCATGCTCGAACTTCCACAGCAGGTACTTGCCGCGGCGCTCGAGCCGCTCCACTCGCCTTCCACGCAGCGTCGATTCAAGGTCGGTTGCAACGGGCCAGCGCAGGCGACGCTCGCGCACTTCGACCTCGACGACGGTGTGGCGATCCACCGCAGGCTGCAGCGCTCGACGCGTGACCTCGACTTCGGGCAGTTCGGGCATCGGATTTCGGGGAAACGGGCCACGCCCGTTCTGATAATGTGGGGACGATCCCTCTTGCCGCGTGCCTTGGCGCGCGAGACCTTCCACATGCTGCTGCAACTTGCACGCGTCGCGGCCCGGCCTTTGCGCCTGGCTCCCCTGCTGGCCGCGATCGCGATTCTAGGGTGTGCCACGCAGGCCAGCCCGCCGGCGCCGGCGGGCGCCCCCGCGGCACCGACCTCGGCTGCTCCGTCGCCCCAGGCGGCAGCGACCCCAGCCGCGCCCGAAGCCGCCAGCAGGCCCGCGGACGACCCGATTCCCGAAGTCCCGATCACTGGCGCGCTGATGTACCAGTTGATGGCCGCGGAACTCGCTGCCCAGCAGGGTGACCTCGGCGCCGCGTACTCGATCTACCTCAAGCTCGCGCGCGAAACCCGCGACCCGCGCCTGGCCCGCCGAGCAACCGAACTCGCACTGCAGGGTCGGGCCCTCGGCCAGAGCCTCGATGCGGCGGAGCTTTGGCGACAGCTCGCGCCGACGTCGAAGGAGGCGACCCAGGCGCTCGCGCTGCTCTACGCGACCAGCGGCCGCTACGACGATGCGTACACGCTGTTCGCCGCGGAGATGAAGGCCACGGCCAATCCTGCAGTCGAACTCAGCCGCCTGCAGCGGCAGCTGACGCGGTCACAGAACCGGACGGCGGCATTCTCGCTGCTCGAACGGCTGGCGCAGCCCTATCTCGACAATGCAGACGTGCGCCTGGTGCTCGCGGCCGGGGCGCAGAGCGCCGGAATGCCGGAGCGCGCCACGGCGGAGGCGCGTGCCGCGCTGGCGCTGCAGCCCGAGTCGGAGCGCACGGTGCTCGCGGCTGTGCCGTTCCTGCAGAGCACGGATCGCGCGGCCGCGCTCGAAGCCCTGCAGCGCACGCTCGCGCGGCCGGGCGCATCGGCCGACGCGCGCCTCGCCTACGCCCGCATGCTGGTGGCAGACAAACAGTACCCGGCAGCACGCGCGCAGTTCGAGGAAGTGCTCAAGGCCGATCCGGACAACCCGGACCTCGTCTACTCGCTCGCGCTGCTGTCTCTGCAGGGCAACCTCCGCAGCGAGGCGCGCACCTACCTGCTGCGCTATCTCGAGCTGATCGCACAGCAGTCAGGCGAGGAGCGCGACCCGGATCAGGCGTACCTGTATCTCGCCCAGATCGCGGAGGAGGACAGGCAGTACGCTGAGGCGCTGAAGTGGCTGCGGCGCGTGGAAGGCGGCGAGGATTACGTCCCGGCACGCGCGCGGGAGGCGGTCGTGCTGGCCAAAATGGGACGCCCGGAAGACGCGCGCAAGATGCTGCGCGGCGTATCGGCGAATTCCGAGGACGAGCGCGTGCAACTGCTGCTCGCCGAAGCGCAGGTGCTGCGCGAAACGCGACGTTACGAAGAAGCCTACAAGCTGCTCAGCCAGGCGCTCGACAAGTCGCCGGACAACGTCGCGCTGCTCTACGACACCGCGATGACCGCCGAGAAGCTGGGGCGGATCGAGGCCATGGAGCGGCAGCTGCGGCGCGTGATCGAGCTGCGGCCGGACTATGCGCACGCCTACAACGCGCTCGGCTATACGTTCGCCGACCGCAATGTGCGGCTGCCGGAGGCGCTGCAGCTGATCGAAAAGGCGCACCAGCTTGCGCCCGACGATGGCTACATCCTCGACTCGCTGGGCTGGGTCTACTTCCGGATGGGCGACCTCACGAATGCGCGCAGGTACCTCGAACTCGCCTACGACGCGCGTCCGGATGCTGAAGTCGGCGTCCACCTCGCCGAGGTGCTGTGGGCGCAGGGCGAGCAGGCGCGCGCACGGGTGCTGCTGCGCGAGGCGAAGGCCAAGGAACCCTCCAACGAACTGCTGAAGTCCACGATCGCGCGCCTGCGTATCGGGCTGTGATGCCGCTGCTGCGCGGCTGCGCTGCTCTTCTTGTGCTCGCGTTGGCGGGATGCGCCAGCGCGCCGCGCGCCCCACCCGAACGCAGCTATTCCGGCCGCTTCGTCGCAGCGGCGACTTCGGGCGAACAGCGCAACAGCGTCAGTGGCCTCTTCATCGTCGAGATCCGGGGTAGCCAGCAACTGATCGAGCTGGCTACGCCTGTGGGCACCACGCTCGCGCGCATCGAGATCGAGCCGGGCCGCGCTCGGGTCACTGACGGCAAGCTGCAGGGCCTGAGTGGTCCGAATGCGGACGGCCTCGTCGAGCAGGCGCTCGGCTGGCCCCTGCCGATCGGCGGACTGCCGTACTGGCTTGAGGGTCGGCCCGATCCCGGACGTGGCGGCGACCTGGTTCGAGGCGCCGACGGTGGCAGGCAGATCGAGCAGGATGGCTGGGTCATCCGCATCAGCGAAACCTCGGAGGCCGGGCGGCCGCGCCGACTGCAACTCGACCGGCCCGCCGATCGCGACCAGCCGGCGGTATCGCTGCGACTGATCGTCGACGAACAGCAGTCCCCTTGACGCACTGCCCGTGGAACGCGCCCTCGCCTTGCCGGCTCCGGCCAAGCTGAATCTGTTCCTGCATGTCATCGGACGGCGTGCCGATGGCTACCACGACCTGCAAAGCGCATTCGCGCTGATCGACCTCGCCGACTGGATCGACATCGAGCCGCGCGATGACGGTGAGTTGCACCGATCGGGCGATCTGCTCGGGGCACCCGATGACGATCTCGCATTGCGCGCGGCGCGACTGCTGCGCGAGCGCACGGGTATCGGCCACGGCGCCGACATTCGGGTGACCAAGCGCATTCCGGCGGGCGCCGGGCTCGGAGGGGGATCGTCGGACGCGGCGACGACTCTCATCGCGCTGAATCGCATCTGGGCTACCGCGCTGCCGTGCGATCGACTGAGTGAAATCGCGATCGAACTCGGCGCCGATGTCCCCTTCTTCGTCCGCGGATTCAACGCGTTTGCCGAAGGGCGCGGCGAGCGGCTGACTCCGCTTGCGCTGCAACCCGCGCACTACGCACTGATCTGGCCCCAAGTTCATGTTTCGACACAGGAAATCTTCAGTGACCGCGGTTTGACACGAAATACCAAAGCCACGAAAATGTCAGACTTTTCTGCGGCTGGTGATCCTGGGCCGTGGAGGGGCTCGGAAGAGGGCTCGGAGCAGGCCCGGAATGACATCGAAAGTGGCCGAGGCGAGGTGGTGGCGCGGGTGCTGGCCCGCTTCGGTGCGAATGACCTAGAAGCGGTCGCGAGACGTCGATTCCCGGTGATCGGAGAAGTGCTCGAGCATCTGGGGCGTTTCGGACCGGCGCGCATGACGGGGTCGGGCTCCGCGGCGTTTGCTGTCGTTGCCGACGAGGCGGAGGCCCGCGACGCGGTCGCCGGGTTGCCCCCGGGCTGGTGCGGCTGGGCTGTCCGCGGACTTGCCGAACACCCGCTGGTGGCGTGGCAAGTGCACTGGTCCGAAGTGCGTACGAGGATCAGGTAGGGATCGAGCAGTAACAGCGCAGCTTCGGATTCGTAGTTTCGCGCTGGGGAGTCGCCAAGCTGGTTAAGGCAGCGGATTTTGATTCCGCCATTCGAGGGTTCGAATCCTTCCTCCCCAGCCATTCAGCCTCCGCCGTGACGTACGCCCACGCGATGCGTGACGCACCTCACGGCGTTGTTTTGCGGACCGCTGACGCTGTCCGCGCGATGAACGCAGTTGCATGACAGGCGCACAGCCATGGCCTTGATCGTTCCTGACAACCTGATGGTGTTCACGGGCAACGCGAACCCCAGGCTCGCGCAGGCCGTGGCACACCAGATCAACATTCCGCTCGGCAAGGCCCAGGTATCGCGCTTTTCCGACGGCGAGGTCATGGTCGAGTTGTTCGAGAACGTACGCGGCAAGGATGTCTTCATCCTGCAGCCGACCTGCGCTCCGACCAACGACAACCTGATGGAGATCATGATCATGGCCGACGCGCTGAAGCGCGGCTCGGCCGGCCGGATCACCGCAGCGATTCCGTACTTCGGCTATGCGCGCCAGGACCGCCGGCCGCGCAGTGCTCGCGTCGCGATCAGCGCCAAAGTCGTCGCCAACATGCTGCAGGTGGTCGGAGTCAACCGCGTGCTGGTGATGGATCTGCACGCCGACCAGATCCAGGGCTTCTTCGACATCCCGGTCGACAACATCTACGCGAGCCCGATCCTGCTCGGCGACCTGTGGAAGCATAACTACGACAACCTGGTCGTCGTTTCTCCCGACGTGGGCGGTGTCGTACGCGCGCGGGCTCTGGCGAAGCGCATGGAGGCCGACCTGGCGATCATCGACAAGCGACGACCGCGCGCAAACGTCGCAGAGGTAATGCACATCATCGGTGAGGTCGAAGGCCGCAACTGCGTGATCATGGATGACATGGTCGATACGGCAAACACGCTGTGCCAGGCCGCGCAGGCGCTGCGCGACAGCGGCGCGCTGCGCGTGATGGCCTACGCCACGCATCCCGTGCTGTCGGGCAAGGCAGTGGAGCGGTTGACCCGCTCGGTGATCGACGAGCTCGTGGTGACCGACTCGATTCCGCTGAGCGCGGACGCAGCGGCCTGCCCGAAGATCCGGCAGCTGTCGTGCGCGGCATTGCTCGGCGAGACGATTTCGCGCATCGCGCGCGAGGACTCGGTGAGCTCGCTGTTCATCGAGTAGCGCAGCGCGCAAAAAGTAGGAACTACTTTTGCGCGGTTGTTTGAAGAGACTTCGGTGGCAGAGGCACACGAAGTTTTTCGAGTTAACTGCGAGACAGGGGCCGACCGGCACTGGTGTCGCAGCCGGTGCAGCAGGTGCTGCATCACAACCCGCAGCAGTGACTGGTCGCGGTCCGCTGCGTTAACTGGAGTCTGAAATGAAAGTCGTAGCAAGCAAACGAAACGCGCAGGGCACGAGTGCGAGCCGCCGCCTGCGCCACACCGGCAAGGTGCCGGGCGTGCTCTATGGCGGAGATGGTGCCGCGCAGGCGATCGAGGTCGAACACAACCCGCTCTTCCACGCGCTGCGCAAGGAGAAGTTCCACGCATCGATCCTCGACATGGAGCTCGACGGGAAGTCGGAGCGCGTGCTGCTGCGCGATTTCCAGATGCACCCGTACAGGC
The DNA here is from genome assembly GCA_035498175.1 of Burkholderiaceae bacterium. Classification (GTDB taxonomy): domain Bacteria; phylum Pseudomonadota; class Gammaproteobacteria; order Burkholderiales; family Burkholderiaceae_F; genus JALORV01. The sequence goes on from DATKAJ010000009.1 coordinate 26,000, forward strand.
CACTCGTCCTGCACATCGACTTCCAGCGTGTGTCCGAGAACCAGAAGATCCACATGCGCGTTCCGCTGCACTTCTTCGGTCAGGAGAACTCGCCGGCGATCAAGCTGGGTGGCGGCCTGATCAGCCACGTGATGTCCGAAGTCGACGTCGCGTGCCTGCCGAAGGACCTGCCGGAGTTCATCGAGGTCGACCTTTCGAACCTGCAGGCGCACGAGACCGTGCGCGTGCTGGATCTGAAGATGCCCGCGGGCGTGACTCCGGTGCTGAAGGGCAAGGAGAACCCCGTGATCGCAGCGGTCTCGACGCATGGCGAACAGGAGGAGGAGGTCGTGGAGGAAACCGCCGCGCCGGTCGCAGCGGCCGACGTCCCGGCCACGGCACAGAAGGCACCGGTGGCCGCGCCGGAACCTGCCGCCGGCAAAGGGGGGAAGGAAGAGAAGGCCGGCAAAGCCGACAAGAAGAAGTAGCCGCGCCAAGCGCCGGCCAGCCTCGTACGCGGTCCGGCACAATCGGGGCCCGCTGCGATCTCCGCAGCGGGCCTTTTCATTTCGCTTCGACTCTGGCTGCTGCGAGCTGAACTCCGACCGTGGAATCTACCGAGCATTCTCGCGGCATTCGCCTTGTCGTCGGCCTCGGCAACATCGGCGCCGAATACGAGGCAACCCGCCACAACGCCGGCTACTGGGTGGTCGATGCGCTCGCACGCCGCGAGGGCGTGCGCTTCTCGTCCGAGCGCAAGTTCCAGGGTGACGTGGCGCGCGTCCGGCTTGCAGGACACGAGCTCTGGCTGCTGAAGCCGACGACTTACATGAACCGCTCGGGACAGTCCGTGGTGGCGTTCGCCCTCTTCTACCGGATCCTCCCGACCGAGATCCTTGTCGTGCACGACGAGCTCGACCTGCCGCCGGGCACGGTCAAGCTCAAGCGCGGTGGCGGCACGGCGGGTCACAACGGACTGAAGGACACGCAGGCGCGCCTGACGACTCCCGACTTCTGGCGCCTGCGCATCGGCATCGGTCATCCGCGCACGCTGGAGCTCGCACAGGACGTCGCCGATTTCGTGCTGCATCCGCCGAGGCGCGACGAGCAGACGCTGATCGACGAGGCGATCGACCGCGCCGAAGGCATCTTCGAGCTGCTCGTCTGCGGCAAGTTCGAAGCGGCGATGAAGAAGCTGCACACGGGCTGAACGAAGCCACCCTCTGCCCTTCCCTCTCCGCTCGTCTTGCCGAGTCTTCGATTGCAGTTGCTCGATATCCGCCTCGGACGTGAAGCGCGGCGCCACATCGAGGCCCATGGCCTCGCGCCGAAGGACATCGCCTGCATTCCCGCAGCCGCCGGCGGACCTAAGGGTCTCGCACTGCTGCCGTTCGATCGGCTGTTCGCACGCGAGTGGCTGCCGCGCATCGAGCGACTGGAATTGATCGGCGCCTCGATCGGCGCCTGGCGCGCTGCCGCGCTCGCGCAGGTCGAATCGATCGCGGCACTCGATCGTCTGCAGCATGCCTATGTCAACGAGCAGAACTATCCGCACCGTCCCTCGCCTTCGCAGGTGGCCGCCGTCTGCCGCGCGGTCGCGCGCGCGGTCACCAATGGCGACGCACTGCAGCCGCGCAGCGGAATTGCTCTGTCCGTGCTCACGGCCCGGGCCTGTGGCACGCTGGCGAGCGGCACCCGCGTCGCGTTCGCGCGCGCCGCGCTCGCGAACACGATCGCGCGCTCGCGCCTCGCGTCGCACCTGCGCCGCGTGGTGTTCCAGGCGGGCGCGCCTTCCACCTTGAGTTCCGTTGACGCTTTCGGCTACGAAGCGGTTGTGCTGAGCGATGACAACCGCGAAGACGCGCTGCTCGCCTCGGGCTCGATACCGCTGGTCTGCGATCCCGTCCGCAATATCGCCGGCGCGCCAGCGGGCGATTACTGGGACGGCGGATTGATCGACTATCACCTGCTGCTGCCCTATGGGCCCGTCCCGGGACTCGTGCTCTATCCGCATTTCGTGCCGTGGGTCACGCCCGGTTGGCTCGACAAGGGGCTGCGCTGGCGCGCACAACCGCGACAGCATGACTGGCTGTCCAAGGTGATCCTGATCGCGCCATCGGCGACATTGCTGGCGCGGTTGCCGAACGGGAAGCTGCCGGACCGGCAGGACTTCTACCGCTACGGCCTCGATCACCGTGGTCGCATCGCGGCTTGGCAGCGCGCCATCGCCGAGGGCGAGCGCTTCGCCGAAGCGGCGATGCGCTGGCTGCAATCGCCAGATCTCGCGCTCGCGCGGCCCCTTTAAGGCGGACTCGCCGAGACCTGGTCGGGCCGATCGCGCGGAACAGCCTCAAGGAACTCGGCCAGAGTGTTCGGCGGAATGGGCTTGACCATCACGATCAACTGGTGGGTCCTTGCCCCCAGCGCAAACCCTTCACGCCGCTTCACCTCGACGTAGCCCTGCCGACGCCAGAATGCCTCGCCGCGCCTGTTGGCTGCGACCACACCGAGACGCAGCCAGCGCGCCCCCTGCTTCACCGCCCAGGCCTCGTAAGCGGCATAGACCTCTGAGGCAAGGTCACCACCATGCCGCGCAGTCTCGACCATGAAGAAGCTGAGATGAATGACGCCGGGCGCAAGCAGGTCGGTCACGACCGACACAATGCCGATCACTCGCTCGGTCGCGCGATCGCGCAGCAGCCACGTGAGCTGGTCGCGGTACGCCATGTCTGCCGGAGGCCGGAAGTCGAACCCGTCCGCCGCCTCTCCGGGCTCCGGGCGATGTCCGTGAGTGATGTGCCAGTACTCCGGATTGGCCTCGTAGAACGCCTGCAGTTCGTCAGCGCTGCTCCGGTCCGCGACCGCCGCGAACCAGCTGGCGTCGGCGCGCAGTGGAGTCACAGGAGCCTCCTCTCCATCACGAGTTCGCCGTCCACTTCCGCTCCCGTGTAGCGGAAGCCGGCGGCCTGGTAGAAGTTTGCCAACCGGTCGACCGACTTCACGTGCGACACCAGCAGGCGTTGCGCGCCTGGGCGCGTCTTCACGTGCTCGATCAGGCGTTCGATCGCCGCGCGGCCGTAGCCCTTGCCCTGATGCGCCCGGTCGATCATCAGGCGCCAGAGAAAGAAGTCCGGTTCCTCGGGATGCTCGACCAGCGTCGGGTCGTACAGCATCACGAAACCCACCAGCTCATCGCCGACGTGAATCGCGCGGAACCAGGCTTCCTTCTGGAAGTAAGCCTCAGCGATCGACACCGAGTTGGGAGCAACCTGCGTGCGATCGTCGCCGGCATCGAGCTTGACGATGGAGATCACCGTGTCCTTGGTGATCTCCCGCAGGTGGACAGTCATCGGGGCTCCGAGCGGACGTCGTGCCTTGCGATAATCCCACCTTTGCGCCCCCGGCGCGCCAGTCAAGGTTTTCCCTCATGGCTCTGAAATGCGGCATCGTCGGGCTGCCGAACGTGGGCAAGTCGACGCTGTTCAACGCGCTGACCAAGGCGGGAATCGCGGCAGAGAACTATCCGTTCTGCACGATCGAACCCAACATCGGCATCGTCGAAGTTCCGGATCCGCGGCTGCGCGCGCTCGCGAGCATCGCGCGGCCGGAAAAGATCATCCCTGCCGCGGTCGAGTTTGTCGACATCGCCGGGCTGGTCGCGGGCGCCAGCAAGGGCGAGGGCCTCGGCAATCAGTTTCTTGCGAACATCCGCGAGTGCGACGCGATCGCGCATATCGTGCGTTGCTTCGACGACCCGAACATCGTTCACGTGTCCGGCAAGGTCGATCCGGTTTCGGACATCGAGGTGATCAACACCGAACTCGCGCTTGCAGACCTGCAGACCGTGGACAAGCAGCTGGCCCGCTACAGCAAGGTGGCTAAGTCCGGCGGCGACAAGGAGGCGAAGCGTCTCGTGGACGTCCTCGAGAAAATCCTGCCCGTGCTGAACACGGGTCGTCCGGCCCGCAGCGCCGACCTCTATCCGGAGGAGCGCGCGGTGCTGCAGCCGCTCTTCCTGCTTACTGCGAAGCCGACGATGTACGTTGCCAATGTCGAAGAGCATGGCTTCGACGCCAATCCGCTGCTCGACAGCGTCCGCGGGCTCGCCGGACGCGAGGGCGCGCCGGTCGTCGCCGTCTGCGCCAAGATCGAGGCTGAGATCGCGGACCTCGCCGATGAAGACAAGGCTGTCTTTCTCGAAGACATGGGGATGCACGAGCCAGGCCTCGACCGTGTGATCCGCGCCGCCTACCAGCTGCTGGGTCTGCAGACCTACTTCACTGCTGGCCCGAAGGAGGTGCGCGCGTGGACCGTGCCCGCCGGGTCCACAGCACCGCAGGCCGCCGGCGTTATCCACACCGACTTCGAGAAGGGCTTCATCCGCGCCGAGACGATCGCGTTCGAGGACTACGTCCGCTATAAGGGCGAGTCTGGCGCCAAGGAAGCCGGCCGGATGCGACTCGAAGGCAGGGACTACATCGTCCACGACGGCGATGTGATGCACTTCCGCTTCAACGTCTGAGTCGAAGATGGCGACGATTGCCCGATTGTTTGTCTATCCGGTCAAGGGGTGCCGCGGCATCGCGGTCGAGCGCGCGACGCTGGCCACGACCGGACTCGAGGTCGACGGCATCGGCGATCGCGAATGGGTCGTCGTCGATGAGGAGCGCGAATTCCTGAGCCAGCGCGAACTGCCGAAAATGGCGCTGATCGAGACGCGGTTCGCGGCGGGCGCATTGCGGTTGAAGGCACCGGGAATGCTTGAGCTCGAAGTGCCGTTCGAGAGCGAGGGCGACGTGATGAAGGTGCGCGTCTGGAACGACGAGGTCGCGGCCGTCACGCAGGGCGAGATCGCCGATGCCTGGCTGTCGCGCTTCCTTGGACGACCAGCTCGACTGATGCGGTTCGACCCCGAGGCGAAGCGGCTGTCGAATTCACGCTACACGGGCGCTGACGAAGCGCCGTACAAGTTCGCCGATGCCTTTGCGCTGCTGATCGCCTCTGAAGCGTCGCTCGACGACCTGAATCGGCGGCTGGGGCAGCGCGGCGTCGCGCCGGTGGCGATCGAACGCTTCCGTCCCAACATCGTGCTCAAAGGCGTCGAGGCCTTCGAGGAGGACTACATCGACCGGTTGACTCTCGGCACCAGCGAACTGCGCGTAGTGAAGCCCTGCGTACGCTGCAGCGTTCCCAACGTCGATCCGCGCACCGGCGAGCCCTCGACCGAGCCTGGCGACACGCTCGCGGTGTTTCGCTACAACGAGCAGGCCGCAGGCGTGACCTTCGGCATGAACGCGATCGTGACCGGCGGCGCGGGATCGGACGTCACCCGGGGACAGCCGGTCGAGGTCACTCTGGCGCTTTAGGCGCAGCGGTCATGCTGCGAGGGATCGCCCCGCGATATGTCCAGCGGCGCCAGAGCGCCTCGAGCGGACCCTGTTCGTAGTGGCGCAGCCACGCGCGGCTGAGAACTACCTGTGAGGCGAAGATCACAAGCGCCAGCATACTCAGCTGCGCGTAGCCGAGGCGAGCTCCGAGGCCGAGCCCCCAGCCGGTCAGCAGCACACCCATCGTGACGGACTGCAGCGCGTAGTTGGTAAGCGGCATGCGCCCGGCCGGCGCGAGCCACGCCCGCAGCGCGCGCGGCGCCGAATGCAGCACGACCGCCGCATAGGCGAACGCGAGCGCCACGCTGGCGGACTGGCACGCGTAGACCCACCCCGGCATCGCGAGGTTTGCTTCGGGCCCGGCATGGTTCAGCGACCAGGCGCCATGGATCACCGCCAGCGGCAGACCGACCGCAAACCCGACCCGCTTCGCGCCGCGCCAGATGGGCGCGTCGGCGTCGACGAGCCAGCCCGAGCGCTGGGCCAGCGCACCCGTCATCATCAGCGCGATCACGACAGGCAGGCCGAACAGGTTCGCCTGCACCTGCCAGAGGAACAGATCCGCCCGCAATGCCCATTGCGCGAGATAGCCCAGCGTCACCGCAGCGGCAGTATTGGTTTCGATCTCCTCGACGATCTCCGCCGTCGCGTCCGGCGCGCCGCCCAGCGGCAGAAGCGTGAGTACGAGCCACGCAGCGGCAAACAGCCACCAGTGCACAGTTGCGCGCGCCAGGGTGCCGCGATCCGAGTCGGCATATCGCAGCAGGACGAAACCGGCGATCGCGTACGCCTGCGTGATGTCGCCGAAGTAGAGGAAGGTCCCGTGCAGCACACCAAAGACCAGAAGGAAAACCAGGCGACGCCGATACACGCGCTTCGGATCGGCGTAGCGGTCCTTCAGCTTCTGGTAGAGCAGGCTGAAGCCGGCGCCGAACAGCATGCCGAACAACGGCATGAACTTGCCGACGATGAAAGTCGCGGTGATGAAGTAGACAGCGCGGTCTAGCGGACCGGAATCGACCCCCAGATAGCCGATCGGGTTGGGGCCGCCGGAAAGGAACGACTGGATGTTGACGAGCAGGATGCCGACCAGCGCAACGCCGCGAAGCGCGTCGAGCCGCGGATCGCGGCCGGCCTGATTCACGCGATCAGGGCGTGCCACCCATCTGCGCGATCTTGGCCTTGAGCCACTTCTCGACGGACGGGAACACGAACTTGCTGACGTCGCCGCCGAGCTGCGCAATTTCGCGCACGATGGTGCCGGATATGAACTGGTACTGATCGGAAGGCGTCAGGAACATCGTCTCGACGTCGGGCAGAAGATAGCGGTTCATCCCGGCCATCTGGAACTCGTATTCGAAGTCGGACACCGCGCGCAGGCCGCGGACGATGACGCGGGCGTTCTGCTCGCGCACGAAATCCTTCAGCAGGCCGCGGAAGCCGGAAACCTCGACGTTCGGATAGTGCGACAGCACCTCGCGCGCGATCGCGATCCGCTCCTCGAGCACGAAGAACGGCTGCTTGTTACGGCTGTCTGCGACGCCGACCACGAGCTTGGCAAAGAGCCCTCCGGCGCGCCGGACCAGATCCTCGTGGCCGCGGGTCAACGGGTCGAACGTGCCGGGATAGACAGCAATCACCATGGTCCACCTCCCTGCGCGCGGGTGCCGCGGCGCCGGCGATTATTCATGCACTCGCCGACCGCAGCAAATGGAAGGCCACCCGGCTGGCTCGACCCTGACGAACGACCTCGAGCCCATGTCGCTGCGCCGCCCCGTCGGGCAACGGTGTCGGGCCTTCCAGGTAGAGCAGGCCGCCGGGAGCCAGGAGCAGGCGTGCAGCCGCGAGCGCGGAATCCTGCAGATCGGCATCGAAGGGCGGGTCGAGGAAGACGAGATCGAAACTGGCCCGCGGCAGGCGCGCGGCAATCGCGAGCGCGTCGCCCGCCACGATATCGACCTGCCGCGCGGCCAGACGGGTCCGAACTGCGTGCAGCTGCTCCAGCGCCACAGCACTGGATTCCACCAGCGTGACGGCACGCGCCCCGCGCGAAGCACACTCAAAGCCTAGTGCGCCGGTGCCGGCGAATAGGTCGAGCGCCGCCAGCTCGCTGAAGTCGGGACGCAGGTGGTGCAGCCAGTTGAACAGGGTTTCGCGGACGCGATCCGGCGACGGCCGCAGCCCGGGCAGATCTGCGACCGGCAGCCGAGTGCGGCGCCAAATCCCGCCGATGATTCGGACATGATGCGGGGCGCCGCGCGCGGGCTTGCGCGCTGTCATCGGCGCGCGATGTTGCTTTGTTACACTCGATCGCGGTATCGGGTCACGGGTCCTCCGGGAGCCCTCGCGCCCGCGTGCCTCTTCCTCCGCAGCACGCCCCGATCGCTTTCCCCGCATCGCTCGAATGATAAGCCCCGCACCCGCCGACAGCACCGATCGCGGGTGGCTTTCAAAGCTCAGGCGCGGCCTCACCAGGACGCGCGTCAATATCGTCGGGCTGTTCTCGGGCGGCGTCGTCGACGAGGCCTTCCTCGAGGAGCTGGAGACCGCACTGATCGGCGCCGACGTCGGCGTGTCGGTGTCCGCGCAGCTGATCGACGCATTGCGCGCGCAGATCAGGCTGCGCGGGCTCAAGACCCAGGACGAAGTGCGGCTTGCGCTGCGCGATGAGCTTGCGCGGCGACTTGCACCGGCCGAAGGGCGATTCGAGGTCAGCCGCGCGCGACCCTATGTCGTCATGGTGTGCGGGGTCAACGGCTCCGGCAAGACGACATCCATCGGCAAGCTGGCCAAATGGTTCGCGCAGGGAAGCCATTCGGTGCTGCTCGCAGCGGGCGACACCTTTCGCGCGGCTGCTCGAGAGCAGCTCGCCGTCTGGGGCGCACGCAATCACATTGAGGTGATCGCACAAAGCGGTGGCGACCCGGCGGCGGTCGTCTTCGATGCCGTCGCGGCCGCAAAGGCGCGCGGAGTGGACGTGCTGATCGCCGACACCGCGGGCCGGCTGCCGACCCAGGCGCACCTGATGGAGGAGCTGAAGCGGGTGAAGCGCGCGCAGGACAAGGCGATGCCGGGCGCCCCGCACGAAGTCATCCTGATCGTCGACGGCACCAACGGCCAGAATGCGCTGACCCAGGTGCAGGCTTTCGACGCGGCGGTGGGGCTGACCGGCCTCGTCGTCACCAAGCTCGACGGCACTGCCAAGGGGGGTGTGCTCGCCGCGATCTGTGCTGAACGCCGCGACCGCCCGCTACCGATCCTCTTCATCGGCGTCGGCGAAGGCATCGACGACCTGCAGCCTTTCTCGGCCAGCGAGTTCGCCGACGCGCTGGTCGGCACCGGAGCGACGCAGTGAATCTGGCCGCGGTCGACCTCGGATCGAATAGCTTCAGGCTGGAAATCGGCCGCGTCGAGGGCGCGCGCATCGTGCGCGAGGGCTACTGGAAGGAGACGGTGCGCCTCGCCGCCGGCCTCGACGAGACCAACAAGCTATCGAAGAAGTCGATGGAGATTGCGCTCGAGACGCTCGCACGGATGAACGAGCGGCTGCGCGGCATGCCCGGAGAGCAGGTGCGCGCCGTCGGCACTCAGACGCTGCGGCTGGCGCGCAACGTCAACGATTTCCTGGTCGAGGCGCAGGACACGCTCGGCTATCCGATCGAGGTCATATCCGGCCGCGAAGAGGCGCGCCTGGTGTTCGAAGGCTGCATGCACACGCTGCCGCCGTCCAACCTGCGGCGGCTCGTCGTCGACATCGGCGGCGCGTCGACCGAAATCATCGTCGGCCGCGCCTTCAGCGCCGAGAAGGCCGAGTCGTTCAAAGTCGGCTGCGTCAACACGTCGCTGCGATTCTTCAAGGATGGCCGCATCGACCGCGCGTCGCTGAAGAAGGCGCAGGTGGCCGCCGCCGCGGAGTTCGAGGAAGCGATCGCCGATTTCTCGCGGGCGCAGTGGGAGGAAGCCTTCGGCTCCAGCGGAACGGTAGGCGCGGTCTCGGAGATCCTGCGGGCGAACGGCTGGTCGGACGGCGTCATCACCGGTGAGGGCCTGCTGAAGCTGCGGCACGCGCTGCTGGATGCGGGCGAGATCCGGCGCATTCGACTGCCTGGTCTGAAGCCCGACCGGCAGGAAGTGCTGGCCGGAGGCGTGGCCGTGCTATCGGCCGTGTTCGACACCCTCGGTGTTGACGAGATGCGGCCGGCCCGCGGTGCGTTGCGTGTCGGGGTGTTGTATGACCTGCTCGGCCGGCGCGAGCAGCATGACCTGCGCGATTCGTCCGTCGAGCGGATGCTCGATCGCTTCGGCGTGGACCGCGCCCAGGCGCAACGCGTCGCCCAGACAGCCCTACGGCTATACCAGGAACTGGCGCCTTCGGCGCGCGAGGAACTGAACAAGCGCCTCGGCTGGGCGGCGCTGCTGCACGAGGTCGGGTTTGCAGTCTCGCACGGCGACTATCACAAACACTCGGCCTACCTGCTGCAGCATGCGGACCTCGCGGGCTTTTCCAACTCCGACCAGGAAGACATCGCGCTGCTGGTACTCGGCCAGCGCGGCAACCTGCGAAAGGTCTACGCTGCCGTGGAAGATCGCGAGCGCGCGGTGACCGTACTCGTGCTCCGGCTCGCGGTCATCCTCAACCACGCCAGGCGCAAGAGCGAATTGCCGCGACTGACGCTGCGGTATGGCCGATCGATTGAGCTCGGTCTCGACGGCGACTGGCTAGCGCGCCACCCGCTCACGCACTACCTGCTCGAGGAAGAGGCGGACCACTGGGCCCGCGTCGGCGTCGGCTTCAGTGTTCGCGCACTGCAGGCGGCCTAAACGATATCCGGGCTGATCACGGCCCGCAGAACGACCTGGTCGGATCCGCCGCGCTCACGCGAGCTGATCCACCACACCCCGCCCTTCTTGACCGACCACTCCTGGCTTTCGCCAGCCAGCAGGAAGCTCGCCACGTGGCCCAACTCCGGCTGGTGGCCGACCACGACCACCGACACACGAGCGCGAGGCCATTTGGCCGCGTCGAGCACGGCGCGGACCGTTGCACCGGGCGCGATTTCGTCAATGGTCACGAGTTTGCGGCGCGAGACCGCCGCGAGTGCCTGGGCGGTCTGCTGCGCCCGGACCGCGGGGCTCACCAGGATGCGGGCGCTCTCCGGCAGTTGTGCATCGAGCCACACAGCAACCCTGCGGGCCTGTTTCTCGCCGCGCGCCGTGAGCCTGCGCCGCATATCCGGCTCGCCGTCCTCGGCTTCGGCATGGCGCCAGAGTATCAATTCCATCGTCAGTCACCAATCGTTACGGACAACTGGTTCAGCAACACCTGCTGCGCAGATAATGTGCCCCCGCCCGCGCGCGGCGGCCGATAGTCGCCATTGGGTTGCAGCTGCCAGACGTCGCGCGTGTCCGAAAGGTAGGGCTTGAGGCCCTCGTCGACGACGCGTCGCGCCAGCTTCGGCTCCAGCACCGGCCAGGCGACTTCGATGCGGCGGAACAGGTTCCGGCCCATCCAGTCCGCGCTGGACAGGTAGACGCGCGGCTTGCCGCCGTTGCGGAAATAATAGATGCGGTGGTGCTCGAGGAATCGCCCAACGATCGAGCGGACACGAATGCGCTCCGACAGGCCCTTGATGCCCGGTCGCAGCGAACACGCGCCGCGCACGATCAGGTCGATC
>DATKAJ010000010.1:0-38805 GCA_035498175.1 Burkholderiaceae bacterium
GCCCACCGCGGCGGCCGGTCGGTTCGACGCAAGCGCCGACCGCCCGCCACCGTGGACAACCCTGCGCCGTGCTCGCACGACATTCAGTAGAAAGGTAGTCCAGTGAGCGCCGCACGGCCGCTCCGAAGGCGCTCGCTCCCCCTCGAGGGGGCGGCGCGAAGCGCCAAGGGGGCCACATGAAACGGCTGATGGTCGTGGCCGCGGGCACTGGGGGACATGTGATGCCGGGGCTGGCGGTCGCGGGCGAACTGCAGCGCCGCGGCTGGTCGGTGAGCTGGCTCGGCACGAAGGCGGGAATGGAGCGCGGGCTGGTCGAGCCGCGTGGTTTCGCCTTCAAGTCAATCGATTTTGCGGGGCTGCGTGGCAAGGGATTGAAGACGCTGCTGCTCGGCGGATTTCTGCTGCTGCGCGCGATGTGGCAGAGCCGCCGGATCATGCGGTCCGACCGGCCAGATGCCGTGTTCTCGACCGGCGGTTACGTCGCCGTGCCGGCCGGCATGGCTGCGAGCACGCTGGGCGTGCCGGTCGTGCTGCTCAATGCCGACGCCGCGCCGCTGATGTCGACGACGCTGCTGAAGCCGATCGCCTCGGGCGTGCTCTGCGGCTTTGACGGCGAGGCTGCACGCAAAGCCGGCGACAAGGGACTCGTGACCGGCAATCCAGTGCGTTTGGAGATCGCCGCTGTGCCAGCGCCGGCGCAGCGCTACGCGGGTCGCACGGGTCTGCTGCACCTGCTCGTCATTGGTGGCAGCCTCGGCGCGCAGGTGCTGAACGAGACGGTGCCGCAGGCGCTCGCGCGCATCCCGACGGACCGGCGTCCGCGGGTGACGCACCAGTGCGGCGCGAAGCACCTCGATGCCGTGCGCAGCGCCTACGCGAAGGCCGGAGTGCAGGCAGAGATCGTCACCTTCATCGACGACATTGCGGCGCGCTACGCGCAGGCGGACGTGGTGCTCGCCCGCGCCGGCGCGATCACGGTAACGGAACTTGCCGCTGCTGGCGTGGCGAGCATTCTCGTGCCGCTGGTGGTGTCGACGACGCAGCACCAGCGCACCAACGCCGAGTTCATGGCGGCGCGCGGCGCCGCGATCCACCTGCCGCAATCCGAAGCCACGGTCGAACGCCTGGCAGATCTGCTCGCAGGTCTGGATCGCGTGCGGCTGCAGACGATGGCCGAGGCCGCACGTGCGCTCGGGCGGCCCAAGGCGACCGAGACCGTCGCCACGGTGATCGAAAAGGTGGCCGCATGACGAACGCGGTGGTCCGCTCTTTCGAGCCGAGTGGCGCAACGGCGCCGCCGCCCCCGTGCCTTTGTACTGCGCCGCTCCGCGCGGCCACTCCGGAGGAGCGGCGCCTATTTCGCGACGAGTGCACGCGCGCGCGGCAGGCGCGCGTACACAAGTCGTGCGCCCCATGAAACACGCGGTCAAGCACATCCACTTCGTCGGTATCGGCGGCAGCGGCATGAGCGGCATTGCCGAAGTGCTGCTGACCCTCGGCTACAAGGTCAGCGGTTCCGATACGGCGGCAAACGCGACGACGAAGCGGCTAGCGCAGCTGGGCGCCCGCATCGCGCATGGACACGCGTCGGAGAACATCGCCGGCGCCGATGCCGTGGTCGTCTCGACCGCGGTGTCGGCCAGCAATCCCGAAGTGACGGCGGCGCGTGCGCGCCGTGTGCCCGTGGTGCCGCGCGCGGTCATGCTGGCGGAGCTGATGCGCCTGAAGCAGGGCATTGCGATCGCTGGCACGCACGGCAAGACGACAACGACCAGCCTGGTCGCGAGCGTGCTGGCGGCCGGCGGACTGGATCCGACATTCGTGATCGGTGGGCGACTCAACTCGGCGGGAGCCAACGCGCGACTCGGCAGCGGTGAATACATCGTCGTCGAAGCCGATGAGTCCGACGCGTCCTTCCTGAACCTGATGCCGGTGATCGCGGTCGTCACGAACATCGACAACGACCACATGGAAAACTATGGGCACGATTTCTCGCGCCTGAAGCAGGCCTTCATCGAGTTCCTCGGGCATCTGCCGTTCTACGGGTCGGCAGTGCTGTGTATCGACGATCCCCACGTGCGCGACATCCTGCCGTTCGTCTCGAAGCGGGTCGTCAGCTATGGTTTCGCAGCCGAAGCTCAGGTGCGTGCGATCGACGCAGTCGCCGACGGCACGCGCATGCGTTTCAGTGCGCTGCGCGAAGGCCAGCCGCCGCTCGATGTCACGCTGAATCTCCCCGGACGTCACAACGTTGCCAACGCGCTCGCTGCGATCGCGGTCGGCGGCGAGCTCGGAGTCGCCGACGCTGCGATCGTCGAAGCACTGGGTGCGTTCACAGGTGTCGGTCGGCGTTTCGCTCGTCACGGCGACCTCGCCGCCCCAGCCGGTGGGCACTACACGCTGATCGACGACTACGGACATCACCCGGTCGAGATGGCGGCGACGATCGCTGCGGCCCGAGGCGCCTATCCCGGCCGCCGCCTGGTGCTCGCGTTCCAGCCGCACCGCTACACGCGGACGCGCGATTGCTTCGAGGACTTCGTCAAAGTGCTGTCGACCGCGGACGCACTGCTGCTGACCGAGGTGTACGCGGCCGGCGAGGCACCCATCGTCGCGGCCGATGGCCGCTCGCTGACCCGGGCGCTGCGTGTGTCCGGCAAGGTCGAGCCGATCTTCGTCGAGGCGGTCGAGGACGTGCCGGCGGCTCTGCACGATCTTGTGCGCGACGGCGACGTGGTGATCACGATGGGTGCGGGCTCGATCGGACAGGTGCCGGCGCGTCTCGCCGGGAGCGGGGCGGAATGACGGCGGCGTCCTTCGGTAAGGTCGGTGTGCTCTTCGGGGGGCGATCCTCGGAGCGTGAGGTATCGATCATGTCCGGCACCGGGGTGCTGGGTGCGCTGAAGAGTCGCGGTGTCGACGCACATGCCTTCGACCCCGGCACCCAGACGCTGGCCGATCTCGAGGCTGCGAAGTTCGATCGCGTGTTCATCGCGCTGCATGGACGTGGCGGTGAGGACGGCACGATCCAGGGCGTGCTCGAGACGCTGGGCATTCCGTACACCGGCAGCGGCGTGCAGGCGTCGGCGATCGCAATCGACAAGGAGACGACCAAGCAGATCTGGCTGCAGGCGGGGATTCCCACGCCGGCGCACCGCATCGGCCACGCGACAACGGACTGGATGCGAGTCATCGCAGAACTGGGCGACCAGCTGATCGTCAAACCTGCGCGCGAGGGTTCGACGATCGGCATCACGAAGGTCACCAGCCACGACCACAATGAGCTGGCGCTCGCATTCGAGACCGCCGCCCGCTTCGACGCTACCGTGCTGATCGAACAGCTGATCGTCGGGCGCGAGCTCACCTGCGCGATCCTCGGCGACGGCATGGCAGCCGAAGCGCTGCCGCTGATCGAGATCCGTGCGCCCGGCGCGAACTACGACTATCACAGCAAGTACTTCAGCGAGGAAACGCAGTACCTCTGCCCGGCGCCGGTGGACGCGGCGGTCGCGGCGCGCGTCAGCGAACTCTGCCTGCGTGCGTATCGCGCCCTCGGCGCGCGGGGGTGGGGCCGGATCGACGTGATGCTGCGCGACGACGGCGCGCCCTTCCTGCTCGAGCTCAATACCTCGCCGGGAATGACGGGGCACTCGCTGGTGCCGATGGCCGCGCGCGCGATCGGCATGAGCTACGAGGATCTCGTGGTCCGCATCCTGTCGATGGCGACGCTCGACAATGCGAGGCGGCCATGAACAGAGCGCGACTGATGAATCTTGCGGCCGCGATGATGTTCGGCCTTGCCGCTGTGTTGCTGGTGCTCGCGGGTGCGCGCTGGATCGCGCATAGACCCGAGTTCGATTTTCGCCGCGCGGAAGTGCAGGGCGAACTTCAGCACGTGACGGCGGCATCGGTGCGCGCGGCGATCGCCGGCCGGCTCAAGGGCAATTACTTCACGATGCGGCTCGACGACACGCGGCGCCTGCTGGAAACGGTACCCTGGGTGGCGCAGGCCTCGGTGCGTCGTGTCTGGCCCAACCGATTGCAGATCACGCTCCGAGAGCATCGCGCGCTCGGCGCATGGGCCGATGGCCGGCTGCTGTCGGACCGGGGCGAGCTGTTCGTCGCGAACGTCGCGGAGGCGGAAGTCTTCGGCCCGCTTCCGTCCTTCGACGGTCCTGACGACGAGGCGCGCCAGGTGGCTGAGCGCTACTACGAGTTCGCCGCCACGCTGGCGCCGATTGCGCTCGCGGTTGACAGCATCGACGTCTCCGATCGCCACTCGTGGTCGCTGGTCGCAAGCGGCCCGGGTGTGGCCGCCACCACGATGGCACTGGGCCGCGACGACACGCCGGGTGCCGTGCAGCGGCGGCTGGGAGACGTGGTGGCCGCCTATCCGATGGTGGTGGCGCGCGTTGGCGGACCCCCGGCACAGATCGATGCGCGTTACGCCAACGGCCTCGCCGCATCCGCACCACGCTCCTCCGATCCCAGGGCTCGCTGATCCGAATTCCATGAGAACCGAAACCAAAGACCTGATCGTCGGCCTCGACATCGGCACGTCCAAAGTCGTCGTCGCGGTCGCCGAAGCGCTGCCCGATGGGCGGTTCCAGGTGATCGGATTGGGTCAGGCCGCGACGCAAGGGCTGCGCAAGGGCGTCGTCGTCAACATCGAGTCGACCGTCCAGTCGATCCGGCGTGCGCTCGAAGAAGCCGAGCTGATGGCGGCGTGCCAGATCAAGGATTCGTTCACCGGGATCGCAGGCAGCCACATCAAGAGCTTCAACTCGAGCGGCATGGTCGCGATCAAAGACCGCGAGGTGTCGGCGAGCGACGTCGCGCGCGTGATCGAGACCGCCAAGGCAATTAACATCCCGACCGATCAGCAGGTTCTGCACGTGCTGACGCAGGAGTTCATCGTCGACGGCCAGGAGGACATCCGCGAGCCGATCGGCATGAGCGGCGTTCGCCTCGAAGTCCGTGTGCACATCGTCACCGGCGCGGTTTCTGCCGCGCAGAACATCATCAAGTGCGTTCGGCGCTGCGGACTCGAGGTGCAGGACCTGATCCTGCAGCCGCTGGCGTCGTCGCTGTCGGTGCTGACCAGCGACGAGAAGGAACTCGGCGTGGCGCTCGTCGACATCGGCGGCGGAACCAGCGACATCGCCATTTTCACCGGGGGCGCGATCCGCCACACCGCAATCATCCCGATCGCCGGCGACCAGATCACCAACGACATCGCGATGGCGCTGCGCACGCCGATCCCCGATGCGGAGGACATCAAGGTGCGCTGGGGCGTGGCGAAGGAGGTGCTGGCCGACCCGAACGAGAAGATCGAGATCCCCGGGCTGGGCGATCGCGGCCCGCGGCTGCTCTCGCGGCAGGCGCTGGCGGCCGTGATCGAGCCTCGCGTCGAGGAACTCTTCACGCTCACCCAGCAGGTGATCAGAGAGTCGGGCTACGAGGAACTCCTCTCATCGGGGATCGTGCTGACCGGCGGCACCAGCCTGCTGCCTGGCATGACCGAGCTTGCGGAGGACGTGTTCCTGAAGCCGGCGCGAATCGGCTGGCCACAGTACGACGGCTCGCTCGCTGACGTCGTGAAGAACCCGCGCTTTGCAACCGCCATGGGCCTGCTGGTGGAGGCGCACTCGCAGCGCCAGCGCGGCCGCAAGCTCGCGCAGCAAAGCGGGTCGTTCAGGCAGACATTCAAGAGGATGAAGGAATGGATCGTCGGAAATTTTTAGGCGTGCGAGGTGTACGCGAGCCTTCGGCTCGCACGTGCACCTCGCACGGACTGATCAGCGCGGCCGCCTTCGGGCGGCCGGGCGGCGGCCGCGAAGATGAACGCGCGGCTCGCTTACGCGAGTCGCGCTACGACGCCCTATGCGCTGCGGTTGCAGCGCCGTGGGCGGGGCGTCGTCCGAGCGTTGCAGTTGAAGGCGCGAGCCGCGCCGAGCCGCCTCAAGCGGCTCGCCATTTTTCAGGTCGCTCCGAGTGCACGTGCGATTCCCGGCGTAGCGGGGAATCGCGTACACGAGGAGCGTTTGTAAGAGCGTGCAATGCCAAGCGCGTCGTTGATGTTGCGCTTTTGGCCTTGCGCGTTTCGTCTATGCAGTAACCAAACCCGGACCAGGAGAGCACGATGACATTCGAAATTCTTGAAACGGAAACGCGCGGGACGATCATCAAGGTGGTGGGTGTCGGCGGGGCCGGCGGCAACGCGGTCGAGCACATGATCCGGCGCGGCGTGCAGGGCGTCGAATTCGTCTGCGCCAACACCGATCATCAGGCGCTGGTACGTTCTTCATCAAAGAACGTGCTGCAGCTCGGCAAGACCGGCCTCGGCGCGGGCAGCCGGCCCGAAGCCGGGCGCCAGGCCGCTGAGGAGGCGCGCGACCGGATCGCCGACGCGCTGCAAGGCGCGCACATGGTCTTCATCACGGCAGGGATGGGCGGCGGCACGGGCACGGGGGCGGCGCCGGTCGTCGCCGAGATCGCCAAGGAACTCGGCATTCTTACCGTTGCGGTCGTTTCCAAGCCGTTCGAGTTCGAAGGGCCGAAGCGCATGAAGGTCGCCGAAACCGGACTGGCCGAGCTCGAATCCACCGTGCACTCGTTGATCGTCATCCTCAACAACAAGCTCGAGGAAGTGATGGGCGAAGACGCCGAGATGGCCGACTGCTTCCGTGCGGCCGACGACGTGCTGCACAACGCCTGCGCCGGCATCGCCGAGATCATCAACGTGCCGGGCTTGGTCAACGTCGATTTCGAGGACGTGAAGACCGTCATGAGCGAGCACGGCAAGGCGATGATGGGCACAGCGACTGCGTCCGGACTCGATCGTGCCCGGATCGCAGCCGAGCAGGCGGTCGCGAGCCCACTGCTCGAAGGCGTCGATCTTTCCGGCGCGCGGGGCGTGCTGGTCAACATCACTGCGTCGCAGTCGCTGAAGATGAAGGAGACCCGCGAGGTCATGAACACAATCCGGGCGTTCGCCGCGGAAGATGCGACGGTTATCTTCGGCACCGTCTGCGACGAGTCGATCGGCGACGCGCTGCGCGTCACGGTCGTGGCGACCGGTCTCGGCCGTGCGGTGGCGAAGAAGCAGGCGGCGCCCTTCACCGTGGTGCGGACCGGCACCGACAACGCGCCGATGATGGTGGCGCCGAGCAAGGATGCAGGCAGCGGGTCGGACTACAGCCATCTCGATACACCCGCTGTGTGGCGCAGCAATCGCGAGACCGCGCAAAGCCGCGTGTCTGCACTGGAGGAAAGCGGCAGCGACCGCTACGACATCCCGGCGTTCCTGCGGAAGCAGGCGGATTAGTGCGGAGCCTCGGATGTACGCGACACGGTGCCGTCGCGTACATCTTCGGCAACCAACGCTCGATAGGCATGCCACGTCGCATGCCCGATAACGGGCGCCGCCACGACGAGTCCGACGAAGAAGGTCGCAAAGCCGGCACCGATGACGATCACGATCAGCAGCGCCCAGACCAGCAATGGCAGCGGGTTGGCGAAAAGGGCGCGCACACTGGTCAGGGCTGCAACGATCGTGTCGGTGCCGCGGTCGAGCATCATCGGCACCGAGACGACGCTGACTGCGAACACGATCGCCGCAAACAGCGCACCGACCGCGAAATAGGTCACGAGGAAGTCCAGATGCTCGACCGACATGACGCGCCCGAGGAAGCTCTCCAGGGTCGGCATGCCGCTCGAGAAGAACAGCGCGAACGTCACCAGCGAAGCCCGCGCCCAGATCAGCATGATGATCGTCAGCACCAGTGCGAACAGGCTGAAAGCGCCAAGGTTGGCGCGCCACGCCGTCATGGTGTCGCCGAGGCTCACGGTTTCGCCACGTTGCAGCCGGCGGCTGATGTCGTAGAAGCCGGTAGCGAGGAACGGGCCGAGCAGCAGGAACCCCGCGGTCAGCGCCGAGGTGTACTCGTAGGCGTAGCGAAAGACGAACGCGATCAGCCAGCCCATCAGTGCGAAGACGACGCCATAGGCCAGGCTCGGCAACGGCGCCCGCCGCAGATCGCGGATCCCCGCGACGAGCCAGCCGAACGCTGCGCCAGGAGCCACTCGATCGATCGGCGGGAATGGCGTCGGCAAGGGCTTCGCCGGCGGGGGCTGGGTGGACGTTTCGGGGTTCATCGGCCTGCGGCAGTCACAAATCGTCACGATTTTCTGATGTTCCTTCGCGACAGGCTCGCCGCACCGCACAAGGCGACCGATACAATGGCGTCATGTTGAAACAGCGCACGCTGAGGCGGCTAGCACGCACCGTCGGCATCGGGCTGCACAGCGGGACGAAGGTCGAACTGATCCTGCGGCCTGCTGCGGCCGATACGGGTGTCGTCTTTCGGCGGATCGACCTCGATCCGCCGGTCGAGATTCGCCTGACGCCGGAGGCCGTCGTCGACACGCGCATGGCCACCACGATCGGCCGCGGCGACGTCCGTATCGCGACGATCGAGCATCTGATGAGTGCGCTGGCGGGGCTCGGCGTCGACAACTGCTACATCGATGTCGACGCTCCGGAAATTCCGATCATGGACGGCAGCGCGTCGAGCTTCGTGTTCCTGATGCAGGCGGCCGGGATCGAGGAACAGAATGCGCCGAAGAGATTTCTGCGGGTTCTGAAGAAGGTGGAGATCCAGGACGGCGACAAGTGGGCGCGGCTGGAGCCACACTTCGGCTACCGGCTCAGGTTCTCGATCGACTTCAGGCACCCGGCAATAGATTCGACCGAGCAGATCGTCGAGGTCGATTTCGCGCACGATTCGTACATCCAGCAGGTGTCGCGTGCCCGCACCTTCGGCTTCGTCAACGAGGTGGAGGCCCTGCGCGCGGCGGGCCTGGCGCTCGGCGGCACCTTCGAGAACGCAATCGTGATGGACGAGTATCGCGTCCTGAATACCGACGGACTGCGCGCCGGCGACGAGTTTGCCAAGCACAAGGTTCTGGATGCGATCGGCGACTTGTCCGCGCTCGGAAGGCCGCTGATGGCGAGTTACGTCGCGCACAAGTCCGGGCATGCGATCAACAACCGGCTGCTACGCGCACTGATGGCCGACGCAACCGCCTACGACATCGTCACCTTCACGGACGACAGGCAAGCCCCCGCGGCTTTCCAGGCTCGGCTCGCTGCCGCCTAGGTTCTTACGCGCCGCAGGGTCGCGGCAAGGCGCTCAATGGCGCGCTTCAGTGGCGATTCAGGCAGTTTCCGCATCATGGATTCGATCGCGCCGATGCTCTGCTCGGTGGCCTCTGAATAGCCCATTTCGGGACTTGAGGGTGGGGCCGTACCCTGTCCGGGGTAAGACGTGATCCCGGCTTGTACGCGGGTCTTCATTTCGTACACTTGCCAGCCATTGGCAGTGAGTGTCGCGAGCATTCGCGGTGCCGCCTGGCGCAACTTGGCGGACTCCGCCGCGGACCGGACTGCGATCCACAGCACGCCGTCGCGCAGGTCACAACTGCCCGGCGCGAGCAGGTCGATGCCCGGGGCTACCGATCGCGCGATTGGCTGAAGGACGCGGCCAATGGCCCGGGCGGTTTCGTAGCGGGCCAGCAGTGCGGCCGGGCCCGGGGACTCGCGCAGCCCGTCGGCGATCGGTCGGGCGGGGCTGGGGGTCATGGGGTCGATGCGGCGAAGGCCGCGTCGGGATGGGAGGGTAGGTTGCAGGTCATTCTGGTGGACCGCCGGCTGGCACGGGCGCGCACGATCACGATCGGTGCTCAGCATATCGTGGCGGCCGCCGTGCTGGTCACGCTCGCAGTTGTCGTGCTCTCCACCGTCTTTTCACTGCTGACAGTGCGTGCCGCGGGCGCATTGCCGCTGCCGTTCGTATCCGACGTGATCGCGTTCGTGACGCGCGACCAGGCCGAGCGCAAGGAACAGTATGTCCGCGACAACGTGCTCGCCATGACACGGAAGCTGGGCGAGGTGCAGGCGCAGCTGCTGCGCCTCGACGTCCTCGGCGAACGCGTGGCCCGCGCCGCTGGCATCCGGCCGGAGGAGTTCCGCTTTCGCGAACTGCCGGGGCGGGGCGGCGCAATGGGCAGCCTGATGAACTTCGACGACGTAGACACCGAACTGCGAGGCCTCACCCGCAGCGTCGAGCAGCGCGCCGATTATCTGTCGGTGGTCGAGGCTGAACTCCGCGCACAGCAGGTGCGCAAGGCGCTGTTGCCACAGAGCCAGCCGGTAGCTGATGGATTTATCGGATCGGGATTCGGCTGGCGTTCCGATCCGTTTACCGGAGAAATGACCCGGCACGACGGCATCGACTTTGCCGCCCCGGTCGGCACGCCGATCCATGCGGCCGCCGGCGGTGTCGTGGTACTCGCTGAGCACCATCCTGTGTGGGGCAATGTCGTCGAGATCGACCATGGTGCCGGACTGCTGACACGCTATGCGCACGCCAGCCGACTTCTGGTGTCATCCGGGGCGCTGGTCAAGCGCGGCCAGAAGATCGCAGAAGTCGGCACGACCGGACGCTCGACCGGCCCGCACCTGCACTTCGAGGTTCACAGCAACGGCGTCGCCCAGAATCCGGCCAAGTTCCTGTTCGCCGAGGGCAACCCGTTCCAGCAACAGGCCGCCGGCGGGCCGCGGGCTGACGCCCGTCCCATTGCAAACGCCGCCAGCGCCCGCAATTAGCCTTTCGTCCGCAGCGGGGACCGCTGCAGTCCCTGTGAGATAATTTTGGCTTTGCGCAAGCCCGGCCTGCCATGGGCCTGCGTGCTTGGCCACCTCTGGGCGTCGACGCGCAAGCGCGACCCGTGTCCCGAATGATTTCCGGCGTACTCACCAAGATTTTCGGCAGTCGTAACGACCGGCTGCTCAAGACCTACCAGCGCAGCGTCGAGCGCATCAATGCCTTCGAACCGCAGATCTCCGCCCTGTCGGACGAAGCGCTGCGCGCCAAGACCGATGAGCTAAAGGGCCGGGTCGCGGCCGGAGAGACCCTGCCGGCGCTGCTGCCCGAGGCCTTTGCGGTCGTGCGGGAGGCGGCGCGGCGCACGCTGGGCATGCGCCACTTCGATGTCCAGCTCGTCGGCGGCATGGTGCTCAACGACGGCAAGATCGCCGAGATGCGGACCGGCGAGGGCAAGACGCTGGTGGCGACGCTGCCGGCCTACCTGAACGCGCTGACCGGCAAGGGCGTGCACATCGTCACGGTCAACGACTACCTCGCGAGTCGCGACGCCGAGTGGATGGGCAGGGTCTACACCTTCCTGGGCATGACCGTGGGAGTCATCCTGTCGCAGCAGTCGACCGAGGACAAGCGCGTCGCATATGCGGCCGACATCACCTACGGCACGAACAATGAGTTCGGCTTCGACTACCTGCGCGACAACATGGAGTACTCCGTCGTCGACCGGCGCCAGCGCGGACTCAACTACGCAATCGTCGACGAGGTCGACTCGATCCTGATCGACGAGGCGCGTACGCCCCTGATCATCTCCGGGCCCGCCGAGGATCACACCGAAACCTATCGCCGCATCAACGAAGTGCCGCCGCTGCTGACGCGGCAGAAGGAAGAAAAGGGCGACGGCGACTACTGGGTCGACGAAAAGGGTCACCAGGTTCACGTGTCGGAGTCGGGGCACGAGAAACTCGAATCGATTCTGGCGCGGATGGGATTGCTGGGCGAGGGCGAGAGCCTGTACGCGCCGAGCAACATCATCCTGATGCATCACCTGAACGCGGCGCTGCGCGCACACACGCTATTCCACCGCGACCAGCAGTATGTCGTGCAGAACGGCGAGGTGATCATCGTCGACGAGTTCACGGGCCGGCTGATGCCTGGCCGGCGCTGGTCGGACGGGCTGCACCAGGCAGTCGAGGCCAAGGAGGGCGTCAAGGTCCAGGCGGAGAACCAGACCTACGCCAGCATCACCTTCCAGAACTACTTCCGGATGTACGCGAAGCTCGCTGGCATGACAGGCACGGCCGACACCGAGGCCTACGAATTCCAGGAGATCTACAGACTCGAAACCGTCGTCATCCCGACCCACCGCCCGATGATTCGCGCCGATGCGCAGGACAAGGTCTATCGCACGCTCAAGGAGAAGTACACCGCGATCATCGAGGACATCAAGGACGACTACGAGCGCGGCCAGCCCGTACTGGTCGGCACGACCTCGATCGAGAACTCCGAACTGCTGTCTGCGCTGCTGAAAGAGCAGAGCCTGCCGCACCAGGTGCTGAACGCCAAACAGCACGCGAGAGAAGCCGAGATCGTCGCGCAGGCCGGTCGCCCGAAGATGATCACGATCGCGACCAACATGGCCGGTCGCGGCACCGACATCGTGCTCGGTGGCAACGTCGAGAAGCAGGTGCAGTTCGTCGAGGCAGATGCAGCGCTCGACGATGCCGAGAAGAAAGCCCGCACCGAGAAGCTGCGCGGCGAGTGGCAGTCGCTGCACGAGCAGGTGGTTAGTGCCGGCGGGCTGAAGATCATCGGCTCCGAGCGGCACGAGTCGCGCCGGATCGACAACCAGCTGCGCGGTCGCTCGGGCCGCCAGGGCGATCCGGGCGCGTCGCGCTTCTACCTGTCGATGGAAGACCCGCTGCTGCGCATCTTCGCCGGCGACCGGATGAAGGCGATCATGGACCGGCTCAAGCTGCCGGAGGGCGAGGCGATCGAGGCCGGCATGGTGACGCGCTCGATCGAGAGCGCGCAGCGCAAGGTCGAGGCGCGAAACTTCGACATCCGCAAGCAGCTGCTCGAATACGACGACGTCGCCAACGACCAGCGGCGCGAGATCTACCGTCTGCGCAACGAGATCCTCGAGACCGAGGACATGAACGAGATGGTGACAAGCCTGCGCCGCGGCTATTTCACCGACATGTTCCGCAGCTTCGTTCCGGCTGAATCGGTCGAGGAGCAGTGGGACGTCAACGGCCTGCAGGCGGCGCTCGCCGGCGACTGGCAGATCGAGCTGGCGCTGAAGCAGATGCTCGACCAGGCCGAGTCGATGAGCGACGAGGACCTGCTCGAGCACGTGCTGAAAGCCACCGACGCGGCCTACGACTCCAAGGTCGCGACGGTCGGACGCGACGCGTTTTCCGGATTCGAGCGTTCGATCGTCCTGCAGACGCTGGATCAGTCGTGGCGCGAGCACCTGACGGCGCTCGATGCGCTACGCCAGGGCATCCATCTGCGCGGTTATGCGCAGAAGCAGCCGAAGCAGGAATACAAACGCGAGGCCTTCGAGCTCTTCGGCTCGCTGCTCGATCGCGTGCGCGCGGACGTGGTGCGCGTGTTGATGAACGTGCGCATCCAGTCTCAGGAGGAGGCGCAGCAGGCCGAACAGCGGATCGAGGCCGAAAGCGAGCGCCGCGTCGAGCGCGCCCGCGCGCAGCACGTGGACTTTGGCCCCGCTGTGGCCGAGGAACCGGCCGACGTCGAAGCGCTTACGCTGCCGGACGAGCCGGAGGCGGCGAAGGCACAACCTTTCAAGCGGTTCGGCGACAAGATCGGACGCAACGATCCCTGCCCCTGCGGCTCGGGGAAGAAGTACAAGCAGTGCCACGGGAAGCTCGCCTGACCGCCACCGAACCCCCGCGACACGCGGTCTGAGCATCGGGTTACGTTAACGTTCGGGCAATTGAGTCCGCGAAGCCATGCCCGTCAATCTCCTTGCGCCGCGTCGCGAAGACCTGCTGCCCGTTCCGGGGGTTGAGCTGGGCTGGGCGGAGGCAGGCATACGCAAGACGGGACGCAAGGACCTGCTGGTCATCCGCCTCGCACCCACCGCGACGGTCGCCGGCGTCTTTACGCAGAACCGGTTCGCCGCAGCGCCGGTTCAGGTCTGTCGCCGGCGTCTCGCGGGCGGCGCGGGCATTCGCGCGCTGGTGGTGAACACCGGCAACGCCAACGCGGGCACCGGAGCCGCGGGACTCGAGGCGGCACAGGCGACGTGTGCGGCTGTCGCACGACATATCGGGTGCCCCGCCGCCGCCGTGCTGCCGTTCTCGACCGGCGTGATCATGGAACCCCTGCCGGTCGAGCGCCTGATCGCCGGCCTCCCCAGCGCGATCGCGCGCCTGGCCCCCGGACACTGGCTCGAAGCGGCCGAGTCCATCATGACCACCGACACGGTGCCGAAGGCCGTGTCGATCCGCGTCGCGACGACGCGCGGCGACGTGACGATCACCGGAGTCGCCAAAGGTGCAGGCATGATCCGGCCCGACATGGCGACGATGCTGGGCTTCGTCGCGATGGACGCACGCGTCCCGGTTGCGCTGCTGCAGCAGATGACTGTCAGGGTCGCCGGCCAGACGTTCAACCGCGTCAGCGTCGACGGCGACACGTCGACCAACGACTCATTCGTCGTCATCGCAAGCGGCTCCGGCCCGGTCGTGTTGGACGATGCCGACGATGCGGCGTACGTCTCGGTGCTCCAGGGTCTGCGCGATGTCGCCCAGCATCTCGCGCAGGCCATCGTGCGTGATGGTGAGGGCGCGACCAAGTTCATCGAGGTCTGGGTCGACCAGGCGCGTACGGAAGATGAAGCCGCGCGGGTCGCGTATGCCGTTGCGCACTCGCCGCTCGTCAAGACGGCATTCTTCGCTTCGGACCCGAACCTGGGCCGCATACTGGCTGCGGTCGGCAATTCGGGCGTGCCCGATCTCGATCCCGCGGCAGTGCAGATGTGGCTGGACGACGTGCATGTCGTCAGCGACGGCGGGCGGCATCCGGAATACCGCGAGGCAGACGGGCAGCGTGTCATGAAGCAGTCTGAAATCGTCGTTCAGCTGCGCCTCGGACGCGGAGGGGCTTCGAGCCGCATCTGGACGACCGACCTCTCGCACGATTACGTCTCGATCAACGCGGACTACCGCTCATGAGTCGACGCTTGGCAGCGACGACAGTCCCGGCTGCGGCGGATGCAGATGCGGCGATCGCGCGGCTGGCGGACGCTCTGCAACGGATCGAAGCGCTGCTGCCGCCCAGCGCATCGGCGGACTTCGCGACATCGACGGCGTTCCGCTGGCGCAAGCGGCGGTATCTCGGCATGGAACGCGGAACGCTCGAGGCCGTGGCTCACCCCGCGCTGATGGCGTTTGACGACCTGCAGCATGTCGACCCGCAGAAGCAGGCGATACGTCGCAATACCGAACAGTTCGTGCACGGCCTGCCGGCGAACAACGTGCTGCTGACCGGTGCGCGGGGCACTGGCAAGTCCTCCCTGATCCGCGCCTGCCTGCATGCCTTTGCGGCCCGCGGGCTGCGGCTCGTCGAGGTCGACAAACGCGACCTGGTCGACCTCGCCGATCTGGTCGCGCTGCTGGACGGCCGGCCGGAGCGTTTCATCGTCTTCTGCGACGACCTCTCGTTCGACGCCAGCGAGGCCGGCTACAAGGAACTCAAGGTCGCGCTTGACGGATCGGTCGCCGGGCGCGCCGACAACGTGCTGATCTACGCCACATCGAACCGCCGGCACCTGATGCCGGAATTCATGCGGGACAACCTAGCCGCGCAGCACCAGGATGACGGCGAAGTCCATCCGGGCGAGGCAGTCGAGGAGCGCGTCTCGCTCTCGGAGCGCTTCGGAATCTGGCTCACCTTCTATCCGTTTCGCCAGGACGACTATCTCGACATCGTCGATCACTGGCTCGGCACGCTGAAGGTTCCGGCGAGCGAATACGGGTCTGCACACCTCGAGGCGCTGCAGTACGCATTGCAGCGCGGCTCGCGGTCGGGGCGCGTTGCCGCCCAGTTCGCGCGCGATTTCGCCGGCCGGCATCTGCTCGAGAAGGCTCGTCCGCAGCGATGAGCGCGCGGCCGGTGGTCGATGTGGCCGTCGGCGTGCTGTTCCGCGCGGATGGGCGCTTCCTGCTGGCAAGCCGCCCTGAAGGCAAGCCGTATCCGCACTACTGGGAGTTCCCCGGCGGCAAGCTCGAGTCGGGCGAAGCGGTCGCGACGGCGCTGGCTCGCGAACTGCACGAAGAACTCGGCATCGACATCGGCGCCGCGCAACCCTGGGTGGTGCGCGAATTCGACTATCCGCATGCGTACGTCCGCCTGCACTTCTGCAGGGTGCGGCAATGGCGCGGCGAGCCGCATGCGCGCGAAGGTCAGGCGTTCCGTTTCTGCGCGCTCGACGACCTGCCCGCGCCGCTGCTGCCGGCGACGTTGCCGGTGTTGCGGTGGCTCGACCTGCCGCCGGTGTATGCGTTGTCCGACGCGACGCGGCTGGGGGCCGACCGATTCCTGGCCCGGCTTCAGCGGCAGCTTGCGTCCGGGCTGCGGTTGCTGCAGTTTCGTGAGCCCGAACTCGACGCGAGATCGGCCGAGCCGATCTTCCGCGAAACACTGGCGCGCGTGCGCGCGGCGGGTGGCCGACTGCTGGTCAGCAGCCGGCATCCCATGGAGTGGTCAGATGCGGCCGACGGCGTGCACCTGACCGCGCGTGACCTGGACGCCTGCATTGAACGGCCGCAGGGTGCGTGGCTCGGCGCATCGGTTCACGACTCCGATCAGCTCGAGCGCGCGGCGGCGCTGGGCGTTGATCTCGCGGTGTTCGGTCCGGTGCGTGAGACCGCGTCGCATCCGGGGCAGCCCGGCATCGGTTGGGCGCGCTTTTCTGCAGTTGCGGCGCACGCGAGCGTGCCCCTCTTTGCGATTGGCGGTCTCGCTTCATCCGATCTGGCGCAGGCGGAAGTTTGCGGAGCGCACGGCATCGCGCTCCAGCGTGCGGCCTGGCCTGGCAACTAACAAGGTTCCGGATCGTCGTCCGGCTCGTCGCCCTCGTCGGTGGGCTGCGCACTGATGGCGTAGCGGTCCGAAGCCCATGCGCCGAGGTCGATCAGCTTGCAGCGCTCGGAGCAGAAAGGTCGGAACGGACTCAGCGCGGACCATGCGACCGAAGCGCCGCAGGTCGGGCACAGGACCGTAGCCACCTCCTGCTCAGAAGGCGCAGAGCGCGAGGTCGAACGGGATGTCGCGGTCGACCGAGCGCGGCTTGAGGTCGCGGTCCTGCGTCGTGAACCGGATCCATAGCATGTACTTGTTGGCGCTGATCTCCGGAATCGCTCCGAGCGAGCCGTCGACGCGCACCTGCAGCAGTGCGTAGGTGCGACCCTGCAGCATCTGCTGGAAAGCGCCCTGCGCGGCGGTCTGCCGGCTCCGATGCGCCGTCTCGCGCAGAAGCTTGAGCACGATTCCCAGTGCCGAGTGGAACTGCAGCATCGGTTGCACCCAGGCCTGCAGATCGCGCAGACGGCTGTCAACGTCACGGGTCAACCACGCGTGATACGACGGCAGGTCGAACTCGCAGGTCCCCCCGGGGATGATCGCGCGGCTGCGAATGCTCATCAGCCACTCGTTGTCGCGAACGTGCTGACCGGCCTTGCCCGTAGTGGAGTTCAATGCCTGCTGCGCCTGATCGATGTCGGCGAGCACGCCGGCGAGCGCCGCTTCAGACACCTGGGGATTGTTGCGCAGCGCATTGAGCGTCTGCTTGTGCCGCTCGAGTTCCTGCAGCAGGTCCGATTTCAGGTCCGCGCGCGACGTGACCTCGAGAATCTCGAAGAGCGTCAGCAGCGCCGTGTGGTGACAATATGAGTGCTGCTGGCCACAGAAGTAGAGCAGCTTGTCGAAGAGGTCTTCGAGCCTCAGCAGAGTGCGTATGCGCTCGCTGAATGGATACTCGTACAGGACCTGGGAGTCAATCGACATGGGCGCTGTCGGCGCAGAAGCGATTCGACGATATCACACGCCGACATTCAGGCGACTGCGGCCGCCCTACGCGGCGCGCTGCAGGTAGTTCGCATGCAAGGCCTCGACGCGATTCTGCAGTTCGGGCAGCGGCAGTTCGTTGAACAGCACGTCGTCGGCGGCGGCGAGGCGCTGGGCGCGAGTCGCCTGTGCTGCCAGGATGCCGCGCGCAGTCGCTTGAGTCATGCCTGGCCGGCGACACACGCGCTCGACTTGGGTCGCTTCGGTGCAATCGACGACGAGGACACGCTGCACGCGCCCCGTCCAGTTACCGGATTCGACCAGCAGCGGAATCATCAGCACCACGTAGGGCACCTTACCGGCGAGCGAGAGCGCCCGCGCCTCCGATTCGGCCCGCACGCGTGGATGCAGCACTGCTTCGAGGCGACGACGCGCCTCGGGATCCGAGAACACGCGCGCGCGCATCCAGGCTCGATCCAGACCGCCATCGGCTCCGATCGCGGCCGGGCCGAAGCACTCGCGGCACTCTTCGACTGCTGCGCCGCCGGGGGCGATCAGGTCGTGCACCAGGGCGTCGGCGTCAACCAGTCCCGCGCCGAGCCCCTCCAGCATTGCCGCGACGGTGCTCTTGCCACTGCCGACTCCGCCGGTGAGTCCAATTCGATAGTCGGCCATCAGGCGAGGCGAAGGATGGCGGGCAGGCGGTCGCCCAGGATCATCACGAGGAAGCCAGCGGCGGCCAGATACGGTCCGAACGGAATCGGAACGCCGCGACCATGCCGCCTCAAGGCAATCAGCGCAATACCCACGACCGCACCGACGACCGAGGACAACAGCAGCACCGGCAGCAACGCCTTCCATCCCAGCCACGCACCGAGTGCCGCCAGCAGCTTGAAGTCGCCGTAACCCATCCCCTCCTTGCCGGTCGCAAGGCGGAACGCCCAGTAGATTGACCAGAGCACGAGATACCCGGCGATCGCGCCGAGCACCGCGTCGCGCAGGCTCAAGCCCGGCATCAACCCGAGCAGGTTGACCAGCAGTCCGAGCCAGAGCAGGGGAATTGTCAGGTCGTCCGGCAGCAGGGTCGTGTCAGCATCGATGAAGGTCAGTGCGATCAGCACCCAGGTGAAGAGGGCGACTGCGAAGGCCGGCAAGCCCGGGCCGAAGGTCCACGCGACCAGCGCCGACAGCGCCGCCGTCAGTGCCTCGACGATCGGATACCGGGGCGAGATCGGAGCGGCACAGTGCGCGCACTTGCCTCTCAGGAGGATCCACGAGAGCACCGGGATGTTGTCGCGCGCACGGATCGGTGTGTTGCACGACGGGCACTGCGAGCGCGGCACGACGAGGTTGTAGGGTCCGGCCTCGGGAAGCGTCCGCCCCTCGAGTTCCGCGCACTGCGCGCGCCATTCGCCTTCCATCATCTTCGGCAAGCGATGGATGACGACGTTCAGGAACGATCCGACGACCAGCCCGACCAGCGCCGCGGCCGTGATGAAGAGCGAACTGTCGAGCACGAGAAGCGACGGGCCCCCAGGCCCGTCGGCGAAGGATCTAGACGACCTGACCGAGCTTGAAGATCGGCAAGTACATGGCGATCACGATGCCGCCGATGATCACGCCGAGGATAACCATGATGAGCGGCTCGAGCAGGCTTGACAGCGCGTCCACGGTCTCGTCGACTTCCCGCTCATAGTAGTCCGCGACCTTGGACAGCATCGAATCGAGGGAGCCGGATTCCTCGCCGATCTGCGTCATCTGCACGGCCATATTGGGGAACACGCCCGTGTTCTGCATGGCCTGCGCAAGACTGGTACCGACGTTGACCTCGGTCTGCACCGACTTGGTCGCTTCCTTGTACACGTAGTTGCCTGAGGCGGGTCCGACCGAGTCGAGCGCCTCGACCAGGGGAACGCCGGCGGCGAATGTCGTCGCGAGCGTGCGGCTCCAGCGCGCGATCGAGGCCTTCTGCAGCATCTCGCCCAGAACGGGCAGCTTCAGCAGCGTCTTGTCGACGATCGCCTGCACCTTGGGCGACCGCCGCCAAGCCTGCACCAAGAAGTAAATGCCGCCGAACATCAGCCCGAAGACGATGTACCAGTACTTGACGAAGAAGTCCGACATCGCGACGACGACCAGAGTGGGCGCCGGCAGGTCGGCGCCGAAGCTCGAGAAGACGTTCTTGAACGACGGGATGACGAAAATCATGATGATGGCGGTCACCAGGATCGCGACCAAGATGATCATCACCGGATAGAAGAGCGCTTTCTTGATCTTGCCCTTCAGCGCGATGGTCTTCTCCTGATACATCGCGAGCCGGTCGAGCAGAGTTTCTAGAATACCGGCCTGCTCGCCAGCTGCAACCAGGTTGCAGAACAACGCGTCGAAATACAGCGGGTACTTGCGGAACGCCTGGTTCAGGCTCGTGCCGGTCTCGACATCCATGCGGATGTCGTTCATCAGCCGCGCCATGGACGGGTTCGCATGTCCGCGGCCGACGATGTCGAAGGCCTGCATCAGCGGCACACCCGACTTCAACATGGTCGAGAGCTGGCGCGTGAACAACGCGAGGTCCTTATTCGTGATCTTGCGGCCGCGTGCGAAGGACTGCTTCTTGATCTTGCTGACCATAACGCCGCGGCGGCGCAGCGAGGCGGCGACGACCGATTCGCCGCCGGCACGCATCTCGCCCTTCACCACGCGGCCGTTCTTGTCGCGCCCTTCCCAGTGGAAGAGGGCCTCCTTGACCTCGGCCCGTGGCTTCGTCTTTGCAATCGCTCCGGTGGCCATGTCTGCTGCGCTCCCGCCTTAGGTCACTCGTTGGTGCATCCGAGCACCTCGTCAATCGACGTCGTGCCGGCCTTCACTTTTATCAGTCCCGACTGGCGCAGGTCCCTGACGCCGTTCGCAACGGCCTCGCGCGATATTTCCAGCGCCGTGGCGCTGCGGAGAATCATGTCCTGCATCGTCTCCGTGATGGGCATGACCTGGTAGATGCCGACCCGGCCCTTGTAGCCACTGCCCTTGCACTTTTCGCAGCCGACCGCCTTGTACGGCGTCCAGTTGCCGTCGAGATCCGCCTCGCGGAACCCAGCGGTCACGAGGGCGTCCTTGTGAACTTCTGCGGGTTGCTTGCAGGAGCACAGCTTGCGCGCGAGCCGCTGCGCGGTGATCAGGATCACGCTCGAGGCGACGTTGAACGGTGCGACGCCCATGTTCTGGAGTCGTACCAGTGTTCCCGGTGCGTCATTGGTGTGCAGTGTGGACAGCACCATGTGCCCCGTCTGTGCTGCCTTGATTGCGATATCGGCCGTTTCGAGGTCCCGGATTTCACCGACCATGATGACGTCCGGGTCCTGCCGCAGGAAAGCGCGCAGTGCATTGGCGAACGTCAGTCCCGCCTTCTCGTTGACGTTGACCTGGTTGATGCCCGCTAGCTGGATTTCAGCGGGATCCTCTGCCGTCGAAATGTTGATGCCGGGTTGGTTCAGGATGTTGAGGCACGTGTACAGCGACACCGTCTTGCCGGAGCCCGTCGGCCCGGTGACCAGGACCATGCCATACGGCCGCTGTACTGCGTCGAGCAGCACTTCCTTCTGATCGGGCTCGTAGCCGAGGGCGTCGATGCCCAGCTTCGCCTGCGACGGATCGAGGATCCGCATCACGATCTTCTCGCCAAACATCGTCGGCAGCGTGCTGACCCGGAAGTCGATTGCCCGCTGCCCGGACAGGGCGAGCTTCATGCGGCCGTCCTGCGGGACACGCTTCTCCGAAATGTCCAGCTTCGAAACGACCTTGATGCGCGTCGACAGCCGCTCCTTGATCGCAAGGGGGGGTTGCGCCACTTCACGTAGTACGCCGTCGATTCGCAGGCGGACGCGGTAGAACTTCTCGTACGGCTCGAAGTGCAGATCGGATGCGCCTTCGCCGATCGCGTCGAGCAGCAGCTTCTGCAGGAAGCGCACGACCGGCGCGTCGTCGACCTCGGCCGAAGCTCCGGAGTCCTCGGTGGCCTGCTCGGACGCGTCGGTCAGCAGGTCGTCGAAGTTGACATCGTCGCTGCCGACCATGTCTTCGAGCTTCTGGTTGACCGACTGCGACTGCGCCTCGACCAGCCGCATCAGCTTGTCGTGCTCGACGACGATGACGTCCAGCGCCAGCTGCGTCTGGAACTTGATCTGATCCAGAGCCGCAAAATTGGTCGGATCCGAAACGGCGATCGCAAGACGGTTGCCGCGCTTGCGCAGCGCCAGCACCCGCTGCGTCGCGACGAGCTTCTTGTCGATGATGTCGCGCGGAAGCTGGTCGAAGTCGAGCGCGGCCAGGTCCAGAATCGGGTGGCCGAAGGTCTCAGCCGCGAACCGCGCGACCCCGCCGGCGCTTAGGCCGGTGACGTCCGCCGCACCGATCAGTTCGTCGATGAACTGGGTATTGGCCTGCGCGGCCTTGCGTGCGAAATTCTCTGCGCGATCGGGACGCAACTTGCCCTGCTGAACGAGCGCGCGCGCGAGACCCGTGAGGGCCCCTGCAGCAGACGCAGGACCTTGCGTGACGGCAGACATGGGGTGGTGCGGTCCCTGATGGGTCGGATCAGACCCAAGTTATAGCGGGCGGGCACTTCTCACGAAGCAAAAAGATACTGCCGATAAGGCCCGGATTTGTAAAGCTTAGTCCCGCAAACAAGGCAAGCCGAACGAGCGCTTCTTCAAGTGAAAATGCGCCCGAGTTTCGCCGCACGACGGAGAGGATTTTTGGCGCGCGCCGCGCGGGCGCTGCGCTTGGCCGGAGGGAAGGGAAAGAGTGGTCGGGGTGAGAGGATTTGAACCTCCGACTCCTGCGTCCCGAACGCAGTACTCTACCAGGCTGAGCTACACCCCGACGAAGCGGTCGCGCCGATCCGTAGGATCGGACAGCACGCCGACCGTGATGAACCGCTCTTGATTCCGAGGGGTTATCGGTCGCGGCCGACCGCGAAAGCGAGCAAGTCTAACAAAGATCGCGTGTACGCCGAGTCCGGCAGCGCAGCCAGCGCTGCGCGCGCAGCCTGCACTTCCCTTGCAGCCAGCTCTCCTGAGTATGCGATCGAGCCGTTGTCGGCGACGATGCGCGCAATCGCATCGAAGTCGCCGTGTCCCTCGCGCACGGCCTGCACGACCAGTTCACGCTGCTCGGGCGAAGCGATCCGCAGCGCGTGGATCAGCGGGAGCGTGACCTTGCCTTCCCGCAGGTCGTCGCCGAGTCGCTTGCCGATATCCTCGGCATGGCCGGAATAATCGAGAATGTCGTCGACGATCTGGAACGCGCGGCCAAGCGATGCGCCGTAATTTGCGCACCGGTCCTCGATGGCGCGATCGGCGCCGGCTAGCACGGCCGCGATGCGCGCCCCTGCCTCGAACAGCGTGGCGGTCTTGCGCTCGACGACGCTGAAGTAGCGCTCCTCGTTTACCGACGGATCGTGCACATTCAGCAGCTGCAGCACCTCGCCCTCGGCGATCCGGTTGGTGGCGTCAGCCAGAATCCGCATGACCCGCATGTTCCCGGCGTCGACCATCATCTGAAACGAGCGCGAGTAGAGGAAGTCGCCCACCAGCACGCTCGCTGCGTTGCCGAAGCGGGCGTTGGCTGTCGCCCGCCCGCGCCGCAGGTCGGACTCGTCGACCACGTCGTCGTGCAGCAGCGTTGCGGTGTGGATGAATTCGATGACCGCGGCGAGCAGCACATGCGCCGTGCCGCGGTAGTCCAGCGCTCGAGCCACCAGCAGGACAACCGCCGGACGAAGACGCTTGCCGCCGGCGCCGATGATGTAATCGGAAATCGTGTTGATCAGCGAGACGTCCGAAGCTAGGCGCTCCCGGATCACTGCATCGACCGCCTGCATGTCGGCGGCAACCGGCGCCAGAACTGCCCCCAGATGGGGCACGGGGCCGGCAGCCTGCGCGACCGGAGACCGGTCCTGCCCGGCGCGCTCGATAGGGAAATCCCGCTGAGGACGGTCCATCAATCCCATTATATGTGGCGCCTCTCAGTCGACTGTCTGCCTCCAACGCCAGTGGCGAGGCTTAAGGCGGCACCAGCAACGTTTGACGCCAAGCAGCAAAAGCAGCGATAATTCAAAGCTTTCCCGGGCAAACGCCGACACCGCCGGACCTTGTTCGTGGCGGCGCGCTCGGCATGGACAAGAGACATCAGATGCGAGATGCCTGCATCAGCCAGGGTTGCAGGCAGCGGAGTTGAGAACATGTATGCAGTGATCAAGACAGGCGGCAAGCAGTACCGCGTCGCGGCCGGCGACACGGTCAAGGTCGAGTCGCTCGCGGCTGAAGTCGGCCAGCAGGTGAAGCTGTCGGAAGTGTTGGCAGTAGTCGACGGCGGCACGCTGAAGACCGGCATGCCGCTGCAGGGCGCCGCCGTGACAGCGACGGTGCTGTCCCATGGGCGGGGTAACAAGGTCACGATCTTCAAGATGCAGCGACGCAAGCACTTCCAGAAGCACGCCGGTCACCGGCAGAACTTCACCGAGCTGCGCATCGATTCGATCGCCGGCTGAGCGGTTAGCGCGAGCCGAGGCAGGCAGAAAGCGAGCACACCATGGCACACAAGAAGGCGGGCGGCTCTTCCCGCAACGGTCGTGACTCCCAGGCCAAGCGCCTCGGGGTCAAGGTCTTTGGCGGACAGGGAATTTCGGCCGGCGCGATCATCGTGCGCCAGCGCGGCACCCAGTTCCACGCGGGCGACAATGTCGGCATGGGCCGCGATCACACGTTGTACGCGACAGCCGACGGACAGGTGAAATTCGCAGTGAGCGGCGCGCTGAACCGGCGCGTCGTCAGCGTCGACCCGAGTCACTGACGCGCGGACGGCATTCGGCTTGATGAGCCCTGCCGTCCGGCAGGGCTTTTTTTTGGTGGCATGGTGAAGTTCATCGACGAAGCGCTGATCGAAGTCATCGCCGGCAAGGGCGGCGATGGCTGCGCATCGTTTCGCCGTGAAAAGTTCATCCCCAAGGGTGGCCCGGACGGCGGTGACGGGGGCAAGGGTGGCAGCATCTGGGCCCGCAGCGATCGCAACCTAAACACGCTGATCGACTACCGGTATGCGCGACTTCACCGTGCGGAAAACGGGCAAGCGGGGCGAGGCGCGGACTGCTACGGCGCCGGTGGTGCGGACGTGGAACTCAAAGTGCCGGTCGGCACCGTGATCATCGACCAGCAGACCGGCGATGAACTGGCTGACCTCGCGCACGACGGCGACAGCGCGCTCTTGGCAGCAGGGGGGCGTGGCGGCCTGGGCAACCTCCACTTCAAGTCGAGCACGAACCGTGCGCCGCGGCAGTTCACGCGCGGCGAGCCGGGCGAGCATCGGCAGCTTCGACTCGAATTACGCGTGCTGGCTGACGTGGGTCTGCTCGGAATGCCGAATGCCGGCAAGTCGACATTGATCCGTGCCGTCTCGAACGCGCGGCCGAAAGTTGCCGACTATCCATTCACCACGCTGCACCCGCACCTGGGCGTTGTGCGCGTCGGTCCCGAACGCAGCTTCGTGATCGCCGATGTGCCGGGACTGATCGAAGGCGCCGCCGAGGGCGCGGGGCTTGGGCATCAGTTTCTGCGGCATTTGAGCCGCACGGGCCTGTTGCTGCACGTGATCGATTGCGTCGGGACCAGTGGCGACGCGGACCCCGTGCGGGATGCGCGAATCATTGCGGCCGAGATCCGCAAGTACAGCCCAACGCTGGCGCGGAAGCCGCGCTGGTTCGTTCTGAACAAGATCGATCTGCTCGACGCCGATGCGCGCGCCGCGCTGTTCGAGGATTTCCGCCGCAGGCTGCGGAGCAAGGCGCCGATCTATGGCATCTCCGCCGCCACCGGTGAGGGATGCGCGCAACTGATCAGCGCCGTGCAGTCACACGTCGATGGTCGGCATCGCGCGCGCGCAGCAGGTGAATCCCAACCGGTGGCGGCCTGATGGCAGCCCTGCAGCGCGCGCGTCGCGTGGTCGTCAAGGTCGGAAGCAGCCTGGTGACCAACGAAGGGCGTGGCCTCGACATCGCGGCGATCGGACGCTGGACTGAGCAGATTGCGGCCCTCTGCAGCGCCGGCAAGCAGATCGTCGTGGTCTCGAGTGGCGCCGTGGCGGAAGGCATGCAGCGCCTCGGATGGTCACGCCGGCCGCAGCAGATTCACGAGTTGCAGGCCGCGGCGGCCGTCGGCCAGATGGGACTGGCGCAGGCCTATGAGGCGCAGTTCCGCGCCTTCGGTCTGAAGAGTGCGCAGGTGCTGCTGACGCATGCGGACCTGGCAGACCGCGCCCGCTATCTGAACGCGCGTTCGACGCTGTTCACGCTGCTTCAGCTCGGCGTCGTGCCGGTCATCAACGAGAACGACACCGTGGTCACCGACGAGATCAAGTTCGGCGACAACGACACGCTCGCCGCGCTGGTGGCCAACCTGGTCGAGGCCGAGGTGTTGGTGATCCTGACCGACCAGGCGGGGTTGTATTCGGCGGATCCGCGCAGCGATCCGACCGCGACCTTGGTCCGGAGCGCGATCGCCGGGGCGTCAGAACTCGAAGCCATGGCGGGTGGCGCGGGCAGCGCGATCGCACGCGGTGGAATGCTCACGAAGGTGCTTGCGGCGAAGCGGGCGGCACGCAGCGGCGCAGCGACAGTGATCGCTTCCGGTCGCGAAGAAAACGTGCTGCGTCGGCTCGCTGCCGGCGAGGCGATCGGGTCCGAACTCACGGCCTCGATGCCGGTTCTAGCGGCGCGCAAGCAGTGGCTTGCGGATCACCTGCTGCTGAAGGGTCGCGTGGTGGTCGACGATGGCGCCGCGAAGGCGCTGACTTCCGGGGGCCGCAGCCTGCTGCCGATCGGCGTCGTCGAGGTGGTCGGCGAGTTCCGGCGCGGCGACGTCGTGGGCTGCGTGAACCAGGGTGGCCGCGAGATCGCGCGTGGGCTCATCAACTATTCAAGCGCCGAGGCGCGCCAGATCGCCCGCAAGCCGACCGCTGAGATCGAGGCGATCCTCGGCTTCATCGAAGAGCCGGAACTGATCCACCGCGGCAACCTCGTGCTGCTGTAGCGCTACGCGGTGTCGCCGCTGCTGCCCGAGTTCTGCTGGGCGGTGGCGTTCGAAGCGCGATCTCTTGCGCCGGACCGCAGCTTCGAGCGTGCGTCGCGATGATGCGGCCGGCCGGCACGGAAGACAAAACGCGACAGCTCGAGTAGCGCCTGCTGGTAGACATCGCGCTTGAACTCGATCACCGCGTCGAGCGGCACCCAGTAGTCGTGCCAGCGCCAGGCGTCGAATTCGGGATGCGTGGTCGCGCGCAGGCTGACGTCACAGTCGCGTCCCACCAGGCGGAGGAGGAACCAGATCTGCTTCTGGCCGCGATAGTTACCGCGCAGGTCGCGTCGAATCCACTGGTCCGGCACCTCGTAGCGCAGCCACTCGCGCGTGCGCCCGACGATGTGCACGTGCTCGGGCTTCAGACCTACTTCCTCCCAGAGCTCGCGGAACATCGCCTGCTCCGGCGATTCACCGTGCTTGATGCCGCCCTGCGGGAACTGCCAGGAGTGTTGCTTGACCCGTTTGCCCCAGAAGACCTCGCTCTTGCTATTGAGCAGGATGATGCCGACGTTCGGGCGATATCCGTCCTTGTCCAGCATACCGACCCCTGAACCTTTAGAATCTGCGACCCATTATAGGGGTCGCAATGGCGATCACAACGAAGGATAAGCGCGCAAGATGAGCGCGAAGATGGACGGAACTCGAGCCGAAGATCAGCGTTGAGTTCGGCCCCTGTGACCAATGCGTGCCAGCCATTTCCTCATTTCGACGCTCAAGGAAGCCCCATCCGACGCGGAGGTGATCAGCCACTCGCTGATGCTGCGCGCGGGGATGATCAAGAAGCTCGCCGCCGGCATCTACTCCTACATGCCGATGGGTTTGCGTGTGATCCGCAGGATCGAGCGGATCATCCGCGAAGAGATGAATCGCGCGGGTGCTGTCGAGCTGCTGATGCCGGTGATTCAACCCGCCGAACTGTGGATGCAGTCGGGACGCTGGCAGAAGATGGGCCCTGAACTGCTGCGTCTCAAGGACCGTCACCAGCGCGACTTCATCGTACAGCCGACCAGCGAGGAGGTCGTGGTCGACATTGCGCGCGAGGAGGTCCGCAGCTACAAACAGCTGCCACTCAATCTGTATCACATCCAGACCAAGTTTCGCGACGAACGCAGGCCGCGCTTCGGAGTGATGCGCGGACGCGAGTTCACCATGAAGGACGCCTACTCGTTCGACCGGAACGAGGAGCTTGGCATGGTGAGCTATCGCGCGATGTACGACGCCTATGTTCGTATCTTCGAACGCATGGGCCTCAGGTTCCGCGCGGTCGCGGCCGATACCGGAAACATCGGCGGCAAGGCGAGCCACGAATTCCAGGTGATCGCCGATACCGGCGAAGACGCCATCGCCTACTGCCCGGACTCCGACTACGCAGCGAACGTCGAGATGGCCGAGGCGCTGCCGCTGATCGCGCAACGTGCCGCGCCGGCGCAGGCGCTGGTCAAGACCCCGACTCCCGGCAAGGAGAAGTGCGAGGACGTCGCCGAGCTGCTCGGGCTTCCTCTCGCGCGCACCGTGAAATCGGTCGTGCTTGCGGTCGACCGCGCTGCCGAGTCCGAGCCCCGCGCGGCCGAGATCTGGCTCGTGCTGATCCGCGGCGATCACGAGCTGAACGAGGTCAAGGTCGGCAAGGTGCCGGGCCTCGACAGCGGTTTCCGTTTCGCCACGCCGGCGGAGATCGTCGAGGCCTTCGGCTGCAACCCGGGCTACCTCGGTCCGATCGGAACGCGCCTGCCCGTGCGCGTGGTGGCCGACCGGACTGTCGTCCACATGAGTGACTTCGTCACCGGGGCGAACGAAGAAGGCTTTCACTACACCGGCGTCAATTGGGGACGGGATATCGCCGAGCCGCTCGTCGCCGACGTGCGCAATGTTGTGGCCGGCGATCCTTCGCCCGATGGCAAGGGCGTGCTGGCGATACAGCGCGGCATCGAGGTGGGCCACGTGTTCTCCGGATTGCCGTATCCGAAGATGATGGACCTGCAGTTTGTTGACGAGGACGGCAAGTCGAAACCGATGGTCATGGGTTGCTACGGCATCGGCGTCACGCGGCTGCTGGGCGCAGCGATCGAGCAGAGCCACGACGCCAAGGGCATCATTTGGCCGGATGCGCTGGCGCCATTTTCGGTCGTCGTCACGCCCGTCGGATATCGCAAGTCCGAGACCGTGCGCCAGGCGGCGGACCAGCTCTATGAGGAGCTTCTAGCCGCAGGCGTCGACGTGCTCCTCGATGATCGCGATGAGCGCCCCGGCGTCATGTTCGCCGAAATGGAGCTCATCGGCATTCCGCACCGCGTGACGGTGGGCGAGCGCGCGCTGAAGGAAGGCGCGGTCGAGGTCTATCGGCGCAGCACGCAGCAGACCCTAACCGTGCCGCTCGCCGAGGCCTACGGGCTCGTCCGCAGCCGTCTCGGCGCCGCGTGATATCCCCGACCTGCGTGTGCCGCCGCCGCTTCCTGTTCGGTGCGGCGGCGCTTGCGCTGCTGCCCGGCGGCGCCAAAGCCGGTGCGCAGAAGTACGAGCCACTGGCCGACTCGGTGCAGCTCGCTCTCGCCAGCCAGATTGCCGACACCCGACCGCCGCAGCGCAGTTTCACGACCGTGGACGAGCGCCTCTCGTTCCTCGCCTGGCTTGCCGAGATGTCGGAACGGTTGAAGGCGCGGATCGCGGACTACAACGCCCGCGTCGAATTTCTGCGGACACTCGACTACGAGTGTGCGCGCGCCGGACTCGATCGCCAGCTGGTGCTCGGCCTGATCCAGGTGGAGAGCAACTTCCGCAAGTACGCGGTCTCGGTCGCCGGCGCGCGTGGCTACATGCAGGTCATGCCGTTCTGGACGCAGCTGATCGGCGACAGTGAACCGCGACGCCTCTTCGAAATGCGCAGCAACCTGCGCTACGGCAACGTGATCCTGCGCCACTACCTCGACATCGAGGGCGGAGACTTGTTCATGGCGCTCGGCCGCTACAACGGCAGCCGCGGCCGGCCGCAGTACCCGAACGCAGTGCTCGCCGCGTGGAGGGGGCGCTGGCACTACGATGCGCCAGCGCGTCCGGCGCCATCCGCACCCAAGGCCTGAGCAGGAAGGGGCCGGGCTAGCGCTTCGGCATTCCCGGCAGGCCGCGCATGCCGCCGAGGCTGCGCATCATCTTCGCCAGTCCGCCCTTCTTCATCTGCTTCATCACCGACTGCATCTGCTCGAACTGGTTGAGCAGCCGGTTCACTTCCTGCACCGGGACTCCGGCGCCGCCGGCGATGCGGCGCTTGCGCGAGGCCTTGATCAGTTCGGGCTTCGCCCGTTCGGCAGGTGTCATCGACGCGATGATGCCTTCCAGGCGGCGGATCTGCTTGTCGCTGTCGGCCGCGCTCACCTGACCTGCGGCCTGCGCAAACTGTGCCGGCAGTTTGTCGACGAGGCTCGCGAGCCCGCCCATCTTGCGCATCTGACCGACCTGCTCGCGAAAGTCATTGAGGTCGAAACGTTCGCCCGCCTGCATGCGTTTGGCGAATTTCTGTGCGCTCTCGACGTCGACGGCCTTCTTCACGTCCTCGACCAGCGCAACGATGTCGCCCATGCCGAGGATGCGGCCTGCCATGCCTGCCGGATTGAAGCGCTCGAAGCCCGCGAGTTTTTCGCCGACGCCGACAAACTTGATCGGCCGGCCGGTGATCTGGCGGACCGACAGCGCGGCCCCGCCGCGCGCGTCGCCGTCGAGCTTGGTCAGGACCACGCCGGTCAGCGGCAGCCGGTCGCCAAACGCGCGCGCGGTGTTGACCGCGTCCTGGCCGAGCATGGCGTCGACGACGAACAGCGTCTCTATCGGCTGCAGCTTCTGCTCGAGTGCGGCGACCTCCTGCATCATCGCCTCGTCGATTGCAAGGCGGCCGGCCGTATCGACGATCAGCACGTCGAAGAACTGCCGACGTGCGTGTTCGAGCGCGCGCGCGGCAATATCGAGCGGAGCCTCGCCGGCGGCTGACGGGAAGAACTGGGCCTCGGCCTGTGTCGCGACCGTGCGCAGTTGCTCGATCGCCGCCGGCCGATAGACGTCGGTCGACACCAGCAGCACCTTCTTTTTGCGCTCCGCACGCAGCCAGCGGGCCAGCTTGCCCGCGGTCGTTGTCTTGCCCGCGCCCTGCAGGCCGGCCAGGAGCACGACCGCTGGAGGCTGGGTTGCGAGATTGAGATCGGCCTCCGCCTCGGGAAGGTCACCCCCCATCAGCAGCGTCAGCTCGCGCTGGACCACCCCGACCAACGCCTGCCCCGGCGTGAGGCTGCCGACCACTTCCTCGCCCTGCGCCCGCTCGCGCACGCGTGCGATGAAGTCGCGCACGACCGGTAGCGCGACATCGGCCTCGAGCAGCGCCACGCGCACTTCGCGCAGCATGTCCTGCATGTTCTGGTCGGTAAGCCGCGCCTGTCCGCGCACGGTCTTCACGACGCGCGCGAGTCGGGTGGTCAGTTGTTCCAGCATGGGGGAAACGAGGGGAGGACGAACAGGCGCATGGTATAAATTCTCATGCCACTGCGCTCCGAATGGCTCGTATTGTACGGCGCCGTCGTCGCGCTCTACCTCTTCGTTGCGTGGCGTGAATGGAGCACGCTGTCGGGCAGCGCCGAGCGCCTGCCCGGCTGGCCGGGCGGCCTGCTCGTTGTCGCGTTCGTCCTGCACGGCATCCTGCTCTGGGAGGCGATCATCGGGCCCGGGCAGTTCCACTTCGGATTCGCTTACGCGCTTTCCGCGACGCTGTGGCTGACGGTGCTGATCGTCTGGGCCGAGAGCTATTTCTCGGCCTCGCGCGGTTTACTGCTGCTCGTGCTGCCGCTCGCAGCGCTGGCATCGGGACTCCCGGTCCTGTTTCCCGGCGCGGCCATCGGCCCGGAGACGACGTCGGTCGTGTTCCGGCTGCACCTGGTTCTCGCCATCCTCGCCTACAGCCTGCTGACCGTCGCGGCGATGCAGGCGCTGCTGATGGCCACGATGGACCGCCGGCTGCACGGCGATGTGGTGACGGAACGCACGCCGCTCGCCCGCTTCCTCGACCGGCTGCCGCCGCTGCTGGCGATGGAGACCGTGCTGTTCAGGCTGATCACGGCCGGCTTCATATTACTGACGGCAACGCTGGTGAGCGGGGTCTTTTTCTCCGAACAGCTTTTCGGCCGACCGCTACGCTTCGATCACAAGTCGGTCTTCACGATTGCGTCCTGGCTCGTGTTCAGCGGACTGCTCGTCGGCCGCCACTTCTTCGGCTGGCGCGGGCGCACGGCACTGCGCTGGACACTGATCGGGTTCCTGATGCTGGTGTTGGCGTATATCGGCAGCCGCTTCGTCCTCGAAGTGCTGCTTGGACGGGTGTGATGGGACGGATTCTCTTCTTCCTGCTGCTGGCGGTGGCGGCCTATGTCGTATGGAAATGGCTGCAGCGCGCCTCGACCGGTCGTACGACGGATCAGCGGCGCTCCTCCGCGGCGCCTGCACAGGCGATGGTGAGCTGCGCGCATTGCGGACTGCACCTGCCGCGCTCCGACGCGCTCGTCGCCGGCGACCGCTACTTCTGCAGCGATGAGCATCGTCGCCTCGGCGCCTCGGTCTGATCCCGACCCGGTGGTAACCGACCCGGCGCTGCCCGAAGCACCGCCGCGCGGCAATGCTGAAGACGCGCCCTGGCGCACGCTCGAGTACTTCGCGACGACCCGCGTGATCGTCGCCAGCGCGCTGGTGCTGGGTGCCGCGGCCTTCGGCTTCCGCAGCCTGGCGAGTCCGGGGACGCCGCAGTTCGGCATGCTGCTGGCACTGGCGTACTTTGCCGCCGCCGCGGTGTTTGCCGGAGTGGCGCTCTACTTTCACCGCCATTTCGTCGTGCAGGTCTTTGCGCAACTGGCGCTCGACCTCGCGACGGTGACGACGCTGGTCATCGCCGGCGGCGGCGTGGCCTCAGGCTGGGTCATCCTGTACCTGCTGCCGCTGGCCGGAGCCTCGCTGCTGCTCACATCGATGCAGGTCTTCTTCGTCTGCTCGATCGCGGTGCTTGCGATCCTGATCGACGCGGGTCTGCGTACCTTTGCGCCGGAATCGGGC
This sequence comes from Burkholderiaceae bacterium, assembly GCA_035498175.1. Lineage (GTDB taxonomy): Bacteria > Pseudomonadota > Gammaproteobacteria > Burkholderiales > Burkholderiaceae_F > JALORV01. The sequence goes on from DATKAJ010000010.1 coordinate 32,909, forward strand.
GAGTCACATCTGTTCCAGACGGGACTCTTCGGCGCCGCGCTCTTTGCGCTTTCCGCGCTACTGCGGGCGTTGAGCGCCAGGCTAGCCAGCCAGGAGCGGCTCGCGCGCAGCCGCGGACGCGACCTGCAGAATCAGCTGGCGATCAATCGACTCGTGATCGCGCAGATGGACCAGGGGGTCATCGTGCTCGACCGCGGTGGCCGCGTCCGCGCGAACAACCGGGCCGCGCGGCGCATGCTCGGACTCGACTCGACCGCGCAATTGACCGGCGAGCGCCTTGCGGACATCCCGGCGGCGAGCGAGCTGGCGGTTGCCTTTTCGGTGTGGAGCGAAGGGGGGCGCAGCGAGGGGCTCTGGTCGAACACCATCGTGCCGGCACAGGGGGAGGCCGCGGCGGCGGCCGCCGAGTCCCGCCTGCGTGCGCGCTTCGCACGGCCGTCGTCGCCATCGTCGGAGGAGTTCGTGATCTTCATCGAGGACGTGCGCGACGTCGAAGACCGCGCGCAGCAGCTGAAGCTCGCGGCGATGGGGCGCTTGACCGCTTCAATCGCGCACGAGATCCGCAATCCGCTGGCAGCAATCAGCAACGCCGGACAGCTGCTGAACGAGGATGCGCGCGACCCCGCGCTGAGGCGGCTCGCCGCCATCGTGCGCGAAAACACGCAGCGGCTGAACCGGCTGGTCGAGGACGTGCTGCGCGTCGCGCGCCGTGAGCCGCCGCTGGGCGACGAGATCGCGCTGTCGAATTTCGTACGTGAGTTTCTCGACGAGTTCCTGCGCGACCGCGGATTGCCCGGTACGACCGTCGAGGCCCAGTTCAGCCCGGACCAGCGGGTCAAGTTCGAGCAGTCGCATCTGCGCCAGGTGCTGTACAACCTGGTCGACAATGCCTTGCGCTACGCGAGCGGCGGTCCGGGCAGCGTGTGCGTGATCGTGGAGCCCGCGCCGGAAGGGGATCGGCCGCAACTCTGGGTGGTCGACGACGGCCCTGGCGTTCCCTTCGAGGCGCGCACCGCGCTGTTCGAGCCTTTCTTCACGACGCGTAACCAGGGCACGGGCCTCGGGCTGTTCCTGGCGCGCGAGTTCTGCGTGACGAACCGGGCTGAATTGACCTACGCCTCGCGCCGCGAAATCGATGGCAGCTCGCGCGACGGCTTCCTGCTCCGATTTGGCCTCGGATCACGCGCCGACGCGAGCCTGCACGGCTTCCTCGACACGATCCCGGTCCGATGATCGAATCGACTTCCGCCGAGCCCGTGCGCCCGGCCGCCAGGCGGTCGCCTGCGGTCCTCGTCGTCGACGACGAGGCGGATCTGCGCGAGCTGCTGGCCCTGACGCTGGTCCGTCTGGGCCTCGACGTTGATACGGCCGAATCGGTCTCGAGCGCGCGCGCGCTGCTGGCGCGCAACCGCTATTCGCTGTGCCTCACCGACATGCGACTGCCCGATGGCACCGGGCTCGAGCTCGTCCGCGAAGTGGCCCAGGCCGCAGGCCCTCCGATCGCGGTGATCACCGCCTACGGCAGTGCGGAGAATGCCGTTGCGGCCCTCAAGGCAGGGGCATTCGACTACCTGACCAAGCCGGTCGACCTGGACCAGTTGCGGCTGCTGGTCCGTTCCGCAGTGCGCGACCCGACGCCCGCGGCGACAGCTCCCGCCGAACAGGCGCCGGCGCTGTCGCGGCTGGTCGGAACGACGCCGGCGATGCAGCAGATGCGCTCGCTGATCGAGCGCCTCGCACGCAGCATGGCGCCGGTGGCGATCTGCGGCGAGTCCGGCAGCGGCAAGGAACTCGCCGCGCGTGCGATCCACGAGCTGTCGGTGCGGCGCGAGCAGCCGTTCGTGGCGGTCAACTGCGGAGCGATTCCCGAAACGCTGATGGAGGCCGAGTTCTTCGGCTATCGCAAGGGCGCGTTCAGCGGCGCGGATCGCGATCGCGAAGGGTTTTTCCAGGCCGCCGCCGGCGGCACGCTCTTCCTCGACGAAGTCGCCGACCTGCCGCTGGCCATGCAGGTGAAGCTGCTGCGTGCGATCCAGGAGCGCCGGGTGCGCAAGATCGGCTCGCCGACCGAGGAACCAGTCGATGTCCGCATCGTTAGTGCGACACACCAGGACCTCGGTTCGCTGGTTGCATCGGGGCGATTCCGGCAGGATCTGTTCTATCGGCTCAATGTGATCGAGCTGAAGGTGCCGCCTCTGCGCGATCGCCTGGACGATCTGGAGCTGCTTGCACGAACGATTCTCGGCCGGATTGCCGATCGGACCGGTGGTCCGCCGACGCGCCTGTCGCCGGCCGCGCTGGCAGCGCTGCGCCGGCATCGCTTTCCAGGCAACGTGCGCGAACTCGAGAACATGCTGGAACGCGCGGTCGCGCTCGCAGGCGACGATGTCCTGATGGCTGACGATCTCATGTTGCCCGGGCCCGAAGTCGACCTGGATCTCGAATCGGAGCCTCTCCCCGAAGAAGCTGCGCCACCGACGGACGCGGCCGCGGACGCCGCGGTGTACGAAGTCGTCGACGGCGTACCTTCGTCGTTGCCGGCGTTTCTCGATGAGCAGGAACGCAGCGCGATTCGTTCTGCACTGAGCAAGACCCGCTACAACCGTACGGCCGCGGCCCAGCTGCTCGGCATCACGTTCCGCCAGCTGCGATACCGGATGCAGCGCCTCGACATCAAGTGATGCACGGCCCGCACGGAACTCCGGCCGGATGCTGAACTCTTCCGGGCTGGTCGATGGCTGGCTCCCCGAGGTGCGCCGCGTCGACTCGCCGAATTTCGATGCGCGTCCGGCGAGCGAGGTCAGCCTCGTAGTGATCCACAACATCAGCCTGCCGCCGGGATGCTACGGCGGCGACCACGTCGAGCGCCTGTTCACCAACCGGCTGCGGCGTGGCGAACATCCGTTTCTCGACACTCTCGTCAACACGCGCGTGTCGGCGCACTTCTACATCGGCCGTTCGGGCTCGGTTACGCAGTTCGTTTCTTGCCTGCAGCGAGCCTGGCACGCGGGCGCGTCACAGTTCCGCGGCCGGGCCGGCTGCAACGACTTCTCGGTCGGTATCGAACTCGAAGGCACGGACTTTGAGCCCTTCGTCGATGCGCAATACGCCGCGCTGAACCGCATCATCGATGCGCTGACGCGTGCCTTCCCGATCGAAGCGATCGTCGGTCACAGCGTGATCGCAGCCGATCGCAAGACCGATCCCGGCCCGTTCTTCCGCTGGGATCGAATCACGGCCGCGGCTTCGCGCATCGCGCGCTGAGGCGGATTGCGATCTTCCGGGCTCCGCCGCGGTGCGGTGCGGCATCGACGCTTGTTGAACTCCCCAAGAAGTTCTCATATGATGCGCTCATACAAAAACTAGTACCGCACGGCACGGGGACCACAATATATTGTGGTTCGTTGTTCGGTAGCAGGTGGCGGCGCGGAACGGTGCAGATCAGGCCCAGCGGCGGAAAGAGCGGGGCCTCATGCGCCACGGCGGCAAGCCGGGGCGCGGGGGCTGAGGCAAGAAGACAAAGACCGGGTGGCCATAGCTTGTGGTCGCAGCGCGTGCGCGCTGCCCGCGCTACGACTGCCCGCGGTTCCAGGGAGCAATCGGAGGTCGCATGCAGTATCAGCAGGCTGCCTCCCCGGCAGGCGTCGGGGCGGCTGTCCATTTATCACCTGCCGAGCCGGGCGGGGTCACGGGCGTGCAGGCCACGTCCTATGGTGATTACAAGGTCATCCGGCGCAACGGCGCCGTCGTCGCGTTCGAGCCGTCGAAGATCGCGGTGGCGATGACCAAGGCGTTCATTGCCGTACGCGGCGGGCAGGGTGCAGCGTCCGCCGCGATCCGCGAACAGGTCGAGAAGCTGACCGGCAGCGTCGTTGCCGCGCTGATGCGGCGCCAGCCTGCCGGCGGCACCTTCCACATTGAAGATGTGCAGGACCAGGTCGAACTGTCGCTGATGCGCGACGGCGCGCACGACGTCGCTCGCTCTTACGTGCTCTATCGGGAAAGGCGCGCGCAGGAACGTGCGGCCGCGCGCCAGTCGGAGCCGGCGCAGACGGCGCCTGCGCTGACCATGATGGAGGGGGGGCGTCGCGTTCCGCTCGACATGTCGCGCATCGAGGCGCTGGTGCGCTCCGCCTGCGAAGGGCTCGCTGAGTACGTCACGCCCGAAGCGATCCTGTCGGAGACCGTCAAGAACCTGTACGACGGCGTGCCGCTGGAAGAGGTCCACAAGTCGGCCATCCTCGCGGCGCGGGCGCTGATCGAGAAGGATCCGGCCTACTCGTACGTCACGGCGCGCCTGCTGCTGCATACGATGCGGCGCGAGGTGCTGGGCGAGGAGGTCGCGCAGGCCGCGATGGCCGAGCGCTACGCCGAGTACTTCCCGAAGTTCATCCGCTACGGTATCGCGGCCGAACTGCTCGACGAAAAGCTCGCGCTGTTCGACCTCAGGAAGCTGGCCGCGGCGCTGAAGCCAGAGCGCGACCAGCAGTTCAACTACCTGGGCCTGCAGACGCTGTACGACCGCTACTTCCTCCACCATGAGGGCCGCCGCTTCGAGTTGCCGCAGGCGTTCTTCATGCGCGTGGCGATGGGGCTGGCGCTCAACGAAATCGACCGCGAGGCGCGCGCCGTCGAGTTCTACGAGGTGTTGTCGAGCTTCGACTTCATGAGTTCGACGCCGACGCTGTTCAACTCGGGCACGCGCCACTCACAGCTCTCGTCGTGCTACCTGTCGACCGTCTCCGACGACCTCGACGGCATCTACGAGGCGATCAAGGAGAACGCGCTGCTCGCCAAATACGCAGGCGGACTCGGCAACGACTGGACTCCGGTGCGCGCGCTCGGTTCCCACATCAAGGGCACGAACGGCAAGAGCCAGGGTGTGGTGCCGTTCCTGAAGGTTGTCAACGACACCGCTGTGGCGGTGAACCAGGGCGGCAAGCGCAAGGGCGCGGTGTGCTGTTACCTCGAGACCTGGCACCTCGACATTGAGGAGTTCCTGGAACTCAGGAAGAACACCGGCGACGACCGGCGGCGCACGCACGATATGAACACCGCGAACTGGATCCCGGACCTGTTCATGAAGCGGGTGATGGAAGGCGCCGACTGGACGCTGTTCTCGCCTTCCGACTGTCCGGACCTGCACGACAAGACCGGGCAGGCCTTCGAGGAGGCCTACCTGCGGTACGAGGAGCGGGCGGCGCGCGGGGACCTCAGGCTCTTCAAGAAGATTCCGGCGCTCAGCCTGTGGCGGAAGATGCTGTCGATGCTCTTTGAAACCGGGCATCCGTGGATCACGTTCAAGGATGCCTGCAACCTGCGCAGCCCTCAGCAGCACGTCGGCACGATCCACAGTTCGAACCTGTGCACCGAGATCACGCTGAACACCTCGGGCTCCGAGATCGCCGTCTGCAACCTCGGCTCGGTCAACCTGCCGGCCCACATGAAGCCTGACGGCAAGGGCGGCTACGAGCTCGACCACGCCAAGCTCAAGCAGACCATTAGCACGTCGATGCGCATGCTCGACAACGTCATCGACATCAACTATTACGCGGTCCCGAAGGCGCGCAACTCGAACGTTCGCCATCGGCCCGTCGGCCTCGGCATCATGGGCTTCCAGGATTGCCTGCACCTTAGGCGGACGGCCTACGCATCCGAGGCCGCGGTCGAGTTTTCCGACCGCAGCATGGAGGCTGTCTGCTACTACGCCTACTGGGCCTCGACGGAACTGGCGGAGGAGCGCGGCCGCTACTCCTCGTTCCCGGGTTCGCTGTGGGATCGGGGCATCCTGCCGCAGGACTCGCTGAAGATCCTGTCGGAGCAGCGCGGCGGCTATGTCGACCTCGACCTGTCCGCGTCTATGGACTGGGACGCGCTGCGTGCACGCATCCGGCAGC
>DATKAJ010000011.1:0-47006 GCA_035498175.1 Burkholderiaceae bacterium
CACCCTCGACAACAGTGGCCGGCGCATCGTCGTCGACCCGATCACCCGGATCGAGGGCCACCTCCGCATCGAGGTGAACGTCGACAAGGACAACGTGATCCGCAACGCTGTGTCGACCGGCACGATGTGGCGCGGGCTCGAAGTCATCCTCAAAGGACGTGACCCGCGCGACGCGTGGGCCTTCGTCGAACGCATCTGCGGTGTCTGCACCGGGGTGCATGCGCTCGCGTCCGTGCGCTCGGTCGAGGACGCGCTCGGGATCAAGATCCCGAAGAACGCGAACACGATCCGCAACCTGATGCACTCCACGCTGTACGCGCAGGATCACCTGGTGCACTTCTACCACCTGCATGCGCTCGACTGGGTCGATGTCGTCTCGGCGCTGAAGGCCGACCCGAAGAAGACCAGCGAGATCCAGCAGAGCATCAGCAACTGGCCGAACAGTTCTCCGGGCTACTTCCGCGAGGTGCAGAGCCGCCTGAAGAAGTTCGTGGAGAGCGGCCAGCTCGGCATCTTCTCCAACGCGTACTGGGGCAACCCGGCGTACAAGCTGCCGCCGGAAGTCAACCTGCTGGCGACGACGCACTACCTCGAGGCGCTCGATTTCCAGAGGGAGATCGTCAAGATCCAGACGATCTTCGGCGGCAAGAACCCGCACCCGAACTGGCTTGTTGGTGGTGTGCCCTCGCCGATCAACGTCGACGGCACCGGATCGGTCGGCGCAGTGAACATGACCAACCTGAACATGGTCAAGGACATCTGCGACCGGACGATCGACTTCATCGACCAGGTCTATATCCCCGACCTGCTGGCGATCGCCGGCTTTTACAAGGACTGGGCCAAGTGGGGCGGCGGCCTGTCGAACCAGAACGTCATGTCCTATGGCGAGTTCCCGGATATCCCGAACGACTACAGCAACAACAGCATGCTGCTGCCGTCCGGCGTGATCCTCGGCGGCGACATGAAGAAGGTGCTCGACGTCGACCTGAGAGACCCCGAACAGGTCCAGGAGTGGGTTACGCACAGCTGGTACAAGTACGCCGACGAGAACAAGGGCCTGCACCCGTTCGACGGCGTGACCGACCCCAGCTTCGTGCTTGGCAAGGACACCAAGGGCACGCGCACCAACATCCAGGAGATCGACGAGTCCGCGAAGTATTCGTGGGTCAAGTCGCCGCGCTGGAAGGGCAATCCGGTCGAAGTCGGGCCGCTGGCGCGCTACCTCGTCGCCTACGCACGCGGCAACAAGGAAATCGTTGAGCAGGTCAACGGCGCGCTGAAAGCGCTCGACGTGCCGGTGACGGCGCTGTTTTCGACGCTGGGTCGGACCGCCGCACGCGGGCTCGAGTGCCAGTGGGCCGCCCACAAGATGCGCTACTTCTACGACCAGCTGATCGCCAGCATCAAGGCCGGCGACCTCGCCACGGCCAACGTCGAGAAATGGGAACCATCGACCTGGGCTGCCGAAGCCAAGGGCGTGGCGCCGTGCGAGGCGCCGCGCGGCGCGCTGGCTCACTGGGTCAAGATCAAGAACGCCCGCATCGACAGCTACCAGTGCGTCGTACCGACGACCTGGAATGCCGGGCCACGCGACGCCAAGGGGCAGATCGGCGCCTATGAAGCGGCGCTAATGAACACACCGATGGCGAAGCCCGACCAGCCGGTCGAGATACTGCGCACGATTCACAGCTTCGATCCATGCCTCGCCTGTGCCACCCACGTGATGTCGCCCGAGGGAGAGGAAATCGTCTCCGTCAAGGTCCGCTGACAAGGAGCCTGCCATGTCAAAACACGGCTATGGCGCGATGAGGGTCGATCCGGCAAGCGGTGCAGTGCTGGGCGGTCCGCTCGTGCAGGTCTACGTGTACGAAGCGCCGGTGCGGATCTGGCACTGGGTGATGGTGATCGCGATGTTCGTGCTGGCCGCGACCGGCTACCTCATCGGCTCGCCCTGGAGCGGCCCGCGCGAGCAGGCGACCTTCACCTACTTCTTCGGCAACATCCGAATGGTGCACTTCATCGCCGGCATGATCTTCGCGGTGGCTTTCGCCGTCAGGGTCTACTGGGCCATCGTCGGCAATCACCACGCGCGGGCGATCTTCGTCCCGCCCGTCTGGAGTGGCAGCTGGTGGAAGGGCCTGTTCGGCCAGGCGCGGTATTACCTGTTCATGAAGAAGGAATCTGCGCTGTGGATCGGCCACAACCCGCTCGCGCAGCTGGCGATGTTCGCGATGTACGTGCTGGGCTCGATCGTCATCATCCTGACGGGCCTGTCCCTGTACGCCGAGCAGCACGGCTGGGGCTCGCTGTGGATGAGCGCCTTCGGCTGGGTCAACGTCCTGCTTGGCAGCTCGCAGATGGTTCGCACGGTGCATCACTTCGCGATGTACTACCTGTTGATTTTCGCGATCGTGCACATGTACATGGCGATCCGCGAGGACATCATGAGCCAGGAAAGCGTGGTCGGCACCATGATCAGCGGTGTGCGCAGCTTCAAGGCTGGCGCCAGGGTCGAGAAGGTGTAGCCGCGACGACGCTTTCCGGACCGAACGGATGATGGCCGCACAAAGTTCCCGACGAGGCCAGATGGCCTCGTTGGGAATCTCGGGGAGGCGCCCGCCGCAACCGGGGCAGTTCCTCGAATCCAGGTTTATGGCGCCGCTCGGTATCACGCAGACCGAGCTCGCTCATGCGCTCGGGGTCTCGCGCCGTCGCGTCAATGAGCTCATCAACGGCCGCCGGTCGATCACGCCGGACACGGCCGTGCGCCTCGCCATGTTCTTCGGCAACGAGGCCGCGTTCTGGATGCACCTGCAGGTGGCGTGGGACATGCACTCCGCGCTGCGTGAAGTGCGGGCGTCGACGCGCAGGCTCTAACTGCGAGCAGGCCGCTAACCGCGGGCCACGGCGCGCACCGGCGCGTTCAGCGCCCACGCGGCGCGCCCGCGGCGCGCCCGATCTCGGTGAGCGGCAAGCGGATTTCGGCCGCGGCCGAATCGCCAAGCTCGTCCTGGATGTGGCGCCGCATCTGCTCGCGGAACTCGTCGACCGACTCGAAGAAGGCGGACATCATGCGCACCCACAGGAACATGCCGCGGGGCGTGAGCGACCAGCCCCGTTCGTCTTCGGTGATCGCGCCGAGGGCCTTCAGCCCGAGCAACTCGGGGCGCAGCGTCCGTTCGAAGCGCTTTCCGTAGAAAGCCCGAACCCAATCCTTCTCCATGCGCAGACCGAACAGCCGCACCAGCAGGTCGTAGCGCATTCTTTCGCGCGTGCTCATCGGCCGCTCGCCGGTGACGCCGGTCAGTCCGCGGTCGATCCGCTCGACGTACGCCTGCAGCGAGAAGGTCGTCGCGTACACGACGCCGTCCACGTACGAGAACGCGCCGCTGCCCAGCCCGACGTAGTTCGCCGCGCCGACGATGTATTCGTCGATGCTCCTGCCGCCACGACTGAAACACCAGGCGGACGTCGGCACGAACGCGGAGCCGAGCCGCGCGAGGATGCGGTCGTAATAGTCACCCATCCGCGCCTTGTGGCGCTTGCCGAGCGCCTTCGCCATCCGGCGCGCCGCGGTCGGCGACGTCATCAGGGGATACAACGAAGCCTGGTTCGCCGGCGACAGCAGCAACGTGTCGAGGTCGGCTTCCAGCATTGCCGTGCTCTGATGCGGCAGATTCCAGATCATGTCGACGTTGAGGGTCCTGAAGCGCCCCGCCGCCGCCGCCAGATGGTCGAGGATCTCGGCGCGGCTTCCGTACTTCTCCAGCCGCACCATCTCTCGCAGCAGGCCGTCGTCGAAGGTCTGCACGCCGACCGACAGGCGATCGACGCCGGCGGCCACCAGCATCTTCAGAACCTCCTCGCGAAGATCCTTCGGATTGGTCTCGACCGAGATTTCGGCAAGACCGGGACTGAGCTCGCGGATCAGCCCCAGAGTGTCCGCCAGTTCCTCGGGCAGGACCGTAGGCGTTCCGCCGCCCACGTAAACGCCGCTGAACACGTAGCCTTCGTCTCGATAGCGGCGGATCTCCCGACGCAATGCGGCGAAATAACGCCGCGCCCGGCGTTCCTCGAAGTGAACGCGGTGAAACGAGCAGTACGGACACAGCACGTTGCAGAACGGAACGTGCAGGTACAGGAAGACCGGCGACGACGGCACGCCGGCGATGCCCTCGCTCGGTCCGAGCCGCACGGTGCGTTGCGCCTCGTGCCGGAACGCGGCATCGATCAGCGCGTTGAACATCGAAACCTCTCCAGGAAGAGATGGGTCTGGCTCCTGGGCCCGCCACTGCGCAGTGCGCCAAGCCTGCCGTATCGGCTTCGCGGCAAACAGACCCCGAGCAAGAGACGGCAACGCTCGCGCACTGCCATCCGTCCGCCGTTGACGTAACTCAACCTAGGACGGTTTGCTACCTGTAACGTTCCCTGTAACCCACTGCGTTACAGAGGAAGGCATGGACGACCGGCGCGAGGTGCTGGTGCTCGGCATCGGAAATCTGCTGTGGGCCGACGAGGGCTTCGGCGTGCGGGCGGTCGAGGCCCTGAACGCGGCCTACGCGTGGCCGGCGAGCGCGGTGCTGCTGCTCGACGGTGGCACGTTGGGATTGAACCTGCTCGAGTACGTCGAGTCGTCGCGTCGCGTGCTGGTGTTCGACGCCATCGACTTCGGCCTGCCTCCGGGGACACTGCGCGTGCTGCGGGACGCCGAAGTCCCCGCGTGGGGCGCCCGCAAGCTGAGTCCGCACCAGAATGGTTTGAACGATGTCCTCGCGCTCGCGCATCTGCACGGCCGCGCGCCGGAAGCGATCGTCGCGATCGGCGTGCAGCCGCTGACACTCGATGACTTCGGTGGCAGCCTGACCGGTCCGGTGCGGGCGCAGCTCGACGAAGCGGTGGCGCTCGCCGCCCTCGAGCTCGCGCGCTGGGGCCATGCGGGCCACCGCCGGGATGCCGACGACGCCGCACCACCACTGTCCGCGGAGTCGGTTGGTATCGCCTCCTACGAGCGGGAGCGTCCGAACGCGGAAGCCGCGTGCCGGACCGGCGATGCGCGCGTGCTTGCGCTGCGCGAGCTCGCGCGACGCTGAGGTCACCTTATGTGCATCGGAGTGCCGCTGCAGGTCATGGAGGGTGATGACGAGGCTGCCCTCTGCGAGGCCGACGGGCGGCGCGAGCAGCTCAACATGCTGCTGGTCGGCCCACAGCCACCGGGCACCTGGGTGCTCGCTTTTCAGGGATCCGCGCTGCGTGTGATGGGCGCGGACGAAGCGCAGCAGACGCGCGCCGCGCTGTCGGCAGTCGCCGCGGCCCTCGAGGGCCGGGACGTCGACGCTTTCTTTGCCGATCTGGCCGCGCGCGAGCCGACGCTTCCACCCCACCTCATGCCCCCCGCGAAGGAGATCGATCGATGAGCGCAACAGCCGCCGCCCCCGCGGTTACGCTGCATCCACTGCTCGAGCAGCTCGTGTCGCGTCACGGATTCACAGCGCTCGACGCTGAATCCTTCGATGCATTCGTCGGAGCTCCGGGCCACGTGATGTTGGTCTTCACCGAAGATCCGGTGCGCTACCGCGAAACGCTGGACCTCGCCGTCATCGCCCCCGAAGTGGTGCGCGCCTTTCCGGGCCGCTTCCGCAGCGGGGTGCTCTATCCCGACGTGGCCCGCAGGCTCGCGCCGCGCTACGGGTTCGCGCGCTGGCCGGCCCTCGTCGTGCTGCGCGACGGCGCTTACGTCGGCTCGATCGACGGCCTGCGCAACTGGGATCAATACCTCGAGGAGACGCTGCGACTCCTCACCTCCGAACCGACGCGTCCGCCGTCGGTCGGCGTCGCAATCAGGTCCGCCGGGAGCACTTCGACCGGCTGTGGCCACTGAACACTCACTGGGCACGACGATGAAATCGCTTCAGATTCCGGTCCGCATGGTAGGCCCCGGCTCGCACGTTGAAGAGGAGGAGCTGCAATGCCTCGCCATACCGCGAGACATGCGCACGTTCACGATGCCGCGCGTTCCCGAAAGCGCTGACGCGCAGGCGCTCGCTGCCGCCCGCGACCTGCTCGCGGGCGTGCTGGCGAAGATGCAGCGCTGGCCATCCTCGCACGCAGGCAACCTGCGCTTCGACCTGCGCGACGTGCCGCAGGCGACTCTCGACGTGACTAACGACATGCTCGGCGACGGCGAGGTCAGCATCCAGGTCAACGGCGAGCGCCGTCTGAAGATCCAGGAAAGTGTGTTCACCGGGCTGTGGCGCGCCGTCGAACTCGATGCCGACGGCCTCGTCGTCGACGACTGGATCGAGGCCGGTCCGCTGCCCGCGGACGTGGTCGACGCCGCGCGGGTGGGCGCACGCGCCGATCTGCCGATGCTGGAGATCCCTCCGGGCGCGATGAACTCGCCCGCCCTGCTGCACGAGTTGCGGGGGCAGATCGCCACTCGGCGCCTGGGCGATCCGGCGCATGTCATCAACCTGACGCTCTTCCCGCTGACTCCGGAGGACCATCAGGTGCTCGAGCGCGCTCTCCCGGTGGGCTCGGTCGCCATCATCTCCCGCGGCTTCGGCAATTGCCGCATCACCTCGACCGCGGTGCGCGATATCTGGCGCGTGCAGTACTTCAACAGCATGAACACGCTGATCCTCAACACGATCGAGGTCGTCGACGTGCCGGAGGTTGCGCTGGCAGCCGGGGAAGATCTCGACGACACGCGCGAGCGTCTCGCCGAACTGATCGAATGGATGAGCGAGGACTGCGCGGCATGACCGCAGCGCACGCCACCCAGGCCGGGCGTCGCGATTTCGGACCGGCCACGCGCTTTGAATGCCGGATCTGCTGGCATGTGTACAACCCGGCCGAGGGCGATGCCGTGTGGCAGATCCCGCCCGGCACGCCGTTTTCGGCGCTGCCGGAACACTGGAGCTGCCCGCGCTGCGCAGCCACAAAGGACGGCTTCCTGGTGCTGAGCGATGACTGAAGTGCTGCTTCCCGATCCGTCCGCACGGCTTGTAGCCGCCTACCGCGCGGTCTGCAGCCGCATGGAGGGGCTGGCCTTCGTCAATCCGGCGGTCGAGGTGGAGGCCGTCGGATTCGCACCGTGGCAGGGCTACTGGCTCGGCGTGATGGTGACGCCGTGGTTCATCAACCTGATGCTGTTGCCGCGCGTCGAGGCAGCCTGGACTTCGCTGCCACAAGGCAAGGCCCAGCGTTATCAGTTTCCAGCGGGAGACTACGACTTCATTGCCTCGCACAACGAGGATATCGGCGAATACCAGATGTGCTCGCTGCTGTCGCCTGTGCTCGAGTTTGCCGATCACGCGACCGCCCGTCTCGTGGCCGGGCTCGCGCGCGCCGCGCTGCTTGACCCGGCCAACGCGCCGACACCCGAAGAGCCCGGCTCCGATGCCGAACGACCACTCGCCCGTATCGACGAGCGGACTCGCGCGCCGATGTCGAAGCGCGACTTCCTGCGCGGCCGATTCCTGCGCGACGACCCCGATGCTGCGCGAAGGTGAAATCACCGTGCGGCTCACAGTGCAGCGCGGCCAAATTGCATCGGTCGATGTCAGATCGACACGCGGCCCGCTGCCCGCGCGACTGACGCGCGGGCGCCGAACCGACGAGGTCGCGCAAGTGATCCCGCTGCTGTTTTCGGTCTGCGCACGCGCACAGGGCGCGGCGTCCTCCGCCGCGCTCGAGGCGGCGGACGGGCAGATGCCAGACTTCGCGCGGCAAGCCGAGCGCAGCCGCGCGGTGCGAAGCGAAATCGTCATCGAGCTCCTCACGCGGCTGTTGATCGACTGGCCGCGCGCTCTCGGGCTTGCGCCTGAAGTTGCCGCGGTTGCACGGTTGCGCCAGGCCTCGGCGCCTGCCCTGCAACTTTCGTGCGCAGCGGCTGCACGCGACCACGTCTTCGGCGTCGAGACGGAGTCCTGGCTCGCGACGCCGACCCTGTCTGCACTCTCCGACTGGACGATCCACGGTGCAACGCTTCCCGCGCGGGTGCTGCGGCAGATCGAACGCGAGGCGCTCGACCTCGGCCGCAGTCCGGTCCGCGCCATGCCGTCGGCCGAGGCTGGGACTTTGCTCGGCGTCGTTCCGCCGCTCGACGATGAAGCCTATGCGGCTTCGCCGACCTGGCATGGCGAGCCGGTCGAAACCGGGCCTCTGGCGCGGCGCGCGCAGCACGCGCTGGTCGAGGCCTATAGCGAACGCCACGGCAATACCGTCGCGGCTCGTTTCGTTGCGCAACTCGTCGACCTCGCCCTCTGGCTTGGACCAAACGAACCCGACACGGTGCGCGCACACGAAGTCGCGCCGGGCGTCGGCCTCGGACTCGCCGAGACCGCGCGCGGCCTGCTGCTGCACCAGGCCGAGGTGCGTGACGGCCGTGTGCAGCGCTATCGCATCGTCGCGCCGACCGAGTGGAACTTCCATGCCGACGGCGCCCTGCGCAAGGGCTTGCTCGGCCGCGCGGTCGCCGATGGCGCTGCCGCGTCACATGACGCCAGCCTGCTCGCCCAGGCGCTCGATCCCTGTGTTGCCTTCGCCGTCGAGGTGAGCGATGCATGAGATGGCCCTCGCGGAAGGCGTCCTGCAGATCGTCGAGGACACCGCGCGCGCCAGCGCAGCGACCCAGGTGCGCGCAGTTCTGCTCGAAATCGGCGCACTTTCCCATGTAGAGCAGGGCGCGCTGCGTTTCTGCCTGGATGCGGTGACGCGCGGCACGCTGGCCGAAGGCGCGCGTTTTGACGTACTGGCCACGCCCGGGCGTGCCTGGTGCCTGCCCTGCGGAGAAAGCGTGGCACTCGCGCGGCTGGGCGACGCCTGCCCGCAGTGCGGGAGCTACCAGCTGCAGGTCACGCAAGGCGAAGAGATGAAGGTGAAGGAGATCGAGGTCGTCTGAAGCGCCTCGGGAGAGCAACGATGTGCACCACTTGCGGATGCGGCACCGGCGAAACCCGGATCGAAGACTCGAACGCAGCAAACGAACACGAACATGTCGACGCCGACGGCAGCGTGCACCGGCACACGGATGCGCACCGGCATGACCACGGCGACGAACACGAGCACGAGCACGTCATGCCCGATGGCGGCGTCGTGCGGCATGCGCACACCCACGACGGGTTGCACTATGGCGACGGACCCGCGCATGCGCACGCGCCCGGGATGAGCCAGGCCCGCATGGTGCAGATCGAGCAGGACATCCTCGCGCGCAACGACCGGCACGCGCGCTTCAATCGCGAATTCCTGGCCGAGCGCGGCATCTTCGCGCTGAACCTGGTGTCGAGCCCGGGTTCCGGCAAGACCACGCTGCTCGCGGATTCGATCCGGCGACTGCAGCCGGACCTGACGGTCAGCGTCATCGAAGGCGACCAGCAGACTTCGAACGACGCCGACCGGATCCGCGCCACCGGGGCACGCGCGCTGCAGATCAACACCGGCAAGGGCTGCCATCTCGACGGCAGCATGGTCGAGCGTGCCCTGGAGCGCCTGCAGCCCGAGGACGACTCGGTCCTGTTCATCGAGAACGTCGGCAACCTCGTCTGCCCGGCCGCCTTTGACCTCGGCGAAGCGCACAAGGTCGTCGTGCTGTCGGTGACGGAGGGCGAAGACAAGCCACTGAAGTATCCGGACATGTTCCGCGCCGCGACGCTGATGCTGCTGAACAAGGTCGATCTGCTGCCTTACGTCAGCTTCGACGTCGCGCGGTGCATCGAGTTTGCACGCCGCGTCAATCCGTCGCTCGAGGTGATGCAGGTTTCGGCGACCCGGGGCGACGGGATGGATCGCTGGATCGGCTGGATCCGGCTGCACGCACTGACCGCGCGGCAGGCGCGCGCTCGCGACGGGGCGCTGAGGCAGCAGCAGGTTGAACTCGAGGAACTGCGCGAGCGCTGATCCAGATGACGAGCCTGGCTCCAGTCAGTCGGCGTGTGCTGCGGGTCCGTGGTCAGGTCCAGGGCGTCGGCTTCCGGCCGTTCGTGTACCGGCTGGCACACGACCTCGCGCTGTCGGGCCAGGTGCTCAATGACGGCGCCGGTGTCGAGATCGAAATCCAGGGACCGGATGCACGGCTCGACGAGTTCCGCGTGCGGCTCGAACGCGACGCCCCGCGGCTCGCGCGCATCGACGCGGTCGAATCGCGCGCGGGGTCGCTCCGGGTGGCGGAACCCGGCTTCGTCA
The DNA here is from genome assembly GCA_035498175.1 of Burkholderiaceae bacterium. Classification (GTDB taxonomy): domain Bacteria; phylum Pseudomonadota; class Gammaproteobacteria; order Burkholderiales; family Burkholderiaceae_F; genus JALORV01. The sequence continues at coordinate 10,183 of DATKAJ010000011.1, forward strand.
TCGCGGCGAGCGCCGGCGGCCCGGTCACGACCGGCGTCACGCCTGACGCGGCGCCGTGTCCCGAGTGCACCGCGGAGATGTTCGATCCCGCGAACCGTCGCTGGCGCTACGCCTTCACGAACTGCACGCACTGCGGCCCGCGCTACACGATCACTGCGGCCCTGCCGTACGACCGTCCGAACACGAGCATGGCGCGCTTCACGCAATGTCCGGCGTGCCAGCACGAATACGATGATCCGACCGATCGCCGCTTCCACGCGCAGCCGAACGCCTGCCCGGTGTGCGGTCCGCAGCTGGCGCTCCTGAGCGCCGATGGCGATGCGATCGCCACAGGCGACCCGATCGCGGCCACGCTCGCGTGGCTCCGCGCCGGCCGGATCGTCGCGATCAAGGGCGTCGGCGGTTTCCAGCTCGCCTGCGACGCGCGCAATGCCGCCGCCGTTGCGCGCCTGCGCGCGCGCAAGGCGCGCGAGGAGAAACCGTTCGCGGTCATGCTCGCCAACACCGCGTCGTGCGCGGGACTGGCTGAACCGAATGAGGACGAGCGCGCGCTGCTCGAATCCGCCGAGCGTCCGATCGTGCTGATCGACCAGCATGCCGGAACCCGCGGCGCACTGCCGGGCGTTGCACCCGGCATGACGACGGTCGGCATCATGCTGCCGGCGTCGCCGCTGCATCTGCTGCTGTTCCATGAAGCCGCGGGGCGCCCTGCCGGTGCGGCATGGCTGCGGCAGCCGCAGGATCTGGCGCTCGTGATGACCAGCGCCAACCCGGGTGGCGAACCGCTGGTCCTCGACAACACCGAAGCGGTGCGCCGCCTCGGCACGATCGCCGACGCGCTGCTGGTGCACGACCGCGACGTGCTGATCCGCTGCGACGACAGCGTGGTGTGCGCTTCGCGCGAGCGTGGCACGCCGGCATTCGTGCGCCGCGCCCGCGGCTACACCCCGCGGCCGATCCGCCTCGCGGCGCCGATGCCACCGACCCTCGCAGTCGGGGCATTCCTGAAGAACACCGTCTGCGTGACTCGCGGCGCCGAGGCGTTCCTGTCCCAGCACATCGGCTCGCTCGACAATGCGCCGACCTGCCATGCCCTCGACGAGACTGTCGACCACCTGTGCGAGGTGCTGGAGATCGCGCCGCAAGCCGTCGTGCACGACCTCCATCCGGATTTCTACAGCACGCGCTTCGCCGCTCGCTACGCGCGCAGCCGCGGACTGCCGCTGCTGGGCGCCCAGCATCATCACGCCCACATCGCCGCAGTCATGGCGGAACATCGCATGACTGGACCGGTGCTCGGACTGGCGCTCGACGGCGTCGGCCTCGGCACCGACGGCACGGCCTGGGGCGGCGAGCTGCTGCGGGTCGAGAGCACGGGATTCGAGCGCATCGGACACCTGGCCCCGATCCGACTGCCCGGCGGTGACCGCGCGGCACGTGAACCGTGGCGGGCAGCCGCCGCGGTGCTGCATCGGCTGGGCCGCGGCGAGACCCTCTCCGCACGCTTCCGCCAGCCGGCTGCGCCGGTCGTGCTGCAGATGCTGGCCCGCGACGTGCACTGTCCCGCCACCAGCAGCATGGGGCGCTGGTTCGATGCCATCGCGGGCCTGCTCGGTGTGCGGGAAACGCAGTCATTCGAGGGTCAGGCGCCGATGCTGCTCGAAGGCCTGGCGGCGCGCCATGGCGGGGCCGAAGTGCTGCGCGGCGCATGGACGATCGATAACGGCGTGCTCGACCTGCTGCCACTCGCTGCTCGACTCGCCGACGAGAGCGATCCCGCCCGCGGCGCCGCGGTCTTCCACGCGACACTGATCGAAGCGCTGGCGGACTGGTGCGTCGGCCGCGCACGCGAGCAGCGTCTCGGCACTGTCGTCTTCGGCGGCGGCTGCTTCAACAACCGCATCCTCGCTCGCGGCCTGCGGCAATGTCTCGAACACGAGCGACTCGACGTGCTGGAGGCGCAACAGGCTCCGCCGAACGACGGTGGCCTCGCCCTCGGGCAGGCCTGGATCGCCGGCCGCATGCTCGCGAACCTGCCGCTGCACTGATCGGAACGAACGATGTGCCTCGCCCTGCCCGCCCGCGTCGTTGAACTGGTGCCGCCCACCGAAGGTGTGATCGACCTCGGCGGCGTGCGCAAGCGCATCTCGCTCGAGCTCGTCCCCGGCGTGCAGCCTGGCGACTACGTGATCGTGCATGTCGGCTACGCGCTGCAGAAGCTCGATCCCGCCCAGGCCGAACGCACGCTGGCGCTCTTCGCCGAAGCATCCGCAGATGCGGCGGAAGGCGCCGAATGAAATACGTCGACGAGTTCCGCGACGGCGAGATGGCGCGCCGCATCGCTGCGCGAATTCGCGCCGAGACTCGACCCGACCGCAGCTACCACCTGATGGAGTTCTGCGGTGGGCATACGCACGCAATCTCGCGCTACGGCATCAAGGACCTGCTGCCGCACAACGTCGAGATGGTGCACGGTCCCGGCTGTCCGGTATGTGTGCTGCCGATCGGGCGGATCGACAATGCGATCGCCCTCGCCACGCAGCACGACGCGATCGTCTGTACCTACGCCGACACGATGCGGGTCCCCGCTTCCGGCGGACTGTCGCTGATAAAGGCCAAGGCACGCGGCGCCGACATCCGTATGGTCTATTCGGCATCCGACGCGCTCGGGATCGCGCAGAGCAACCCGCAGCGCGAGGTCGTGTTCTTCGCGATCGGCTTCGAGACCACGACGCCGCCGACAGCACTCGTCGTGCGGCAGGCCCGCGCCCTCGATCTGAAGAACTTCACGGTGTTCTGCAACCACGTGCTCACGCCGGCGGCAATCACCCACATCCTCGAATCGCCCGAAGTGCGCGAGCTCGGCATCGTGGCGCTCGACGGCTTCATCGGTCCGGCGCACGTCAGCACGGTGATCGGCAGCCAGCCCTATGAATACTTCGCCGAGGAGTACCAGCGCCCTGTCGTGATCGCCGGCTTCGAGCCACTCGACGTCATGCAGGCGATCCTGATGCTGGTGCGGCAGCTGAACGACGGCCGCGCCGAGGTCGAGAACGAATTCACGCGCGCGGTCACGCGTAACGGCAACGAGACGGCCAAGTCCCTGGTTGCGGAAGTGTTCGAGCTGAGACGCTCCTTCGAGTGGCGCGGCCTCGGCGACGTGCCCTATTCAGCGCTGAGGCTGAAGGACGCCTACGCGCAGTTCGATGCCGAGCGTCGCTTCGACATCACGACGCGCCCGGTCGCCGACAACAAGGCCTGCGAGTGCGGCGCGATCCTCCGCGGCGTGAAGAAGCCTGCGGACTGCAAGGCCTTCGGCACCGTGTGCACGCCGGAAAATCCGATCGGCTCGTGCATGGTGAGCTCTGAAGGCGCGTGTGCCGCCCACTACACCTACGGCCGCTTCAAGGATGTCGAGGTGCGCGCGGCATGAGCCACAGGCGATGAGGTCGCGCAGCGACTACGTCAGGCCGGTCGACTTCAAGCACGGCCGTGTCGACATGACGCATGGTGGTGGCGGCCGTGCGATGGCGCAGCTGATCGAGGAGCTGTTCGCTCGCGCGTTTGCCAACGAGTGGCTGGCGCAGGGCAACGACAATGCCCTCTTCGCAGTGCCTGCCGGGCGCATGGTGATCGCCACCGACAGCCACGTCATTTCGCCGCTCGAATTCCCGGGCGGCGACATCGGCTGCCTTGCGGTGCACGGCACGATCAACGACGTCGCGATGGCCGGCGCGCGCCCGCTCTATCTGGCTGCGGGATTCATCCTCGAGGAGGGATTCCCGCTGGCGACGCTGAAGCGCATCGTCGAGTCGATGGCGGCGGCGTCGCGCGAGGCCGGCGTACCGGTCGTCACCGGCGACACCAAGGTCGTCGAGCAGGGCAAGGGCGACGGCGTGTTCATCACCACGACCGGCGTCGGGGTTGTGCCGCCCGGCGTGGAAATCTCGGGCGACCGCGCACGCCCGGGAGACGCGATTCTGGTCTCTGGAACGATCGGCGACCATGGCGTGGCGATCATGTCACTGCGCGAGAACCTCAGCTTCGAGACGACGATCCTTTCGGACACGGCAGCGCTGCACGGCCTGGTGGCGGTCATGGTCGACGCAGTGCCGGCGATCCGCTGCCTGCGCGATCCGACCCGTGGCGGTCTTGGCACCACGCTGAACGAGTTCGCGCGTCAGTCGGGCGTCGGCATGCTGATCCACGAGTCGCGGATTCCCGTGCGCGCCGAGGTCAATGCGGCCTGCGAGTTCCTCGGGCTCGATCCTCTTTATGTCGCCAATGAAGGGAAGCTGATCGCGATCTGCCCGCCCGAGGACGCCGACCGCCTGCTCGCCGCGATGCGCGCACACCCGCAGGGCGGCGGGGCGGCGATCATCGGCAGCGTCATTGATGACCCGCACCACTTCGTGCAGATGGAGACCAGCTTCGGCGGACGCCGCATCGTCGACTGGCTGACCGGCGAGCAGCTGCCCCGCATCTGCTGAGCGGCGCTGCAATCCTGCACCCATGCGCATCCTGCTGCTTGCGCATTCGTTCAACAGCCTGACGCAGCGGCTGTGGATCGAGCTCGAGGAGCGCGGCGACGAGATCTCCCTCGAACTCGACGTCAATGACGCCGTGACCGCGGACGCGGTGCGGCGCTTCGCGCCCGACCTCGTGCTCGCGCCCTTCCTGAGGCGCGCGATACCCGAGGCCGTCTGGCGCAACGTACCCTGCCTCGTGGTGCATCCGGGTGTGCCCGGGGATCGCGGCCCGTCGGCGCTCGACTGGGCGGTGCAGGATGGCGAATCGCGCTGGGGCGTAACGGTGCTGCAGGCCAATGCCGAGATGGACGCGGGCGACGTGTGGGCCAGCGTCGAGTTCGCGATGCGTGCGGCGAGCAAGGGAAGTTTGTATCGCAATGAAGTGACCGAGGCCGCAGTCGCCGCTGTGCTGCAGGCGCTCGGGCGCATCGCGTCCGGAGGTTCAGCGACGCCGCTGGCGCAGCTCGCCGACGCGCGCGGGCGACTGCGCCCGCTGATGCGGCAGGCCGATCGCGCCATCGACTGGTCGAGCGACTCCACCGAGACCGTCCTGCGCAAATTGCACGCGGCCGACGGCGTGCCCGGCGTTGCCGACCGGGTGCTCGGGTTAGACGTTCACTGCTACGACGGGCATATTGAAGGCCTGCTGCGCGGCGCGCCCGGCGCGGTGATTGCGCAGCGGGAACAGGCGATCTGCCGCGCGACCGTCGACGGTGCGGTGTGGATCACCCACCTCAAGGACGCGAAAGATACCGCGCGACCGTTCAAGCTGCCGGCCGCGATGGTGCTCGGCGCCCGACTCGACGACGTTCCGGAAATCCATGCGCCCGACGCACCGCCGGAGGTCACCTGGAACGACATCCGCTACGAGGAATTCGGCGCGGTCGGCGTGCTGCACTTTTCCTTTTACAACGGCGCGATGTCGACCCGGCAGTGCGAGCGTCTAGTCGCCGCATACCGCGCCGCGCGCGAACGGCCGACGCGCGTCATCGTCCTCGCCGGGGGGCACGACTTCTGGAGCAACGGAATCCATCTGAACGTGATCGAGGCGTCCCAGCAGCCCGCCGAGGAATCCTGGAGCAGCATCAACGCGATCGACGATCTTGCGCGCGCGATCCTCGAAACTCAGTCGCACCTGACGGTCGCGGCGCTTCAGGGCAACGCCGGCGCGGGCGGGGTCTTCCTGGCACTGGCGGCCGACCGCGTGGTCGCACGCCGCGGTGTCGTGCTGAACCCTCACTACAAGGGGATGGGCAATCTGTATGGCTCCGAGTACTGGACCTACCTTCTGCCCCGCCGCCTCGGCACAGAGACCGCGCGACAGATCACCGAGGGCCGCCTGCCGATGGGCGCGATGGCAGCGCAGCGCCTCGGGCTGATCGACGATTGCTATGGCGAGAGCCCGGCGGACTTCCTGCAGCAGGCACTCGTCAGCGCTGGGCGAATCGCCGAAGAAGACTTTGATCGGCAGCTGAGAGTCAAGCGCGGGCGCCGCGCCGCCGACGAGGCCCGCAAGCCGCTGGCGGCCTATCGTGCGGAGGAACTGGAGAGAATGCGGCTCAACTTCTTCGGCTTCGACTCCAGCTATCACGTCGCCCGCTACAACTTCGTGCGCAAGGTCCCGAAGGCCCGCACGCCCTCGTACCTGGCACGGCACCGCTCAACGTCGGGGCGCATGTCCGCGACCTTGTGATTCGAGTTCCCGGACCAGCCGGAAGACGGCATCTTCGTCACGGCCGCGATCCTCAATCCGGGTCCGAGCGTTCTTGAGCCCGGCACGCTCGCGCTGCTGAGCCTCGGACTGGCCGGCCTTGCCGGCATCGCGCGCCGGCGCAAGTCGTAGCGCGAGAGAGGTTCGAACAAAGAAAGCCCCGCCTCGGCGGGGCTTTCTCTTTGACACTTGCGGCGGTGCTGAGGATGCCGCCGCGCCGCGGCCCTTCCGACCGGCTCAGTTCGCGAAGACGAGCTTCAACACGTCGTAGTTCGGCGCGTGCCTCAACGGGGACCCTTTAGAAGCGATACGAGAGCGTTACGCGAAAGCTCCGTGGCTCCCCCGGATGCAGATGCACGTCGTCGCGGCCCTCCGGCGGCTCGCCGGGCAGGCGCGACGTGTAGAAGTAGGTGATGTCGTTGGTCTGCGCATTGAAGATGTTGAATATGTCGAGCCTCAACTGCAGGCGTGGCGTAAACGCATAGCCGGTCTGCCCATCGACCACGGTCGATGCAGCTGCGCGGACCGAGTTGCTTTCGTTCAGAGGATAGGCACCGATGTAGCGCAGGAACAGCGCGCCGGACCACGGGCCGTACTGCCGTACGGCGATGCCGGCGGACACGACGGCTTCCGGGGCGCCCGGGATGTAGTCGCCCTCCGGCGCGCTCTCCGAGAAGCGCGCGTGGTTCCACGCGACATCGAGGTCGACGAACATCCACGGCCACGGTCGCCAGCGCGTGTTCCACTCCACACCGTAACGCCGTGAAGGTCGACCGGCCTCCGTCGTCCCGGCGTCGCCGACGAAGGCAAGCTCGCTCGCGATGGTGAGGTACCAGAGCGCCACGGAAGACTGCACGTTCGGAATGGCCTCGCTGCGCGCCCCGAGTTCGGCGCCCTTGCTGCGCACGAGAGGCGTCGCCGGATCGACCGCGTCACCTGTCACCGGGTCGACCTTGATCGTCACACCGCGGGCATCGTTGCTGTGAAAACCGTAGCCGCCGTTGGCGAAGAACTCCGTCCTGTACCACGGACCGAAGATCAGCGAGAGCTTGGGAGAGAAGATCCCGGCATCGACATTGCCCGAGTTCTCCGGCGTCGAACTGTCGACGTTGAACCGGTACCAGTCGTAGCGAAGGCCGACGAGCGACCGCAGCTAGGCGGTCCACTGCAGTTCGTCGCTCGCATAGAGTCCGAGGCTGCCTTCGACGACGTCGTCTTCACGCGTCGTACTGAGCCGCTCGCGCGACTTCGTCGCATACAGTCCCACGGGGTTGATGCGGTCCTGGCGGTACTCGAATCCAAGGGTGTTCGTCGCGCGCCGTCCCGCCCAGTCGTCGGTTCGTGACCACGCTCCGATCCACCCGCAGACGTCGCGGTCGTTGGCCTGCTCGAACTGATCGCCGTTGATCGGGTCGTTCAGGTAAAAGGTGAAGTTGGAGAACAGGTTCAGGTTGTAGCGGAACCAGTACGCCGTCGTGGCGAACTGCCCTCCCGCAAGCGGGGTCCGGTAGTCGAGCGACAGGCTGTAGCGCCTCGAGGTGCCACCGTCGCTGGCGTCAATCGTGCCGTACCTGTCGATCAGGCCGGAGTCGATGGCGCGCAGCGGCACCTGGTCGGTCGAGTTCCACTGGCCGTCATAGGCCATGGCCGTCAGCCCGAGCGTACCGGCTCCGACCGGCATGAAGTAGCGCAGCACCGCATTGAGCTTGCGGTAGTCATTGGGCACGACCCACGGGCCGTCGCTGTGCAGATACTCGAAGCCGTAGGTGAAGGTGCCCGGGCCTGCCTGTGCCGAGGCGGCCAGCAGCGCGCGCTGGTACGAGAAGTCGCCGACGGTCGCCAGCGCCAACGATTCGCCGAGCCGTTCCGCGTAGCCCATGAAGGCCGCCCCGGCCGAGCCGAAGTCACCGATCTGCGCGTAATACGGCCCCTTGAAGTACTGCACACCGGATACGAGCTCGGGGATGATGAAGTTGAGGTCGGTATAGCCCTGACCGTGCGCGTGCGTGCGGAGATTGACCGGCATGCCGGCGACCCAGGTGGCGAAATCAGTGCCGTGATCGAGATTGAAGCCGCGCAGGAAGTACTGGTTCGCCTTGCCGGCGCCGCTGTGCTGGGTGACGACAAGGCCCGGCACGTACTCGAGGAGACTTCCCGGCCTGAGCAGGGGGCGATCCTCGATCAGTTGCGGCGCGATGACACCGCTACTGGCGGCGTCCGAAATGCCGATGCGGTTGTCGTAGTGGCCGGTGACCTCCACGGCATCCAGGCGCTGCGCCCGCGTGGAATCCTCCTCGGCCGAGCAGGGCCAAGTTGCCAACAGCGCGGTAAGCAGCGGCGCGGCGTGTGCGAAGCGCAACGACGGGTCGCGAGCGGGAGGCATGGATCGGCCCAGCGGTGGATTGTGTATGAAGTTGGCACACATTCTTCATACACGCAAAGCCACCCCACTGGGCGCCACCTGATCTAGGTCAGAGCTCGCGACGTCAGTGCTCGCGGGTCTGCCATATTCAGGCCAGCCACTCGATCCTGCACGCTTGATGGCAGCGATCCGGTCCTTGTCCCTATGACGCCTGCGCAGACTTGCTGGCAGACTCTGCGGAGCATTGCCCGGGCCAACCGCCCCGCGCCCACAACTCGAATCCAAGGGGTTCATCCATGCGTAGTTCCTTCAGCGCGCTGCTCGCCAACGGAATCGGTCGCATGGTCGCGCGGCCGATGTACTGGGAACTGGCGCGGCTCTTTCACGAGGCCCGTCAGGCGCCCAGCGAGGCGCCTACACCGGCGCCGAAGCCGTCGTAGACATTGGCCTTCACTACGGAAATCGTCCCTGAAGCTGAGCCCGTCGCCGTGTAACCTGCGGCCCCCGTCGCGCTGCCAATCGCCGCCCCGGACGCAATAGGTTAAAGAGCAATGCAGGAACCGAACGCCCGCAACGCCCTTCTGGCACGCGCTGTGGCCACTGCCCGCCAGTCGCTTCCGGACACCAAGGCGGTAGCCCAGCGACTGGGGCCGGGCCTCATCACCGGCGCTGCGGATGACGACCCCAGCGGCATTGCCACCTACTCGCAGGCCGGCTCGCAGTTCCGGTTCGGGCTGGTTTGGACACTGCTGCTCACCACGCCGCTGATGATCGGCATCCAGATGCTGTCGGCACGCATCGGCTGGGTCACGGGCGAAGGTCTGGCCGCGAACATCGCCAAGCTGTGCCCGCGCTGGCTCACCATGGTCCTCGTCGGCCTGCTGGTGGTGGCCAATACCATCAACATCGCCGCCGATGTCAGGGCCATGGCCGAGGCCGCCCGTCTGCTGGTCGGCGGCAATGCCACGCTGCTGATCCTGGCCTTCGGCGGCGCGTGCCTTCTGGGCCAGGTGCTCTTCTCTTATGAGCGCTCAGTTCGCATCCTGAAGTGGCTGACCCTGTCGCTGTTCTCGTACTTCGCGGTGATCATGGTGGCCCACGTACCCCTGATGCAGGTGGCGGTCGAATCGATCCAGCCATGGAATTTCTTCCCTGGCGGCGCTTCGGCGCGCGACTACGCGAGCATGGTGGTGGCCGTGCTCGGCACCACGATCAGCCCGTATCTCTTCTTCTGGCAAGCCACGCAGGAGGTCGAGGACAGCCTGCGCCGGCCGGAGGCAGCCGAACTGCGAGGCAATCCGGCGTACGCGCAGGAGCACCTTTACCGGATCAAGCAGGACACCTACATCGGCATGCTGTTCTCGAACGCGATCGCGCTGTGCATCGTCATCGCCACGGCGGTGACGCTGAACCTGAGCGGCATCACGAACATCCAGACCTCGGCGCAGGCCGCGGAGGCACTGCGACCCGTCGCGGGCGAGTTTGCATTTGCGGTCTTTGCGCTCGGCATCATCGGCACCGGCCTGCTCGCGGTGCCGGTGCTGGCCGGCTCGGCCGCCTACGCAGTCAGCGAGGTATTCGGCTGGAGGGCGGGCCTGTCGCACGGCTTTCACGAAGCGCGTGGCTTCTACGCCATCATCATCGTCGCTACCGGGATCGGGACACTGATGAGCATCTTCGAGGTCGATCCCATCAGGGCCCTGGTGTGGAGCGCCATCGTCAACGGCGTCATCTCCGTGCCCATCATGTTCGTCATGATGTGGATCGGGCAGTCACGACGCATCATGGGCGAGCTGACCATGTCGCGGCGGCACCGGTTCTTCGGCTGGAGCGCGACCTTCGTCATGGCCACCGCCGCGGTTGTCATGCTGGCCACCAGTTGACGCCTGTGCATGCGGCGCTAGATCGCAACGCATGAAGTGCCATAGGCCTGCTCCCGAACGGAGAACCGGATGTCACCCATCGTCATAGGACTGATCGTCTTCGTCTGCACCTTCGGCGGCGCAATGGCGGGGATGCGCCTGCGCCGGATCCTGCCCGACGATCATCTGGACGATCGGTCGAAGTCGACGATCGGTGCCTCGATGGGCCTCGTCGCCACGATGACGGCACTGGTTCTGGGGCTCGTCACCGCATCGGCGAAGACCGCATACGACTCGGTGGACAGCGGCGTGAAGCACACGGCGTCGCAGATCATCACGCTCGATCGGACCCTGGCGCGCTTCGGGCCGGAGACGCGCGACATTCGCAACCAGCTTCAGCAACTGGTTGCGGCGCGAGTCGAAGCTGTCTGGCCGAGCGGCGCGCCCCGCGTGAAAGCCGCGCCGGTCGTCGGGAGCGGCGACCCGACCTCGCCCGAACACATCTCCCACACGATCCGGAGCCTGACACCTGCGAACGACGTTCAGCGATCGCTGCAGGCGCGGGCCATCGATCTGATCGAGCAGATTCTCGACACCCGCTGGGTCGCCTTGACGTCCACAGAGAACGAAGTGCCAAGCGCCTTCCTGGTCATCATGGTCTTCTGGCTGACGATGACATTCGCGAGCTTCGGGCTCTTCGCGCCCAACAACCACACCGTGGTGGCCGCACTCCTCGTCGCCTCGCTTTCGGTCTCCTGCGCCATCTTCCTGGTGCTCGAACTCGGTTCGCCGTTCGACGGCCTCATCAAGGTCTCCGGGGAACCCCTGAGGCATGCTCTGGAAGTCCTCAACCGGTAGCGCCGCAGCGCGTGCGCCCATGGGTGCGGATTCCCGGGCGGCGATTTGGGTCTCGTCCGTTAATCTCCGTCCGACAGGCCCAAACCGCCGAGCGCCGGTCCGCGAACAACAATGATTCCCCCACTTAAATCACGCTGGACCCGTCGAACATTGATAGCGGTCTCGGCACTGGCGCTCGTCGCACTCGCCGTCTGGTGGCTGGGTCGCCCAAAGCCAATCCCCGTGGTGCTCACCGAGATCGGGCGCGGCCGTGTCGAGGCGACGGTCGCCAACACGCGCGCCGGCACGGTCGAAGCATGCCAGCGCACCAAGATGTCGACGATCATCGGCGGCCGCATCGAGGAACTGAACGTGAAGGAAGGCGACCACGTCACGAAGGGCGAGGTGCTGATGCGGCTCTGGAACGACGACCAGCAGGCCGCCGAGCGGCTCGCGGTGGCGCAGCTCGAGACTGCGCGCAAGCGCGTCGTCGAAGCGTGCACGATCGCCGCCAGCGCCGAACGCGAGGTCGCCCGCCAAATGGAGCTGCACGCCAAGGGCTTCATCTCGGCGAACGCGATCGATACGGCACGCGCGTCCGCCGACGCCAAGACTGCGGCCTGCGCCACCGCCAAGGCCGACGTCGCGCAGGCCGAAGCCAACGTCAAGCTGGCCCACGTGCAGCAGGGGCGCACGGTGCTGATCGCGCCGTTCGATGGAACCGTCGCAAAGATCGTCGGCGAAGTCGGGGAATACTCGACGCCGTCGCCCCCCGGCGTGCCGACGCCGCCCGCGATCGACCTGATAGACGAGACGTGCCTTTACGTCACGGCGCCGATGGACGAGGTCGACGCGCCCAAGGTCAAGGTGGGTCAAACCGTGCGCATCTCGCTCGATGCACTGCCCGGTCAGTCGTTTCCCGGAAAAGTCCGCCGTATCGCGCCCTATGTAACCGCGGTCGAGAAGCAGGCACGCACGGTCGACGTCGAAGCGACGTTCGACGATCCGGCAAAGATCGGCCGCCTGCTGGTCGGCAACAGCGCTGACGTCGAAGTGGTGCTCGCCACGCGCGACGACGTGCTGCGGATTCCCACCGCGGCCCTTCTCGAGGGCAAGCGCGCGCTGGTCGTCGTCGGCGACCAGCTCGAGGAGCGTCAGCTGAAACCCGGACTCTCCAACTGGGAGTACACCGAAGTGCTCGAAGGCCTGGCCGCCGGTGACCGCGTCGTCACTTCGCTCGAGCGCGCGGGTGTGAAAGCGGGCGCGGTAGTCGTGGCCGAGCCCGCCAAGCCGGCGAAGTAACGTCCGGCGCTTCGCGTACGCGACCACAGCACGCGTTGCGTTGAGAGCGATCAACGCGAATCCCGGCAGACGTCGCATGCTGTAGGCGTTGCGCCGGGCCGTCCGGACGGACGTTCCGTGCGCGTCCAATTGCCTGTGATCCGGGGGTCCGAGATGAAATCCGCCCGTCTGAAAGTGGTCGAGGCGCGGCCGCGCACGACCGTCAAGCTTGCCGCACCGACACCGCCGCGCCCGAAGTTGAAGGTCGTCGAGCCGCCGTCGGAGAAGTTCCTCGCCGAGCCTGTGCCGCTCGCGAATTACGACCGCTCGATCCGCGCGGCCGTCGCGCGCGCGAGTCGCGGTATCGCCTGGCCGTCGCTGGTCTCCGCCTGGGCCGACTGGTACTGGCACCTCGCCGCCGCACCGGGCAAGCAGATGGAACTCGCGAGCAAGGCGCAGCGCAAGGCTGCGAAATATGCGCTGTATTCGCTCGAAAGCGCGCGCGGCGAAAGCGCGCCGTGCATCGACCCGCTACCCCAGGACCGGCGCTTCGTCGACCCGACCTGGCAGCAGCCGCCATTCAACCTGATCTATCAAGCCTTCCTGCTGATGCAGCAGTGGGTCTGGAACGCGACAAACCGCGTCACGGGCGTCAGCCGGCACCACGAGCGCATGGTGACCTTCACCGCGCGGCAGGTGCTCGACGTGATGAGTCCGAGCAACTTCCTCGCGACCAATCCGGAGGTGCTGGCGCGCACGTTTTCCACCGGCGGAGCGAACCTGCTGCAGGGCGCCGGCGACTGGTGGGGCGACGCGCTCGCCAGTTTCGCGGGCAAGCCACGCGCCGACGACGAGACTTTCCGTCCGGGCCACGAGGTCGCGGTCACGCCGGGCAAGGTCGTCCTGCGCAACGACCTGATCGAGCTGATCCAGTACACGCCTGCGACCGCGACCGTGTACGCGCAGCCGGTGCTGATCGTCCCGTCGCCGATTCTGAAGTACTACATCCTCGATCTCTCCCCCGCGAACTCGATGGTGCGCTATCTCGTCGAGCAAGGGCACACGGTGTTCATGCTGTCGTGGCGCAATCCGGACGCCCGCGACCGTGAGCTCGGCGTCGATCACTACCTGCGGCTGGGAATCCGCGCGGCGATCGATGCAGCACATGCGATCGCAGGCAAGCAGAAGCTGCACGCAGTCGGCTATTGCCTCGGCGGTACGTTCCTTGCGACGCTCGCGGCGTCGATGGCGGGCGCGGGCGACGAGCGCCTCGCTTCGCTGACGCTGCTCGCCGCGGAGGTCGACTTCACCGAGGCGGGCGAACTGTCGATCTTCATCGACGACAGCCAGCTCGCCTACCTCGAGGACCTGACCTGGGAACAGGGCTATCTCGACGGACGCCAGATGTCCGGTGCGTTCACGCTGCTCAACTCGAACGACCTGCTGTGGTCTCGGATCGTGCGGCAGTACCTGATGGCCGAACCACAGAAGCAGACCGACCTGACGTCGTGGAATGCCGACACGACGCGGCTGCCGCACCGGATGCACACCGAATATCTGCGCAACCTGTACCTGAACAACGACCTCGCGTCAGGCCGGCTACGCTACGACGGCCGCTCGGTGGCCCTGGCGGACATCCGGGCGCCGATCTTCCTGGTCGGCACCGAGCGCGATCACGTCGCGCCATGGAAGTCCGTCTACATGCTGCACCTGTATGCCGACGCTGACATCACGTTCTGCCTGACCAGCGGCGGACACAACGTCGGGATCGTGAACCCTCCGAGCGTCGAAGCACCGGGGCGACACTTCCGCGTCGCGACGAAGCTGGCCGAGGAGCGCTACGTCGATCCGGACCAGTGGTTCGCGCGCAATGCGCCGCAGCCCGGATCGTGGTGGCCGACATGGCAGCGCTGGCTCGCAGAGCGGTCCGGCGAGCGCATCGATCCACCGTCCGCGCATCGCGAATACATGCCGATGGGCGACGCTCCGGGCACCTACGTGCTGGTGCGGTAACGCGGCGCCTTGCGGCTCCGCGGCTATAGTCGGCGCGGGCCGGGTCCCCGGCCGACCTGAGCGCGGAGTTGAACGGGTGGCCAATCCGGCGGCGATATCGAGCAAGGCCAACGGAGCGCTGATCGAACTCGACGGCGTCGAGCGTGTCTTTCGACTCGGCGACAGCGAGGTGCACGCGCTGCACGAGCTCAGCCTGTCCGTGATGCCGGGCGAGTACCTCGCAGTGATGGGACCGTCCGGGTCGGGCAAGTCGACGCTGCTGAACCTCGTCGGCCTCCTCGACCGTCCTTCGGCGGGCACCTACCGCCTCGAGGGGCGAGACGTGACCACGCTGACTGCCGAGGAGCAGGCCGAGCTGCGCAGCCACCGTATCGGCTTCGTCTTCCAGAGCTTCCACCTGGTGCCGCGGCTGTCGGCCGCCGAGAATATCGCGCTGCCGATGATGCTGGCGGGCATACCGGCGGCCGAGCGCGCGCCGCGCGTCGGGCGGGCGCTGACCGATTATGGGCTCAGCGACCGGGCCCACCACCGTCCCGACCAGCTTTCGGGCGGCCAGCGCCAGCGCGTCGCGATCGCCCGCGCCACGATCATGCAGCCGGCGCTGATCCTCGCCGACGAGCCGACCGGCAACCTCGACCGGGCCACCGGCGACGAGGTCGTGCGCCTGCTTGAAGAACTCAACACACGCGGCGTCACGCTGATCGTAGTGACTCACGATGCGGCGCTGGGAGCGCGCGCACGGCGCCGCATCGAGATGGAAGACGGCAGTGTCCGGCGGGACACCGCCGCGCCGTGATCCCGGCCCCGATGCGACCCGTCGACATCATCCGCTTCGCCTACGGTGCGGCCGTGGGCAACCGGCTGCGCACCTTGCTGCTGATGCTCGCGATGGCGATCGGCGTCGCTGCTGTCGTCGTACTGACCGCGCTCGGCGACGGCGCGCGGCGATATGTAGTCAATGAGTTCTCGGCCATCGGCAGCAACCTGGTGATTGTCCTGCCCGGGCGCTCGCAGACTGGCGGTTTCAGCCCGGCCAATGTGGTCACGAGCACGCCGCGCGACCTGACGGTCGCCGACGCGCGCGCCCTGCTGCGCGCACCGGCGGTACGGCGTCTGGCGCCGGTGACGGTCGGGACCTCGGAACTCAGCGTCAGTGGTCGCCTGCGCGAGGTGATGGTCGTCGGCACGACCGCCGAGTTCCTCGAGGTCCGCCGCTACAAGCTGGGCCAGGGCCGCTTCCTGCCCGAGGAGGATTGGGACCGCGGCGCTGCCGTGATGGTGATCGGCGCGACGTTGCGCGACGAGCTCTTCGGCCCGCGGCCGCCGCTCGGCGAGTTCGTACGGATCGGCGATCGCCGCTTCCGCGTGATCGGCGTGCTGGCGGAAGGAGGCAGCGGCCTCGGAATGACCACCGGCGAACTCGCGATCGTTCCGGTGGCGCAGGCGCAGGCGATGTTCAACAGCAACACGCTGTTCCGCATTTTGGTCGAGGCGCGCAACCGCGAATCAATCGAGCTCGCCAAGCAACAGGTCACCGATCTGATCAAGCAGCGCCACGAAGGCGAGGCCGATGTCACCGTGATCACGCAGGACGCCGTGCTCGCAACCTTCGACCGCCTGCTCGGCACGCTGACGCTCGGAGTCGCTGGCATCGCCGCGATCAGCCTTGCGGTCGCGGGCATCCTGGTGATGAACGTGATGCTGGTGTCGGTGACGCAGCGCACGCCCGAGATCGGGTTGCTCAAGGCCATTGGCGCCACCGGCCGGGTGATCCGGCGCGCGTTCCTCGTCGAAGCCGCGATGCTGTCTGCTGCCGGCGCAATCGTCGGCTATCTCCTCGGGCTCGGCGGCGCGGCGATCATTCGCGCGCTGTATCCGATCCTGCCGGCCTACCCGCCCCCATGGGCGGTCGGCGCCGCGCTCGCCACCGCGCTCCTCACCGGACTCGTGTTCGGCGTGATGCCGGCGCGGCGCGCGGCGGCGCTCGACCCGGTGCTGGCGCTGACCCGTCGATGATCTGGCGCGACGCCCTCATGCTGGCGTTGCGTGCGATCACCGCGCACCGGCTGCGCAGCTTCCTCACGCTGCTCGGCATCGCGGTGGGCATCGCCGCGGTGATTCTGCTGACGTCGATTGGCGAAGGCATCCATCGCTTCGTGCTGGCAGAGTTCTCCCAGTTCGGTACCAATGTCATCGGCATTGCCCCGGGGCGCGTGAAGACCGCCGGCGGTCCGCCGTCCGGACTGCCGACCGCGGTGCGGCCGCTGACCTTCGACGATGCGCGCGCGCTGCAGCGCGTGCCCCACGTGATCGGGGTCGCGCCAACGGTCTGGGGCAACTCGGAAGTCGCAGGCAACGGCCGGCTGCGGCGCACGACTGTCTACGGCGTCAGCCCGGCGGCACTCCAGGTCTTCAACATGAGCGTCAAGACCGGCCAGTTCCTGCCAGAGGAGGAATGGGAGAACGCGCGCGCTTTCGTCGTGCTCGGCAGCAAGCTGAAGGACGAGCTCTTCGGCGCCGCGAATCCGCTCGGAGCACGCGTGCGCATCGGCACACTGCAGTTCCGCGTGATCGGCGTGCTCGCGTCGAAGGGGCAGTTCCTGGGAATCGATCTCGACGACACTGCGTTCATCCCGGCGGCCCGCGCACTGGATCTGTTCAACAAGGATGGGCTCACCGAGATCCACGTCTCCTACGAGGAGAGCGCCGCAGCCAGGCCGGTGAGCGACGCGGTCAAGGCCGCTCTGACGACACGTCACGGTCGCGAGGATTTCACGATCACCACCCAGGAGGACATGCTGGCGACGCTCGGCAACATCCTCGACGTGCTGACGATGGCGGTTGGCGCGCTCGGCAGCATCTCGCTGCTCGTCGGCGGCGTCGGCATCGTGACGATCATGACGATCGCGGTTGCCGAGCGCACCGGCGAAGTCGGGCTGATGCTCGCGCTCGGCGCGCGCCGGCGGACGATCCTTGGACTCTTCCTCGGCGAAGCGGTGATGCTCGCCGCGCTCGGCGGAGCGATGGGCCTGCTGCTTGGCATGGGACTGGCGCAACTCATCCATGCCGCGCTGCCGGCGCTGCCGGTTCACACGCCGGCTGTGTACGCGGTGCTGGCGATCGCGCTCGCCTCCGTGGTCGGACTCGTCGCCGGCGTCGCGCCGGCGCGGCGCGCCTCGCTGCTCGACCCGGTCGAGTCGCTGCGGGCCGAGTGAATCGACGCGCGCCTAATGCTCACTCACGCCCCGTGGCACACTCGCGCACCGTCGCACCGTGAGACGCGAGACGCGAGATGTGATGACGAAAGGTGACGATCCGGTTTATGAATCCGCCGCGGAGGCGAGCATACGTTCCGAACCTGCCCCGAGCGGTACGGCAACCTGGGTTCAACGGGTCGGGGTGCTTTGTCGCCTTCCGAGCGTGCTTGGCGACCTTGGCGTCGAACCTGCGGCGGTCCTGGCCGCCGCTGGGCTGCCTCCCGATGCCTTGAACCTGCCCGACCGGCGGATTCCATTCGAATCGGCGCCGCGAGTGCTGCGAGAGGCGAGTCGCCAGTCAGCCTGTTCCCATATCGGCGTGCTCGTGGGACGCCTCTTCTCCGTCAGCCAGCTCGGAATCCTGGGCGAACTGATGGCCAACAGCGCCACGGTGAGCGATGCGCTCCGCAGTTACGCGGTTCATCAGCGACTCTACAGCCAGGGGTTTGCGCCATTTTTGTTCGACTCGCGCGATCGCACGCAATTTGGCGCCGTCGCCTATCACCCGAACACGGTCGAGCTGGCTCCGGCCTATGACACGTTGCTCGCAGCGGCGGTCACGCTGATCCGCGAGTTGCTGCGCAGTGACTGGGCGCCGACGGAAGTCCACTTCCCTCACGCACAGCGCCCAAATGCCAAGCTTTACCAGGAACACTTCCGCTGCAAGCTCCGGTTCGATGCCGAGCAGGCCATGCTCGTTTTCCCTTCGGCGGTCCTGAAGCGCGGCGTCGTGGATGCGGACCCCGCGAGGCTGCGCGCTCTGCAAGCACACGTGAGCGAACATATGGACACTGAACTGCTTCCCCTGCTGTACCGCTCCCTGCGCCTGCTCATGCTCCGGGGCAGCACGGCGGCGGCCGCACTGGCACAAAGCCTGGCGATGCATGAGCGGACCTTGTCACGCCGCCTTCGTGCGCAAGGCACAAGCTTCCGAGCGGTGCTCGACGACGTCCGATATGAAGTCGCGCGACAACTGCTCGCGGAAACGAACCTGAAAGTCACGCGGATCGCAGCGGTGCTCGGTTACGCCGACGGCGCGACCTTCTGCAAGGCTTTCCAGCGCTGGTCAGGAACGGCTCCTCGTGAATGGCGGGTCGGCGCGAGGCGCGCAGAGGCAGCGTAAGCGGGGCGCTGCCTGACCGCGTCCGGTCTGTCGCGCGTCGGTCTCCACTCTCACATCGCCTTGTCCGGAATTGACAAGGTTCCTGGTCAGTATCGCCAGGAATTGCTCGTAGACTCGGCCCGATTTTTTTGCCCGCTCGCTTCGCCGCAGAAGTGGCGATCGCCACCTTCGAACTCCCCTGCACGGAGCTACTCATGCGCATGGAAAACCATTGGCTGCCAGCGATGATCGCTGCGGCGACACTTGCCCTCTTCGGCTGCGGCAAGCAGGAAGCACCGAAGGTCGAGAAGGCAGCGGTCGATGTGAAGGCCGCCGTCAAGTCCGTCGAAGCCGACGCGATGGAACTCGAGGCGCGCGAGATCGCGATCGACGCCTACATCTACGCCTATCCGCTGGTGACGATGGAGATCACGCGACGCGTGATGACGAACGTGGAGAAGCCCGAGGGGTCGAAGGCCCCGATGGGCCAGTTCGCGCGCCTGCGCACGTACCCGGCGGTCGACGACCACTCCGTGACGGCGCCGAACGCCGACACGCTCTACACGCTCACCTGGCTCGACCTGACGAAGGAGCCCTGGATACTTAGCATTCCCGACATGAAGGACCGCTACTTCCTGTTCCCGATGCTCGACGGCTGGACCAACGTATTCGAGGTTCCCGGCAAGCGGACGACCGGCACCAAGGCGCAGAAATACGCGCTCACGGGTCCCGGCTGGACGGGCACGCTGCCCGCCGGGGTCACCGAGTACAAGGCGCCGACCAACTTGGTGTGGATCCTCGGCCGCATCTATTGCACGGGCACGCCCGAAGACTACAAGACCGTGCACGCGTTACAGGACCAGGTCTCGGCAGTACCGCTGTCTGCGTACGGCAAGCCCTACACGCCGGCACCGGGCGCGGTTGATTCCGCCATCGACATGAAGGCGGCGCCGCGCGACCAGGTCAACGCAATGGACGGCGCGACGTACTTCAAGCTCTTCGCCGAACTCATGAAAGCAAATCCGCCCTCGTCCGAAGATGCGCCGATGGTGGCGAAGCTCGCCAAGATCGGCATCGTGCCCGGTCAGGACTTCGACGCGTCGAAGCTCGATCCCGCCGTGGCCAAGGGCATCGCGGCCGCCCCGAAACCCGGGCAGGACAGGATCAGCAATCTCAAGGAGGCCATCGTCGCCGGCGATGCCAGGCTCGAAGACGGATGGCTGTTCTTTTCGAAGACGGGGATCTACGGAACGGGTTACCGCAACCGCGCGCTGATCACATGGTATGGACTCGGCGCCAATCGCCCGCAGGACGCTGTCTACCCCACCTCCGAGGGACCGGAGCTGATCAAGAAGTACAGCGGCGCGAACAGGTATGTCGCGCACTTCGGCAAGGGTGAACTGCCACCCGCCAACGCGTTCTGGTCGATCACGATGTACGACAAGGACTACTTCTTCGTTCCCAACCCGATCAACCGCTACACGGTAAGTTCGCGCAACAAGTTCAAGACCAACCCCGACGGCTCGATCGACTTGTACATCCAGCATGATTCACCAGGCAAGGACAAGGAAACCAACTGGCTGCCGGCTCCCGCGGACGCGTTCGTGCTGATGATGCGGCTCTACTGGCCCAAGGAAAAGCCGCCGTCGATCCTCGACGGCAGCTGGAAGCCGCCGCACGTCGAGGAGATGAAGTAACACCCGGCCGCCGCAACGGGGCCGCGGTCTCGATCGAGGCCGCGGCTCCCGGCTCCTTCAGCCCGTGGGCAGCGTTGCGTCTGCCTGGTGCCGCCGGGGCGTCAGGGCATCACGAGCGCCCAGGTCCAGTAGATGCCGATCGTCAGCTGGACCACGAAGAACGCGAATCGCACGTTGACCGCTACCGTGCTCAGGGACGACAGGTGCACGGTCGACTGCGCCACGCGCGCAGCAAGGAGCCAGGGCGCCAGCGGATCGGTGACGTCGGTGCGGCCGGTCGCGATGGCGACCAGCAACAGGCCCCCGAAGAGCGGAAGGCCTTCTATGCAGTTCGCGTGCGCGCGTGCCAGCCGCTGCATGAAGGGCGACAGGTTGGCGTTGTCGGGAGTGAAGCCGTTCGAGCGGACCTGACCGCTGACGACCAGGGCACCGCGCATCACTTCCATGATCAGAAGCAGCAGCAACGCCCAGCCGATGAAGAGCGTAAGGACAACGGCAGAAGCGCTCATCGAAGACTCCGTTCGCGTCGATTGAGGGGCGGCGGTCAATTCACCGGCTGTTCCTTGATCAGCGCCTGGACCGCCTTGAACTGCGGGTCGGTGCACGCCCCGAGCCACTCGAACGCCACCAT
Organism: Burkholderiaceae bacterium; assembly: GCA_035498175.1. Classification (GTDB taxonomy): domain Bacteria; phylum Pseudomonadota; class Gammaproteobacteria; order Burkholderiales; family Burkholderiaceae_F; genus JALORV01. Next base: position 31,465 of record DATKAJ010000011.1, read on the forward strand.
CTCGCCGTTGACGAGCGTGATGCCGTCGTGCGCGAGACGCTGCATCGCCAGTGACTTGTCCTCCGGCCGACGGCTCCCGCTCGCGGCCGGGACAAGGAAGACCTGCAGGCCGCGCTGCTTCAGGCCTAGCGCAGTCTGCAGGCCGCAGACGTGCGCCTCACAGCCGGCGATGACGACCTGGTCGATCCCCTCGCCTGCCGCACGTATGAGATCGGCAAGGCCCTCGGCGCTGGCGTCGAACGACATCTTCGCCAGCGTGCGGTCGCACAGCGACTTCAGTTCGGGCACCGTGGGCCCGAGCCGCTCCGGGTTCTGTTCGGTGCAGAGAACGGGAACGCCCACCGCGCGCGCCACGTTGGCGAGAAACACCGCTTCACGCATGACCGCGTCGACACCGGAAATCGCCGCCAACAATCGCCCCTGGTAGTCGACCAGGATCAGCGCACTGCGAGCGCGCTCGAGCATCATCACCACCTCCTCGCGTTGCAACGGTGCCCGCCGCACAATTCTTCATCCCGGCGGGCGAACAGCTTATCCGGCCTGCGGCGCCCGTTTCCTATGACGTCGACCCACGGAACCCCAGAACCCCAGAACCCCAGAACCCCATGCGGCTGACCGCGGGCCGGACCGCGCAGATTCTCGCGGCAGAAGTCCTCAAGCACCAGGACCGCCAGCGTAACTCCAGGCACAGTGATACGCGGGTAGCGCTGGCATCTTCGACGTCGCAGCGGCTGCGACACCGTCCTCCGGTGGAGCCATCACCGCAGCAGAGCGACTGCGCCGGGCTAGCGTGATTGGAGGCTGCGAAACCCGCGGATGGCGCTTTCGGTTGCGCGCTTGCTGGCGGAGTCGACTTCGATACCATAAGGCACGTCGCCGTCGAAGACGACCACGACGGGGCGCCCGAGTTCGGCCGCCTCACCGATACCTTCGAGCATGCGCCACTTCTCGTCCGTGTCGACCGGCAGCATCAGCGATTCGACGACGAACGAGCCGACGCGCAGGCGCGTCGGTCGGCTGTAGGCATCCTCGAACGGGCCGTAGGAGCGTTCCCCGACGGTGAACGTGACGCTTTGTGCGTGGATCCAGGCGTCGCCGACATAGGCAACGCGAATCATCGGCGCGACGAGCCCGCCCTCTGCACGGCGAAGGAAGAACACGGTGATGCCGGGGCCCACGATCTCGTAGCTGGCCCCGACGCCCCAATACGTCGTCATGCCCATGCCGTCGCTGCGCGACTCCAGCACCGCGTTGTCGCGCACCAACAGCTTCGGCTCGGCGGCTGCGCACGACAGGAACGCGCAGGCCAGCGCAGCGACAAGCGCGATCGCAGACTTCCGGATATCCACAGCCCCTTCCCTTTGCGGCGCCCTGCGCCTCTTTTGCTGATTGCCGGGTCCGTCGGCCCCCCCCGACATGACACGCATCATGCTCCCGCGCGCGGCGGGTCGAGCAGGTGCCGCAGCGAACACGTCGGCCATTGCGCCGAATGCCGCAAGGCCTGCGGGGTGAATATTCATAGCCCCGCCTCTGCAATGTTCGGACGCGCTTGTGACGCGATCAGCATGTAATGCGATCACTCAATTGAACAAGAAACAGGAGATCGCCATGGTCCGCAAATTCTTCGCACACGCCGCTGCGCTGCTGGCCGCTGCCGCGACCACGTTCACCGTGTTCAGCGCCGTCGCAGGCCTCGCCGACGGAGACCGCGCACTGCTGCTGGCCGCCAAGCATCCGCCCACACTCGTCGCCGGCCACAGCACAACGGCCATTCGCTAGGTTTCAGACTCCCTCCCCCTTGAGCCCGGCCCTGCCGGGCTTCTTTTTGTCCAGCCCGCCCGGTTTGCAGCATGGCGGCGACAAACGGCCGGCACGGGCGGCCTCGATGCAGCGGCCGTTGTCCTGCCGCAAGCGCGGCCGCGGGCGCCGCGCCTATAAAGGCGTGGGAGTGGGGCCGCCAGCCGGCCCGTCACAGGGCAAGATGCCAGCGGACACGCACGCAGCGACGCCTGACGCTGTCGACGCGGCGATCATGCGCGTTCTCGGAGCCGAGCAGGCCGCGCGCGGCGAGGTGCAGCGGTGTGCCGCTGCCGCGGAGCAGATGCGCCAAAACGCCCGCACGCAGTCGCGGCAGATCGCCGAACGTGCCGCCGAAAGGGTGGCGCGCGTGCACCGGGCCGTGGACGCGTCGATCCACGCCCGGATCGATGCCCTGGAGCGGCAGCGGCGCGCGCTGCTCGAGCCGTCGGCCGCTGGCGCCGACGAGCCCAAACGCATCGCAAGCGCGCTCGATCGGCTGGCAGCCGAACTGGGCGACGGATCGGCATGATCGACTGTCTCTCGCTCGAGTTCGCGTACGCGCGCGTATGTGCCGGCCTCGGCAAGCGGCCGGACGAGCGGCTGTGGCAACAGCTGCGTTCGTCGCGAACCGTTCCGGTGCTCCTCGAACTTGTGCGCAGCTCACCCGCGGCCGACGCGGTTTCCGGCATTCCACCAGGCGCCAGTGGCGATCTCATCGAACTTGCCTTCCGCCAGCAGCTGCGCTCGCGCATCCATGATGTCGCGGCGTGGTCGCCGCCGGAGTGGCGCGCAGCGCTGCTGTACACGCGGCATCTCATCGACCTTCCGGCGTTGCTGTGCCTGCTGACTGACGAGGCGCCGCCAGCCTGGATCGCCGCCGACGCTGAACTCGCCCCATACGCGCTGACGGCGGCCGCCGAGCGCCGTACTGCGCTTGCTGGCGGTCCGCTCGCACGCCTCGCCGCCGCGGCGCTGGAGGAACCTCCGCTCGCACCGACGCTGGCGCGGCTGGCGCGCGCGCAGCCAGCGACGTTGCATCGCGTGCTCGACTCATGGAGCGTCGAATGGCGCGCGCGCTGGCCCGCGGTATCCGAGGAGTTCGCTGCGAGTCTGCTGCGGGTTGCGCAGATGCTGAAGGACCACCTGCGTCGGTTCGGTGCAATGGCGGCCGATGATGCCAACTCGGCGCGGCAGTTCCTTTCCGCGTCGATGGCGTCGCTGCTGCGGCGCTGTCCGGCGCAGCCGGCTGCGCTCTTCGCCTACCTCGCCGTCTTTGCGCTCGACCTCGAACGCCTGCGCGGCGAATTCGTGCGGCGCGCCTGTCGCGCCGGAGCATCGGCATGATCCGTCCCGAGCCCTGCACGTGGTTCGAGATCCTTGTGGCACAGGACGATGCCTTCATTGCGCTGGAGGCCCTCGCGGCCGCAGGCTGCGTGGAGGTCGAGTGGCATCCCTCCGAAAGCCCGGCAGCGGCGCCGCAGGATCTGCTGCGGGAATACGGCACGCTGGCCCGCAAGTACCGGCCTTACTGGCCGTCGTCGAGCGTGCACCATGGTCCCGAGCGGCGCTCGCCGCAGCAGGCACTGGGCGAAGGTCTCGCGACGATCAGGGCGTGGGCGCAGGCGAGCGATGCGCTGATCTCGCGACTCCAGGCGGCCAGCGCACAGGTGGCGGAACTCGACCTGGCGGCCGACGCACTGCGCCAGATGGCCGACAGCCGCGTGGATTTTTCTGCGCTCGCGCAGGCCGAAATGGGCATCGGCGCGGCGCTCTACGCGCTGCCCCTCGGCGCGGAGGTCGATCTGCCGCTCGATGCCATCACGCGTTCCGCGGTGGTCGGCAATGAACGGCTGCTGCTTGCGATCGGCGCCCCCGAGACGCTGGAAGCACTGTCGCGTGCGGTCGCCGAGGTGAAGGGACGTCAGGCCCGTTTCCCCGACTGGCTTCAGCCCAGCACCGAGGCCAACCTCGCACTGGTTGCAGAGAAACGCGTCGAAGCTCAGGCCGTGGTCGACCAGCTGCGCAACGAACTCGATCTTCTGTCGGCGCAGCACGGCCTGCCCGCCGCGCTGGCGGACATCGCGCGCGCCACCTGGTGCTTCGAGCACGGCGGCGCAATCGAGCAGGGCGATGTCTTCGCGCGCATCACCGGATGGACTGCCGACCGCGAAGGCGTCGTGCGCGCGCTCGAGTCGTCCGAGGCGCGCGCTCTGGCCACCTTTCCGCGGCCGCCCCGCGGCGTGCACGCGCCGCTCGTGCTGCGTAATCCGTGGTGGGCGCAGCCGTTCGAGATCTTCACGCGCCTGGTGGGCATGCCCAGTGCAACGGGCACCGATCCGAGCATGCTGCTTGCGCTCACGGTGCCACTGATGTTCGGGTACATGTTCGGCGACGTCGGTCAGGGTCTCGTACTGGCGCTCGCCGGCTGGCTGCTGCGCAACCGTCTGCCGGTGCTGCGTCTTCTCGTGCCGGGCGGCATCGCAGCCGCGGCCTTCGGCTGGGTATTCGGCAGTGTGTTCTGCCGTGAGGACCTGATCGCACCGCTCTGGCTGCATCCGATCGAGCATCCGTTGCCGGTGCTGCTAGTGCCGATCGTCGGCGGCGCCATTCTGCTGATCCTGGGACTCGCTCTCGGCGCGCTCGGCGCGTGGTGGGAGCGGAGGTTCGAGGACTGGCTGCGCGACGACGCGCCGCTGCTCGCGACGTTCAGCGGCGCCCTGCTGGCGTTCGTCACGCCTGTGGGACCCTGGGTCGCCGGCGCCGGTGTCCTCTGGGCGATGGCGGCCGCGGCCATGCGCCGACCGACCGTTCGCGCTGCCCTTGGCGCGCTCGGGGAACTGCTGGAGCACACGATCCAGGTGCTGATCAACACACTGTCATTCGCGCGCGTCGGCGCCTTTGCTCTGGCGCATGCGGGACTGTCGTCAGCCGTCGTCGGCCTCGCCGATGCCGCCGGACAGCCGCTGCTCTACGCACTGGTGCTGCTGCTCGGCAATGCGCTGATCCTGGTCGTCGAGGGGCTGGTCGTGTCGATCCAGACAACGCGCCTGGTCCTGTTCGAGTTCTTCACCCGATTCTTCCGCGCCGAAGGGCGCGAGTTCCGCCCGCTTGCGGCCCCGCCAGCCGTGCTCGATCACTGAGGAGTCTCCATGCGTCGCTTCGCCCTGCCCTTGTTGCTAATCGCCGGTGCGGCCGCCCTCGCGGCTTTCGGCACCGTGCTGGTCCTGTTTCCGGACACGGCGTCCGCACAGACCGCACGAGCCGGCTTGCCGCCGGACGCCTTCACCTGGGGCCTGGCCGCGGCTGCGTTCGCCACCGCCGCCTCCTCGCTCGCCGGCGGCTACGCCGTCGCGAAGCTCGGTGCGGCAGCGGTGGGCGCACTCGCCGAGAAGCCCGACCTCTTCGGCCGCCTGCTGATCTTCGTCGGCCTCGCGGAAGGGATTGCGATCTACGGTGTGATCATCTCCATCCTGATCCTGAACCGGCTCGCGTGACCCCCGCGATGCCTGCGTTTGCGTACGTCGGTAACGCGCTCGATGGCGCTGGCCTGCGACTCGCCGGAGTCCGGTGCTGGGTACCCGCGCGGGGCGACGAACTCGCCGCGTTCCTGCAGGCTCGCGCCGGGGCCGAAGCCGTCTTCCTGGCGATCGACGTCGCCGAAAGACTGCCGCGCAACGAACTCGATACGGCACTCGCGGCCGGTCGCCCGCTGCTGGTGCTCGTGCCGCGGCCGGGAGAGGAGCCGAGCGCGCTCGACCCCGCCGAACGGGCGCGCGCCCAACTGGGTCTGGAGCGCTGACACGGCACGATGAATCTCGAGCAAAGAACCACCGCCCTCCTCGACCTGGTCGAGCGCTACAAGGCGCGCCGCTGCGCGGAGCTGTTCGCGCCGGCGGACGCCGAGGCGCGCGAGCTCCGGCACGCCGCAATCAGCGAGGCGCGGCGCCGCGTATCGACCGCGATCGCCGAGGAACGCAAGCGCCTCGCGGCCGAGGTCGGCGCGGTCGAAGCCGCGCTTGCCACCGAGCGTCGGCTGGCAGCGCAGCGCCACGCCATGCAGCTTCTCGCCGGCGCCTGGGGCGAACTGCGGCGGAAGCTGTGCGCGCGCTGGCAGGCGGCGGACACGCGCCGGCAATGGGTCGAAGCCCATCTCGGACGCGCACTGCAGGCCGTGCCGCGCCACGCAAGCGGCTGGCGCATCGAACACCACGCCGCGTGGTCCGAGGCCGAGCGCACCGAGCGCGCTCAGTGGCTCCGCGGGCAGGGCCTGACGCGGGTCGAGTTCGCCGAAGCCGCGGGCATTGATGCCGGTTTCCGCGTTGTGTGCGGGCACAACGTCCTGGACGCGACGCTCGACGGTCTGCTCGCCGATCGCGCGCAGCTCGAAGGCCGCCTGCTGCACCATTTGAAGGAAGGAGAAGCCGCATGACGGCCGCCGGATCGCGTGCGCGCATCCACTGGATCAGCGGGCCGGTACTGCGGGCGCGTGCCGAAGGCACGTTCTTGCTGCGCGAAGCGATCCGCGTCGGGCCCGCCGGGCTGCTCGGCGAGGTGATTCGCGTCAACGAGGACGAGATCGTCGCGCAGGTCTACGAGGACACCACGGGCCTCAGGCCGGGAGTCGAAGTGACCGGCACCGGAGCGCTGCTCGGCATCCGGGTCGGGCCGGCACTGCTCGGCAACATCTTCGATGGGCTGCTGCGACCGCTCGCCCCCGGAGCAGAGGCGCGTTTCAGGTTCGATCCACAGGTCGAGATCGGAGCCGATGCTGCAGCAGGCGCCGTATTCGGTCGCGTCGGCCGCGCGCAAGGTCGCGAACAGAAGGCCCTGGTGCCGCCGGACATCGCCGGCCGCGTCGAGTGGATCGCCGCTGCCGGCGAGTACGCCGACGATGCGCCAGTACTGCGGCTGCGCGCCGAAGGTGATGCGGTACGAGATGTTGCGCTCAGCCACTTCTGGCCGGTGCGTACGCCACGCCCGGTGCGCGAGCGGCTCGCGTCGGATCAGCCGCTGGTCACCGGCCAGCGCATCCTCGATTCGCTGTTTCCGGTGGCACTCGGAGGCAAGGGTGCGATCCCCGGTGGGTTCGGCACCGGCAAGACGATCCTGCTCGAGAGCCTGGCCAAGGGCTGCAGCGCTGACGTCATCGTCTACCTCGGTTGCGGCGAGCGCGGCAACGAAATGGCCGGCGTGCTCGAGGAGTTCCCGCAGCTCATCGATCCGCGCACCGGCCGTGCGCTGATGGAGCGGACGGTCATCATCGCGAACACCTCGAACATGCCAGTGGCCGCGCGCGAGGCCAGCATCTACTCGGCAGTCACCGTCGCGGAGTACTTCCGCGACCAGGGGCTGCATGTTGCGCTGATGGCCGATTCGACGTCGCGCTGGGCGGAGGCGTTGCGCGAAGTCTCGGGCCGCTTCGGCGAGTTGCCCGGCGAAGGCGGCTACCCGACCTATCTCTCGAGTCGTCTTGCCGATTTCTACGAGCGCGCGGCGAGGGTGACGACGCTGGCCGGCGACAGCGCGTCCGTGACGGTGCTCGGCTCGATCAGCCCGCCGTCCGGTGACTTCTCCGAGCCGGTCACAAGCCACACCAAGCGTTACGTGCGCAGCTTCTGGGCGCTGGACTCGAAGCGCGCGCAGGCGCGCTTCTATCCGGCCGTCAATCCGCTGCAGTCCTATTCGGAGGATTCGCTCGACATGGCAGCCTGGTGGCTGAGCCGCTACGGTGCGGTGCCGACCGCGCGGGCCCGTGCAGCGTCGGGCGAGAACGAGTGGCTCGAGCTGCGCCGCCGCGTCCTGACGCTGCTTGACGACCAGGCGCGGCTGGAGCGGATGGCGCGCATCATCGGCAAGGATGCGCTGCCGGCGCGGCAGCGCCTGACGCTGCTCGCTGCGGAACTGATCAACGATGCGTTCCTGCGACAGTCCGCGTTCTCGCCGGTGGATCACTACTGCGGCCCGGACCGGCAGGCGGCGATGCTGCGGCTGCTGGTCCACTTCATCGAGCTGGCGGAGGGGGCGGCCGACTACGGCGTAACGCCCGAGCAGATCGCCGCGCTCGACGTGATGCGACCCCTGGCACGCATGGCAGAAGACATCGCTGAGGGCGAGCTCGATCGGCTCGCGGACCTCGAGCGTCGCGTCGAGGCGGCATTCGCAGGGCTCGTCGTGCCCCGCGCGCCCGAGGCGGCGCATGGAGAGCGCGATGCGGCCTAGAGTCACGGTGCACGATGCCGCAACGCGCCTCGACGGGCCATTGCTCTTCATGCGACGCACCCTCGACGTGGGCCTCAACGAGGCGGTCGTCGTCACCGGGCGCGACGGGACGCCGCGCCTCGGACGCATAGCGGCCATTGACAATGACCTGGTCACGATCGAGATGCTGGCGCCGACCGCCGGGCTCGGCCTCGCTGACACCGTCGTGCGCTTCCTCGGGGAGCCGATCGAGTTCGGCGTCGGGCTGGGACTGCTGGGGCGCGTGTTCAATGGCATCGGCCAGGTCATCGACGGCGGGCCGCCGCTGTCGGTCGACCGGCGGCTGCGCATCGACGGCACACCGATCAATCCGGTTGCCCGCGCCACGCCGCGCGCGTTCATCGAGACCGGTGTCACGGCGGTCGACCTGATGAACAGCCTCGTCCGGGGACAGAAGCTGCCGATCTTCTCGGGCGGCGGACTGCCGCACGACCGCATCGCGGTGGAGATCGCGGGCAACTCCCGCCTGCGCGGAGCGGAGGCGGGCGAGTTCGCCATCGTGTTCGCGGGGATCGGCGTGCCGTACACGACGGCCGAGTATTTCCGGCGCTCGCTCGAGCAGTCCGGCGCGCTCGAACGGTCGGCGCTGTTTCTGAACCTCGCGAGCGATTCGTCGACCCAGCGCCTGCTGACGCCGCGCTTCGCGCTGACCGCGGCGGAGTACCTCGCCTTCGAACTCGGCAAGCACGTACTGGTGATCGTCACCGACCTGACCAACTATTGCGAAGCACTGCGCGAGGTAGCGGGTGCCAGAGGCGAAGTGCCAGGGAGAAAGGGCTACCCGGGGTATATGTACTCGGACCTCGCGACACTGTACGAGCGCGCCGGCTGCCTGCATGGCGTCAAGGGCACCCTGACGCAGCTGCCGATCCTGACGATGCCGTCAGACGACATCGGCCATCCGATCCCGGATCTGTCGGGCTACATCACGGAGGGCCAGATCGTGCTGTCGCGGGAGCTCGAACGCGCAGGCGTGTATCCGCCCGTGAACGTGCTGCCCAGTCTGTCGCGGCTGATGAAGGACGGCACCGGCAAGGGCTACACACACGCCGATCACCCGGCGCTCGCGAGCCAGCTCTATGCGGCCTATGCCCGTGCGACGCAGGCGCGACTGCTGGCGAGCGTCGTCGGCGAAGACGGACTATCCGACACCGACCGGCGCTACCTTGCCTTCGGAGCGCAGTTCGAGAACTCGCTGATCAGTCAGGCACATGCACGCACTCTCGAGGAGAGCATGACAGCGGGGTGGGATCTGCTGCGCGGGCTGCCGCTCGCCGAACTCACACGGCTGTCGGACGCGCAGCTCGCCGAGCACCTGCAATCGAAAGCGGCCGCTGCGCCGGCGCCTGCGCGATGAGCGACCTCACCCCGACGCGCAGCCTGCTGATCGCGCTCGCCGACGAGCGCCGCACGATGCGTGAGGGCTATGCGTTTCTCGACGAGAAGTGCCTGCTTCTGGCCGGCGAGATGCTGCGCCAGGTCCGTGCGCAGCAGGCGCTGTCGCGCGAACTCGAGGCGCTGACGAACGCCGCGCACGAGGCGCTGTCGGCCGCACTGGGCCGTCACGGGCTGCACGGTCTGCAGGTCTATCCCGCCACAGTTTCGCGACGGCGTCTGCGCGTGGAACCGATGCCGCTGCTCGGCGTGACCACGCTTGCCGCCCGCGTGATCGGCGAAGCCGGCCAGGCGGCGGGGGCCGTGAATCCGTCGCCCGAAGCCGAAGCCTGCCGCGCCGCCTGGGCGCGAGTTGCCGATCATCTGGCCCGCATGGCGGCGGTCTCGACGACGCTGGCGCGGCTGTACGCGGAGTATCGCCGCACCGTGCGGCGCGTACGGGCACTGCAGGACGTCCTGCTGCCGGAAATCGATGCCGACATCGCCGACATCGACACTCGGCTCGAGGATCTCGAGCGCGAGGAAGCGGTCGCAACGCGCTTCGGCCGCTGAGCCGCGTGTGGTCTGATCGGCTTGTCACGTCGCGACGCCGCGCCGTATCGTTCGCGTCATCCCGGAAACTTCGGGCGCAACATTGCCGCGACGGCGGCCATCCGATGCGCGAGATTCGCCGTGAAGCCCTCGTTGCCCATTCGGCCGAACGCATGTTCGAGCTGATCGAACGGGTCGAGGACTATCCGAGCTTCCTGCCCTGGTGCCGCGCAGCGGCGCTGATCGAGCGTACGCCGGACATCGTCAGCGCGACGCTTGAGGTCGGGCTGCGCGACCTGCATGTGCGCGTGACGACACGCAACGAGAAGCGCGCGCCCGAGTTCATGGCGATCCGGATGCAGGGCGGATCTTTCCGCGATTTCTACGGCGAGTGGACGCTGCGCGCCCTCGGCGATGCCGGTTGCCACGTCCACTTCATGTTGCGCTACGAGCTGGCCCTGCACGCTGAAACCGTCGCCGGCCGGCTGATCGACCACGCCGCCGACCGCATGGTCGACGCCTTTGTGCGCCGCGCCGATGCAATCTATGCGCCGTGTGCCCAGGGCCACCCCGTGTCCATGTGTCAACCCGGGTCAGGCTGATGCGTTAGACTCCTGCGCCGGTTGAGAGGCCGGCTCGAGGCACCCGACTGGATGTCGTGACGACATCGCATGCGGGGGCATGACGAGGCTGGATATCGTGGGCCGCCGATTGGTGGCACTTTTCCGGAAAGGGTGGAGATGAAGATCTTGATCGTTGCTTTGATGGCGACCGCCGGCATCACGTTTGCGGGGGCCGCGAGCGCGCAGGCCGACCTGGCGCAGAAAAATTGCGGCAGCTGCCATGCGCTCGACACCAAGAAGATGGGGCCGGCGTTCAAGGACATTGCCGCGAAGTACAAGGGCAACGCCAGCGCCGAAGCCGATCTGGTTGCGAAGGTCACCGGCGGCAAGGGCCATCCCGCGGTCAAGGCTTCGAAGGAAGACGTCACCGCCATCGTGAAGTGGGTTCTGATGCAATAGGACGGGCCGGAACCTTGCGATTCCTTAACGGGGCACAAGCCCCGTTTTCATTCACGGCCATCAACGGCACCGCTGCCAGCGACGCGGTGAAACAATTCAGATCGCCGACCAGAATCATCGGGGCGGTGCTAGTTTGCATTCGTCAAAGGGGGAAAGCATGAAGTCGAAGATTGCGATCGCCGTGGCTGCCGCGGCAATGTTGATGTCGGGCGCGGCGATGGCCCAGGCCGACCTGGCCGACAAGGCGGGCTGCGGCAAGTGCCATGCCGTCGACACCAAGAAGATGGGGCCGTCCTTCAAGGACATCGCGGCGAAGATCAAGAACACGCCGGACGCCGACGTCGTCAAGAAGCTCGCCACCGGACAGGGCCACCCGAAGTCGACCGCCTCGGAAGCCGATCTCACTGCTCTCGTCAAGTGGATCAAGGCGATGTAGTGGGGCGGGCACAAAAGACAAAGCCGGCTCGCGCCGGCTTTTTTTATCGTCCGTTGGCGGGGGATGACTCCCCCGCGCCGGATCTTATTTTTGGTGGTTCATTACGGGTGACAGATCGGCCCGCGGCAGGTTTCCAGCCAGCAGCATGCTCTCAACGTAGCGACGGGCCCGGTCGGCTGCCCCGGGAGCGATCTCTCGATTGGCGGTCACATGGCAGGTCGAGCAGTGGGTCTCCCAATCGATGTTGTTGCCGTCGCCTTCCCAGGCCTTCGTATATGCGTTCCATTGTTTGTCGAGGAACTGGTGGTTGCCGGTTGCAGGGATCCTGACCAGATACCGCTGCTTCCACTTCGTGCCGACCACCATCACAACATCGTCGAGCGCGTACGGCCTACCGTCGACGTTGCCTCGCGCCGGACCCGCAACGCCCCTGGCGTCGCGGACCCAGTGATCCGTCGCCTCCTTCAGCAGCCCCTCGCGCGGCGTGCGCACCATCTTGCTGTGGTAGCTGTCCTTCCAGGAGGCAACATCGGCCGCGTGGCAGCCGCTGCACTTCTCCGAACCGGTGAACTGCCCTCCTGCGACCTTCATGTCGGTCGAGCAGGCCAGCAGGACCACGCTCGCACCCAGAAGCACGGACAGACTCCGCACGCCGCGCACCGCCGCCCTCCTCCTCCGAAGACGCACCCGGGAGACTATGCGGACAAACGCCAGCGAACGTCTTGCTCGGGCGCAAGAAGCCGCGGCGTGGGACGTCGGGGCGGCCAAAGGCCGCGGGCACAACGCGCTGCTGCGCCGAACGGACGCCTCAGTCGAAATCGAATCCGCCAGCGAGGATGACGGTTTCGTCCGCGGGGTGGTCTTCCGCGAGCGGCTGCGCGTTCTCGTCCTGCGACTCGCCCAGTACGAAAGGCAGATAGGCAAGGTCTGCATCGGGGGCAAGGGCAAACGCATCGCTGAAATCGGCGACGGACGCGGTATTCCCGACGTCATCCGTGCATTCGGCACTGGCCGGCGCGGTGGCGAGGGCGAGCGCCAGCGCGCCAACGGCGGCGAGCACGCTTAAGCATTTGCGCAGTGATCCGGATTGCTGCTGATTCATGAGTCGCTCCTGGGAAGATGTTTGATCCATCGCAATGGACCGCTGCCACGTTATGTCGTGCACGGGCACCGCCGCGAGGCAGGATTCGGCATGGCGGCCGGGAATATTCGACGCGGCGCGCAGCGGCCTGCATTGCCCATGGCGCGGCGAGTGCCGGTGCTACGCTTCGCGCGCCATGCGTCCAGGCCCACTGCCTGCCCTCGTACGTTGCGCCGCGATCGCGCACGGAAGGGCATGAGTCGCACGCCGGGCGCCTGGCCCTACCCGCTCGGGACTCCGTGCTCGCCTGCGGCCACGCGGGTGATGCTGCTCGGTGCGGGCGAGCTCGGCAAGGAAGTGCTGATCGCTCTGCAGCGCCTCGGTGTCGAAACGATCGCGGTCGATCGCTACGCCGGCGCCCCCGGGCACCAGGTCGCGCATCGCGCACGCGTCATCGACATGACCGACCCGGTCGCGCTGCACGCTCTGGTCGACGTGGAGCGGCCGCACATCATCGTCCCCGAGATCGAGGCCATCGCGACCGATGCGCTGGTCGAGATCGAAGCGCGCGGACAGGCCCGCGTAACGCCGACCGCCCGCGCCGCGCGGCTGACGATGAATCGCGAAGGCATCCGACGACTCGCTGCCGAGACGCTCGGCCTGCCCACCTCGCCCTATCGCTTCGCGGGTTCGTTCGACGAGATGCGTGCGGCCGCCGAGGCGCTCGGCTTCCCCTGCATGGTCAAGCCGGTGATGTCGTCCTCAGGCAAGGGCCAGAGCCGTGTCGACACTCCGGAAGCATTGCGCGCGGCCTGGGAACTTGCCAACGCCGCGGGCCGGGTCGCGCTGGGTCGGGTCATCGTCGAAGGCTTCATCGACTTCGACTACGAGATCACGCTGCTCACGGTGCGCGCGCGTGTTGCCGATGGCGCGATCGCGACCACGTTCTGCGAGCCGATCGGGCACGTGCAGGTGGCCGGCGACTACGTAGAAAGCTGGCAGCCGCATTCGATGGCCGCCACCGCACTCACGGCCGCGCGCGACCATGCGCGCCGCGTGACCGACGAACTCGGCGGCACCGGCATCTTCGGCGTCGAACTCTTCGTCAAGGGCGAGCAGGTGTGGTTCTCCGAGGTCAGTCCGCGGCCGCATGACACCGGCATGGTGACGATGGCCACCCAATGGCAGAACGAGTTCGAACTGCACGCACGCGCGCTGCTCGGACTGCCGGTCGACGCTTCGCTGCGCAATGCGGGCGCCAGTGCCGTGATCTACGGCGGCCACGAGGCCGGAGCGCTGGTGTTCGACGGTGCCGCCGAAGCGATGAGCGTCCCCGGCGTCGACCTCCGGCTGTTCGGCAAGCCCGAATCTTTCGTCAAGCGCCGCATGGGCGTGGCACTGGCGCGCGCTGGCGACGCGGAGACGGCACGCACTATCGCAAAGCAGGCCGCCGCCCGCGTCCGGCCGCGACCTGCCTGACCGCGGCGCGGGCCAGAGCGAACGCAGCCGCGGAACTGGAGCAATCCCCGCCGCGGCGCGCTAAAGCGGCGCTTATTGCGCGAGCAGTCGCGGCATCCGCAAGGTCTACAATGCCCTCTCCCACGGACGTCCGGCCGCATGCCGACGCCATTGCCAGAATGTCAATGAAAATACTCGTCGTCGACGATCACTCGCTCATCACCGACGCGCTTTCGGTGCTCTTTCTCGACCTCGATCCGCAAGCCGAGGTCATCACGACCCGCACTGCCGAATCCGCGCTGCAGCTGCAGCAGGAGCATCCCGACCTGGATCTCGTGGTCCTCGACCTCGGCCTGCCCGGCGTCTCCGGCACATCGCTGCTCGAGGCGATGGTCGCGCAAGCCCCGGAGATGAAGATCCTCGTGCTCTCGGGGCAGCAGGACCAGCGCAACGTGATGCGGGTGTTGCAGCTGGGCGCAGCGGGCTTCGTGCCGAAGTCGATGGCGTCGGAAACGCTGCTGTCGGCGGTGAAGTTCGTGCTCTCGGGGGGCGTCTACATCCCCGCCGACCTGCTCGAGGAAGTCAACCGCTCGGGCATGTTCGCCACGCCCGACCGGCCGCGTGAAGCGGGGCCGGGCCGCATCGAGCTGACGGAGCGGCAGGAACAGGTCCTGCAGCTACTCGCGCGCGGCGCGCCGATCAAGATCATCTGCCGCGAACTCGGACTTTCGGAAGGCACGGTGAAGACCCACGTCACCGCGATCTATCGCGCCTTCAACGCCTCGAATCGCACCGAAGCGCTGCTGGCCGCGCGCCGGCACGGCTACGACATCGGCTGATCCGGGTCCGCCCGGCGGAACGATGCAGCCCGGCGACGCCAATGCACCGATGCCGCCTCACCGCTGTCGATTAAACCAGTTGTCCGCCCAGCGTCGGTCCAGACGCCCCGTGACCACGTCGATGCGGCCACTGGGGTCGAAGAAGTAGGTGCGTGGCAGTTCGCCGCGCCAAGTCCGATCCACCGCATAGCGCGTGCGTTCGCCGAAATCGTCAGCGAACGCCCAAAGTTCCACATCGCCCGGCGGATACTCCTCGAGCAACCGGGACGCCCGCGCGCGATCTGCAGGGGCGTCCGCAAGTACGAGGATGACCGGGATGGTCGGATGTCGCGCTCGAAGTTCGCGCCAGTCTGCCATGTCCTCAATGCATGGTGCGCAGTAGATCGACCAGAACACAACGACGAAGGGACGACCGGCCTTGGCGGACTTGATCGCCTGGAGACTGCCACTGTCGAACGCGCGCATTTCTGCGGCATGCCCCGGCGCCAGGACCGTCAACGCAGCCGCTGATACCGCGCTCCGAAGCATGGTAGCGAGCTTCATGGCAGGGGGATAACGCGCAGAGATTCGCGCGCGGTGTTCCAGACCACGTAGAAGCGACCACTGCGCGCCAGCAGCCGCGGCTGATCCGAAGCACCAGACGTGATGGCGATCTCGTTCTCCCTGAACGTGGCACCGGCATCAGCCGAGAGAAGCGCGTGCAACGTGGAGCGCTGTCCGTC
>DATKAJ010000012.1:0-15559 GCA_035498175.1 Burkholderiaceae bacterium
GGCGCTGGCCCTGGCCGGCGACTGGGTGGCCGCACGCCGGCAGCTCGACGAAGCGATGCAGTGCGCCGATGCCGTCGGCGAGCGCAAATGCCTGCCCTTGTTGCTGCTGCTCGATGCCCGCATCGCCGAGGCGCTCGACGAGCCGCGGCACGCGCGCGAGTCGATGCAGCGGGCCATTGCCGAAACCCGAGCCCAGCATTCCGTGTGGTTCGAACTGATCGTGCGATCGGCGCGCTGCGAGCGCGCGGACGCCGACGGCGACGATCTCGACGCGTTGGGCCTCGTCGCCGAGCAACTCACCGAACGATCGATACCGCTCCGGTCGCACGCGCCCGGGCGTTGCTCGGCCAGCGCCAGCCTGCGGAGGTGAGGGCGTGACGCCTTGGAATCGCTTCTTTCGGTTCAGCGCGTGCGGGCACCCACCTCCCTTGTCATGCGGGTTCGGCTGGCCTGTTCGTGAACCCAACGCTGACCCAATCTTGACCGATCGCTGAGGACTTGCTTGGCATCGACGCATACGCTTTGCCTCTATCGGACTGATCAAGCCAGGCATGAAAGACCATCAGGAGAATCGTTGCGACTTCTTGTTGCGCTTTGAGCCGCTGTTTGGGACTGGCTCTGCGCTCAGCTTCCCGTGCGATAGCGCCGGCACGGTAGACCTGGACAGCCTCGGCGAGCGTGCACGATGCAACTACTTCTACGCACGCACCGTCATTGGACGCGAATTCGCAATGCCGGCTGTACTGGTCAAGGCCGGCGAGTGAACACGCCAAGACACTGGCTGCGGCTCCTGACGCTGCGACCCGTATCGAGCCTGAGCTGTGCTGACGAAAGGCTGACCGAATGGCGACGAATCGCCGATGACTCTCCGGCACTGGCCGCATACGCTTTGCGTCCGACGGTTGCTGGATCGATCGCAACGTTCCACCGAACCCATCCTTGAACACGGCACAGGAGATCTTCGACATGAGTCAAAACACGTGGGGCCTGCGTAACCCGGGTCTCGTCATGGCCACGAGCGGCAACAACGAGGTCAAGGAATTCACCGGCATGTGGCGTCTCCAGCCCGACGCCGATCTGGTGAAGTTCACCGAGACGCTGAGCCGCGAGGTACCTATCTGGGGCGGGCCTGGAAAGACCTTCTCCGAGGCGACGACGATGCTCGGCCTCATCCGCACGGCGCGTTGGTTCGTCGCGCGCACGCAGGACTTCGACGGCTACACCCTTTTCTTCATCTCCCAGTTCGACGGAAGTCTCGACAAGTACTTCGACGACTTCGTGCTCAACGGTAAGGAGAACCTGCTGAAGATCTGGGGCCAGTGCGTGGGGTGTCCCTCCGGGGCGGATGCGACGGCGCGTGACGTGGTCGCGTATATCGCCCGCGGCCAGATCAAAACGCTCGCCTGCTACGACGTCGCCCCGAGCCTGAGCATCGGCCAGATCTACAAGGCGGCCGACTGGTACGACAAGGCGCTGCAGTTCCAGCGTGCGGTGGCGAGAGGCGACGGCAAGCTCGAGGACAAGGTCGATGCGTTCTTCGCGGAGCTGGCCAAGCCGTACCACCCCGTGCGCAGCGCGGCCATGATCGATACCGACGTGGCCCGCGAGTGGCAGTACGAAGACGTTCGCGAGGCGGTCGAGGGCGCGAAAGAGCCACAGGTTGCCTAGCGCCATGGCCGCTGTCATTGCTGCACGCAGCCTGAGCGCTGCCGAGCTGAAGGACCACCTTCACGACATCCAGGACAACGTGGTCGCGCCAATCCTGATGCGCTACGGGCGCCACATCTTCGTGAAGTTCGCTGATGGTGCGCAAGCGCGCCGGTGGCTGCGCAACATGTTCGACCGAGTCAACACGCGGCGCGCAGAGCATGGCACGCGCTTCACCGTCAACGTCGGCTTCACCTGGCGAGGGCTGGCAGCTCTGGGTCTTTCGCGGCGCTCGCTCGACAGTTTCCCACAGGCGTTTCGCGCCGGCATGCGCGAGCGCGCTCGTTTCGTGGGCGACACCGGGTCGCACGCCCCGGAACACTGGGAGGGCGGCCTCGGCGGCCCCGACATTCACGCGATGGCGTGGATCCGCACCGATTCCGCCGAAGGGCGCGAAGAGGCGATGCGGATCATCAGCGCAGAGATGGAAGCGACCGGCGGCATCGAGATCCGGTTCGTGCAGGACACGATGGCCCTCGCGCATGAAAGCGGCATCGGCTCGGAAGGCGAGCACTTCGGCTTCGCCGATCCGATCTCGCAGCCGCCCATCGAAGGCGCCGATGCGCCCTCGTATCCCGGCGATGGCGTACTGGAAGCCGATGGCACTTGGCGTGCGCTCAAGCCCGGCGAGTTCCTTCTCGGCTACGAGGACGAAGCCGGCGCCGAAGGCTCGCAGGTGCCCGAGCCGCCCGAACTGCGCCTGAACGGCACATACATGGTCTTCCGCAAGCTGTACCAGGACGTGGCGGCATTCCGCCGATACCTGGCGACAGCCGCGAAGCCGCTCTACGGTTCTGACGACCAAGACCTTCAGGAACGGGTCGCCGCCAAGATGATGGGCCGTTGGAGGAGCGGCTGTCCGGTCGACCTGTCGCCCGACAAGGACGATCCGACCATTGCGGCGGACCCGCAGCGTCGCAACAACTTCACCTATGCCGGCGACGAGCAAGGTCTGCGTTGCCCGCTTGGTGCGCACCTGCGCCGCACCAATCCGCGCGCCACGCCGTTGAAGCGCGCGACCGCGGTGAGGCGGCACCGGCTGATCCGGCGCGGCGTCGAGTACGGTCCTCATCTCGAGGCGGGTGCGCTGCAGGACGATGGCGTCGATCGCGGTCTCGTCAACCTCTTCATTCAGGCCGACATCGAGCGCCAGTTCGAATTTGTCCAGAAGGAATGGATGGCGGGCGGCGAGTTCCTCGGGCTCGATGCCGGCGAGCAGGACCCGATCACGGGCGCCGGCGGCGAAGGCTCGCAGATGCTTGTTCCCGGCGCCAAGCGGCCGTTCCTCTTCGAGCTGCCCAACTTCGTTCGCGTGAAGGGCGGCGAATACCTGTTCGTTCCCGGGCTGAAGGCGCTCGAGGGACTGATCGAGCAAAGGTTCTGATCCTCATGTCCGACCATTTCAGCGGCCCCGCGGTGATCGGCGATCCGTCCGTCGACATCACCGACTTCTACGCGTTTCCGAGTCCCGAGCGGCCTTGGAATCTCGTGCTGATCATGAACGTATTTCCGCTCGCGACGCGGCAATCGTTCTTCAGCGATGTCGTGACCTACCGGTTCCGTCTGCGACCGCTGACTCTCGCGGGCACCAGCGTCGCGCACGGCACAGACGAGCATTCGATCGACGTCACGTTCGACGATGCCTCGCCGCAGCAAGGCAGCATCCTCACTCCGGACGGCCTCAGGGCGAGCTTCGTGGTGGGAACGCCGCTGGAAATGGATGGCGTGCGCATCTTCGCGGGTCTCGCGAGCGATCCGTTCTTCATGGACGTTGAGGCGGCGCTGCGCACGGACATGTCGGGGAAGCTCTCCTTCGACACGGCCACGAACACGGTTCATTTTCGCGACGTGCTCTCGATCGTCGTCGAGGTGCCGCTCGCGCCCATCGTCCGGCGCTTCGGTGGCGTGACGCTGGTTGGCGCCGTTGCAGAGAACCTGATCGCGCGCCGGGGCAAGCCGATGCGCATCGAACGCGTCGGCCGTGCCGAGATCAAGAACTTCGTCCTCGCCAGCCCGGCGCGCGATCCGCGCACGCGCGGCGTTGAACTGCGCGACCTCTACAACCGGGAAGACGCTTTCGCGCTCTCGCCGGTCTATCGACCGCTGTACGAGTCGCGTCTCGATGCGAACCTCTCGTTCTTCGACGGTCTCGACGGCAAGGCGGCCTGGCCGATCGAGCCGGACGGGCGCCACCCGTTGCGTGATCTGCTCATCGCCGACTACCTGATGCTGGATCTCGCGCGGGCGTTCGCGCCGGGCGGATTCCTCGAGATCGAACGCTCGCTCTTTGACGGCCGGGCGAACTCGAGCGCGGGCGGCCGCTGGCTCGACGACGACATCTTCGACGAGTTGCTCACCTGGATTGTGAACGGCGGGCATGGCGAGCGATTGGGCGACGGCGTACACGCGCCCACCAAGCCGGCAAGCCTCTCGTTCCCTTATGTCCGCGAACCCAACAACCGGGCGGACCTGCCGCTGCCGGCATTCTTAAGGAGTTGAAGTGGATTCTCTGAAAGGCAAGGGCGCAGTCGTGACCGGTGCCGCATCCGGTATCGGCAAAGCCATCGCGACGGCGTTCATCGATGCAGGCGCCAGCGTGCTGCTCTGCGATCTGAACGCCAAAGCACTCGACGACGCTGCGCGCGAGCTCGGCGAACGCGCGATCGGCCACGTCACCGACGTGTCCGACGAGAACCAGGTTAAGGCCGCGATGCGTGCGGCAAGCGAGGCCTTCGGATCGCTCGACATCGTGGTGAACTGCGCGGGCTTCGGCGCCATCACGCCGCTCATCGAGCTCACGGGCGACAAGTGGACAGCGGTGCAGAGCGTGACGCTCGGCGGGGTGTTCTACGGGGTCAAGCACGGTGCGCGCCAGATGCTCGAGCAAGGACGCCCCGGCGTCATCATCAACATCTCGTCGGTGAACGCACGACAGGCGGGCGAGGGCCAGGTGGCCTACTGCGCGGCCAAGGCTGGCGTGGACATGGTGACGCGCTGCGGCGCGCTCGAGCTTGGCGCTCGCGGCATCCGCGTCGTGGGCATCGCGCCGGGCCTCGTCGAGACGCCGTTGACGAAGAAGGAACTGGAAGATCCCGCCATGCGCGAGCTCTTCCTCGGCATGATCCCGATGAAGAGGCCCGTCCAGGCCGAAGAGATCGGCGCCGCTGCGGTGTTCCTCGCGTCGGATCACGCCAGGTCGATCAACGGTGACACGATCGCGATCGACGGCGGCTCGCTCACGCGCGGCTATCCGGCCCTGCTGACCGGCCTGAAGACAGCCGCATGATCGAGGCCGGACGCTATACAAGCGGCCGTATCGCCATGGCCAACCTTTCGGCATCGCTCGAGAGCCTCGAGCTTCGTCGGGCCAACGATGCGACCTCCGCGGATCTGCTCGCGCTGTCGGACCTGCTCTTCGTCCGCGGCGATCTGCTGGGCCGGCTTGCCGACCATGACCGGGCGGAGCTCGTCGCCCATGAGGCGATCGCGCCGGCGCCTGCGACCCCGACGGCGCTCTTTATCCGCGCGCGGATCGCCGGCCGTTTCCACCGTTTCGCCGAAGCAAACCTGCTTCTCGATCAAGCCGTTGCGGCCGGTCATCCGAAGCCGGAGATCGATGCCGAGTACGCGGCTCTGCTGCAGGCAAGCGGCCAGTATCGCCAGGCGCTCGTTCTCCGCGAACGGCTGGCGAAGGATGAACCGAGGATCCGCCCGCTGGGTGCACAGGCCTCCCTGCTGGCCGAAATGGGCGAGTGGGTGGTGGCGGAAGACTGCTATGCCGCCGCACTGGCTGCGGACGACGGCACCTCTCCGATCCCGTGCGCTCAACTGCTCTTCGAATGGGGCGTGAGCGCGATGCGCGGCGGCCATCTGGACCGCGCGGAAGAGATCTTGTGCGTGCTCGACGCGGTATTGCCGCAGCACGTTCCGGGCCGGGGCCATCGCGCAGAGGTCGCGCTCGCCCGTGGAAGGCTGGACGCGGCCCTGGCGCTCGTGAGGCCGCTCTTGGAGGTTTCCGACGACCCCGAATATCGCGCCGTCTACGCCGAGCTGCTCTGCGCACAGGGTGAGCCCAACGCGGCGGCGCGCGAGGCCGAACGCGCGGCTGCAGCCTACGAGCAACTGCTCGCAAGACGGCCCGAAGCCTACGCCCACCACGCCGCCGCGTTCTTCGCCGGCCCGGGCAAGGCGGTTCATTCAGACATCCATCGCCATTCCCAGGAGATCCCTCATGGACATCACTAGCACCGAGCTCTTGGCGGCGCCGGCTTCGGACGTGGCTGCGCTCGGCTTCGATGCCGCACGCCTGGCGCTTCTGCGCGCGTCGATCGTGTCCGACATCGAGCAAGGACGCTGCCACGGCGTCGCGTTGCGCGTCGCACGAGACGGGCGGGTCGTGCTCGACGTGTGCGAGGGGTACGCGGACCGCGCCGCCGGCACGACGCTCCAGCCGAGCTCCGTCTTTGCGACGATGTCGGTCGCCAAGCAGTTCACCAACGTGCTGACGCTGTCGCTGGTCGAGCGCGGCCTGCTCAAGCTGCACGCGCCGGTCGCCGAGGTCATCCCGGAATTCGCGGCGCTCGGCAAGGAGAAGGTCAATCTCTATCACCTGCTCACCCACACGAGCGGCGTGCTCTCCGCCGCGCCACCGGTACCTGCCGAAGTCCTGACGAACATCGAGGCGCTGGTCAAGTTCGCGTGCTCTCTGCCGCTCGAGTCGCAGCCGGGCGAGCGCGTCAACTACTCGCTGCTTCTCGGACATTCGATCCTGGCGGCGATGTGCCTGCGCGTCGCCGGCCGCGGACGCCGCTTCGCTGAGATGCTGCGCGAAGATCTCTTCGAACCGCTCGGCATGCGTGACACCAGCGTCGGCCTGCGTGCCGACCTCGCTGCGCGGTTCTGCCCCGTGCGCGTCTCGTACGAGGACCTCCGGTCGCTCACACCCAAGGAGACGGTCGAAGGAGTGGGTGCGCTGCTCGCGACACCGGGCTGCGAGATCCCGGGCGGCGGCTGCGTGACGACGATCGACGACCTGCACCGCTTCGCCGAGATGCTCCGACGCGGCGGCGAACTCGACGGCGCGCGCGTGCTGTCGCCGGTCACGATCGGGTTCTGCACGCGCAATCACACCGGCGAAATGCGCAACGTCTTCTTCGACGCCACCTGCAGCACGCGCAACTGGCTCGTCTATCCGGCGGCCATCGGCGTGGGCTTCTTCGTTCGCGGCGACGGCCCTATGCCGGGGCACCACTTCAGCCCGATGCACTCGGCGAACGCCTTTGGCGGCTTCGGCGCGGGGTCGACCGGATTCTCCATCGATCCGGCGCGCGACCTCACCATCGCGTTCCTGTCCACCGGACTCATGGAGGACAGCCACCATCTCGAGCGCATGTCGGCCCTGGCGACCCAGGTGCTCGCCGCGATCACGCGTTGACGCGATGACGCTCGCGCTGGCCGCCTTCCTCGCCGGGTTCGTGCACGTGCTCGTAGGCCCCGACCATCTCGCCGCGATGGCGCCCTACGCCGTAGGCGGCAAGACCGGCGCCTGGCGCACGGGGGTGCGGTGGGGACTTGGGCACGCTGCGGGAGCGCTTGGCGTCGGGATCATGGTCCTCGTGCTGCGCGAGGGTTTGCCCGTCGCGGCGGTCTCCGCGTGGGGCGAGCGGCTGGTAGGCCTCGTTCTGATCGGCATCGGGAGCTGGGGACTCCGCGCGGCGTGGGCTCGCGCGAGCATGGGCACGAGGACTCATGAAGCACACGCCCACGCTCATGCGGCGTTTGCCGTCGGTACGCTGCACGGCCTGGCCGGCAGTGCGCATCTTCTCGGCATGCTGCCCGCGCTCGCCTTGCCCTCCGATCTCGCGGCGGGTACCTATCTGCTGCTCTTCGGCACTGGCAGCGTCGCGGCGATGGCCGCGTTCGCATCGCTTGTTGGCTGGATCGCAAACCGGCCCGGTGCGAGCGGCCCACGCGCGCAGAGCGCGCTGCTCGGTTTTTCCTCTTTGGCCGCCGTCGCTGTCGGCGGCTTCTGGACTTTGCAGAGCTAGGTCATGGAAGTGCAAGAAGCCTTGGTTCTCGCCCGCGCGCAGTTCGGCCTGAACATCGCCTTTCACATCCTGTTCCCGGCGATCTCGATCGGGCTTGCCTGGATCCTCGTCTACTTCCGGGCGCGCTACGAGCGCACCGGCGAGAGCACCTGGCTCGAACCCTACCGGCTGTGGACCAAGATCTTCGCACTGACCTTCGCAATGGGCGTGGTGACGGGCATCACCATGTCGTTCCAGTTCGGCACCAACTGGCCCGGCTTCATGAACAAGGTCGGCAACGTCGCGGGGCCGCTCCTGGGCTACGAGGTGCTCACCGCCTTCTTCCTCGAGGCGACGTTCCTTGGCGTGATGCTCTTCGGCATGAACCGCGTGTCCGGCTGGCTGCATCTGCTGTCGTCAGTCATGGTCGCGGTGGGAACCACACTGTCGGCGTTCTGGATCCTCGCGCTCAACTCGTGGATGCACACCCCGGCGGGACACACCCACGCCGACGGCCAGCTCATCGCGGCGGACTGGCTGCAAGTGATATTCAATCCCTCGTTTCCCTACCGCATGACGCACATGCTGCTCGCGTCGGGACTGACGGCATGCTTCTTTCTTGCCGGCCTTTCGGCTTGGCGTCTGCTGAAGGTTCCGGGCGACGCGTCCGCGCTGCGGACGCTGCGCACCGGCGTGCTCGTCGCCGCGGTGCTTGCGCCGACGCAGGCGTTCGTCGGCGACCAGCACGGCCTCAACACGCTCGAGCACCAGCCGGCCAAGCTGGCAGCGATCGAGGCGCTGTGGGAGACCGAGCGCGGAGCGCCGCTCGTCCTCTTCGCAGTGCCGAACGAACGCGAGCGCCGGAATGACTACGCGATCCAGATTCCCAAGGCCGCAAGCCTGATCCTCGGACACGACCTCGACGCAGAGATCAAGGGGCTGAACGAGTTCGCACCGGACACTCCTCCGGTGACGCCGGTCTTTCTCTCCTTCCGCGTGATGGTCGGCATGGGCCTTCTCATGATCAGCCTGGCCTGGTTCGGCACGTGGCGCCTGCGGCGGGGCGCGCTGCCTGCGCGCTGGCTGCTCTGGACCTTCGCGGGCTTCACCTTTTCCGGCTGGATCGCGACGCTGGCGGGATGGATGGTGACCGAGATCGGCCGCCAGCCCTGGCTCGTCACGGGCGTGTTGCGCACCGCCGACGCGGCGGGTCCTGCAAGCGGCGCTCAGCTGGGCTCCAGCCTGACCGGCTACGTCATCACCTATGCGTTGATGCTCGTCGCCTATCTTGTCGTTCTCACGCACCTTGCCGGCAAGGGCGGCGCGCCGCTGGCCGACGCCAAGGCAATGGCATTGCGAGGAGGTGTGGCATGACGCTGGAGCTGCCGCTCGTCTTCGCGGTGCTGATGGGTGTCGCGATCCTTGCCTACGTGGTGCTCGACGGCTACGACCTTGGTGTCGGCATGTTGATGCTCGGCGCCGACGAGCGCGAGCAGAGCACCATGGTCGCTTCGATCGGCCCGTTCTGGGATGCGAACGAGACATGGCTGGTGCTGGGCATCGGTCTGCTGCTGGTCGCGTTCCCCGCCGCCCACGGCATCGTGCTGGGCGCGCTGTATGTCCCAGTGTTCGTGATGCTCATCGGGCTGATGCTGCGCGGCGCCGCGTTCGAATTCCGCGTCAAGGCCGAAGGCTGGCACCGCGGCCTGTGGAACTGGCTGTTCTGGCTCGGCTCGTTTGTCGCCTCGCTTGCGCAGGGGCTGATGCTTGGCCACTACATCACGGGCTTCGAGGCGGGCTTCGGCCATTTCCTCTTCGCCTTGGCGGTCGCCGGCGGGCTGTGCGGCGGCTATGTGCTGCTCGGTGCGACGTGGCTGATCCTGAAGTCCGAGGGCACGTTGCAGCGCAAGGCCGTGGCATGGACGCGCTGGGGGCTCGTGTGGATCGCGGCGGGCGTCGTGCTCATCAGCATCGCCACGCCGATCGCAAGCGCGACTGTGCGCAGCCGCTGGTTCGACTTTCCGCACACCTTCGCGGCGATGCTGCTGCCGCTCGCCAGCGCAGCGGTGTGGCTGTGGCTGTGGCGCTTGACAGCGCAGCTCAAGCGGGGCCAACGCGTGGCCGAGTGGGCGCCTTTCGCCGGGGCGGCGGGAATTTTCGCGCTCGCGTTCGCCGGTCTCGCCTACAGCCTCTTTCCCTACATCGTCATCGACCGGATGACGATCTGGGAAGCGGCCGCCCACCCCACGGCACTGACGTTCTTGCTGGTCGGTGCGGCCATCGTGCTGCCCGCGATCACCGGCTACTCGATCTTTTCCTATCGCGTTTTTCGCGGCAAGGCGCCCGCGAAGCTGTACGACTAAAAGG
Source organism: Burkholderiaceae bacterium (assembly GCA_035498175.1). Lineage (GTDB taxonomy): Bacteria > Pseudomonadota > Gammaproteobacteria > Burkholderiales > Burkholderiaceae_F > JALORV01. The sequence goes on from DATKAJ010000012.1 coordinate 10,101, forward strand.
AGCTTGCAGATATGCGTGTCGTCGTTCTGGGTGCTGGCTTTGCGGGGCTGTATGCCGCACTCGAACTCGAGCGCACGGTTGCGCGCGATCGAGACGTCGAAGTGCTGCTCATCGATCCGCAGAACTACCTCCTTTTCACGCCGATGCTGCACGAGGTGGCGTCGGGCAGCCTCGACCCGAGCTCGATCGTGGTGCCGATTCGCGAGTCGCTGCGCCGGGTGCAGTTCCTGCGCGCCGAGGCCACGGCCGTGGACTTGGCGGCTCGCACGGTCACGGTGGCCTATGGCCTCGATCGCCGCACGCGCACCCTGGGTTTCGACCACCTGCTGGTCACCGCTGGCTCGCAAACGCGCTTCCCGCCGAGCCTGCGTCCCCACGTGCATGGCATGAAGACCGTCCATGACGCGCTCGTGCTGAGGAGTTGGCTGATTGGCAACTTCGAGCGCGCGGAGATCGAGGACGACCCGGCGCGCCGTCGGGCGTTGCTCACGATCGCAGTTGCCGGCGGCGGGTTCTCTGGGGTCGAGACGATCGGCGCCATCAACGACTTTCTGGGCGAGGTAGCGCCTCACTACCGCAAGGCCTCGACCGAATCGCCGACCCTGGTGCTCGTCGAGCCGATGGAGCGGCTGCTGCAGGAATTCGACCCGGCGCTGGGCGAATACACCGCATCGAAGTTGCGCGCCGCCGGCATCGACGTGCGCTTGCGCACAAAGGTGGCGGCCTTCGACGGGCGCACGCTGGCGCTCGAATCGTCGAGCGATCCCGGAACGCCGGCATCGCTGCCGGCGCGCACGCTCATCTGGACCGCCGGCGTCGCACCTGCGCCGCTGATCGAAGGGCTGTCGCTCGCCAAGGAAAGGGGCCGCATCGGCGTCGACGCCACGATGGCGGTGCCCGGCCACGAGGGCATATGGGCATGCGGAGACTGCGCAGCGGTGCCGAGCGCCTCGGGCACGCCGTGTCCGACCACCGCGCAGCATGCGATGCGCCAAGGCGTGCAGGCGGCCCGCAACATCGCCGCGGCCGTGCGCGGCGAGCCGGCGAAAGTTCGTCCGTACCGCTACGAGATGCGCGGCCAGTTCGCTGCGATCGGACGCCGGCGGGCCGTTGCGACCCTGTTCGGCCTCAGGTTCTCCGGCTTCATCGCCTGGCTGATGTGGCGCGGCGCCTATCTGGTGATGCTGCCGCGCCTCGAGAGGAAGGCCCGGGTGTTCCTGCAATGGACGCTCGAGATGCTCTTTGCGCGCGACACCGTGCAGCTCCTGACGGCGGAGAACGTGCGATCGCGGCGAGTCGACGAACTGTTGGACAGCGGCCGGGCGGCGGAATCGGCGGACACGGTGGCACAGCTGTGAGCGCCGCCGAGCCGCTCAAAATGTGCAGGTTCCCCCTTGGGTGGACCTGCGCGAAGCGCCGTAGGGGACATCAGTGAGCGACGTCGTCGTCATCGGTGCCGGCCCGGCCGGCGCGCTGGCGGCGTTGCGTGCCGCCGAGCTCGGCGCACGAACCACGCTGGTCAGCAGCGCCGAGTTCGGCGGCATGGCGGCCAACGAGGGGCCGGTCCCGGTCAGAGCGTTCGCCTATGCGGCCCGTCTGATGCGCGACGCGCGCCAGTTGCAGCGATACGGCATCACCGAGAGCGAGCCCGTGCTGGACTACGCTCGCCTCCTCGCGCGCGTGCGGGAGATCGTCCACGACGTCGGCACGCACACTGCACTGCGCGAGCGTGTCGACGCGCTGGGCGTCTCATTGCATGAACGGAGCGGCGTCGCCAGCTTTGAGGATCCTCACACGATCCAGACGGAGCGCGGGCTCAGGCTTCGGGCCGACCGCTTCATCATCTGCACCGGCGGCGTGAGCCGGCGCCTCGGCGTCCCCGGCATCGAGCTGACGCACAGCCACAGCGACATCTGGAACGCCACCGAAGTGCCGACTTCGATGCTCGTCGTCGGAAGCGGGCAGACGGGCGTGCAGGTCGCATCCATGTTCAATGCCTTCGGTACGCGTGTCCAGCTGTTTGAAGCAGGGCCACGCATCCTGCGCTCGGAAGACGACGATGTCGCAGCCGCGGTGGCGAATGCACTGCGCGACTCGGGCGTCGTTGTGCACGAACGCTTCGGCACCATCACGTCGTTTGAAAAGACGTTGACCGGCGTCAGGCTCAACTACCGCAACGGCCAGCACGAGGGGCATGCCGAGGCGGCGCTCGCGATGGTGGCCGCCGGCTGGGTGTCGGATACCGCCGGGCTCAATCTCGCCAAGGCCGGCGTCGCGGTCGACGCGAACGGCACAATCGAGGTGGACGAATTCTTGCGAACCTCGGTGCCGCACATCTTCGCCGCCGGCGACGTCACTGGCCGGCTGATGCTCGTGCCGGGAGCGGTCGAGGACGGATTCGTCGCGGCCACCAACGCGGTGCAAGGCCCGACACAGCCGCTTCGTCACCGCGTGAGCCCCTCCGGCAGCTTCACGCATCCGGAGCATGCTCAGGTCGGGCTCACCGAGGCCCAGGCTCGCAAATCGCACGACGTCGTGGCGACGGTGGTGCCGTTCGATGGCGCGGTACGCGCCATCATCGAAGGTCGCACGTTCGGTTTCTGCAAGCTTGTCGTCGACCGCCCGAGCTTCCGCATTCTCGGCTGCCATGTGGTCGGCGAGCGTGCGATGGAGACCGTTCAGCTCGCTGCGGTGGCCATCGCGGCGGGAATGCGCGTGGACGACCTGGCCCGAGTGGCTGTTTCGTTCCCGACCTACGCCGAAGTTCTCGTTCACGCGGCGGTCTGCGCTGCCGCCGAGTTGCGCTTGCCGCTGGGCGGGCTGGCCGCGCGCGCCGGGGGTCAGCGCCAAGCCGATGTGAACGCCACTCTCATCACCCGTAACCGAAAGGAAAGACTGTGCATCGACTCGAAGGAAAAGTGGGCATCTTGACCGGCGCCGCACGCGGCATCGGCGCCGCCATCGCGCAGGCGATGGTCGACGAGGGCGCCAGGGTCGTAATCGGCGACGTGCTCGACCAGGAAGGTAAGGCGCTCGCCGCAGAGATCGGACCCGCTGCGCGGTACGTCCGCCTCGACGTCACGAAGCCTGCCGATTGGGTGGCGGCCGTCGACGCGGCAACCCGGACGTTCGGCGAACTGAATGTGCTGGTGAACAACGCAGGCATCTCGACCTACGGTCTGATCGAGCACTTCAGCCACGCCGATTGGAACAAGACCATCGGCATCAACCTCACAGGCGCGTTCAACGGCATCAAGGCCGCGATTCCTGCTCTGAGAAGCGCCGGTGGTGGCTCGATCGTCAATATCGCCTCGGCTGCGGCGATGCTTGGGTACACCGGTCTGCCGGGCTACATCGCCTCGAAATGGGGCCTGCGCGGACTGACGAAGGCAGCCGCTCTGGAACTCGCCCGGGACAAGATTCGAGTCAATTCCGTGCACCCCGGGATCATCAAGACGCCGCTGTCGATGGCCGGGCCGGCGCCAGCGGCCAACGTCAATCCCTTGCGTCGCGCTGGCGAACCCCAAGAGGTCGGGAACCTCGTGGTTTACCTGGCGAGCGACGAGTCGTCGTTCTCAACCGGGTCGGAGTTCATCATCGACGGCGGCCAGACCGCGGGTGCTGTCATGTGGGGCTTCGAAGACGAGCACGCCACTGCGTGACGCCGCACTCCCGCGCCGCGTCGCCCTGCGATGGCGCCATCGGGCCGACCGAAATGCGATGGAACAGGTTCCCGTGCGATGCAGACGGCAGGGTCGACAGCCTTGCGGAGCGCGCACGCCAGACGGGCGCTCGGATAACCTCCCGACCCATGCCCAAAGCCTCTCCCGAAGACCTTGCCGCATTCCTGCGTCGGCAGCCGGCCGAGGACCTCGCGTCGGTGCTGCTCGAACAGTCCGACACGCTTGAGCCGGTGCGCGAGCGGCTCGAAGCATCCCGACAGCGGTGTCGATCGCACGATCATGTTCCTGGCGCCGCGCGAATGCGACGGCAAGTCGGGTCGCGACTGAGCATCCAGCAACTGCCGAGGTGTGCCCTCCGCTGCGGGGCCTCCTCCGGGTGCTGTGTTCGAAGTTCGAACATCAGTGCGGCAACGAGATCAGGACGGCGGATGACACTTGAGGGTCGAGCCTTGCCGATGGACGCCCCGGATTGCACGCCCCAAAGCCGCCAGTCGTGATCGTCAGCGAGCGCCACTAGCCGGCGCTCGTTCCCATGCCATCGACTGCGAACATCAGGCGATCCGGATCTCGCCGAGGTAGACGCTCTCGCCGACTTCGCAGTCGCGTTGCGCCTGACCCAGGCCGTGGCGGACCTGCACCTGATAGGCACCGCTCTTGGCCGCCAGGCCGTCGAAGCGGAAGTCGCCGAAGGCGTCGCTGAAAGCTGTCGCGACGGACTTGTCGCCCTGCAGCAGCGTGACCTCGGCGCCGGCGACGCAGTCGACCACGCCGCCGACGCTCGCGCTGACGCTGCCGCCGACGAAGCAGCGCTGCCAGCGCTCCAGGCCGCGGTAGTAGACCCGCGGCCGGGTGTTCAGGTGCGGCAGCAGCACCTGCAGCGACTCCTTGCGCACCCTCTCCTGCATAGCCCCGTCGCCGAGCTTTACCGCCTCGAACACGTCGGTCGGGCACACCTGTGCGCAGCGCGGGCCAGCCCACCCCGCGTCGAGCAGGTGGGCATCGAAGATCCAGGTCTGCGGCAGCTGCTGCTCCTCGTTCCAGACGATCGCCTGGTACGGGCACGAGCGGACGATGTCCTTTCGGCCCTTGGCACGCACCGGATCGATGACGACGATGCCGTCGTCGCGCTTGCGGATGGCGTCGCCGCCGACCTTGATGCACGGCGCGTCGTCGCAGTGGTTGCACAGTACCGGCAGGTAGGTCGTCTGCAGCATCGGCGCCTCGCCCTGCACGCGCCGCTGAATGCGGATCGGCGCTTCGCTGGCCAGCGAGGCCGGCGCCGCGTAGCCGGGGTAGTCGTTGCCGACATGCTCGTCGCGCGCGGCGATGACGCAGTTGTGGCAGTTCTCGCAACGGCCGACGTCGATGATCAGATTCCACCTATCCATGCGCGAGGGCCCCTTCCACTTCCTCTTGCTCTGCGCGGCGCGAGCGCGCGAATGCCTCGGCGCCGTGCCACTTCTCGATCTGCACCAGGCACGAGTTCGGACTCATGCTGCTGGTGCCGCGGGTCTGCGGCCGGTCCGGTGTCAGCAGGTTCATGCAGCCGCCGATCTCCACCGTCTCGCCGGCCACCTCGACCAGGCGGAACTGCGCGCTCGCCTCGAACGACTTGACGACGCCCGGCACCACCAGCGGCGAGACGTCGGCCGCGCAGATCACCGCGCCGCGGTCGTTGAAGACCTTGACCAGGTCGCGGTGCGCGATGCCGCGCGAGCGCGCGTCCGCGGGGCTGATGCGCAGCAGCCAGAAGTCGTGGCCGGCGATGCGCGCGCG
>DATKAJ010000013.1:0-52902 GCA_035498175.1 Burkholderiaceae bacterium
GGTCACTCTACGGCCAGGTTTACGTTTACGTCAACTTCGCTCGCCGACCACTCAGGGCACGGCGCGGCCGTCGGCCAGCCGCAGCGTGCCACGCACCAGCCGGTAGACGACCCAGAACCACACCACCGCGATGAAGAGCCCCCCGCCGACGGCACCCCCAAGCATGCTCCACGGCAGTTGCACCATTTCGACGGCCTTCGTGCGGCTCATCTCGATCGCGCCGGGCAGCACGACTGCGAGGATCGACCCGATCGCCAGCAGGAAACCCGCGGTCCACCACCAGAAGGTGCGGATCAGCCAACTGTAGTGGGAGCGGAGGAAGGACTCGGCGACGTCGCCACGCTTGACGTAGGCCATGACCAGGCCGACGACAGCCGGCCAGAACATCACGAGCCCGATCGCAAACAGGCCGTAGGTGATGCCGAGCAGCGCGAACTCGCGCGACGAGGGGACGGCGGCATTCGTGCTCATGTGAGGGCTCGCGCTTCGGCTTTGTGACCTCGGGCGAACATCGTAGCGCCCCTCCGGTTCGCTAAGCTACGGTGGTGAAGGATCAATCGAGCGCCGCCGCTGTCCTGAAGGAGATCTTCGGCTACGACCATTTCCGCGGGTTTCAGCGCGACGTGATCGAGCACGTCGTCGGGGGTGGCGACGCGCTGGTGCTGATGCCGACCGGTGGCGGCAAGTCGCTGACATACCAGATCCCGGCGCTGCTGCGCCCCGGCGTCGGCGTCGTCGTGTCGCCATTGATCGCGCTGATGACCGACCAGGTGGCAGCGCTCGACGAACTCGGCGTGCGCGCGGCGGCGCTGAACTCGACATTGACATCAGCCGAGGCCGCGGCGGTCGAGCGGCGTATGCGCGCCGGCGAGCTCGATCTGGTCTACATCGCGCCCGAGCGCCTGCTGACCGAGCGCTGTCTGCGGCTGCTGGATGAACTTGCGCCGAACCGCCTTGCGTTGTTCGCGATCGACGAGGCCCACTGCGTGTCGCAGTGGGGACACGACTTCCGACCGGAGTACGGCGCTCTCTCCCTGCTGCGCGAGCGGTTCCCCGCGGTACCGCGTATCGCGCTGACGGCCACGGCGGATGAGCCGACGCGGCGCGAGATCGTCGAGAGGCTGCTGGCGGACCCGAAGGTCTTCGTCGCGAGCTTCGACCGTCCGAACATCCGCTACCGGATCGTCGAGAAACGCGAGCCGCGCGAGCAGCTGCTGCACTTCATCCGCGACGAACATCCGGGCGAGTCCGGCATCGTCTACTGCCTGGCGCGCGATACGGTCGACGAGGTCGCCGCGTTCCTGGCTGCGCACGGCATCCCGGCCCTGCCGTATCACGCCGGCATGGACGCCGCCTCGCGCGCCGCCCATCAGGCGCGCTTCCAGCGGGCCGAGGGTGACGAGGCCTGGGTGATCGTCGCAACGATCGCGTTCGGCATGGGGATCGACAAGCCCGACGTTCGCTTCGTTGCGCATCTGGATATGCCGAGGAGCGTCGAAGGCTACTTCCAGGAAACCGGTCGTGGCGGCCGCGACGGCCTGCCGGCCGACGCCTGGATGACGTATGGCCTGGCGGACGTCGTGCAGCAGCGACGACTGATCGAGCGCTCGGACGCCGACGAGACGTACAAGCGCCTGTCCGGCGCCAAGCTCGACGCGATGCTCGCGCTGGCGGAAGCCGCCGACTGCCGTCGGGCGCGACTGCTGGGCTACTTTGGCGAGCAGAGCCCGCCCTGCGCTGATCATCAGAGCGCCTGTGACAACTGCCTCGCACCGCCGGCGCTGCGCGATGTGACCGAAGACGCGCGCAAGCTGCTGTCGACGATCTATCGCTGTCAGCAGGCGGGCAGCTTCGGCTTCGGCGCCGGACACATCATCGACGTGCTGCGCGGGAAACCGGGCGACAAGGTGGCGCGCTTCGGCCACGAGCGACTGTCGACCTTTGGCATCGGCGCGGACCGCCCGGAGGCCGAGTGGCGGCTATTGCTGCGCCAGCTAGTCGCGCAGCGCATCGTCGAAGTCGACACAGATCATTACAACGTGCTGCGCCTGACCGAAGCGAGCCGCAGCGTGCTGCGCGGCGAGCGGCGCATCGAGCTGCGGATCCAGTCGAAGCCGTCGCGGCGGATGCGCGGCGCGCGCATCGGAGCCGTGCAGGATCTCGACGCCGCAGCAGAGTCGCTCTTCACGAGCCTGCGCGAATGGCGCGCCGGCATCGCGAGGGAACATGGAGTGCCGGCTTACGTCGTCTTCAACGACGGCACGCTGCGGGCGATCGCGCAGTCGCGTCCGCGCACACTCGACGCTCTCGGGCAGATCTCGGGCATCGGCGCGGTCAAGCTCGAGCGCCATGGCAGCACGGTCCTGGCACTGGTAGCGCGCTCAGGCTGAGCGCTACGTGTGCTAGCGCCGGCCGCGCTCGAGCAGTCGGCGGCATTCGGCCTCGTGCTGCGCGATCTCGGCAAGCGTGACCTGGATGTCCTCGCGCTGCTGCTCGAGCGCGGCGCGGTGCTGTGCCAGCACGGTGAGGAAGCGGCGCGCCTGGGCCGAGGCATCCTTCGGCGATTCGTACATGTCGATCAGTTCGCGCACCTGCGACAGCGATAGGCCGAGCCGCTTGCCGCGCAGCGTCAGCTTGAGCCGGGTGCGGTCGCGCGGCGAATACACGCGCGTGAGCCCTGAACTGCCGCTGCGGGCCGGCGCCAGGATGCCTTGGTCCTCGTAGAAGCGGATCGCGCGTGGCGTGATGTCGAACTCGCGCGACAGTTCGGTGATCGAATATGAGCGCGACTCGGGGTCGTCGGTGCGCGGAGCGCGCGCGCGGGCGGGCATCTTGCGGACGGTCGTACGATGGTGCCGCGTAGAATCGTCGCAGTTGACGTCAACGTCAAGCGGCCCGAATGAATCCCGACGAGCACCGTCTGCACTATCCGTCGCCGACGCCGCCTGCGGCCGGCGCCTGGATCACGCTGCGGCCGGGACTGCACTGGGTCAGGATGCCGCTGCCGTTCGCGCTCGACCACATCAACCTGTGGGTGCTCGACGATGAACTCGACGGCCGCGCCGGCTTCACGATCATCGACAGCGGCATCACCTCGGACGCCACGCGCGCTGCGTGGGAGAGCGTCTTCGACGGGCTGTTTGAGGGACGGCCGCTGCTGCGGCAGGTCTGCACGCACTTTCATCCGGATCACCTGGGGCTGGCGCACTGGCTGACCGCCGGCGGCGACCGCGGCCGCTGGCGCGCGCCGCTATGGATGACAGCGACCGAGTACACGATCGGGCGGCTGCTGTCGCAGGCGGGCGGCGGCGACATCAGTGGCGATAGTGCTGCCGAGCACTTCCGGCGCAACGGCCTGACCGATGCCGACGCGCTGGCGAAGGTGCGCGCCCGGGGCGCCGGCTATTACCCCAAGCTGGTTCCGGCGGTGCCGGGTTCGTACCGGCGCCTGCAGGACGGCGACGAGATTGCGATCGGGCCAGCGCATGCGCGGCGCGTCTTCAAGGTGATCGTCGGCTTCGGCCATTCGCCGGAGCACGCGTCGCTGTATTGCGGATCGGACCGGCTGCTGATCGCAGGCGACATGGTGCTGCCGCGGATCTCGACCAACGTCAGCGTGTTCGACGTCGAACCCGAGGCGGATCCGCTGCCGCGCTACCTGCATTCGCTCGACGGCCTTCTGGTGCTGCCGGCCGACACGCTGGTACTGCCGTCGCACGGCCTGCCGTTCAGCGGGCTGCACGAGCGCGTCGCGCAGCAGCACGCGCATCATCGTGCACGCCTCGCAGAGGTGCTGGCGGCTTGCGCCACGCCACAGAACGCGGCGACCATCGTGCCGGTGCTGTTCAAGCGCGCGCTCGACCTGCATCAGACAACCTTCGCGCTGGGCGAGAGCCTCGCCCACCTGCACGCGCTGTGGCACGAGGGCGCGGTCGTGCGGGAACAGCGGGAAGGCGTCTACTGGTTCAGGGCGACCCATTGATCAAGGGAGCAAGGTCATGAAGCGGCGACGCAGCGGCACTGTCCTCGTCACCGGCGGGCGTCACACCGGCGCGGGATACGACTTCGTCAACCCGCCGCTGGTCCGCGGCTCGACGGTGCTGCACACGAGCGTGGCTGACATGAAAGGCCGCATCGCCCGTCGCAATTCCGGCGACGACATGCAACCCGTTGCATACGGCATTTACGGCACGCCGACCCATCACGCGTTCTACACGGCGCTGAACGAGCTCGAGGGCGGCCACGCGAGCTGGGCTTTTCCATCCGGGCTCACGGCCTGCACGATTTCGATCCTCGCCTACGTGCGGGCGGGCGATCATGTCCTCGTGCCCGACTCCGTCTACTGGCCGACGCGGCGCTACTGCCGCGACACGCTGGTCCGCTACGGTGTCGAGACGACGTTCTACGACCCGCGCATCGGCGAGCAGGGCCGCGCGGCCGTCGGAGCGCTGTTCAGGCCGACGACGCGCGTGCTGTTTCTCGAGTCGCCGGGATCGCTGACCTTCGAGATGCAGGATGTGCCCCTGCTCGCCGAGGTCGCGCGCGCGCGCGGAGCGATCAGCGTGATCGACAACACCTGGGCGACGCCGCTGTACTTCCAGCCGCTGGCCTGCGGCGTCGATGTCTCCGTGCACGCTGCAACCAAGTACATCTGCGGGCATTCGGACGTGATCATGGGCACCGTGACGAGCAACGTGTCCGCGTGGCCGCCGCTGCGCGAGGTCATTCATCACTACGGCCTGACGACGAGCCCGGACGACGTGTATCTCGCACACCGTGGGCTGCATTCGATGCAGGCGCGGCTGCAGCAGCATGTTGCGACCGCCTGGCGCCTGATCGACTGGCTGCAGGCGCGGCCCGAGGTCGAGCGTGTGCTTTATCCGCCGCTGCCCTCGGATCCGGGCCATGCGCTGTGGAAGCGCGACATGCGCGGCGCGTCGGGACTGTTCGGCGTCGTCCTGAAGCCGATTTCCGACGAGCGCTTTCACGCCTTCATCGACGGCCTCGAGCTCTTTGGCCGCGGCTATTCCTGGGGCGGCTACGAAAGCCTGTTGATTCCTTCATTTCCGGAGCGCATCGCAAGGCCGTCACACTCCGGGCCGCTGTTCCGCATTTCCGCGGGCCTCGAAGACGCGGACGATCTGCTCGACGATCTCGCCGAAGGTTTTGCGCGCCTGCGGGCAAAGTGAAGCGCCCGACCGGCCTGGCCGACATGAATCCCTGGCGCAAGGCCCTCGCGAAACACTACTGCCCGACCTGCGGCGAACGACTGGTCCGCGTCAGCGCCACGTATTCGCAGAGAATCGTTCTCGAGACAGGTCTGAGCATCGGCGTGGGCCTGCTGGTGCTGGCGCTCGGCAGTGCCTTCGACCGCCTCGGGCTCGTCAGTGGGCCGCTGGCCTGGGTCGCCGCACTGGCGATCGTCGCGTGCCTCGCTTTTCCGCTCGTCCACATCTTCGATCGTTTCCACTGCCGGCCCTGCGCGCGCGATTTCTCCTACTCAGAAGTGATGAGCCGCGGCTGGTCGCTGCGCTGATCGCGCGACGCTGGGCACTGTGTCCGACCCACAAGGTGCCCCCTTCGCATCAGGATGCGGCCGACGCCGGCAATGCTGCTGCGATCGCGCGCTGACGTGCGGGCGCCACCGTGCGTCGCGCGCTGGCCCGCGCAGCGCCGAATTCAGCCGTTTCGTTCAAGTCGGTACGGCGCACGGCACGCACAATGCGCTCCATGGATGCACGGCATCCAGTGACAATCAACCTGAAAGGAGATGAAGATGGAAACCAGCATGGTGAAGCGGTGCGAGTGCATCGACTGCCCGGGCGCGGGCTGCCTCTGCGGTTGCGAGCATCCGGCCACGCAGGCACTGCCGCAGGCCTGTTCCTGCGGCGGTTGCGGCTGCGACGCGGCAGAGCAGGGGTGTCTGTGCAGCTGACGTTGCCGCCCTCCGATCGCCGGAGGATCGCGCGCATCCGACGCGACGGCGTGGCGGCGACGATGCTCGCCGCTGCCGTCGCGTTGCTCCTTTGGATCGGCGAGCCTCTGGCGCTTACGCCCCGCGGACCCCCGACCAACTACATCGAGGTCACACCGACGATCGCGACCGCCGGAATGCCGACCCGGCGGCAGTTGCGGCAGATCGTCGAAGGTGACTTCGCGGCCGTCGTGAACCTGGCGCCGTCAGGAGTCACGGGCGGCATCGACGATGAGCAGGCGATCGTCGAAGGCGCCCGGCTGCTTTACGTGCAGGTGCCGGTCGATTTCAGCCGGCCGCTGGCCCGTGACTTCCGACGGTTCTCGCAGGTGATGCGCGACCTGCAGGGGCGCCGCGTTTTCGTACATTGCCAGATGAACATGCGGGCTTCGGTTTTCGTGTTCCTGTATCGCGCGATCGAGCTCGGCACCGACCCGGACGTCGCGTTCGAGGCGGTGCAGAGGGTGTGGCAGCCGAACGCCGTCTGGACCCGCTTCATCAGCGGCGAACTCGGATCCCGAAAGATGCATCTGCCGGTCGCGCTCGGCTAGCAGGCGCCCCCTGCGAGCTAAGCTTCACTCTGATCACATCGCGGCCGCGCGGCCGCGCCCATGCGGGGGGACTCGGAGTGGATCCTTGCAAGGCCTCAGTGGCGGAACTGAACGCAGTACTGGAGCGTACGGCGTTTCTCGCTCCTTACGCGTTCAGCGTGGCGTCCTGCGCGCCGGGCGAATGCGTGCTGCGCGTTCCCTTTGCTGCTTCGCTCGAGCGGCCCGGGGGCATCGTCAGCGGCATGACGCTGATGGGTGCCGCGGACGTCGCGATGTGGCTGGCGATCATGACCCAGCGCGGCACGACCGAGCACTGGGTGACCTCGGACATGAAGACGGCCTTCCTGAAGAGCGGGCGGCAGGAGGATTTCCACTGCACGGCGCGAGTCCTGAAGCTTGGCGGCCGTTCCGCCTACGGCACTGCTGAGTGTCACGGTGTGCAGTCGGGCCTGCTCGCGCATCACGTGCTGACCTACGTGCGCGCGGCCGACTGAGCGATGCGGAGTGATCGAGTCGCAGGTCCTGGTGGCGGTGTCGAGAGTCCTCGCACTCCGGATCCGCATTCGGCGACGAACGTGGCCCGCGACCGCTATCGGCGCATGGCGAAGCTCAGCGCGTTCGTCACCATCGTCGCCCTGATCACCGCGTGCGCCGCGTTCCTCCTGTTGCACGGGCCGCTGCGACAGTTCGCCGGTGCGCTGATCGCCATGTGCATTGTTACCGTGATCGGTGCTCAGGTCGTCTTCTTCTGGGCGCTGGTCGCCGGGTGCCTGAACCGGCCCGAGCCGTCGCAGGGGGATTGACGGAGAACTTGCCTACGTGCGCAGACGCTGCGCTCGGCGCACGAAGATCGGGAGGAAGTGTGGGAAGTCGATCGATGCAGACATACCGGGGAAGCTGCCACTGCGGCGCAATCCGCTTCGAGATCGAAACGGATTTTCCCGAGCTGACGACCTGCGACTGTTCGATCTGCCACCGCCGCAACGCGTTGATGGTGAAAGTGCCGGAGGATCGGCTGCGCTTGGTGGCGGGTCACGCGGCGCTGGCGGAGTATCGGTTTCATACGCGCACGGCGGTCCATCATTTCTGCCGGGTCTGCGGCGTCTATCCGTTTCACCGCAAGCGTGTCACCCCTGATTTCTTCGGCGTGAACGTGTTCTGTCTCGAGAACTTCGATCCGGCGGGCATTCCCGTTCGGCAGACGGTCGGCGCCGGGATGCCCTAGTCGCTGCCGGCGCGGTTCGCGTCGACCGGCGGCGGGGGTGCAGGTTGCGGGGGAGCGCCTGCGCCACCGTCGCCGGTCGGCGAACGCCGGCGGCTACGAGCAGTTCACCGTGACCTGGTGTGTGTGTCCGTCGCCCGCCATGGTGGACACGACCACGACCGCGGTCTTGCTCTTGATCTGGGCGAGTTGCGCCGCGCTCAGCGTGACCAGGTGATTGTGATCAGCCGTGCCGAGAATGCTGTACACCATCGGGACCGTCGAATCGACGTCGGCGGGCGGGATCGTGATCGCATGACCGTGGTTGCCGGAGATCGCGGTCGCACCGCATGACAGTGCACCCGCAGGGGGCGGAGGCGCGGGAGGCGGCGGCGCAGCCGCGAGCGAGGGCGGGGGAGAGTTGTAGCTGCCACCGCCGCCACACCCTGCGAGTGCCAGGGCCGCCGCGCTGCCGGCCGTGTTCGCCATGAACAATCGACGCGAACGGTTCATGAGTACCTCCGAGGCCGGAGCAACTTCGCTCCGGCAGACCGGACGCATCCTGCTACGTCTCAACGTCGGACGTCACTCCCGCGTGTGCACCGGTCGCGCGCGGAATAAATCGCAGTGATTCTCTGTTGCTTGCGGATATGAACTGATGCCCATGCGTCGCCACGATCGAACAGGTCGCATCGGACGCGTCGTCGTCGGTGCGGAGGCTCGCTACACCGTGCGCGGCTTCTGCTTGCGGCTTCGCGTCACGCGGTCGAATAGCCACCGCGGCATCGCGCGCAGCGCGACGGCGACGACACCCATCTGCCAGGGAATCGTCCGATAACGGGCACCCGCCTCGATGGCATCGGCCGCACACCGCGCGAATGCGCTGGCATCCATCAGGAACGGCATGCGGTACGGGTTCCTGGCGGTGAGCGGCGTGCGGATGAAGCCGGGCGAGATCGTGACGACGCGGACATCGTGCTTCGCCATCTCGACGCGGAGGCTTTCGCAGTACGTGATCACGGCCGACTTCGAGGCGCAGTAGGCTTCGGAACCCGGCAGGCCGCGAATGCCGGCGACGCTCGCGATGCCTACGAGCGTGCCACGCCGGCGCTGCTTCATCCCGGCGATGAACGGATGGAACGTCGCCGGCATTGCGATCACGTTAGTTTCGAACACGCGCCGGAATTGCGCCAGATCCTCGCGATGCTCGGTCTTCACTCCGACCGAGATGCCGGCGTTGGCGATCACGACGTCAGCGCCGCCGGTGGCGCGCTCGAAGGCTTCGCCGGCCATGATGGTCGCATCGGTATCGGTGATGTCGACGCCGTAGAGCAGCGGATCGCCGGGCAGCGTCGCGGCGAGCGCTTTCAGTGCATCCTCGCGGCGCGCCACGAGTCCGAGCCGCGCGCCGCGCGCCGCGAACTCGCGCGCCAGCGCCTCGCCGATGCCGCTCGAGGCACCGGTGATGAAGACGTTCACGCGGTGCGCGCCGGCATCACTTCTTGCCGCGCTCTGCGCGCGCCTGCTGGATCAGGTAGTCCAGCACGATCAGGCTGCCTTCGCGCGAGCCGACCATCGAGGGCGCGGTAGTGAACTTGCCATCGACGCCCATCATCGGCGTGCCGTCGACGTTGTAGGCGCGCCAGATCTGTCCGGCGCGATTCGCGCGTGCGGCCACCGAGAAAGAGTTGTAGGTGTCCATCCACTGCTTGCGGTCGATGCCGTTGGCCGCCATGAAGTCGGCGATCTGGTCCGGGCTCAGCAGCGGCTGCTTGTTCTTCTGGATCGCGGTGAAGACCTTTTCGTGCATCTCGGGCAGCTTGCCGAGCGTGTCGAGTGTGTAGTAGATGCGCACGTGCGGCAGCGTGCTGTTGTCCCACGCGATCGGAATGCGCTTGTATTCGACGTCAGCGGGCAGCTTCTTGCGCCAGCCCGCGAGATAGGGGTCGTAGGCAAAGCAGTGCGGGCAGGAATACTGGAAAAACTCAAGCACTTCGACCTTGTCACCGCTGTCGGTCGGCACGGGCTTTTTCAGCACCAGAAAGTCCTTGCCGGACTGCGGAGCGCGCTGAGTCTGCGCGTGGACCAGCATGGGTGTGGCTGCGGTCGCGGCGGAAGCGAGCAGCAGAAGGCGGCGGGAAAGCGGCATGCGGTTCTCCAGGAAAAGGGCTCGGGCGGCGTTCCTACAACGCAAATACGACTGCGGCCGCTGACAGCGGTTCAATCGGGTTTGCCCGGGCGCGGCGGCTCCCTTTGAACGAAGTCAACGGACCTTGATCAGCTGCGCGTCGATGCCGTTGTCGGCCATCGTCTTGCGCATCCGGTTGACGTCCTCGATGTTGCCGTACGGACCGAGGCGTACGCGGTACAGCGTCTGCCCGTCCTGATCGCGAGGAAAGACCTTCGCGTCGTACCCCAGCAGGGCCAGGCGCGCACGCATTGCATCGGCGTCGTCTGGCGTGCGGAATGCGCCCGCCTGCAGCAGATAGCGCGTGCCGTCGTCGGGCGCGCTCGCCATGCCTTTCTCTGGCGGCGGCGGCGCAGCCTTCGGATCCGTCGCGGCGTCGAGCTTGGGCGGAGGCACCGTTGCGGTGTCGGGCGTGTGCTGCTGTGATTGCAGCGGCTTGTTCGGGTCGGGCAGCGGACCTCCTGCGCCCGGGTTGATGTTTTCGCTCGCCGGACGGACCTTGTTGACGAAAGGCACAGGTGCGTTGGTGATGTAAAGCGCCACCGCCACCGCGATGCCAAGTCCGACAACGAGCCCAACGACGAAACCCAGCAGCGTGCTGCCGTGCTGCCGATGCAGGAATGCGAAAGACATATTGCAAGTTTACTTGGATGGTGCGAGCCGCGTTTGACGGCGAAACAGCCTTACATCTTTTCCGGGGCGGACACGCCGAGCAGCGTCATGCCGTTCTTCAGCACCTGGCGCGTGGCCAGCAGCAGTGCCAGGCGTGCATTGCGCGCGTCGTCCTCGTCGACCAGCACGCGTTCGGCGTTGTAGTAGGCGTGAAAGTCGGCGGCAAGCTCCTTCAGATAGAAAGCAAGCTGATGCGGCGCCAGTTCCTCGGCCGCCTCTGCGAGCACGTCCGGATAGGCGGCCAGGCGATTGAGCAGCGTCTGCTCGCGCGTCGTCGCCAGCGGCGTGAGGTTGAAGTTCAGCGCTGTGCCGAAGTCCGGGACCGCGAAGCCCTTCTCGCCGGCCTGGTGCAGCACCGAGCAGATGCGCGCATGCGCGTACTGCACGTAGTAGACGGGGTTGTCCTCGGACTGCGACAGCGCGAGATCGACGTCGAACGTGAACTCGGCGTCGGGCTTGCGGGCGACCAGAAAGTACCGCGTCGCGTCGCGGCCGACCCAGTCGATCAGGTCGCGCAGCGTCACGTAGGTTCCGGCACGCTTGCTCATCTTCACTTCCTCGCCGCCCTTCGTGACCCGCAGCATCTTGTGCAGCAGATAGTCCGGATACCCGCGCGGAACCGCGAGCTTCAGGCTCTTCGCCGCTGCCTGCACGCCGGCGCGCACGCGCGCGACCGTGCCGTAGTGGTCCGAGCCCTGGACATTGATCACTTTGCGGAAGCCGCGCTGGAACTTCGTCAGGTGATAGGCCACGTCGGGGACGAAGTAGGTGTAGGTGCCGTCGGACTTGCGCATCACGCGGTCCTTGTCGTCCGACGGCGGGCCGCCGTGTCCGGCGAGGTCGTCAAAATCGGTCGTTCGCAGCCATAGCGCGGAATCGGCCTCGTAAGTCATTCCGGAATCGATCAGCGCCTCCACGGCCGCCTCGACCTTGCCGTCGGAGTACAGCGACGATTCGAGGAAGTAGTGATCGAAGCCGACGCCGAGCGCGGCGAGGTCCGCGTCCTGCTCGTTGCGCAGATACACGACCGCGAAATGGCGCACGGCCTCGAGGTCGTTCGGATCGCCACTGGCAGTGACCGGAACGCCGTCGCGCGCAGTGACGGTCTTCTTCGCCAGGAAATCACGCGCGATGTCGACGATGTAGTCGCCGCGGTAGCCCGCCTCCGGAAACCCGGCGCTTTCGCCCAGCAGCTCGCGGGCGCGCGCCTGCACCGAGAGCGCGAGGTTGGCGATCTGCACGCCGGCGTCGTTGTAGTAGAACTCGCGCGAGACCTGCCAGCCCTGCGCGGAGAGCAGGTTGGCGAGCGCGTCGCCGAGCGCAGCCTGGCGCGCGTGGCCGAGGTGCAGCGGCCCGGTGGGATTGGCCGAGACGAACTCGACCATGACGCGTTCCCCGGCGTGGATCGACTGCGTGCCGAAGCAGTCGTGCTCGCGCAGCGCCAGGCGCACGACCTCCTGTCTCGCTGCGGCCGTGAGGCGCAGGTTGATGAAACCCGGACCGGCGACCTCGGCCGTGTCGATCAGTCCGGCCGCCGCGGGATTGACCTTCAGTGCATCGGCGATCGCCTGGCCGATCTCGCGCGGATTGCGGCGCAGCGACTTCGCAACCTGCATCGCGACGTTGCAGGCAGCGTCACCGTGGGACTCCACCTTCGGGCGCTCGAGGACGACCGGCACGCCGGAGATTCCAAGGCCGCCGAGGGCCTGCTCGATCAGTTCGGCTATGCGGTGTTTCTGCTGCGGAAGCATCGGTTCGGCCGGGAGCAAAAGCACGCGATTTTACGGGCGCGGCCGGCGCGGTCCGACGCGCGGCTGCCCTGGGCCATTGGTTCGCTGCCGCCGGCGTGGCGGTTCGCCGCAATCCTGTGTACAACATGCCTGCGCCGGTCAGGCCGGCCTCGGAGGGGACGATGCGCAAGCACATGAGCGTCAGCGGGGGATGCGCTGCGATCGCGCTGTTCATGGCGGCCTCGGCGGTCGGGCAAACCAAGGCACCGGCCCAGGTGGTCAAGCCGCCGGTGTCGCAGGCGTGGATCGACGTGGCGACATTCGCTGGCTTCGGCATGCCTATGAGTCCGGGAGCGAGCCCGATGTCGATGATGGGCGGCATGATGGGCGGCGGCCCCTCGAAAAATTCGTTCGGCATGACCCAGGCTGGGTCCAGCGGCCGCTGGGTGGACGTCACGCTCTTTACGAGCCGCAACCCGTCGCTGGCCGAAGGCACCCAGGGCGTCCCGCCCGGCACGCAGCTCGCGCCGACGCTGAAGCTTGTCGCGCCGCGAGTCGAGAAGGGTCCGCCGCCGACCCCGGGCGACGAGAGTGTGGTCGAGCCCGAGTACGAGCGGCCTAAGGGCAAGCTGTATCTGTACTGGGGCTGCGGCGACACCGTGCGCGCGGGCCAGCCGCGAGTCCTCGACATGGCGACCGCGCGCCCGGACGACTACGGCAAGTTCTTCACCTCGCGGCGGGCGACGCAGCGTGGCGCGCATACGGCGCCCGGACGGCCCCAATGGCCCAACGAGATCGATTCGCGCATGGTTCAGCCGAATGCGTCGCTGGTCGGTGAGCACACCTTCACCGGGCAGGGCGTGCCGGAAGGTTTCAAGTTCGCGATCGGGCCGCAGCAGGACCTGATGCCGCCGATCGAGCTGAAGCAGACCGCGATGGATGGCGCAGTCCAGCTCGAATGGGCGCAGTTGCCGACGGCGCGCGCCACGTTCATCGCGGCGATGGGCGCAAAGGGCGGGTCCGACATGGAAATGGTGTTCTGGTCCTCGAGCGAGGTGCCGGAACTCGGCATGGGCCTGATCGACTACCAGACCAACCCCGCGGTCGATCGCTGGCTCAAGGAAAAGGTGCTGCTCGAGCCCGGCGTCACACGCTGCATTATGCCCAAAGGCGTGTTTCCCGAGGGCGGCGGTGCGATGCTGCGCATGATCGCCTACGGCACCGAGCTCAATCTCGTGCACCCACCGCGTCCGGCCGATCCGAAGGTCGCGTGGGAACCGCAGTGGGCGGTCAAGCTGCGCGTGAAGAGCGTCGCGACGGTGATGCTCGGCATGGACATGAGCGAGATGCAGCGCGGGCCAGGTCGCCGCGGACAGCAGACGCAGGCTCCTCAGGAGGCCGAACCGACGGTGCGACAGGAGGAGAACAAGACGCCCGGCGCAGTGGACATCCTGCGCGGCATCCTCGGGCGCTGAGGCGGCAGCAACTCCGGCAACTCCGCGGGCGCGCCGCCAACGCGCCCGCCTGCCCCTGCGCGCCGTCGCTGCGCGCGCAACCAGCCCACTAGAATCGGTCGATGCAGCGATCAGAACTCGACCACATCGTCGTCGCCAGCGCGCGGCTCGACGAAGGCATCGACTGGGTCGAGCAGCGGCTCGGGGTCCGGCCGCAACCCGGTGGCCGCCACGTGGCGATGGGCACGCACAACGCCGTGCTGAAGCTGGGCGAGCGTGCCTACCTCGAAGTGATCGCGATCGATCCCGAAGGCACCGCGCCATCGCGGCCGCGCTGGTTTGCGCTCGACGATCCGTCGATGCAGGCGCGGCTGGCGACCGAGCCGGTGCTGATCACCTGGGTTCTCCGCTGCGATTCGCTGGCGGCGGCGTGCGCGCGCGTGCCGGATCTCGGCGAGATCATGTCGATGAGCCGCGGCGACCTGCGCTGGCAGATCGCAGTGCCGGAAGATGGGTCGCTGGCTTTCAGCGGCGTGCTGCCGGCGGCGATCCAGTGGGGCCCTCGGGCCGATGGCACCGTGCTGCATCCGTGCGACCGATTGCCGGACAGCGGCTGCCAGCTCCTGGCGCTGGACCTGTCGCACCCGGCGGCGGTGCTGGTCACCTCGGGCATCGTCGGCCTGTTCCGCGAACTGCGCATCGTTGGTCCGGTCAACCTGCGACCCGGCCCCGTGGAAATCACGGCGCGCATCTCTACGCCGACCGGGACGGTCACCCTTTGAGCGCGCACTCCTGCGCTGCAGCGCGCCGCGTTCGATGACGACTCCAGAGTCCGCTCCGCCTGTTCCGCCGGTCGCCCCGCGGCATCCGCACGTGGTCACGAGCCCGCACGGCGATCGCGTCGACGAGTACTACTGGATGCGAGACGACGATCCGAAGAGCAAGCGCCACGAGATCATCGAGCATCTGAACGCCGAGAACGCCTACACCGAGGCGATGCTCGCGCCGCTCGCTCCGTTGCGCGGCAAGCTGGTCGCCGAGATGCGTGCGCGGATCAAGGAAGACGACAGCTCGGTGCCGGTCTACGACAATGGTTACTGGGCCTGGCGACGGTTCGATGCGGGCGCTGAATATCCGCGGCTGCTGCGCAGGCGCGGCGGGCCCGAAGGTCCGGCGGCCGACGCGGTCGAGGAAGTGCTGCTCGACATCACGGAACTCGCGCGTCCGTATGCCTACTTCAGCGTCGGCGCGACCGCGGTGAGCCCCGACAACCGTTGGCTGGCCTATACAGAAGACACCTCGGGTCGCCGCATGTACACGCTGCGCATCCGCGATCTCGAGACCGGCGAGTTCGCCGCGGATGCGATCCCGGGCGTGCTCGCCGATGTCGAATGGGCGGCCGACAGCGCGACTGTCTTCTACCTGCGGCAGGATCCGCAGACGCTGGTGCGCGGCGCGGTGCACCGGCACCTGCGCGGAACCGACTCTCGGGACGATGCGCTGGTATACGACGAGCCGGACCCGGAGCTGTACACGGGCATCGCTCGCAGCGCATCACGCCGTCATCTGCTGATCCACCTCGACGGCTATGACACGACGGAGACACGCGCAGTGCCGCTGGCGGACCCGGCGCAGTCGCCGCGGGTAGTTCTGCCGCGTCGCGAAGATGTGCGCACCTACGCCGATCACCTCGGCGATCACTGGTATCTGCGGACCAACGATGCCGCGCCGAATTTCCGCCTGGTCGCTGCGCCCGATCGCGACCCGGCCGACCGCTCGCGCTGGCGCGACGTGGTGCCCGCGCGCGACGACGCGGCGGTCGACGGTTTCGTGCTCTTCGATCGCGCCATCGTGATCGAGGAGCGGGTCGAGGCGGTGAGTCGCGTGCGCGTGCTCCCTGCCGATGGCGCGCCGTTCACCGTTGCTGCCGACGAGGCCGCGTTCGCCATGCACCTTGGTGCGAATCCAGATCCCTCCGCGCGAACGGCCCGCTACACCTACACTTCGATGGCGACGCCGGCGACCACCTACGACGTCGATCTCGCGACGGGCCGGCGCGAGTTGCGCAAGGTGCAGCCGGTGCTCGGCTACGACGCCGCGCTCTACGCCACCGAGCGCGTCTGGGCCCCGTCACGCGACGGCAGGCGCATCCCGGTCTCGCTGGCGTACCGGCGCGATCGCTTCACGCGCAACGGCAGCGCACCGCTGTACATCGAGGGCTATGGCGCCTACGGCATCGCCAACGATCCGTACTTCAGCAGCAACCGTGTATCGCTGCTCGACCGCGGCTTTGTGGTTGCGATTGCACATGTCCGCGGGGGCTCCGAACTCGGGCAGGGCTGGTACGAGGAGGGCCGTCTGCTCAACAAGCACAACACGTTCGACGACTTCGTCGACGCGACCGACCATCTCGTGCGCGAGGGCTATGGCGCGCCGAGCAAGGTGTTCGCGTCCGGGGGCTCTGCCGGCGGTCTGCTGATGGGTGTCGTCGCCAACGAGGCCGGCGACCGATACCGGGGGATCGCGCTGCACGTGCCGTTCGTGGATGTCGTGACGACAATGCTCGACGAGTCGATCCCACTCACCACCAACGAATGGGCGCAGTGGGGTGATCCGCGCGAGCGACGGTTCTACGAGGCGATGCTCGCCTACTCGCCGTACGACAACATCGCAGCGCGCGACTATCCGGCGATGCTAGTGACCACCGGCCTCTGGGATCCGATGGTGCAGTACTTCGAGCCGGCGAAGTACGTCGCGCGGCTGCGCGCGCGCAGGACCGACAGCAACCCGCTGCTGTTCCACATCACGATGGAAGCGGGGCACAGCGGCAAGTCGGGCCGCTTCGAGCGACTGAACGAGGTCGCGCGCGAGTACGCCTTCTTTCTGGATCTCGCCGGCGTCCGGGGCTAGTCTGCCGGGGCCGGCGGCGGATTCAGTAGCTGGTGAACTTCAGATGGTCGACCCACGACCCATCGATGCCTATGCGAGCCATTGCCGACGCCTGCTCGGGCAGGCCGGACATCAGGCGCTGCACCGTCGGGAGCCGCTGCGCGTCGCGCGCGGCAACGATCAGCCGGTTGCCTCCGCTGGCCGCAAGCTGCACGCTGTAGATGCGGCTGAACACGGCCGTGGCGGCTCGAGTCTCCTTCTCGTGTGACACGCTGCCGGCGAGCGTATTGGCGAGGAACACACCGTCCGGCGTCAGCACCGCGCGGACGTCGCGCAGGAATTCCTCGCTGAACAGCGCCGGTGGAATGCCATGGGCATCGAAAGCGTCCAACAGCACCGCGTCGTAGTGCTCGCCCCGGCTGCGGGCGGCGGCGACGAACTCGCGACCGTCGGCCACGTGCAGGCGCAGCTGCGGCGTGGCGACCAGCCGGAAGTAGCGCTGCGCAACCTGCACGACGACGGCGTCGATGTCGACTGCGTCGATTTCGATCTGCGGCCGGGCCCGCGCGAGTGCGTTGGGGATCGAACCGCCGCCGACGCCGATCAGCAGCACACGCTGCGGCGGCGGCTGCCAGAGCAGCAGGAGCGCCGCCATCGCGCGGGTGTAGTCGAAGACCAGGTGATCGGGTTCGGAAAACTGCTGGCACGACTGGTTCAGTGCGCTGTTGGCATCGTCGAAGCGCAGGCAGCGGTGCGTCGGGCTGTCGGTCACGATCAGCGTCTGGTATGCGGATTGTTCGGCGTGGACCAGTCGCTCGCCTGGTGGCAGGCTCAGGCAGGCCGCGAGGACAAACGCAAGCGCCGCCGTCGCGGCGCGCGCGGCAACCGTCAGCACGGCCTCAGCCGGCTTGTCGCCGCAGCTTGAATACGGGGACGAATCCGCCGGTTTCGATGCCGCGATAGTTGCGGATCGGTGGGCAATCGTAGACCGCCAGCGGTGTGCCGCTCGAGTCCTCGAGCACGCCAAGCTGCTGCAGCACCTCGACTGTCACCGCATGCAGCGCACGCGGGCTGCCGTCGGCGATGCGGATGGCAATACCCAGCCCCTGGCTGGCGACGCCGATGGCCTGCATGCCGTCCGCACCCGCCTTGCTGACCCAGTCCCCCGCACCGGTCTGCATCAGCGCGAGGTCGGTGCGCCGCGTGCCCGACACCAGGTCGGGGTGCCGGGTCATCGCATAGAACAGGGCAGCGAGCTCGGGCGTTTCCTGCGTCGCGATGCGCGCGTAGGTCTGCGCGAGGCGCCGCAGGGGCATCGCGAAGTTGGGGGCGCTGCAGCCGTCGATCCCCTGGGCCATAGCATCGCCGTGAACAAATCGTGCGACCGTCGTGCGGATGCGCTGCTGCAGCGGATGACCGCTGTCGAGGTAGCTCTCCAGCGGCTGCTCGTGCATCCGCGCATAGGCGAGGAATCCGGCGTGTTTGCCCGAGCAGTTGTGAAACAGTGCGCTCCATTTGGCACCAGTCGGCGGCGATGTCTCAGTGGCCGCGAAGTACCCCGGCAGGTGGCAGCCGCACTGCAGCGCCTTGTCATCGACGCCGGCCGCCGCGAGCATGCGCTGCACGATGCCGATGTGCACGGCTTCACCGCTGTGGCTGGCGCACATCAGCGCGAGCTCATGCGAACTGAATTTGTAGCGCTCAAGCCCGCCATCCTCGACGAACGGCAGCGCCTGCAGCGGCTTCAGGGCCGATCGTGTGAAGTTCAGCGCGTCGGGGTCGCCGAGCGAAGACACCAGCCGGCCCTGGGTGTCGACCACGGCGATCGAGCCGTAGTGGACGCACTCGGTCGTGCCGCCGCGCGTCGTCTCGACCAGCGGGACGTGGCGGGGGATCACGGTCGGCCTCCGCAACGGAGCGCATCCCATCCGCGTGCAAGCTCGCCCACCGCTGCGAGCGTTCGCGCGGGATCCGATCGACGACCTGGGTCTCCCATTTGTTGTCGAAGCGTCTCTATTTGCCGAACCAGTCTTTCGCGCCAGCCCGGGACCGGGAGGCGCGATTGTACGGTGCCATTCGCGCAAAACGCTGATTTTTGCGCTGCGGCAGGCAGCGCCACGAACGCCTAGGCCGCCTGGCCCTTGTCGCGCTCGATCAGGGCGTACGCCGAGTGGTTGTGGATAGACTCGAAGTTCTCGGCTTCGACCGTGTAGCTGCACACGCGGGGGTCGGCGTCGAGCACGACGGCGACGTCGCGCACTACGTCCTCAACGAACTTCGGGTTGTCGTAGGCGCGTTCGGTCACGTACTTCTCGTCGGTGCGCTTCAGCAGGCCCCAGATTTCGCAGGACGAGGCATCCTCGGCGATGCGGATCTGCTCTTCGACCGGCATGTCGGCCTCGAGCACGAGCGCGAGCGTCAGGTGGGCGCGCTGGTTATGGGCGCCATAGTCGGCCACCTTCTTGCTGCACGGACAGAGGCTGGTGACGGGCACCACGACGGTCTGCCGGTAGCGGGTCGCAGAGCCGCGCCGCTCGATTGCGAGCGCCAGTTGGTAGTCCATCAGGCTTTCCACCCCTGAAACCGGCGCGGTTTTCAGCACGAAGTACGGCAGGCGCAGATCGATCGTGCCGTCAATGGCATCGAGCTTTTGGAGCATGCGCTCGAGCAGCGCGTGAACCGAGGCGCGCGACAGCGGCTCACGATGGCTTTGCAGGACATCGATGAAGCGCGACATGTGCGTGCCCTTCTGCTGCGGGGGCAGCGCGACGAACATGTCCACCGAGGCGACCGTCGGTTGCGGGCCGCGCGCGGTCGCCACCATCATCGGGTGCGTCAGCGACTTCACGCCGACCCGCTGGATTGCGAGATTGCGCAGGTCGCCCGCGGACTGCACGTCCGGCAGGTAAAGGGAATCGGGGGCGTTCATCAGACCGCTATTGTCGCCGAACTTGCATATGGCCCACGGCGGGGCCGCGCGCGGCGGCCTATTTGCCGAGCAGGGCCTCGATCTGGCCGGTCAGGCGCGGGTCGAGCGGCTCGACCTGGCTCGGGTACGAGGCGATCACCTTGCCGTCGCGGCCGATCAGGTACTTGTGGAAGTTCCATTTCGGCGCCTGGCCGGTGTCGCGACTCAGCGCAGCAAAGAGCGGATTTGCGCCGGAGCCCTTCACCGAGCTCTTGCCGAACATCGGAAATTTCACGCCGTAGGTGTTGTAGCAGAACTCGGCAATGTCCTTGTTGTTGTCCTTCTCCTGGTTGCCGAAGTCGCCAGATGGAAAACCGAGGATCGTGAAGCCGCGCTTCGCGTACTGCGCGTAGAGATTCTCGAGCCCCTCGTACTGCGGCGTGAAGCCGCAGTAGCTCGCCGTATTGACCACCAGAATGACCTGGCCGCTGTACTGGCACAGGTTCTGGGGCGAGTCGTCCTGCAGCTTCGGGAAGGTGGTGTTCAGCAGCACCGGGCAGGTCTGTGCCGAGGCCGAAGTGACGAGCATCTCCGTGGCGAGCAGGACTGCCACGGTAAGCGAGCGTGCGAGCAGCGACATGATTGCTAGAGCTGAGGGAGTTGGGAGGTCATGATCCCAAGAGCGCGACCGGCGTGTCAATCGCGACCGGGACGCGCTGATGCGGGACAATGCCGCATCGAATTCGCCGACAGGATCGGTCATGAGACTCGCCAACCGGGTTGCCATCGTCACGGGTGCGGCGCAGGGGATCGGGGCGGCGTGCGCGCGGCTGTTTGCCGAGGAGAGCGCGCGTGTCGTCGTCGCCGACACCAACGAAGTGGGCGGCGCCGCCCTGGTGAAGGACATTGCAGCGCGTGGCGGCACTGCGATGTTCCGCCGCGCCGATGTCGGCTCGAAGGCGGACTGTGAAGCCCTGGTCGACCACGCGGTCTCGCACTTCGGTGCGCTCGACATCCTCGTCAACAACGCGGGCATCATCCACGCAGCCGATTTTCTCGATCTCGGCGAGGACGACTTCGACCGCGTGCTGCGCGTCAATGTCAAGGGCGCGTTTCTGTGCGGGCAGGCCGCCGCACGGCAGATGGCACATCAGGCGGCGCGCGCGGACGGGCAGCGCGGCGTGATCGTCAACATGTCGAGCGTCAATGCCGTGCTCGCGATCGCCAACCAGGTGCCCTACACGGTCAGCAAGGGCGCACTCAACCAGTTGACGAAGGTGATGGCGCTGGCGCTGGCGCCGCAGGGGATCCGGGTCGTCGGCATCGGCCCGGGTTCGATCGCCACCGAGATGCTGAAGAACGCGGTGATGACCAACGACGCGGCGCGGCAGCGGATCCTGTCGCGCACTCCGCTGGGCCGCCTGGGCGAACCGGACGAGATCGCGCGCGTCGCCCTGTTCCTCGCCAGCGACGATGCCTCGTATCTCACCGGCACGACGCTTTATCCGGATGGCGGACGCCTCGCCCTGAACTACGTGATGTAGGCGGACAGACGCCGTGCAGTCGTCGCGCCACGAGCAGTGGATGCTCGTCACGCTAGCGGCCATCCAGTTCACGGCCACGCTCGACTTCATGGTGATGATGCCGCTGGCGCCGCAGTTCACGCGGATCTTCGGCCTCAGTGCGCGCGAGTTCGGGTTCCTGATCTCCGCCTACACCTTTGCTGCCGCCGCGGCGGGGATCGTGACCTCGCTGTTCGTTGATCGTTTCGATCGCAGGCAACTGCTGCTCGCTGTCTACCTCGGGTTCGTCGGAGCGGCGCTCGCGACGACGGCCGCGCCGTCGTACCCGCTGCTGCTGCTGGCCCGGGCGCTTGCCGGAATCTTCGGCGGCGTGCTGGGCGGCCTCATTTTCACAATCATTGGCGATGCTGTGCCGGAATCACGGCGCGGCCGCGCCACGGGAATCGTGATGACTTCGTTCTCCGTGGCCACGGTGGCCGGTGTGCCGCTCGCACTGGTGTTGACGAACCTGATCGGCTGGCGCGCGGCGTTCGGCCTCGTTGCGGTGCTCGGAATCGCTGCTGGACTCACCGCGCGCCGCACGCTGCCCGAGGCGCGGCACGCCGGCGCACGCGCCGGACGCGGCGTCTGGACCGAGTTCCGCAGCACGCTGATGTTTCCCAACCATCTGCGTGCGTTTTTGTTCACGCTGCTGATGATGCTCTCCGGTTTCAGCGTGATCCCGTACGTCAGCCTCTACATCACGTCGAACGCCGGCGTCGCGGAACGCGACCTGCCGTGGATCTACCTGGTCGGCGGCATGGCGACCTTCTTCACGGCGCGCTGGATCGGTCGCTGGGCCGACCGCGCCGGCAAGCGCCGCGCCTACCGCAAAATCGCCTGGGTGTCGCTCATACCGCTGGTCGCGATCACGCATGCCCCGATACTGCCGCTGGCGGCGGTGCTGCTGCTGACGACGCTGTTCTTTGTCTTTGTCTCGGGGCGGATGGTGCCGGCGATGGCGATCGTGACGAGCGCGGCCCGGCCCGGTGCCCGCGGCGCGTTCATGGCGCTGAACAGCGCGGTACTGCAGATCGGATCGGGTGTTGCGGCCACGCTCAGTGGCGCGATCGTTCAGCGCAGCGCATCGGGCGCGCTGATGAACTACAACTGGGTCGGCTACGTCGCGGTCGCCGCGACGCTGATTGCGATCGCCTGGGTCGGCACGGTGCGTTCACTCGACGCACCGACCTCCAATATCGGACCGTCGGCGCGCTAGCGCGGCTTGCGCCGGCGGGACCCGACCGGCTTGGTCTTCTCTTCGGCCTTGTTCTCGCCCGCACCCGCGGCGATGTGCGCGAACTGGTGCTGCAGGGCCTGCCACCACGCCGCCGGATTGAGTGCGTCCTCTGCCAGCGAAGGGGCGGGCTCCTCTGCGGGCTTGCGCCGGCGCGTGCGTTGCGCCGGTGCGGTCTCGGGTGCGGCCGGCGCCGGCGGCGTATCCATGACGGACCGGAACTCTGGCGTGGGCGTGGGCCGCGGCACTCTGGGTGGCGATGCCTCGGATGCACCGACGATCGGCGCCAGCATCGCTCCACCGATGCCCTTCAGCGTCGCGATCGTCGCGCGCTGGACTTCGAGCGTCTGGATCGTGGTGCGCAGCATTCCAGCGTTTAGTTCCAGCCATTTCTCGACCGCGCGCAGGTCGGCGATGCGCTTGTCGAGCTCATCCACGTCCACGGTCGGCGCCAGCATGCTCGGCATCCGCTGCGGCATGCCCGTGAGCGCGGCCAGGCTGCCGGGCGTCGGCATTCCCATGTTGCCCCACATCTTCTGCATGAAATCCAGCGTCTCGCCCATGGCGTTGAACGGGGACGCTGCAGGCTTGTTGACCATGGCATTTCCTTTCGCGACGGCGGTATCAGCGGCGTGGCAGCCCGGCGACCCGCTGGTCGATTGCACCGAAGATCGACTGGCCATTTTCATCGAACATTTCGATGCGGACGCGGTCTCCGTATTTCATGAAGGGTGTGGTTGCGGCGCCGGATTCGATCATCTCGAGGCTGCGCTTTTCGGCAATGCAGCAGTAACCGCGGCTGCGATCCAGATTGGATACGGTTCCCGAGCCGATGATCGACCCTGCGCCGAGGCGGCGCGTGCGCGCCACGTGCGCAATCAACTGTGCGAAGTCGAACGTCATGTCGTCGCCGGCGTTGGGCTCGCCCACCTTGCGCTCGTTCCAGTGCACCACCAGCGGCCGATGCACCTTGGCACCACGCCACGCGCCGCCCAGTTCGTCCGGCGTCACGGCGACCGGAGAAAAGGCGCTGGCCGGCTTGCTCTGGAAGAACCCGAAACCCTTTGCGAGTTCGGCGGGAATCAGGTTGCGCAGGCTGACATCGTTCACCAGCATCAGCAGCCGCGCGTGGCCCGCGGCGGACGCGGGAGGCGTGCCCATCGCGACGTCGTCGGTGATCACCGCGACCTCGGCCTCGAAGTCGATGCCAAAGTCTTCGCTCGGGCATACGATGTCGTCGCGCGGTCCGAGCAGATCATCGGAGCCCCCCTGGTACATCAGCGGATCGGTCCAGAAGGAGGGCGGCATCTCGGCCCCACGCGCCTTGCGCACCAGTTCGACATGGTTCACGTACGCCGAGCCGTCGGCCCACTGGTATGCGCGCGGCAGGGGCGCCATCGCAGCCTGCGGCTCGAACCGGAACGCGTGCCGGGCGCGACCCTCGTTCAGTGTCTGGTACAGGTCGTCGAGCTGCGGTGCGATGAAGTTCCAGTCGTCGAGCGCATGCTGTAGTCGCCCCGCGATGCTCGACGCATGGTGCGCCAGGGACAGGTCGCGTGACACGACGATGAGCGCGCCGTCGCGCGAGCCATCCTTCAATGTGGCGAGCTTCATCCGGCGATTGCAGGGCAGGGAAGCCGGTATCTTAGCGGCGGGAATCCGAAGCGCGTGATGGGATGACGCTGGATGACGATGCGACGGCGCGAAGCTAGCGCTCTGCCGGGGCGCTGGCGCCGCGGCGGCGTCGTGCTCGCCCTCGTGCTGCTGATGCACGCTTTCGCGCTCTTCGGTGTCCGCCGCGAACTCGCGCTCGCGACTCCGTCGACACCGACTCAACGCACGCTGTCGATCGCGCTGCTGAAACCGCCGCCGCCACAACGGCTGAGTGCGCCGGCGCCGGCGGCAGTCACGGGAACGCCGCTGCAGCGGACGCGGACGGCCCGCGCACCGTCGATATCGGCGCCGCCGCCGACCCCTGCACCTGCGCCGCCGCCCAACCCTGTGGCGCCGGTCGAGCCTGCGCCCCCGCCCGAGCCGCCGGCGCCGGTGGCCACCGAGCCGCCCGCAAGGCCTTCGACGCTTCCGCCGGGCATCGAGCAGGTGGCCACGCAGGGACGCATCGCCTACCGGACGACCTATACGCGTCTGCGTGGGCTCGAGGCGTTGACCTACGTCGACTGGTTGGTCGATCTCGAAAACGGCCGCTACGAACTCTGGTTGCGGACTGTGGATCCGCCGGGGCTGCTCGACCTGCGCTCGACCGGCGAGCTGAAGCCGTTCGGGATCGCGCCGGTGCGCTATCTCGAGCGCATCGACGTGGCGAACCGCGAGCTTTCGGTGGACTTCGACTGGTCGCGCCGCATCGTGCGTTTTTCAGGTCGCGGCGCCGGCGAGCCCGCACCATTCGACGACGGCACGCAGGATCCGCTGTCGCTGCAGTTTCACCTGCCGCTGCTGGCACAGGCTTATCCGTGGCGATTCACGCCCGGAGCCCTGATCACGTTCCAGGTCGCGCGGCGCAAGGTCGAGAGTTACACCTTCGCGGTCGACGGTTTCGAGCCGATGACGATCCAGGGCCGGGTGGTCCACACGCTGAAGATCGTGCGGCCGAAATCTCCGGAGTCGAACCGCGGTGTCGAGTTCTGGCTGGCTCCGGACTTCGACTGGATCCCGGTGCGGTTGCGCTTCGTCGATACCAACAACGAGGTCTGGGACAGCGTGATCGCGCACTTGCCGGGCACCGAACCTCCGGCCGCCCCGATCCAGCAGGACAGGGTCGGTCCCTAGCGAACCGCGGCGCTTCAGGCTGCTTTCTGCGGCATGCGTATCACCTGCGCCGTCGCCTGACCGCGTAGACGCGCGAGCAGCGCCGACCACCGCGTCCTGGCTGCGACCAGATTCGCTTCGCGGACATGGCCGAAGCCGCGGATCTCCTGCGGCAGACGCGCCAGTTCGAGCGCGACCGGGTGGTTGTCCGCGCTCAGCCGCGTCAGGATCTCCTCGACCAGTGCCTCGTACTCACCGATCAGCGCTCGCTCGCTCCTGCGTTCTTCGGTGTAGCCGAAGATGTCGAGCGGCGAGCCGCGTAGGCCCTTGAGTTTCGCGAGAACACGGAACACCGGCATCATCCACGGCCCGAACTGCCGCTTGCGCAGCCTGCCTGTGGCCGGATCCGGCCGTGAGATCAGCGGCGGCGCGAGGTGGAAGTTGAGCTTGTAGTCGCCCTCGAACTGGCTCGCGATGCGAGCGCTGAATGCCGGGTCGGCATGCAGCCGTGCCACCTCGTACTCGTCCTTGTAGGCGAGCACCTTGAAGTAGCTGCGAGCCACCGCTTCGGCGAGCTGCGCCGACTGCAAACGATCGGACTCGACGCGGCGCACGCGCTCGACCAGATCGGCGTAGCGCTTCGCATACGCCGCGTTCTGATAGCCGGTCAGGAATTCGACGCGGCGGGCGACGATGTCTTCCAGCGACGAGGCAAAGCGCTTCATCTCGACGACGTTGCTTGCGGCGTCGGGGAAGGCGATGCGGCTTACGGCTTCGGCATCGTGCGCGGCGTGTCGGCCCCATTCGAAGGCCTTCTTGTTGGACTCGACCGAGATCGCGTTGAGCTCGATCGCGCGGATCAGCGTTTCATGGGCCAGCGGTATCCAGCCCTTCTGCCAGGCAAATCCAAGGATGAACGGGTTCGTGTAGATCGCGTCCCCCATCAGTGCGGTCGCGATGCCGTTGGCGTCGACAAACAGGCAGTCGCCATCCGGTCCGACGGCGTCGCGCACCTGCTGCGCAAGGTTGCCGCCGCCGAACTGCCAGTCCGGGTTGCGCACGAAGTCCGCCGTCGGCGACTCGGCCGTGTTGACGACGGCATGCGTCTTTCCGGACTGGATCTTCGACATCGCTTCGTTGCTGGTGGTCACGATCAGGTCGCAGCCGAGCAGCACATCGGCCTCGCCCATCGCGATGCGCGTGGCGAACAGATCCGCCGGTGTCGGAGCGAACTGCACATGCGAGAAGACCGCGCCGCCCTTCTGCGCGAGGCCCGCCATGTCGAGCACGGACACGCCCTTTCCTTCGATGTGCGCGGCCATGCCGAGCAGCTGGCCGATCGTGACGACGCCGGTGCCGCCGACGCCGGTGACGACGACGCCATAGGCGCCGCGCTCACGCAACGGCGGTAGCGCGGGCTCGGGCGGCGCCGGCATCTGCGCCGCGACGGAAGCCTTGCCCTTGCGCAGCTTGCCGCCCTCTACCGTGACGAAGCTCGGGCAGAAGCCGTTCAGGCACGAGTAGTCCTTGTTACAGCTCGACTGGTTGATCTGGCGCTTGCGGCCGAACTCGGTCTCGAGCGGCTCGACCGACAGGCAGTTTGATTTCACGCTGCAGTCGCCGCAGCCCTCGCAGACGAGGTCGTTGATGACGACGCGCCGCGCCGGATCAGGAAACACCGTCCTCTCCGGCGTGTTCTTCTTGCGGCGGCGCCGCTTTTCTGACGCACAGGTCTGGTCGTAGATCAGCGCCGACACGCCCGCGTATTCGCGCAACTCGCGCTGGATCCGGTCGAGCTCGTCGCGATGGTGCACGGTGACCCCATGCGCCAGTTTCCACGCGTCGCCGGTCGCGCCGTGCGCGTTGACCGCACTGTGGTCGAGCTCCTGGTGCGCGTCGTATTTTCCCGGATCGTCGGTGACGATGACAATCTTGCGCACACCTTCGGCGTGCATCTGCTGCGTGATCTGCGGAGCAGTGATCTGGCCGTCGGTTGGCTGACCGCCCGTCATTGCGACCGCGTCGTTGAACAGGATCTTGTAGGTGATCGGGACGTTGGCCGCGACCGCCGCGCGCACCGCCAATGAACCCGAATGGAAGTACGTGCCGTCGCCGAGGTTGGCGAACAGGTGCTTTTCATTCGTGAACGGCGCCTGGCCAATCCACGGCACGCCCTCGCCGCCCATCTGCGTGTAAGTGGACGTATTGCGGTCCATCCAGACCACCATGTAATGGCACCCGATGCCTGCAACCGCGCGCGAGCCTTCGGGAAGGTTGGTCGAGGTGTTGTGCGGACAGCCCGAGCAGAACCACGGCTTGCGCTCGGTGACGACGCGCGGCTTCGCCAGCGCCTTCTCCTTGGCCTCGATGATCGCGAGCCGCGCGGTCATGCGCGCGCGGATATCGGCCGGCAACTCCAGCTTGCCGATCCGCTGGACGATCGCCTTGGCGACGATGGCGGGCGAGAACTCGTAGTGCGCTGGCAGGATCCAGTTGCCCTGCGGCACAGCCCACTCACCGCCGTCCTTCTCGTCGAACTTGCCGATCACGCGCGGAATGCGCTTGCCGGTGCCGATCCAGGAGAACAATTCCTCTTTCAGCTGGTACTCGACGAACTGGCGCTTCTCCTCGACCACGAGGATTTCTTCCAGCCCTTCGGCAAAGCTGCGAATTGCGGTCGCCTCGAGTGGCCAGACCATCCCGCACTTGAACAGGCGGATACCGACGTCACGGCAGGTCTGTTCATCGAACCCGAGATCGGCCAGGGCCTGGCGCGTGTCGAGGTAGGCCTTGCCGCTCGCGACGATGCCGAAGCGTGCGTGCGGCGAATCGATCACCGTGTGGTTGAGCTTGTTCGACCGGCAGTACGCGAGCGCGGCGTACAGCTTGTAGTCGAGCAGCCGCGCTTCCATCTCCAGCGCGCCGTCGGGCCAGCGCACGTTGAGCCCGCCCGGCGGCATCACGAAGTCCTCGGGCAGCACGATATCGAGCCGCTCGGGATCGACCACCACGGAGGCCGACGCCTCCACGACTTCGGTCACGGTCTTCATACCGACCCACACGCCTGCGTAGCGGCTCATCGCAAAGCCGTGCAGGCCGAGGTCGAGGTACTCCTGCACGGTCGCCGGAAACAGCACCGGCATCATGCAGGCCTTGAAGATGTGGTCGGACTGGTGCGGCAGGGTCGAGGACTTTGCGCCATGGTCGTCGCCGGCCAGCGCCAGCACGCCGCCGTGCTGGCTCGTACCTGCCGCATTCGCGTGCTTGAACACGTCGCCGCAGCGATCGACGCCCGGGCCCTTGCCGTACCACATCGCGAAGACGCCGTCGTACTTCGCGCCTTCGAACATATTGACCTGCTGCGTGCCCCACACGCTGGTCGCGGCGAGGTCTTCATTGAGTCCGGGCTGGAAGCGCACGTTGTGCCGCTCCAGGTGCTTCTTCGCCTTCCACGCGGTCTGGTCGACACCGCCGAGCGGCGAGCCGCGGTAGCCGCTGATGAATCCGGCGGTGTTTAGGCCCGCAAGCTGGTCGCGCTGCCGCTGCAGCATGGCGAGCCGGATCAGCGCCTGCGTGCCGCTCATGTAGGCGCGGCCGCGGTCGAGTGTCCACTTGTCGTCGAGGGTGACTTCGGTCAGCGCGCGGCGGACCGCTTCGGGGAGAGGCGCGTTCATTCGGACTCCAAAAATCGTGTTCTTGGGAGCACGGCAGTCAAGCGCAGGGCTTCTGCCGGCGGCCGCGACGCACCTTGTGGGCGCGCTCGGCAAGGGCCCGGCCAAGCCGGGGAATTGAGCGGGCGCGAGCGTAGCATCGCGCCCCGCTGCGCTCAATCATGCAGTGCCGCGGGTATCCGTCATACGTATGGGGATGCCCGATCGCGTTGGACACATCAGGCGGGCATGGGTTGCCGATCCTTCAGGCGCATCCAGCCGCGCGCGATCCGGTAGATCGCCCAGAGTCCGAGGACGAAGAATCCGATGATCCAGATCGCGACTCCGACCAGCACGATCGCGAATACGAATCCGACGACGAAGATGATCACGGCCCACAACAGCGCCCACCAGAACGTGCGGATCTGCCAGGAAAAGTGCGAGTCGAGCCAGGTGCCGCGCACCTCCGACCGCTTCACGTAATTGATGATCACGGCGATGATCGACGGCCACCCGAAAAGGAACGCGCCGATGACGGTCGCAGTACCGAAGGCGCCGATGACGAGGCCCAGCGTGTGCAGTGCGTAGACGACGTGCGTCGTCGTCACCAGTGACTCGGAGGGCGCGGGGGCCGGCGCGGGCGAACTCATCGGGATCTCCTTGATTGCGGTAGGGACAGCATAGCCGTCGCGGCGTCGCGTGGCATTCGGTATCGTTTCGCCCTTCGCCGAGGGAAAGCCATGGCTTCCAACAATCCACTGCTCGCCGAATGGACTGGCGAATTCGGCCTGCCGCCGTTCTCCGAGGTCAGGGCCGAGCACTTCATCCCGGCGTTCAACACTGCTCTGGCCCGTCACGACGCCGAGATCAACAAGATCGCACAGCGAGCCGCGGCGCCGACCTTCGAAAACACGATTGCCGCCTTCGATGCGAGCGGTCGATTGCTGGCGCGTATCAGCCGTCTGTTCCACAACCTGTGCAGTTCCGAGACCTCGCCTGAGCTGCAGTCGATCGAGCGCGTAATGGCGCCGTGGCTCGCGGCGCACGAGAGCGCGATCTACCTGAACGACGCGCTGTTCGCGCGCGTCGATGTCTTGCACGCCCAGCGCGCGTCGCTCGGCCTCGACCCGGAAGCGCTGCGCCTGCTCGAGCGCGTGCATCTCGACTTCGTGCTGGCCGGCGCACGCCTGTCGGCGCCGCAGAAGCAGCGTCTCGCGGCGCTCATCGAGCGGCTTGCCGAACTTCAGACGACGTTTTCTCAGAACGTGCTGCACGACGAGGCCCACTGGGCGCTGTGGCTCGAGGACGAGCGCGACCTGGCGGGCCTGCCCGCTTCGCTGCGCGCCGCGGCGCGCGAAGCCGCGCAGCAGGGCGGGCGACCGGACGCCTGGGCGATCACCCTGAGTCGTTCGCTGGTGGTCCCGTTCCTGACGATGTCCGATCGCCGCGACCTGCGCGAGCAGGCGTTCAGGGCCTGGACGTCACGCGGCGAACACGACGGCGAGCACGACAATCGACCTGTCGCGCGCGAGATCCTGCAACTGCGCCACGAGCAGGCGACCCTGATGGGCTACGCCAACTTCGCCGAGTACGCCCTGGTCGACCGGATGGCGTGCACGCCGGCCGCCGTCGCGCGACTGCTCGAGCAGGTCTGGACGCCGGCGCGCAGGCGCGCGACCGAAGAGCGCGATGCGCTCGCCGCGCTTGCCGCTTCGCGCGGCGATGGCACGACGATCGAGCCTTGGGACTGGCGCTACTACGCCGAGAAGGTGCGGCAGGTGCGCTACGCGGTGGACGACGCCGTCGTCAAGCCGTACTTCGCGCTGGAGCGTGTGGTCGAAGCCGCGTTCGACTGTGCGCAGCGACTGTTCGGCCTGCGGTTCATCCACCGCCCCGAGCTGCACGCCTACCACTCCGATGTCAAGGTCTACGAGGTGCGTGGTCGCGACGATCGCGTGGTCGGCGTCTTCCTGCACGACAACTTTGCCCGTCCGACCAAACGCGGCGGCGCGTGGATGAGCGCCTACCGCGTGCAATCACGTATCTCGGGTGACGTGCTGCCGATCATCGTCAACAACAACAACTTCGCGAAGGGCACGGCTGGCGAACCGACGCTACTGTCGCTTGACGACGCACGCACGCTGTTTCACGAGTTCGGTCACGGCCTGCACGGCCTGCTGTCGCAGGTCACGTTCGAGAGCCTCTCGGGGACGCAGGTCCTGCGCGACTTCGTCGAACTGCCGTCGCAGATCTTCGAGCACTGGTTGCTCGAACCCGAGGTGCTGAAGCGGCACGCGCGCCATGTCGGCACCGGCGAGCCCATGCCGGACGACCTGATCGATCGGCTCGAGCAGGCGCGGCGCTTCAACCAGGGATTCGAAACGGTCGAGTACACCGCCTGCGCGCTGGTCGACATGGCGCTGCACGCGCAGCCCGCCGAGGCGGGTGTCGACATCACGGCTTTCGAGCGCGACGAACTGGCGCGCCTCGGCATGCCGCGCGAGATCATGATGCGGCACCGCCTGCCGCATTTCCTGCATCTGTTCGCCAGCCCGGCGTACGCGGCCGGCTACTACGTCTACATGTGGGCTGAAGTGCTGGATGCCGACGGCTACGACGCCTTCCGCGAAGCCGGCAACCCGTTCGATCCCGCGGTGGCCGAGCGACTGCGACGCTACGTCTACTCGGCCGGCAACACGCTGGAGCCCGCCGCAGCGTTCCGCGCATTCCGCGGTCGCGACCCGAAGGTCGAGGCGATGCTCGCCAAACGCGGACTCGCGGCAACCGCCCAGTAGCGACCGGCACGAGCGCGAACGCATCGGCGCGCCCGTCTTGCGTAGCGCGAGGATCGCGGTCAGTGCTGGCGTGGGCCGGTGACTGTCGCCGCCGCGGCTACCGGTCCGCTCGACGAGATGCAGCCGTCCACGGCCACGGGCACCGGGCGCCGCTCGCCGTCCCGGTCGGTGAGTGTCAGCAGGAACGCGACGAGCTCGCCGACCTCGGCATCGTCGAGCAGCGGGTGGTTGGCGTGCTGCCGGACTGCATCGGCGAGCGCCTCGACGCGGCCGTTGTGCATATACGGTCCGGTGACGGCGACGTTGCGCAGGCTCGGTGTGCGGAATTCACCGACACGTCCGGTATCCGCTGTCACCTGCGCGCGCGGCGCATGCGCGTGCCGCGGATCGTCGTTGTAACGTCCCAGCAGATTGAACTGGGTTGCGAGCAGCAGGCGCGCCCCCTCGGCACGGCCGGGATCGCGGCGCGCCGGCGCGATCGGCGGTGGTGCTCCGACATCGTGGAATTGTCCATCCGAGAAGTTGGGACCACTGTGGCAGGCGACACAATCGGCGCGGCCGACGAAAAGCCGCAGTCCGCGCTCTGCGGCGGCAGGATAAGACCCCGTCGGAGCGCCGCGCACCAGCGCATCGCGGTAGTCGTCGAATGCGGTGCGCCCGGTGCGCAGCGTTTCGAGGAATGCGGCGAGCGCCTTGCCGACGTTGACCAGCGTGCGCTCGTCGTCGCCCGTCGGCGCCACTCCGAACACGCGGCGGTAGCAGTGCGCGAGCTCCGCATCGCGCTGAAACAGCCGGGCCACGCTGGTCGGGCTGCCATCGAATTCGCGCGGATTCAGGATCGGCCGCAGGCTGGCGAGCCACAGGCTGTCGCTCGAACCCGCCCAGTCGTACCAGCGCTGCTGACGCAGGTTGGCGAGCGCGATCGTGTTGCGCTCGAGGTCGGCGAGGCCGTGGGCGCGCGGCTTCAGGTCGGAGTAGGCGCGATCCGGCGCATGGCAGGTCACGCAGGCTATGTAGCCGAGCGGCGACATGCGTGGATCGAAGAACAGTTGCCGCCCGAGGGCAATCGCCAGCGGCTGTCCCGAGACCCGGTTGCTCGGGTCGCGCCTGACTTCAGGTGGCCAGGGTCCGAGTGCGATGATCCGGTCGCGCTGCTGCTCGGAATCACGCACTCCGTCGGCTGCGACCGTGACCGGTGCGGCGAGAAGCAGGATCAGCGCGAGTGCGCCGGCGGCGCTCGAGCGACTCACGACCAACTCCCGAGCCACCCGGCAGGGGTGCGCTCGCGGTCATGCTACGCCCTGCTGCGCTCGCCGAGCGAGTGCAGTCAGGTGGCGCCGATCGCGCCGCTCAATTCGGCCCCCGATGCAGGCGCCGATGCCAGGAACCGCGCCAGGCGCGCCGCGCCTTGATCCAGCAGCGGCTCGGAGGCCGCAAAGCACCAGCGCACGTAGCCTTCGCCCTCAGGGCCGAACGCGACACCCGGCGCGAGGCCCAGACCGGCTTCGGTTACTAGACGTTTCGCAAACGCCAAACTGTCCTCGGTGCGCCCTGCGATCCGGAAGAAGAGGTACATCGCGCCCGGTGGCGGCGCGACCTCCACGCCGGACAGCGCGCCGAGGGCTCGCACCAGCCGGTCGCGCGACGCGCGCAGGCGGGCCACCGTGGCATGGACCAGCGCCTCGCCATCGCGTACGGCGACGATGCCGGCCTGCTGCACGAACGTCGGCGCGCACGAGGTATTGAACTCGATCACCTTGCCGATCTGCGCAATGAAGGGCTTCGGTGCGACCAGCCATCCGAGGCGCCAGCCGGTCATGGTCCAGCTCTTCGAAAACGTGTTCGCGCTGATGAAGCGGTCCTCGTCGTCGACCTGCGCAAGCACGCCGGTCGAATGGCCATCGATCGACAGCGCCGGGTCGAACACCAGCCGCTCGTACGCGTCGTCGGCGACCAGCCAGATGCCGTGTCGACGGCAGTGGGCGAGTAGCGCGTCCCAGTCGCGTTGCGGCATCGTCCAGCCGGTCGGATTGTTCGGCGAGTTGACCAGCACCAGCCGGGTCTGCGGCGTGGCCGCGTCGAGCAGGCGCTGCAGGTCGAGCGCCCAGACGCCGCCGCGGCACTCGAGCGCGACGCGCACGACATCCGCACTCATGATCCGCGGCATCGACGTCAGGTTCGGCCACACCGGCGTCACGATGACCACGCGGTCGCCCGGATCGATCAGCGCCTGGTCGACCAGCGACAGGGCGTGAACGCCGGCGCTGGTCACCGCAATGCGGTCGACGCCGATCGGAACGGCCGGTCGGTGCAGACGTGTGCAATACGCGGCCAGGGTCTCCCGCAGCTCAACGATGCCGAGGTTGTGGTTGTAGAAGGTCTCGCCCGCGTCGAGCGCCGCCTTGGCGGCCTCGCGGATGAACGCCGGGGTGACCTGGTCGCCCTCACCAAACCAGAACTTCAGTACGTCGCTGCGCTCCAGGCCGGCGTTGGCCACCTCGCGGATTCGCGAAGCGGCAAGCTGCTGAATGGTTGCTCGTGTCATCCGGCGATTATCGCAACCGGCTGGTTCCTACGGTGCCGGGCGGCTTTGCGCGCCTCGCGGCATCTCGGCTACGCTCGTCGTCTATGACATCGGATCCGAATGCTGTGGTGTCGCTGATCGGCGCGCCGACCGACGTCGGCGCAAGCACCCGCGGTGCCAGCATGGGCCCGGAGGCACTGCGCGTCGCCGAGCTGCGCGCCAAGCTCGAGCACCATGGGCTGGCGGTGCTCGACCAGGGCAACCTCAGCGGCCCGCCGAATCCATGGCTGCCGCCCGTTGACGGTTACCGCCACCTCGACGAAGTCGTCGCCTGGAACCAGCTGGTCTTCGAAGCGGTCGCAGCCGAACTCGCTGCCGACCGGCTGCCGATCCTGCTCGGCGGCGATCACTGCCTGGCGATCGGCAGCATCAGTGCGGTTGCGCGCCACTGCCGCGAGCGCAGCAAGCGCCTGCGCGTGCTGTGGCTCGACGCTCACGCCGACTTCAACACCAACGTGCTGACGCCGAGCGGCAACCTGCACGGTATGCCGGTCGCCTGCCTGTGCGGCCACGGCCCGCGCGCGCTCACCGCAATGAGCGGCGGGCCGCGCGCGGTTGAGCCGCGCTGGATCCGCCAGATCGGCATCCGCAGCGTCGATGCCGGCGAAAAGCGCTTTGTGCACGAGGCCGGCCTCGAAGTCTTCGACATGCGCTTCATCGACGAGCTCGGCATGCGCCACGCCATGGAACTGGCGCTGGCGACGATGGATCCCGGCACGCATCTGCACGTCAGCTTCGACGTCGATTTCCTCGACCCCGAGATTGCCCCGGGCGTCGGAACCACGGTCCCGGGCGGCCCGACCTATCGCGAGGCTCAGCTGTGCATGGAGATGATCGCCGACAGCGGCCGCCTGGGCTCGGTCGACGTGATGGAGCTCAATCCCGCCTTTGACGTGCAGAACAAGACGGCGCGACTGACAGTGGACCTGGTCGAAAGCCTGTTCGGCAAGAGCACGCTGATGCGGCCCGTCGGCCGTTAACTGCCTCGGCGTCTACTTGACCAGCGAGTTGATCTCGATGATCGGCAGCAGCACGGCCATGACGATCAGCATCACGACGACACCCATCGTCAGGATCAGGATCGGCTCGAGGAGCGACGTGAAAAACAGGGCACGACGTTCGGCTTCGCGTGAGTGAATATCCGCCGCGCGCGACAGCATCTCGGGCAGCTTGCCAGTCGCTTCGCCGGAGGCGATCAGGTGGATCAGCACCGGTGGGAACAGCTTCACGTAGCCGGGCTTCTTCTCCTCGTCGGCGTCGGCGCGCAGCGCCTTGGCGAGCGAAAAACCTTCGCGGACCCGCTGCACCGCGTCCATCACGCGGCCCCGCATTGCGAGGTTGGTAACGGTCTCGCCGGCCGCCTGAAGCGATCGCAGCATCGGCACGCCGGACCCGACCAGGATCGCGAGCGTCGAGGAGAAGCGCGCGGTATTGATCGAGCGCGACAGCACGCCGAACACCGGCATCGTCAGGATGCGCTGGTGCCAGCGCAGCCGCACCGCAGGAACGCGTAGCGCACGCCTCCAGAGGAACACCGCGAGGGCCAGAACGATCGCTACGATCCAGCCGTAGTGGCGCACGAAGTCCGACAGTGCGATCAGCGCGGTCGTCAGGAACGGCAGCTTTTGCTTGGTGTTGGCGAACACCTGCACCACCTGTGGCACGACGTAGGTCAGCAGGCCGACGACTACCAGCAACGCGACCACTGTGACGATGACCGGATAGACGAATGCGAGCGTTATCTTCTGCTGCAGCCGCGCGCGTTCCTCGATGTAGTCGGCGAGGCTGCCGAGCACGGAGCCAAGCTTGCCGGACTCCTCGCCGGCGGCGATCAGCGCGCGATAAATCTCCGGGAATTGCCGGGGGTGCCGCGCGAGCGCCTTGGAGAGCGATGTACCCGACAGCACGTCCGTGCGGATCGACGCCATCAGCTCGCGCACCTGCTGCTTCTCGCTCTGCTCGACCATCACGGTCAGCGCATCGGCGACCGGCAGTTGGGCGCCGAGCAGCGAGGCGAGCTGGCGCGTCATCACGGCGAGCTCGGTCTGCGACAGGCGCCGCCCGAGTCGCATCGAAGCGCCCGTCGCGCTGGCGACCTCCCCGAAGACCGGTTCGACCGTCAGAGGGATCAGCCCACGGCCGCGCAGCAGCTGCCGTGCGACCCGCGCGCTATCCGCCTCGAGTACCCCGGTCTGCTCCTTGCCCGCTACATCTGCGGCGGCAAATCGAAACGCTGCCAAATGAGTCCTCTATACCTTTGTCTTCACGCAGGGCGCCCGGCCGCCCGAAGCCCGGCGCGCCAACCAGAGCGCAGCGAGTGCACGTGCGATGCAAAGCATCGCGTACACGAGCTGCGAATCACTCGCGGGTGACGCGCAGGGCTTCCTCTTGCGAGGTGACGCCGGCGACGACCCAGCGTTGCGCGTCGGCCCGCATGTTGACCATGCCGCCGCGCTCGCCGATGCGGCGGATGTCGGTGTCGTTCGCGCCCTGGTGGATCAGCAGCCGCATTTCGTCGTCGACCGTCAGTAGTTCGTAGATGCCGGTGCGCCCGACATAGCCGGTGTTGCCGCAGTTGTCGCAGCCGACCGCGCGCCACGGGCCGGTGGCGTTGTCCTGTACACGACACTTCGGGCACAGCTTGCGTACGAGCCGCTGGCCCATCACACCGAGCAGCGACGACGCCAGCAAGAACGGCTCGACCCCCATGTCGACCATCCGCGTGACCGCGCTCGCTGCATCGTTGGTGTGCAGCGTGGCCAGCACCAGGTGGCCGGTCAGCGAAGCCTGCACCGCGATCTGCGCGGTTTCGAGGTCGCGGATCTCGCCGATCATCACGACGTCCGGATCCTGGCGCAGGATGGCGCGCAGCGCCTTGGCGAACGTCATGTCGATCTTCGGATTGACCTGGGTCTGGCCGATACCCTCGATGTCGTATTCGATCGGGTCCTCGACCGTCATGATGTTGGTCGTGTTCTTGTCGAGTCGACGGATCGCGGCGTACAGCGTCGTCGACTTGCCCGAGCCGGTCGGTCCGGTCACCAGGATGATCCCGTGCGGCTGGTGGATCAGCGTGTCGAAGCGGTCGAGCGCATTCTTCGACATGCCGAGGTTGGTCAGCTCGAGCTTGGAAAGATCCTTCTCCAGCAAGCGCAGCACGACGCGCTCGCCATGACCGGTCGGCAGCGTCGACACGCGCACATCGACCGGGCGGCCACCGACCCGCAGCGTGATGCGGCCGTCCTGCGGCAGGCGCTTCTCGGCGATGTCGAGCGCCGCCATGATCTTGATGCGGCTCACCAGCGCCGCGTGCAGCGCCCGCTTGGGCCGGACGACGTCGCGCAGCGTGCCGTCGACGCGGAAGCGCACCAGCGAATAGGTCTCGAACGGTTCGATGTGGATATCGCTCGCGCCGTCGCGCGCCGCCTGCGTCAGCAGTGCGTTGATCATGCGGATGATCGGCGCGTCATCCTCGGTCTCGAGCAGGTCCTCGACGTCGGGGACGTCCTGCATCATCCGCGTGATGTCGAACTCGCCTTCGATGTCACCGACGATCTGCTGTGCCGATCCGCTCTGGTCGCCGTAGGTCTGCGAAATTGCCTCGGTCAGCTTGGTCGGCTCGACGACGATCGGCCGCACCTGTCCCGGGAACACGCGCATCACTTCGTTAAGCGCCGCCAGCGGAGTCGCGTCGGAAATCCAAACCTCGGCGTCGCGCTCGCTCTTCGGCACGAGCAGAATCGCGTTGTCGCGCGCGAACGAGTAGGGGACGAAGCGGCTGGCCGGGGTCATGCGGGCCGTCCTGTCGGGGTCGTCGCTACGGGGCGACGACGATCGGGTCGAAGCCCATCGCCTTCAGGCGGGCCACCGTGTCGGCGACAGTCTGAGTCGCGGGATCAATCGACACGCGCACGCGCACGACATCGCCGGACTTGGTCTTCACGCTCTCCCAGTAGGCGTCGAATCCCGCCTCGCGCAACTGGCGCTGGAGTTCGCGCCCGCGGCTGATCTGTGAAACGGCGGCGACCTGAACGAGGTTGCTGCTGGTCGACGGCGGCGCGCCCGCGGATGCGGCAGACGAACCGCTCGACGGCGTGTTGGTCGCTGAGGTGGCTGGCGCAATAGCCACAGGCTGCGCGGTGGTGGCCGGCGATGTCGAGGTCGAAGTCATCGGCGCGGCCGTGGTCGCGGCCGACGGAGACGTCGTTGTGGCGCCTGCAGGCGCCGCAGCCGAACTGACTGCCGGCTCGGCGGCCTGCGCCGCCGGCCTCGACGGAGCCGCGCTCACCGCTGCGGTCCGGCTCGGCGTGGCCGCGGCGGCGGGTTCGCTACGAGTCGACGCCGCGCTCGAAGCGGGCTGCGACGGCGTTACCGTCGACACTGCCGGCTCGACGATCGGAACGGCGGGTGCAGTCACCGTGGGCGTGGGCCCAGCTACCGCCGGCGCTGGCGCCGGTGGGGGCAGCGGTACTGCAGCGGACGGCGCTGTCGATGCTGGCGCGTTGGCCGGGGCGATGGTCACCGGTGCAGCGGCGACCGCCGTGGCAGGGGCTGTCGACGCCGCACTCGCATCGGGCCGCGGCGCTCCGCGCTCCGCCGCAGACGTCGTCTGCACATTGGCAACAGGCTGGGGCACCGGGCTGGACGCCGCCGGTGCAG
The DNA here is from genome assembly GCA_035498175.1 of Burkholderiaceae bacterium. Taxonomy (GTDB): domain Bacteria; phylum Pseudomonadota; class Gammaproteobacteria; order Burkholderiales; family Burkholderiaceae_F; genus JALORV01. The sequence continues at coordinate 38,821 of DATKAJ010000013.1, forward strand.
GCGTCTGGCCCTCGCGCCCGTTGAGACTGCCTGGCTCGATCCCCGGCCCGGGCGCGCCGCCTGCAGGCGGACGGTCACGCATTGCCGGGGGTACCGGGGGCTTTTCGGGCAGCTGGGTGCTCTCGAAGCCCTTGAAGATGACGTTATCGGGTTTGGTGTTGGCCGCGACCTGGCCGCGGATGTAAGCGTACCGGTCGAGCGCCAGCGCCGACGACGATGCTTCCTCGCGCACGACGTATGGTCGGAGGAACACCATCAGATTGGTCTTGGTGCGCGACCGATTCTCGTAACTGAACAGGTAACCTAGACCGGGGATGCGGCCCAGGATCGGCAGGGAGCTGCGGCTGTTCTCGTTCTTGTCCTCGATGAGGCCGCCGAGCACGACGATGTTGCCGTCGTCGACCAGCACGGTCGACTCAAACGACCGCTTGTTGGTGATGATGCCGCCCTGTGCCGCGGTCAGCGTGTTCTGGATTGACGACAGTTCCTGGTAGATCGACAGGCGCACGACGCCGCCTTCGGTGATCTGGGGCTTCACCCGCAGTTGCAGGCCGATGTCCTTGCGCTCGAAGGTCTGGAACGGATTGACCCCCGCCACGGAATTGCCGCCGGCGTTCGCATAGGCGCCGGTGATCAGCGGAATGTTCTGGCCGACCAGGAACTTGGCCTCTTCGTTGTCGAGCGTCTGGATCGTCGGCGTCGAAAGGATATTGGCGTCGGCTGTGGTCTGCAGTGCCCGGGCCAGAAAGGCGAGGTTGATCACCTCGCCGATCCCGGGAATGTTGATCTTGCCGTTGATGACCCCGAGATTGAGACCCTGCCCGACCGAGCCGAGGTTCGTCGCGACGCCCAGGATGTTGGTCCCGGCGCCGCCGAAGTTCTGGCTCGCGACGACGCCATAGTTGGTGTTGTTGACGGCACCAAGCGCCTGCCACTGGATGCCGAATTCGGCTGCCTTGTCGGCGGTCATCTCGACGATGAGCGACTCGATTACTACCTGCGCACGGCGCACGTCGAGCTTGTCGATGATTGCGCGGATGTTGCGGTACAAGGGCTCGGGCGCCGTAATGATCAGCGAATTGGTCGCGGCGTCGGCCTGGATCAGGCCCGCTAGTGGGCCGCTGCCCCCCGAGCTACCGCCGCCGCCCGTGGCTGTGGCGGCCGGTGTCGAGGGGGTGGCCATACCGCCTCCGGCCGTCAGGCCGGGCTGGCCCGAGGTCCCGCCCTGCGGTGAGAGGCCGCTCGACGCAACCTGTGGCGTATAGGACGGATCGGAGCTGATGATCGCGCGCAGCAGCGGCGCCAGTCGCGTCGCTTCGGCGTTGCGGAGATAGACGACGTTGATGTTGCCGGGGGTCGACGCCGGCTTGTCCAGCTGCGCAATCAACCCCTTGGCGAGCGCCAGCCGCGCCGCGCTCGGCGCCCGAACGATCAACAGGTTGGTGCGCGGCTCAGCCAAGATCGACACGCGCTGGCCGGCGTCGATCGCCTGCCCCGCGGCCCGCGCGCCCTCGTCCAGGACCCGGTTGACGATTGTCGCGATTTCCGTCGCCAGCCCGTACTTCACCGTGATCATTTCCAGATCGGAAGTGGCGGGCGTGTCGATCGCCTCGATGATCCGCTGGATGCGACGCAGGTTTTCCGCGTAGTCCGTGATGACGAGCGTGTTGTTCTGCGGGTACGCCGAGATCGTGTTGTTTGGCGCAATCAGCGGCCGCAGGATCGGGACCATGGCGGTGGCTGATTCGTACTGCAGCCTGAAGACCTGGGTGATCAGCTGGTCGCCGCCCGGCGAGGGGCTGCGCGGCTCGACCACGGTGCCGCCCTGCAGCTTGGCGTCGGCCTCGGGTACCACCCGCATCACGTTGCCGGTCTGGACGATCGTGAACCCCTGCAGGCGCAACGCCGACAGCAGCTGCTCGAACGCCTGCTGCTTGGTGACCGGGCGCTCGGTCACCAGCGACAGCGTGCCCTTGACCCGGGGATCGATGACGAACGTGCGCCCGGTGTACTGGCCGATCGCGCGGACCACGGCGTCGATGTCGGCATTGACGAAGTTCAGCATGACGCTGTCGTTCGCCTGCTTGTCCGCGCTACTGGCGGTGTTCTTCGCGGTCTTCGCCGCGGGCTTGGACTGGGCAAGGACCGGTGATGCGGGGACCAGCGCGATGCTGACCGCACAAGCCAGAGCGATCCATCGCGACAGCGACAGCCTCCTTGCGCCTGGTGTTCCGCGCCCGCTCGTCATGTCAACCGCCGCCGAAATTCAGGAGAGCCCCTTCGCCATCGCGCCGACCGAGCAGCGAGATGAGGCCCGTCAGTTGTGCTTTCACACCGGGATCGGTGCCTGGCAGGGCCTGGGCGCGGCCCGCAAAGCGTAAGCGCCCACCCTCTGGGATTGTGCCATTGCCCTTCAGCTCGAGGGGACCCGAAATGGTTAGTAATTCCAGCTGAGTTCCCGGCCAGATTCCATTGGTCTGCAGGCGGTAATGACCCATCGGAGAAACGGGCGTCAATGCGCTGGATGCGAACTGCCACTCGGCCGAGAAGTTGCCGCTGAGCCGGCCGGGCTCGATCTGCAGGCGGTCCCAACTCAGCGAAAGAATCCCACCGGGTCGCAGCGTGTTCCACGGCGCGCCGAGGCCGACCAGCAGCGACGCCGGCAGCTTGACGGTGGTGGCTCCAAGCGTCGTAGTGCCGCCGAACAGCGGCGCGCGAATCGCCAGGGGCTGCGTCAGCGCGGACGGGTGCGACAGTGTCAGGTCGACGTGGCCGATCAGCAGCGGCCAGGGACTCAGCTGCCAGGACAGGCGCTCGGGCAGGCTCGCTCGCGACGCGCCCGGCTCGGCCGAGGAGGCCAGCACCAGAACGGCCGAGCCGTTCCAGAGGCTGCCCTGGGCCTCGGCCAGCTCGACCCGACCGTTCGTTGCCGACTGCACTGCACCCGCCAGCCATTGCGCCGGAGCGACGATGACCACCGTAATCGCGAGCACGACCAGAGCGGCTAGAAGATAGAGAGCCGAGCGCATCTGTGCAGGTCATTTCCGTGCGAGTCGCAGTGCCAGTTCGGCATCGACGTTGCCGGGCGTGCCGTCCTTGCCGGTAACGACGACGGTCGTGGCGCGGGCGCCCAGTTCGCGCTCGATGCCGGCCAGCCAGGTCGCCCAGGTGCCGTAGGGCACGTTGGAAAAGGTGAGCTGCAGATCCCCCTCGGACAGCGGCACCATGCGCGTCATCTTCAGCCCGGCGCGTCCGAGCGAGGCCTCGATCGCGCCCTTGACCTCCGCCGACGACACGGTGGCGACCTGCGGCTGCGCCCGCAGTCCCTTGACTTCTCCGAGGAGCGAGTCGAGTTCGGCGGCCTGCGCCCGCTGCTGGGGCAATGAGCGCTCCAGCCGGCCGATGCCGGTCCATGCGGGCTCGATCAGCATCAGGTAGAGCAATACGGCCGCGAGGATCACGCCGCCCGCGCCCAGGATCAGCCGCTCGCGCGGATCGCGCTCGAGCCAGAACTGCTTGATCGTGTCCATCACGTCCCCGCCGCCGTGATGCGCGCCGAGCCGTCTGGCTCGAACCGCACTGCCAAGCCCTGCTGTACGCCGGCCGAGCGCAGCGTGTTCTGAAACGCGGGGTTATCCGCCATGCCGCCCTTGAACTTCACCTTCAGCGCGCCGTCGCGATACTCGATGGCGCCGACGCTGCCGAGCGGCGCGGCGGTCAGCAGCAGGGCGGTGCGCGCGTTGAGTACCGAGAAATCGTTGGCGGATGGTTGACCTGCGCGCGCGCGCAGATCGTTCAGCTGACGCTTGGTCTGCAGCACCGGATCGACCACCGCGGTCGTCTCGGGGAAGCTGGCGCGAAAAGCGTTCTCCATCTGCTGCTTGATGCCCGTGGCCTCCGATTCGAGCTTCAACCAATAGGCGTTCATCCCTCCGATCGCCACCAGCGCGCCGACTGCGGTCCAGGCCAGCGGTGCCTTCAGCGAGGCGCTGCGCAGCGCGCTGGCGCGTCCGGCAAGCGGCATCAGTCCGCCGAGCATGCCGCCTTGCGCAAAGCTGCCCTGCAGCAGGTTCACTGCGTTTTCCGTGCTGGCAAGGTCGATCAGGCCGGCGGCGACCTCGATATGAACGTTCAGAGGCCCCGCCAGCGGGCTCAGTTTCGCGGCCTCGCGCCCGAAGGCCTGGATGCGCTTGACGCCGAGCTGACGGACTGCGAGTGCCAGCGCAGCGGGCACGTCGCCGTCCTGAAGGAGGAACGAAAAGCCGTCGTGCGTGGCCGAGCGGGCGATGCCGCGGCCGCGATCGATCCGCACGGAGAGCACGCCGGCAGAGGGCGGCGGCACGGTATAGATCTCACTGTAGGCGGCGCGCACGCGATATCCGGCCTCGGAGCAGGCATCGAGTGCGTGGGTCAGCACGCCGCGGTCGATGACTGCCACGGGCATCTTGGGCATGGCAGCGATCGTGGTTGTGCCAGTGCCGCCGCGCGGCACGATGAACGCGAAGTGGCAGTCCGCCGCATCCGCGAGCAGCCGCTCTTCCAGCAGGTTGGGCAGCGCCAGCCGCAACTTGCCTTCCGACAGCTTCGGTGGCTCGATCGCCGTCACGAAGACATCGGCAGGATCGAACACCAGGTCAATGGCCGCCGCTTTCGGCAGCAGTGCCAGCGCTGTCTCGCCGCTCGTGCCTTCACCGCCGACGCCGATGAAGTTCACGACGGTGCCAGTCGACATGTGGCCCTTGCCGCCGAACGATCGTCGCGGCGGCACGAAGACCAGCAGTCGCTGAAGAGACCTTTCCTTCATCGCAGGCTCAGATTTCGCGGACCCATAGAACGGTCACGGGCTGGATACCCTGTCCGGGCACGCCTCGGCGGACGAGCGCTTCCATGCGCGTAACCGCACGGTCGAGTTTGACCTCGCCCCGCACGAAGAAAAAGCGCGAAGCGGTGGCGATATCGGCGTCTTGTACGCCGTTTGCCTTGGCGCCGAGACGGGTACGCACTTCGCCGATGTTGTTGAAGTAGGAGATGCGCTCGCGCTCGGCCACGAGGGCGCGCGCGTCGGACAACGACAGGCCGGCTACCCGGGCCGCGATCACTTCCGGTCGCGCGGTGTTGACGTTGATCGGCGTGCGCTCGTCGAGCACGACGATGTAGGGAGCCAGCCGCTGGGCGGCCTCGACCGAGATCCCGGGAATCCCGATCAGGTCCTCCGGCAGCATCAAAGGTATCGGCCGCGGCTTGTCGGTGCTGCTCGAATTGTCAGGCGGGCTCCCGCTGGCATCGGGCACCGCCGGCGGCATGGCCTGCTGCATTCGCAAGGCGATCAGGTCGGCCGTCTGCTCCGGTACCTGCAGCAGCGCGCAGAGGCGCCGCAGCGCCGCGACCTCGGGCTCGAGAATCTGGCCGTTTTCGACAAGGTTGCGCAGGTTGTAGCGAGACTGGGCGTCTTCCATCGACCCTGCGATCGTCGCCTGCGAGGCAAGCGCCGAGGTTTCGCCGAGCTGGTCCAGACGCGTCTCGGCGAGCGGCTGCGCCCAGGGTTCGGACAGGGCGTCGTAGCTCGAACGGTTCGCATCCTCGCGCAGGATCGCCCGACCCCAGTCGAGTGCGCCGCGCAGCAGAAGGCGGCTCTGTGTCATCAGCTGCTGGTTTTCGATCGTCCGCAGCAGGACGAACTGGCGGTAGAAGAGCGCGCTGACGATCAGGGTCGCCAGGGTCGCGACGAACAGGGCGAGCAGCACTGCCGCGCCGCGCTGGCGCCTTGCCGCACGGCCTAACCGAACGCGCCGCCAAATCCCGTCAACGCTCGCGTCACAGACCCGTGGCGCTCGTCCCGAGGCGTGCGTGAGCCGGCTCATGCGCCCACCAGAATGACGCGCCGGAACGTGGTGCCGTTGTCGCGCTCGAGCGTCACTTCGATGCCCGGGACGACCGCATTCGGGTTCGTCGCCGCCGGCGAACCGCTGGCATCCGACTGTTGCGGTACGTTCGGATCGACCCAGCCGGCGCCTTGCGACCAGGTGCGGATCTGCATCAGCTTCACCTTGTTGAGCAGTCGCGCAGTCTCGAGCCGTTCAGCAGGTACGCGTTCAAACCCCGGTAGCGCCGGGCTGGCCTGGCGGACCAGCGTGCCGTCGACGATGCGATAGACGACGGTCTGGACTTCAGTCGGCCGGTCCGGCGCGGCGGGCGCAACACGGGCGAGTTGCAGCGTTGTTGCGCCATCGGCAATGGACACGGCGATCGGTGACGTCGCCAGGCCGAGGAACTTCGGGTTCGTGACCTGCGCGAGATCGCGCTCCATCTGGCCAAAGGTCGTCAGTAGCGCGCGCACCTCGTCGGCTTCCGGCTCCAGCCGTTCCCGGGTCGTGACCAGCGAGTCGAGCCCGCGCCACGCGATCATCGACACCAGCGACAGCACGGTGATCGCCACCAGCAGTTCGAGGAGCGTGAACCCGCGCGCCTGGGTACGAGGCTCCGGGCTGCGCCCTGCGGCGCGAGCTTGCTTCAGACGGCTCTGCGCTGCGCTCATTGGTTGGTCGGCAATACCGTCATCAGCTCGGCGAGTGTCCGCAGCGTCCCGTCCGGCGCCGGGCGATAGACCCGCACCTCCACCCGCCGGAAGAACGGGTTCGGCGTCGGCTTGACCGCCTGCACGCACTGGAAGGTGATCCCGCCCTGCTCGCAGGGCAGGCTCGCTTCGCCCTGCTCGAGGCGCTCGCGCGCTAGTCGCAGTTCGAGCAGCCGGTTTTCCGCCGTCATGACCGCCAGCATCTTTTCGCGCGTGAATTCCGCGCTCGTTGTCAGGGACATCGCGCCGCGCATCGCGGCGGCCAGCGCCACGCCGATGATCACCAGGGCGACCAGAACCTCGAGCAGCGTGAAGCCACGGCTGCGCATCATGGCTGCACCACGGCCCGGCCGGATTCATCGAAGTCAAGCCGCACCGTCGCGTCTTCGTTGCTGAGTTCGAGACGCCAGCGCGGTTGCACCCACTCACGCGCGATCGCCATGCGCACCGGCGGCGCGCCCGGGCCGAGCAGCACCTGCGCCGGTTGGGGCCCCGCACCGTCCTGCACTGAAAGGCGCGTCAGCGGCGCGTCCCAGCTGCGCTCGCGCAGCAGATCGTCGCCGGTCAGCAACTGCCGTTCGCCACGAACTTCGGCGACGAAGCGGTAGCCCCGCAAGTCGGCCTCCCAGACGATGGGCAACTGCCGGATACGGGCCTCGTCGGCGGCCAGCGCCATCAGCTGGCCGACGCGCTCGGCTTCCCGCGTCAGCTTCTGCCGCGGGTCTGGCGTGACGCTGAGTGTGACGACGGAGACCAGGATGCCGGCGAGGACGATGACGACCAGCATCTCGAGCAGCGTGAAGCCGCGAAGACGAAGTCGGGAGATCGGAGGCGGCTGACAGCGGTTCAACGTGGGTACCCCGGCCTCATGGAAGGTGGCGCGGCCGTGCCGCCGCTACCCTAGAGCTGCCAGGAGCCGATATCGGCGTCGGTGTTCTGCCCGCCAGATTGACCGTCGGCGCCGAAACTGAAGACGTCGATCTCGCCGCGCAGGCCGGGATTCAGGTACTGATACGGGTGCCCCCAGGGGTCCCTGGGGACGTTGCTTCGCTCCAGGTAGCCGCCCTGTTTCCAGTTGTTCGGCACCGGCTCGGTGCTCGGTTTGGAGATCAGCGCCTGCAGCCCCTGTTCGGTTGTGGGATAGCGGCCGTTGTCGAGGCGATACAGCTTCAGCGCCTGCATGATTGAAGCGATGTCCTGGCGCGCGGCGGCGATGCGGGCATCGTCGGTGCGCCCGACCACGCGCGGGACGATCAACGCCGCCAGGATTCCCAGGATCGTGATCACCACCATGATCTCGATCAGCGTGAAGCCCCGGTCGTCCCGGGAACGGGAAGCCTTCATCATGTTCATATGACCATTGCCAAAGCGAAAGAAAGCTTGAAGTTAAGCACCGAAGGCCTTGAACTTTCTGTGTTTTAGAGGCGCACAAGGTTGGCCGCGCCAGATATTATCAACGCGAGTTCTACACCTTACCCCTCTTAAACGGGATGCAGGGCCACGGTTAATGCAACAGGATGACCGCGGCATGCGTCGTGTGCGCGATCATCGGCCCGGTTTGGACACGCGATGCTGAAGAAGATTGCTACCGCCGCTGTTCACCTGCTGTTCTTTGCAGGTGTCGTGGCGATCGCGGCGTACTGGTCGGTTCGCATTTTCACGCCGGTTCCCACGGCAGCGCCGCCACCGCTGCTGCCTCCGCCATTGCGCGACCCGGATGCGGCCGCTGCTGCACGCATGTTCGGCAAGGTCGAAGCTGCGCCGACCGCAGTTGCCACGAACGTCCAGGCAGTGGGTGCATTTGCGGCCGGGAAGAGTTCGAGTGCGATTCTCGCGGTCGACGGGAGGCCGGCTCGCGTCTTCCTGGTCGGGCAGGAAGTGGCGCCTGGACTGCGGCTCGCCGCGATCGAAGCCGACGTCGTGGTACTCGACAGCCCGGGCGGGCGACAGGAGGTCCGATTGCCCCCACGGCCGGCCGTGGCCATCAGCGGGGGCGCGCCGGCGCCGAACTTCACTCGCGACGGCAATACGCTGAGCGCGCCGACATCGACCGGGGCGCCCGCGGTGGCGCCACGCGCGGCGCCGCCCCCCGCCGCGCCGTCGCCCCCGCCCCAGGCCCCACCGGGCACGGCGCCGCAGACGCAGTGAGTGCGTTCGTTCGGCAGCAGCAATCCGGCAGCAGCGGTTTCAGACGTAAGCAAAGGTAAGCGCCGTCGACGCTGGGCAGCGTGGCACGTTCAATGAGCATCTCAACCAAGGAGTTGCTCATGAACACACGGATCCTGGTCGCGGCGGCATTCAGTGCGGCCTTTTCGGTCGCCATCGCGGCGCCTACGGACGCGCCTGCCCCGCGCGGCTTCGTGGCGCTCGACAAGAACGGCGACGGCGTCATCTCGCGCGATGAGGCAGCGGGACATCCGCGGCTCGCCGAGTCGTTCGATCGTATCGATACGGACAAGGACGGCGTGCTGTCGCAGGATGAACTGCGAGCGGCACGGCAGGCACACCACGCCGGGCGCACGAGGCTCGACGCCAACGGTGACGGCATGATCTCCCGGGACGAGGCCAAGGCGGCCCCGCGCCTCGCGGCGAATTTCGACGCAATCGATACGAACAAGGACGGCGTGCTGAGCCGGGATGAGCTGGCGTCGTGGCACAAGGCCCAACCGCATCCGCGCGCGGCGGCGCAGGAGCCCGCGCCAAAGCAGTAGGCTCCGCAGGCATATCTCTGTGGCGGGTCGATGCGGGCAGGACCCGCATCGGCCCGCTCTTCTTGCTTCCTGCGCCTACAATGGAGCGTAGATGCGGCGGCTCGGACGCTCGCCGCGACACCGGGCTTTCCCTCGGATGTCGGGCTTGAACGCCGGCCAAGGGCGGCCATCTAAGCCCATATGGAAGCTCCGAATCCCAAACCTTCGCCTTCGGCTTCGTCGAGTCTTGGCGAGCGCGTGTGGAGCAACGTCTTCTTCGTGCTGAGCGCAGCGCTTGCGTCGCTGGCGCTGGTGCAGTTCGAAGCCGGTCGAGTCGCGCGTGCGCTCGGTGACCTGGGTGCAGCGGTACTGATGATTTCGCTGATCTCCCAGTACCCGTTCATTCGCGCAGTCATCCGGGCCAGCGCAGAGGAAGATGGAACACCGGAAAGGGCCCGGCGCCGGCACGAGGAACTGATGCGCCAGGCCGCCGAACTGAAGGCCGCGCATCCGTGGTCTGATATGGCCGGCCGCGCCGGCTGGGTCCTGCTGGGAATTTCGCTGGTATTGCGGTTTACCGGAGCGGCCTGACCCCTGCCGCGCGATTCTGATCGCGCGCCCTGCCGGTTCACTCAGCCCACGGTTTCGCCAGTTCGTCGCAGGCTGGTCGTCGCGCTCGCCGCCGCCGGCTACTGTCTTCCCTGATGCTCTTCGGCGGCGCGCGGCGGCCGGCTGATCAAAGCAATACCCAACCCCCCACTCCCCGGGGACGTTCACGGCCCGGCACGACCGGGCCGCTTCTTTCTGGACCCCCAGCCGCCGATCCTGCACTCTGGGGTGCCGAACTTGCAGTCTGTCGCACCCGGCTGGCCGCAACGGTGACAGGGCCCGTAAGGTCACGGCATGCCAATCTCAAAGCCGTCGCGATTCCTCCGCCCGCGGCCCTTAAGCTGCCGAATTGGAACCTGCAGCAAAGGGACGCCGACGACGCGTCGCCCAGCGCGGCTGAAGCACGAATCCCTGAACCATGTCGACTAACGAGAACCCGCCTCTGCCGGAAGCGGAGCCGCCGGGTGCGGTGAAGCGCGCCGGGACTGCGACTGCCGCCGCTGCACGTACGGCCGGACCCGATATCGCCAGCGGGGCGGCAAGCTCGTGGAGCTTCATCCGTACCCGGATCGTTCCTCAGGTGCGCGCGCTGTCGCAGCGCATTGGCGACTGGCTTGCCGTGGTTGGCTGGGGCAAGTTCATCCTGGTCGCCATCCTTCTTCTGGCGATCGCGGGTATCGCGTCGAAGGTCCTCTACAACGAAGGCACGGTGGTCGTGGTCGATCGGCACGACCCGGGCGGGAAAGTGAAGCTCGACGTCAGGGTCGACGCCGACGGCATTCGTATCGAGCGGCCCAACGTCCCCGCGCCGCCGGTGCCTCCGCAGCCGCCGATGCCTCCGCAGCCACCGGGCGTGCCGAAGCCGCCCGCAGGAAAGGACGCGACGGCGTTGGGCAAGCCTCCGAGCTCGGTCAGCATCGACGAACACGGCGTCCGGATCCGCTCGCAGAAAAATGGCGCACCGGTACAGGTCGTCATCGATGCCGATGGCATCCGGGTCGAGGATGCATCGAAGGCTCCACCTCCACCTCCGGATGATCCCGCGGCGGTCGTTATCGATCGCAGTGGTGCCGTCGTGATTCCCGCGGATGTGGCGAACGATCCGGCCAAGGTTGAACAGGCGCTCGAGAGCGCGCGCCGCGAGATCGAGACTATCGTTACCGATCAGGTCAATCGCAGCGTCGCGCGGGAGGTGCGCAGCTATCGCGAGCGCAGCGGCGATTGGTTGATGAGCTTTGCGTTGCTGCTGATCCTGATGGGTGTCATCGTCAAGGTGGTGCTGGGCGGGAAGAAGCGCGCGGAGCGGCGTGCCCAGGTTGCGACCGCGACGGCCGCTGAGGAAGGCCTCAAGCGCCAACTGGTCGAGGCGCAGCTGAAGATGATGCAGGCGCAGGTCGAGCCGCACTTCCTGTTCAACACGCTGGCCTCGGTCGACTATCTGATCGAAACCGATCCGTCGACGGCATCCAAGATGCAGAAGAACCTGATCCAGTACCTGCGCGCCGCGCTGCCGCAGATGCGCGAAGGGTCGACGACGCTCGGCAAGGAAGTGCAGCTATGCCGGGCCTATCTCGAGATCCTGAAGTTCCGGATGGAAGACCGCCTGCAGTACACGGTGACGATTCCGCAGGGCCTGATGTCGGCGCAGTTCCCGCCGATGATGCTGCAGTCGCTGGTCGAGAACTCGATCAAGCATGGGCTGGAGCCGAAGCCGGAAGGCGGCGCGATCACGCTGTCGGCCGACATCGTTAACGGCCGGCTGCGCGTGACGGTGGCGGACACGGGGCTCGGCTTTGCCGCGGCGTCGCGCCCCGGCAGCGGCGTCGGTCTGGCCAACGTCAGGGAGCGCCTCGCAGCGCTGTATGGGGGTCGCGCGCGACTCTCGATCGATGCGAATGATCCCAGCGGAACCATCGTCACGATCGATGTGCCCTACACGTTCGAAGCCGACTTGCCGGTCGAGGCCGCCCAGGCAGCGTGACGCATAATGCCCGCATGACCCGGGCGATCATTGCCGACGACGAGCGCCTGATGCGCGAGCAGTTGCGGGCCCGCCTTGCCGAGGTCTGGCCGGAGCTCGAGATCGTCTCTGAAGCCAAGAACGGCGAGGAGGCGGTCACCGCGGTGCGTGAGCACAGTCCGGACCTGGCCTTCCTCGACATCCGCATGCCCGGCATGACCGGCATCGAGGCCGCGCGTGCCATCGGTGATGCCTGCCACGTCGTCTTCATCACGGCATACAACGAGTACGCGGTGGAGGCATTCGAGCAGGGCGCTGTCGACTATGTGCTCAAGCCGGCCGAGCGCGAGCGCCTCGAGCTGACGGTGGCGCGGCTGAAGAAGCGACTGGGACGGCCGCCGACCGACCTGCGGGATTTACTGACGCGGCTCGCGCAAAGGCTCGATGAGCCCGGGGCATCGTCAGCGAGCGCATCCGGACGGCTGCAGTGGATCCAGGCGAGCGTCGGGCAGCAACTGAAGCTGATCCCGGTCGCCGACGTGCTGTTCTTCACGTCTGACGAGAAGTACACGCGCGTGCAGACCGAGTCGCTCGAGGCGTTGATCCGCAAGCCGATCAAGGAACTGGTCGAGGAACTCGATCCGGCAAAGTTCTGGCAGATCCACCGGTCCACGATCGTCAACGTCGATGCCATTGCCGGGATCACGCGCGATTTCCGCGGGCGCCAGCTGGTGCAGGTGAGGGGGCGACCCGACAAACTCGAGGTCAGCCGGAACTACACGCACCTGTTCAAGCAGATGTAACGGTGTCGGGCTGGCGGCCCAGGCGCAGGCCGAGGTCGATCGAGGCGATGGTCTCGCGCCACGCCTCGCCCAGCAGTGATTCGGCCGTGCCGGGATGGAGGCCGATATGAGCGCGGCATTCGGCGAGCTCGCACACGATCTGCATTCCGGCCCGGCGTGCCAGCGAGGCAAGCGCCGCGTTTTCGGGCATGAACACCATCATCAGCACCCGGTGGCCGCGGTTGCGCGCGTGCTCCAGTCCGCGCAGCAGCAGTGCGCGTCCAGCGCCGCACCTCCGCGCAGTGGAGTCGACGGAAACCGCGAATTCGGCCTCGCCATCGCCCAGCGCCAGATGGCCGAATCCGAGCAGGCGGCCGTCCTCATCGAACGCGCCGAAGGCGGCGTCGCGGAAGAACTGGATCCCGCGGACATAGCGAGAGATCGAGACGTCGCTGATCGGATAGCCGAACCGCAGCCTGCGATCGTCCTCCGGCAGACTGACCAGGTGCGACCGAATCCGGTCGCGGTGGTGCGGGCCCAGCTGGGCGATCAGGCTGCCGTCAGTCTGGGGTGTGGAGCAAGTCGGGCTCGAAAGGGAGTCGATACCGGCCTCGGAGTGGACTTTGTGCATTGCACAACTATCCGGGCGAACCAGCAGGAGTCAACCCACGGCGTACTCTAAATCGAGTTAGCGTGCGCTGACTGACAAAACCGCGATGCGGCTCGGACTGGCGCGGCCGGGCGTGGGTGCGGATGTCCTTCGACCAGACTAGACGAACCCCTCGCTTTTGCAGCGCACCCAAGGGGCGTCGGTTTGACAAGCCCTTGTTGCACAACCATAATTTGCGGTTCGCCGCGGAGGGGTGCCCGAGTGGTTAAAGGGGGCAGACTGTAAATCTGTTGGCTTACGCCTACGTTGGTTCGAATCCAACCTCCTCCACCAGCATCCCGTACGCGCTGTTTATGCAAGAGATCGAATCACCCGCTGCAGCGATTGCAGCTTTGAGCAGGAGTTGATCAAGCGGGTGTAGCTCAATGGTAGAGCAGAAGCCTTCCAAGCTTACGACGAGGGTTCGATTCCCTTCACCCGCTCCAGAGTTCTACAAGGGGATAAACGAACAGCTAGAGCAACAAGCGCGGCGTTGAGCACGAGCGAACGGCGCGAGGCCCATGTGGCTCAGTGGTAGAGCACTCCCTTGGTAAGGGAGAGGTCACGCGTTCGATCCGCGTCATGGGCACCAGAACAGGCAGCGAATCGGCGTTCGGTCCCGAATGACCGCGGCGTCACGAGCAAGGACGAGAGAGCAGGAAGTCAGGGAGTCGGCAATGGCCAAGGGCAAATTTGAGCGTACGAAGCCGCATGTGAATGTCGGGACGATAGGGCATGTGGATCATGGCAAGACCACTTTGACGGCGGCGATCACGCTGGTGTTGTCGCAGAAGTTTGGTGGGGAGGCCAAGGCGTAC
>DATKAJ010000014.1:0-142167 GCA_035498175.1 Burkholderiaceae bacterium
TGACGATCGCGCTGTCATCCTATGAGGGCGCGCTGCTGCTCGTCTCGCATGATCGCCATCTGCTGCGCGCCGCGTGCGACCAACTCTGGCTGGTACACGATGGCCGCGTCGGCCCGTTCGACGGCGACCTCGATGACTACGCCGCGCTGGTTCTGGCGAGCAGGCGCGACCGCAGCGAGGCCACCGCCGACGCTGAAGCGCCGAACCGCCGCGGCCAGCGTCGCCAGGAGGCTGCCGAGCGCCAGCGCCTGACCGAGTCGCGCCGGCCGCTGCAGACGCGGCTCAAGCGCGTCGAAGACGAGCTCGCCGGAATTTCGGAGCAGCTGCGCGAGCTCGACGCGCGGCTGGCGGATCCCGCCTTCTACCACTCGGGGGATGATGAATCGGTCGCCAGCACGCTGAAGCAGCGCGGTGAACTCGCGCGACGCGTCGAGGAACTCGAGACTACGTGGCTCGCGATCACGACCGAGCTCGAGGCGATCGCGTGAGTGGCGATACGTCCGCCACGGTTCGCTCGGACGCGACAAAGAGTCCGCTGGCCGGCCTGCGCATCCTCGACCTGACCCGGCTGCTGCCGGGGCCGGCGGCGACGATGCATCTCGCGGACTTCGGCGCCGACGTCGTGAAGATCGAGGACACGGCCGAGGGCGACTACATGCGCGACTTCGCGCCGCAGGTGCGCAATGCCGAGGGCGTATGCGTCAACCCGGCATTCGAGGCGACCAACCGGGGCAAGCGTTCGCTGGCGATCGACCTGAAGTCCGAGCGCGGGCGCGCGCTGCTGCTCGATCTCGTCGGCGGCGCCGACGCCCTCGTCGAGAGCTTCCGCCCGGGCGTGCTGGAGCGGCTCGGACTGGGGTGGCCGGTGCTGCATCAGCGCAATCCGCGGCTGGTGCTCTGTTCGATCTCGGGCTACGGACAGACCGGCCCGTGGTCGCAGCGCGCCGGTCACGATATCAACTACATCGCCACCAGCGGTGTGCTCGACCAGATTCGCAGCGACGGCCAGCCAGCGATCCCGAACCTGCAGCTCGGCGACCTGCTGGGCGGCGCGCTCGCCGCGCTGTCGTCGCTGCTGATTGCGCTGCTCGCCGCGCAGCGCACCGGTCGGGGGCGCTGGATCGACGTGGCGATGAGTGAAGCGCTGCTGGTCCACCATTTCTTCCCGCACACCGAGCTCGACGCCGGCGGCGTGCCCGAGGCGGGCTCGACACTGCTGACCGGTGGCGTCGCCTGCTATCGGACCTACGAATGCGCCGACGGCCGACACCTCGCCGTCGGTGCGCTCGAATACAAGTTCTGGCGTGCGTTCTGCCACGCTACCGGCCTCGATGAACTCGCTTCGCGCCACTGGAGCCACGGCGAGATGCCTGGATCGGCCGCCGCGCGAGAGACGATCGCCCGCGTTGCCGCCCGCATCCGCACGCGCGCGATGGCCGAGTGGGCGGCGGCGTTTGCCGACGTCGATGCGTGCGTGACACCGGTGCTGACACCGGCCGAGGCGCTGGCGCACGAGCAGGCCGCGGCGCGGCAGGTCGTGGCGCGGCGCGGCGCGGTGACCGAGGTCGGGCCGCTTGCAAAGGTGACCGACCACACGTTTCGCCCGGCGTCCGCGCCGCGTGCAGGCCAGCACACGCGCGAGCTGCTGGCGGAGCTCGGGCGGCCGGCAGCGGAGATCGATCAATTGCTCGCCGACGGCATCGTGAGGAAAGCGAAATGATCGAACGGCGGCGTTTGCTGTTGATGCGCCATGGAGCGGTCGAGTACTTCGATGCTGACGGACGTCCCTACCCGCCTGACGCCGTGCCACTGACGCCGGCCGGCATCGAACAGGCGCGCGCGATGGGGGCGGCGCTGGCGGCCGCCGGGGTGAGGATCGATCGCGCGATTACCAGCGGACTGAATCGCACACGGCAGACCGCTGAACAGGTCCTCGCGGCAGCGAACATGCGCCCGCCGATGGAGCACTGGTCCGAGCTGCAGGAGATCAAGCCCGGCCACCTGCCGAGTATCCCGGAGGCGAAGCTGCGCGAGGCATTCATCGCCGCCTTCGAAGGCCCGGTGCCGCGTGAAACGCGCTTCCTCGAAGGCGAGACCATCGGCGCCCTCCTCGACCGCACACTCCCGGCCCTCCAGCGTCTGTTCGGGGCCAACAATTGGGATACCGCGCTGATGGTGCTGCACGGCGGCGTCAATCGGGGCCTGCTGTCGTGGTTCCTGACCGGAGAACCGGTGTTTCTCGGCGGGATTGCGCAGGACACCGGCTGCCTGAATATCATCGACGTCGGGCCGCAGCCGCACACCAGCGTTGTGCGCGTCGTCAATTTCTGCGCAATCGATACGATGCAGACCACGACGCGACTGTCGACGATGGAGCATCTGCTGCAGAAGTACCTGATACTGCGGCAGCGTCAGGACCAACCGGGAGACATCGCATGAGCGCAGCGTCGGGTCAGAATCAGGCGCGCAAGCCGGCGCGCCGCGCGGAGACGATCCGATGAGCGAACTCGGCGCAGTGACCGGCAGGCACGCGTTCGACATCGTGCGGCTGCAGGCGCACCTCGAACGCCATCTGCCCGAGTTCCGCGGACCGCTCGAGGTCCAGCAGTTCCAGGGCGGGCAGTCGAATCCGACTTACCTGCTGACCACCCCTGCGGCGAAGTACGTGATGCGCAGCAAGCCCGGACCGTCGGCCAAGCTGCTGCCCTCGGCGCATGCGATCGAGCGCGAGTTCCATGTGATGCGGGCGCTCGCGGCACAGGGCATTCCGGTGCCGTGGACGCTGCTGCTGGTCGAGGACGAGAGCGTGATCGGGCGCGCGTTCTACGTGATGCAGCACGTCGAGGGCCGCATTTTCTGGGAGCAGTCGCTGCCCGGAGTCTCGAACGCCGAACGCTCCGCGATCTACGACGAGATGAACCGCGTGATCGCGCGCCTGCACATGGTCGACATGGAGCGCGCCGGACTCTCCGACTACGGCAAGTCCGGCAACTACTTCGAGCGCCAGATCGGGCGCTGGAGCAAGCAGTACCGCGCCTCCGAGACCGAGACGGTCGAGGCGATGAACCGCCTGATCGACTGGCTCCCGGCGCACATTCCCCCCGGCGACGAGACCACCGTCGTGCACGGCGACTACCGGCTGGACAACCTGATCTTCCATCCAAACGAGCCACGCATCATTGCGATCCTCGACTGGGAGCTGTCGACGCTCGGCCACCCGCTGGCGGACTTCTCGTATCACTGCATGAGCTGGCACATCGCACCCGGGGCCTTCCGCGGCATCGCCGGGCTCGATCACGCGGCGCTCGGCATCCCTGCGGAAGCCGAATACATCCGCCGCTACACCGAGCGCACCGGTCGCGCGCCCATCGATCACTGGAACTTCTACCTCGCCTACAACCTGTTCCGCATCGCCGCAATCCTGCAGGGCGTCTACAAGCGCTCGACCGAGGGACTGGCGTCATCGAACAACGCGGCTCAGGCCGGACGCAATGCGCGCGCGCTGGCCGAGCTCGGCTGGACCTACGCCGGGCGTGCGTGAACGGGCTGCCGATGTCCGCGACCGACCTTCGCCTGACGCCGAGCGCGATCGTCGCCCATCTCGACCAGTATGTTGTCGGGCAGGACGACGCCAAGAAGGTGCTCGCGGTCGCGGTCTATGCCCACTACAAGAAGATCGCGCGCTCGCAGCAGGACGGGCTCGAGATCACCAAGAGCAACGTGCTGCTGGTCGGGCCCACCGGCACCGGCAAGACGCTGATGTGCGAATCACTCGCGCGTCTGCTGAAGGTGCCCTTCGTCACGGCCGACGCGACGTCGCTGGCGCAGTCGCGCTACGTCAACGACGAGATCGAGGCGATCCTCGAGCGACTGCACGACAAGGGCGAGGGCGATCTGGCACGCAGCCAGCAGGGCATCGTGTTCATCGACGAGATCGACAAGCTGCGTGCCGGCGACGCGCAGGGGCGCGGCACCTCGGGCGAGAACGTGCAGCACGCGCTGCTGAAGATCATGGAAGGCGCGCCCGTGCGGCTGCGCAGCGGCCAATATCTCGACACGACCCACGTGCTGTTCATCTGCGGCGGCGCCTTCGTCGGGCTCGACGCGATCATGTCGCAGAGCCACGGCTACGGATTCGTCGCAACGTCGACCGACGACAACCAGCGCATCCTGACGCGGCTCAACGCGCGCGTGAAGCCGACTGACCTCGTCGAGTTCGGCCTGATCCCGGAATTCACCGGCCGACTCGCGGTCGTGGCGCGCTTTGCCGAGCTGACGCGTGACATGCTGGTTCGCATCATGACCGAGCCGCGCAACTGCATCTACCGCCAGTTCCGCGCCATCCTGAAGAACGAAGGCGTCGAACTCGTCGTCGCGCAGCGCGCGTTCGAGGAAATTGCCGACCTTGCCATCGAGTACAAGTCCGGCGCGCGCAGCCTGCGCGGCCTGTTCGAAGAGGTGATCACGCCCGTGCTGTACGCGGTCCCCGATCACCCGGAGGTCAGGCGCGTCGAGATCGCGTCGCTGTTCACCGAGCCGCGCTACTTCGGCGCAGCGCCGCAGCAAGCCTGAGGCCGCGCCTTGGCTTCGCTCGCCGCCAGCCGCCGGGTCGTGTTCGGACTGGCGCTGGCGAGCTTCGTGCTCTCTTTCTTTCATCGCACGGCGCCGGCCGCCATTGCCGGGGAGCTCGCACGCACGTTCGACATCAGCGGCGCCGTGCTGGGAACGCTCGCCGCGACCTACTTCTACGTCTACACCGTGCTGCAGATTCCGGTCGGCGTGCTGGCCGACACCCTCGGCCCGCGGCGCCTTCTCGCCGGCGGCTCGACCATCGCCGCTGCCGGTTCGCTGCTGTTCGGATTGGCGCCGGCGTGGGAGGTGGCGGCGATCGGGCGCACGCTGGTCGGCATTGGCACCTCGGTCGTGTTCATCTCGGTGCTAAAGCTCTCGGCGGTCTGGTTCACGCCCGGACGGTTCGCGACCCTGGCCGGCGTGACGATGTTCGTCGGCAACCTGGGCGCCGTCGTCGCCGGCGCACCGCTGGCGTGGATGGTCACGCTGACCTCGTGGCGCACTGTGTTCGTTGCGCTCGCCGTGCTGTCGGCCGCGCTCGCGCTTGCAACGTGGCTGCGTGTGCGCGATCGTCCCGAGGAACTGGGCTTCGCACCGGTCAGCGAGCTGCCGCCAGCGACCGGGACGGCGCACTGGGGCGCCGCACTTGCGCGGGTGTTGGCCAATCCGTCCACGTGGCCGCCCTTTGTCGTCAACCTGGGCGTCGGCGGCAGCTTCCTCGCCTTTGCCGGCCTGTGGGCCGTGCCGTACCTGCAGCAGGCGCATGGCATGTCGCGCGTGCTCGCCGCGCAGCATTCCAGCCTGCTGCTGCTCGGCGTCGCGTTCGGCTCGATGGCAATCGGCGTGATCTCGGACCGCCTGCGCAGCCGGCGCGGCGTCATGCGCGCGGCCGTGCTCCTGTACACGCTGTCGTGGCTGCCCTGGCTGCTGCACGTCGAGTGGCCGGGCTGGGCCACACTCGGCTGGTTCCTGGTGATGGGACTGCTGATCCCCGGATTCACGCTGTCGTGGACCATCGCCAAGGAAGCCAACCCGCCACAGTATTCCGGCATCGCCACGTCGGTCGTCAATACCGGAATCTTCCTCGGCGCCGGTATCCTGCAGCCCCTGGTCGGGTGGGTCCTCGATCGGGGCAAAATGGAAGGCGATCCGATGCAGGCTTGGGACCGCGGAGTGATGGTGCTCGCCGGAGCGGCAGGGATGGCATTGCTCGCTGCCCTGCTGCCAGCGCGCCCGCGCGTTCGGGCTTGAGGCGATGCGCACGTCCCGACTGCATGCGACCCTCTTCATCGTCATAGGCTGCGTTGCGCTTCCCGCCATGGCCATCGATCTCGCGCCGCTCTGGGACTTCAACCACCCCGATCTCAGCGAGCAGCGGTTCCGCGCGGCGCTAGCGAACGCCACGGGCGACGATGCGCTGATCCTGCAGACGCAGATTGCGCGCACCTACGGCCTACGCAAGGACTTCGCGACGGCGCGCAGCACGCTGCAGTCGATCGCACCACGGATCGCGAACGCCGGACCCGAGGTCAGGACGCGTTACCACCTGGAACTCGGGCGCACGTATGTGTCGGCGACGCACACGGCCGAACAGCAGACACCGCAAAGCCGCGAACTCGCGCGCGCCGAATACCAGCTCGCTCTCGCCGAAGCCCGCGAGGCGAGCCTCGACGGCCTGGCGATCGACGCGATCCACATGCTTGCGTTCGTCGACACCGCGCCTGCCGATCAACTGAAGTGGGGCCAGCAGGCGCTGGCCGTGGTCGAGTCGTCGACGCAGCCCGACGCGAGGCGCTGGGAGGCTTCGATCCGCAACAACATCGGCTACGCGCTGCACGAGCTGGGCCGCTATGACGAGGCGCTGCAGCAGTTCAAGCTCGCGCTCGCGCTGCGCGAACAGGGCACGAATGCCGAGGCCACGCGCGCCGCGCGCTGGATGGTGGCGTGGACGCTGCGCGCGCTGGGCCGCAGCGATGAGGCGCTGCAGATCCAGTTGCGACTTGACCGCGAAGCGGATGCGGCAGGCGAACCGGATCCGTTCGTCCTGGAGGAACTCGAGATCCTCTATCGCGACCGCGGTAACGCCGAACGCGCCGATCACTATCGCCAGCGCCGCACCGCGCTGAAGCCCGGCGATCAGCAATAGCACTCGCGCTCTTTCGCCAGCCTGCCGATCCGGTCGATGCGCCCCCACCGCCGCCGCCGCGTACCAACGGCGCGTAGCCGAATCGGACTCCTGCTGGCGATCGCGTGCTTCGCCTCCGCCGCAGCATGCGGATCGCTCGCCGCTGCGGAGAAGCCCGCGCAGGTCGACTGGACAGCGGACTTCGACGCGCTGCTCGTCGGCCTCGCGCGCAACTATGCGAATTTCGAATACACCCTGACGGATCGGCGCGTCGACCTGCCGGGGTTCGCGGCGTGGCATCGCGCCGCGCTGACGGCAGCCAGTTCGGATGACGAGCGTCGCCGCGCCTTCGAACAACTCCTGCGCGACCTGCGGGATCCTCACGTGACCATCGACTGGTACCCGCACAAGGGCGACGAAGGCGCTCGTGTCTGTCCGGCCGCGGCGCGCAGCAACGCCGGTCTGGCCTTTGGGCGGCTGGATGAGTACGAGCCCTTGAACACCAACGAGGCACAGATCTACTCCGCAGGCCTGCTACGCAGGCCTTCAGCAGCGACGATCGGCGTCATACGCATTCCAATCTTTGTCGAGCGCGAGTTCCAGCCCGCCTGCAAGGCGGCGGCACGCGACCTGGGCTTGCGCACCGATCAGCCCTGCGACGAATCGTGTGCAGACAAAATGGACCGTCAGGCAGCGCAGTGGCTGAACCGCGCACTGCGGTCAACGGTCGAAGCGCTCGAGCGCGCAGGCGCGCGCAGCCTGGTGATCGACATCACCAGCAACGGCGGCGGCTCGGACTGGGCCGAGGTCGTCGCGCGGATGCTCGGCGGCCCGCTGCAGTCGGCGCAGATCGCGATGCTCAAGCACCCCGCGTGGACGGCATTCCTCGCCAGCCAGCAGAAGGCCATCGAAGCGGCCCTGCCTGGAGCATCGCCGGCCGATCGGCGCAGGCTCGAATCGGCCATGCAGACCCTGAGGAAGGCGAGCGCCGAAACCACGTCCGGCTGCGATCTCGGGACGGCCTGGACCGATCGCGATCTCGCGCAAGGACGCCGCGCACTGCCATGCTCTACCCTGATCCGGACCAGCTACTTTGCGACCGGGCCCGAGCGGTCGTCCGCGTACAGCGGTGTTCCGACCGCAGTCGACGCATTGCTGTTCTCACCGGCCCGTTACGGCGAGTTTCCGACCGGCATCACATCGTTGCCGCTGACGGTGATGATCGACCGCGAAACGCATTCTGCGGCAGAGCAGTTTGCCGCGCTGCTGCGCGACAACGGGCGTGCGATCGTGGTCGGAGAGCCCAGCGCGGGTGCGGCGTGCGGCACCTTCACGGACACCGGCACCGCCTTTGTACTGCCGTCGAGCGGCGCCCGCGTTGCGGTTCCCGATTGCGTGCGCCTTCGCGCCGACGGCAGCAACGAACGGCGTGGCATCGTTCCCGATCGATGGGTCCCCTGGGCGCCGTCGGATAGCGCGTACCAGCGCGCGCGCAAGGCCGCAGATTCACTCCTCCAGACGGCGGCAGAGCCCCGCCGGCCCTGATCGCCGCGCTGTGCCTTAAGGACTCGGGGGCTCGCGAACCCGAGGACCTACAGCCCATCCGGCAGCGGAATGAGTTCGTCCGAGTCCGTAGGTGGAAGCGGAATCCGCCGCGCCGACCAGTCGGCCTTGGCCTGTTCGATGCGTTCCTTGCGCGAGGAGACGAAATTCCACCAGATGTGGCGCGGCCCGACCGGCTCGCCGCCGAGCACCATGACGGTGGAGCGTGCCGTCGCCGTGAGGGCGACTGCCGAGCCACCCGCAAACACCAGCATCGTCTTGGAGGCGTAGCCTCTTCCGCCCCACTCGACCGCGCCGCTCACGACGTAGGCGCCGCGCTCTGAATACTCATCGGGCAATTCCACACGCGCCCCCGGCTGCAGCTGCAGGTGCGCGTAGAACAGCGGCGAGAGCGTGCGCACCGAACTGCTCGCACCGAATGCGGAGCCCGCGATCATGCTGCCCGTGACCCCCGGCAGCGCAATGGCCGGGATGTCGGCACGGCCGTAGTGCTCGAAGGCCGGCTCGATTTCTTCCTTGTCCGTCGGCAACGCAACCCAGGCCTGCATGCCGTGGAGCGGGCCGCCGCTGTCGCGCATCGAGTCGAAGCGTTCCGAGTGGCTGATGCCTCGCCCCGCGGTCATCCAGTTCACCTCGCCGGGCCGGATGACCTGCTCGACGCCAAGCGAATCGCGATGCGTCAGCTCACCGGCGAACAGATAGGTCACGGTGGCCAGTCCGATGTGCGGATGGGGACGCACATCGGCACTGCGCGGAACCGGCGCCGCGAGCTGCAGTGGCCCGAGGTGATCGAGGAAGATGAAGGGCCCGACCATCCGGCGCTTCGCATACGGGAGCACGCGGCCGACCTGGAAGCCCCCCAGGTCGCGCTCGCGCGCCGGGAATGCCAGCTCGACGCCCTCCGAGGGATCGCCCATTTCGGCTCCTGCGCTTGAGGCTATTTCTTCGGCGCGCCCTGCTCACGCATCGCACGCAGCTGGGACAGCCACTCGGTCCAGTCGACGGGTCCGCTGGCCCAGCGCTTCTGCAGGTTGGCCAGGATATTGCCCCAGGCACGTTCGAAATAAGCGTAGGCCTTGTCCCATTGGCCCCCGTCGCCCCAGCCGGTGTGATGAATGCTGACCCGAGTCTGCTTGTCCGACACGGGTTCGAAGCGGACCGTCACGAAGGTGTGCTGGCCACGCACCTCGGGCAGGCTCGGCGGCGCGTTCCAGTCGAACGAGATCATCTTCTTCGGCTGCAGCGCCATGTACTGCATGTCGTCCGCGCCCTTGAGGCCTGGTTCTGCCATCGGATCGAAGTAGATCGCGAATGCGCCGCCAACCTTCGGCTCGATCTTCGCGTCGGGTGCAAAGAACGCGATGATCCCTGCGCGCGTGGTCCAGCTGTCCCACGCCTGGTCGACCGTTGCGTCGACGACGACGGACTTTTCGATCACGCGCTCGGCGGCGTCCGCGTGCGGACCCAGCAGCACTAGAACGCCAGCCAGGAGCGCGACCGCGGCCCCGGATTGCAATTTCTTCATCTCTTCCTCCGAATCACGACCGCGGATGGATCACCAGCTTGCCAACGGCCTTGCGCGCCAGCAGCGCCTCGAGGGCGCGCGGAGCCTCGGCAAGTGCATACGTTTGCGAGATGTGCGGCTTGAGCCGTCCCTGGGCGAGCCACGTGTAGAGCTCCTTGAGCATCGCGGCGTTGGCCGCGGGTTCGCGGCGCGCGAAGTCACCCCAGAAGACTCCGACCGCGGAGCTACCCTTGATCAGCAGCAGGTTGGCCGGAATCTGCGGAATCGCGCCATCGGCAAAACCCACCAGCAGCAGCCGTCCGCGCCAGGCGAGGCCGCGCACCGCGGCATCGGTCAGCGCGCCGCCGACCGGGTCGTAGATCACGTCCGCGCCCTTGCCGCCGGTCGCGGTCTTGAGCGCTTCCCGCAGGTCGACGCTCGTGTAGTTGATGGTTTCGTCGGCGCCATGGTCGCGCGCGGCCGCGAGTTTCGCTTCGCTCGATGCGGCGGCAACGACACGTGCCCCGGCGATCTTGCCGAGTTCGACCGCGGCCAGACCGACTCCACCACCGGCACCCAGCACCACCAGAGTCTCGCCGGCCCTCAGCTGGCCGCGATCGAAGAGCGCGTGATGCGAGGTCGCATAGGTCAGCGTGAAGGCGGCGGCCTGGTCCGCCGAAACGCCGTCCGGCAGCGGCACGGTCAACGCAGCTGGCGCGCAGACGTACTCGGCGAAGCCGCCGACGCCGACGAAGGCGACGACGCGGTCACCTGCTTTCAGCTGCCGCACACCTGCACCGACCGCGTCGACCACACCGGCCACTTCGGTACCCGGGATGAATGGCAGCGGAGGCTGCACCTGGTACTTCTTCTGCACGATCAACGCGTCGGGGAAGTTGACCCCGGCCGCCTCGACCTTGACCCGCACCGACGCCGTATCAGGCTCGGGCGTCGCGACATCCGCCAGCACCAGCCGGTCCGGCATGCCCCACTCTACGCACTGGATGGCTTTCATCAATCCTCCTTCTGCAGACTCTACCCGCCGGCTCAAGCCGCAACAACCGCGCTGCGCTATCCTGACTGCACGGAGGAGCGAATCATGGATTTCCAGTACTCGAGCCGCGCACAGGACCTGCGGGAGCGCGTCAGCGCATTCATGCAGCAGCATGTGTATCCGGTGGAGCGCCGCTTCCACGATGAGGTCGAGGAGAACACGCGCAAGGGCGCACGCTGGACACCGACCCGGCTCATCGAAGAACTGAAGCCCAAGGCACGCGCGGCCGGGCTATGGAACCTGTTCCTGCCCGATTCGTCGCACGGCGCGGGGCTCACCAATCTCGAATACGCGCCTCTGGCGGAGATCATGGGCCGCGTGCCGTGGGCCTCGGAAGTGTTCAACTGCTCGGCGCCGGACACCGGCAACATGGAAACGATCGAGCGCTACGGCTCGCCCGAACAGAAGGAGAAGTGGCTGAAGCCGCTGCTCGCCGGCGAGATCCGCTCGGCGTTTGCGATGACCGAGCCCGAAGTCGCCTCGTCCGACGCGACCAACATCCAGACCTCGATGCGGCGCGAGGGCGACACCTACGTGATCAACGGCCGCAAGTGGTGGACCTCGGGTGCCGGCGACCCGCGCTGCAAGATCTACATCGTCATGGGCAAGACCGACCCGGAGGCCCCAAAGCACGCCCAGCAGTCGATGATCCTGGTGCCAGCCGACGCGCCGGGCATGCGCGTGGTAAGGCCGCTCAACGTTTTCGGCTACGACGATGCGCCGCACGGTCACATGGAAACGCTGTTCGAGAACGTGCGCGTGCCGGTGTCGAACATCCTGCTCGGCGAAGGTCGCGGCTTCGAGATCGCGCAGGGTCGGCTGGGCCCGGGTCGCATTCATCACTGCATGCGCTCGATCGGGCTTGCGGAGCGCGCGCTCGAACTCATGTGCAAGCGCCTCGCGGGCCGCGTGGCCTTCGGCGGTCCAATCGCCCGCCAGACCGTGTGGCAGGAACGCATCGCCGAGGCGCGCTGCATGATCGACCAGGCACGGCTGCTGACGCTGAAGGCGGCCTGGATGATGGACACCGTCGGCAACAAGACCGCAAAGGCCGAGATCGCGATGATCAAGGTCGTCGCCCCCAACGTCGCGTGCACCGTGCTCGACTGGGCGATCCAGGCGCATGGCGGGGCCGGGATGTGCGACGACTTTCCGGTCGCGTACGCCTACACGCTGGCACGAACGCTGCGCCTCGCGGACGGACCTGACGAAGTGCATCGCAACGCGATCGCCAAGCTCGAGATCGCCAAGCACGTGCCGCTGCCGCCGAAGCACTGAGACGTACCGCGGAGAGCGAAATGATCGATGTGTACAGCTGGCCGACCCCGAACGGGCACAAGGTCCACATCATGCTCGAGGAGTGCTGCCTGCCGTACACGGCGCACGCCGTGGACATCGGCGCGGGCGACCAGTTCACGCCGCAGTTCCTGGCGATCAGCCCGAACAACAAGATCCCTGCGATCGTCGATTCCGACGGCCCGGCTGGCAAGGCGATCTCGCTGTTCGAGTCGGGTGCGATCCTCGTCTATCTCGCCGGCAAGGCCGGACGCTTCCTGCCGCAGGATGTGCGCGGCAAGTACGTCGCGCTGCAGTGGCTGATGTTCCAGATGGGAAGCGTCGGACCGATGCTGGGCCAGGCGCATCACTTCCGCCTCTACGCGCCGGAGAAGATCGAGTACGCGATCAACCGCTACACGAACGAAGCCAGGCGGCTCTACGGCGTGATGGACCGACACCTGCGCGGCGCGGAATATTTCGCCGGCGAGTATTCGATCGCGGACATTGCGATCTTTCCGTGGACGCGCGTGCCGGCAAACCAGGGCGTGGAGATCGCCGAGTATCCGAACTTCAAGCGCTGGTTCGACGCGGTCTCGGCCAGGCCCGCGGTGCAGCGCGGAGTCAAGGTGCTGGCGGACCGGCGCAAGCCGATCACCGACAACAGAGCCCGCGACGTGCTCTTCGGCGCGCAGCAGTACGCGAGGCGCTAGTTCAGCGCTACTGCACGGGATTCTTCAGCAGGTGGCCGAAGGGCACGGGCATCACCTCAATGCCCTCGTCGACCAGTTCGGCCGCCTGCTCGCGCGAAGCGAGCCCACGGATCGAACGCTGCGGCGATTCCTTGTAGTGGATGCGTCGCGCTTCGTCCGGGAAGCTCTCTCCGACGTCCTCGGTGTTCGCGCGGATCTGCTGCGCCATGTGCAGCATCAGCTTCTGCATGGCCGCATCGTTGGGCATCGCGACGACCTGCTTCTCGCCCGGCGCTTCCGCCCCCAGGTTGAGCCGCGGCGCCGATAACAACTTGCGCACCGTATGACTGCCACAAACCGGGCACTCGACCAGGTTCGCGTGCTGTTGGCGATCGAACTCCTCCGTCGAGGCAAACCAGCCCTCGAAGGAGTGTTCGTTGTCGCAGCCGAGGTTGAAGACTTTCATCCGTGTCGTGGTGCCGCGGGCCGGGATCGAACCGGCATGCTTGCTTTCGCTTGCGGCGGATTTTAAGTCCGCTGTGTCTACCAGTTTCACCACCGCGGCGGCGATAAGAACTGGCAAAGCCTAACAGTTGACCGCCTGTCGCGGTCTAAGTTGCACGCCCACCCGGCTTTTCGAACAGCATCGCCGCCCGCGTGCAGTACTGGGCCGGAATCAGGCGCTGCAGGTGGGGATCGACCACCGCGTCGATCCGATTCACCGCTGCCCGCCAGAAGCGCGGCGCTCGCTCGGTGCGCAGCGGCCCGAACCGCCCGAGCGCTGCGTCGAGCACGGCATAGCGGCCCGTTCGCTGCCATAGCCCGTGCAATCCGAGAGCCTCCCCGGCGGCGATCCACTCCGGCAGCGGCCGCGGGTGATACAGCGGATCGTCCTCCACTCGCGCACCGAGGCCTTCGAACATCACCAGACAACCGCCGCGCCGCAGGACCCGCTCCATTTCGCGCAGCATCGTCTCCTGGCGCGCATAGGTATTGTGGTGCAGAACCGCGAATGACCAGACCAGGTCGAAGCTCGCGTCGGGAAACGGCAATTGCAGTCCGTCGCCCTTGCGCAGTTCAAGCGCTGGATGCAGTCGGTGCGCGATCGCCAGCATTTCGGCCGAAACGTCGACGCCGGAACAGATCCACCCCCACGCCGTCAGTAACGGGAACCAGCGGCCCGATCCGCACCCGTGATCGAGAGCCCGCCCGCCCCTCGTCGACCGACGTCGTTGCACCTGCTCGAGCGCGGCACGTGCCAGTACCTGCTGCACTCCGTCGATTCCCCGGTTCGCGATGGGATCGTCGATGCACGCAGCGAGCAGCGGATCGCCGCCGCTCTTGCGGGCCTTTTCGTCCCAGTAGCGCTCGGGTGATGACTCCGGCACCGCCATCCGGATTCCGACGTCAGTCCACGCACCGATCGTCGGAGCTCGTGATTGCCAATGCTCGCGCCGAGAATCGTGGAGGCGGGGGTCGGAATCGAACCGGCGTACACGGATTTGCAGTCCGCTGCATGGCCACTCTGCCACCCCGCCGCATGGGGTTCAAACCAAAAGGGGAAGCACTCCGGCTTCCCCTTGCAATGAATTCTGGAGCGGGAAACGAGTCTCGAACTCGCGACCTCAACCTTGGCAAGGTTGCGCTCTACCAACTGAGCTATTCCCGCGCGAGGAGCGAAATTATAGCGGGGGTCGATGGGGTGTCAAACCTACGCGACCCATTTCTTCATCGTTCCCTGAGATGGGGCCACGCCATTTTCATGTACACCAACATCGAATACACGGTGAGTGCTGCCGCAACGTAGATCAGCACTGTGCCGATCGAGTGAACGTCGATCCGCCCGAACAATGGATCGTGGAACAGCAGCATCGGGATCGCGACCATCTGCGCGATCGTCTTGATCTTCCCGAGCGAGCTGACCGCGACGCTTCCCGATTTTCCGATCCGGGCCATCCATTCACGAAGGGCAGAGACGGCGATCTCGCGGCCGATGATCACGAGCGCCACGAATTCATCGACGCGGTCGAGGGACAGCAGTACCACCAGTGCGGCGCACACCATCAGCTTGTCGGCGACCGGGTCGAGGAAGGCGCCGAGCCGGCTCACCATGCCGTAGCGGCGAGCGATGTAACCGTCGAATGCATCGGTGATGGCAGCGAGCACGAACAGCCAGCAGGCGCTGGCGTTCTTCCAGTGCGGCGGAAACCAGGCGTCGGGCACGTAGAAGATGCCGACGATCACCGGGATCATCGCGATCCGCGCCCAGGTAAGCGCCATTGGCACATTGAAGGTCAGCGGCGGATTATTCGGTGGGCTGGCCATGCAATTGTGCGTAGATCCTCTCCGCCAGCTTACGCGAAACACCGTCGACGGTTGCGATGTCGTCGATCGACGCCGCGGCCAGTCCGCGCATGCCACCAAAGCGCGCCAGCAGGCGCTGCCTGCGCGTGGGGCCGATGCCTTCCATCGCCTCGAGCTGCGAGGTCTTCCGAGCCTTCGAGCGGCGCGCGCGCATGCCGGTGATCGCGAAGCGATGCGCCTCGTCGCGGATCTGCGCCACCAGCATCAGCGCCTGCGATTCGCGCCCGAGCACCAGCGGCGGCCGATCGTCCGCGTACACCAGTTCCTCGAGGCCGACCTTGCGCTCCTCGCCCTTCGCAACGCCGACCAGCACGCCGGAATCGAGTCCGAGCTCCTCGAACACCTGGCGCGCGACCATCACCTGCCCCTTGCCGCCGTCGATCAGCACGAGTTGCGGCAGGGCTGCTTCGCCGCGAGCCACCGGCGCAAAGCGGCGTGACAGCACCTGGCGCATGGCGGCGTAATCGTCCCCGGGCTCGATACCCTCTATGTTGAAGCGGCGATATTCCGAAGGCCGCAACTGATGATTCGAATAGACCACGCACGACGCCTGCGTCGCCTCGCCGGCGGTGTGGCTGATGTCGAAGCACTCGATGCGCAGCGTGTCGGCTTCGGCGTCACCGACGTCGAGGCCGAGCGCCTCGATCAGCGCGCGGGTGCGCGCCATCTGCGAGCCCTCTTCTGCCAGACGACGCGCGAGGGCAAGGCGCGCGTTGGCTTCGGCCATTTCTAGCCAGCGGCGCCGGCTCTCCTGCGGATGCCGCACGATCTGCACGCGGCGCCCGCTCGCCCCGGAGAGAAACTGGCCAACCTCCTCTGCATCGATGTCGGCGTTGACCACTACGGTCGGCGGGCAGGGCTGCGCAGTGTAGTGCTGCGAGATGAAGGCTTCGAGGATCTCCGCAGGATCGGAGGCCTCGCCGCCGGCGCGCGAGGGAAACAACGGCTTGTCGCCGAGATGGCGGCCACCACGGATCATCGCCAGGTTGACGCAGGCGTGCCCGCCTTCAGTTACGACCGCGAGCACGTCAGCGTCCGCCTCCGACCCCGTCGTTTCCATCGCCTGCTGGTGCAGCACGCGCGAAAGCGCGCCGAGCTGGTCGCGCACCGCGGCCGCTTCCTCAAATTTGAGCTCGGCCGCGAGCTGCTGCATCCGCCCTTCGAGCTCGCGCATCACGTCGTCGCTCTCCCCACGAAGGAAGCGCACCGAGCGATCGACGTCCTGCGCGTAGGCCGGCGCCGCGATCAGGCCCACGCACGGCGCTGTGCACCGGTGGATCTGATGCAGCAGGCATGGACGCGAACGGTTGGCGAACACCGTGTCTTCGCAGGTTCGCAGCCGGAATACCTTCTGCAGCAGCTGGATGCTGTCCTTGACCGCCCAGGCATTCGGATAGGGGCCGAAGTACTGGCCGCGCTTGTCCACCACGCCGCGGTAGTACGCCACCCGCGGGAACTCGTGCGGCGTGAACTTCAGGTACGGGTACGACTTGTCGTCGCGGAAGACGATGTTGTAGCGCGGCGCCAGCGACTTGATCAGGTTGCTCTCGAGCAGCAGCGCCTCGGCCTCGGACCGCGTCGCAGTCGTCTCGATCCGCGCGACCCGTGCCAGCATGTGCGCGATGCGCGGACCGACGTCCTTGTTGAAATACGACGCGACGCGCTTCTTCAGGTCGCGCGCCTTGCCGACGTACAGCGCTGCGCCAGTGGCGTCGAGCATCCGGTAGACGCCCGGCAGGTGCGGCAGCCCGTCGATGACGCGGCGCGGCTCGAATTCGGATGGAGCGTCGGACATGATCGTCAGTTCGGCACGGCCTATAATCATTGGTTTTGCGCTGGGCTGCGCCCGACGTGGCGGGGCGAGCCCATGCAGGTACCGCGCCGGGCCCCGCAGTGTAGGACGCCGCGCTAGGCGGGCCGTCCGCTGCGCAGGCGACCCTCGGCAGCCAGGCCGCGGGTCACACGGCCGCGCACCTTCAAATGACATTACGACGAGACACTGATGGCCAAGATCCTCGCGACTGAAATCCGCGCCGGCAACCTGCTGGAGTTCGACAAGCGCGTGTGGCGCGTCCTGAAGAGCTATCACGTGCATGTGGGCGGGCGGGGCGGCGCCTACATGCAGATCGAGATCAAGGACATCGAAAGCGGCCAGAAGCGCAACGAGCGGCTATCCACCGATGAAAAGATCGAGCGCCCCTTCATCGACCGCCGCACGATGACCTACTCCTACCACGACGGCAGCAACTGGGTTTTCATGGACAACGAGACCTACGAGCAGCTGTCGCTGGGCGAAGATTTTCTCGAGGGCCAGACCGGTTTCCTGATGCCGAACATGGAGGTCGAGATCAACTTCCACAACGGCAGGGCAATCGGCATCCAGTTGCCGACGACCGTCGTGCTCGAGGTCGTCGAGACCGAGCCCGGCATCAAGAACGCGACCGCGACGACGTCGTTCAAGCCGGCGAGGCTCGAGACGGGGATCTCGGTGCAGGTGCCGCCATTCGTGAACACCGGCGAGAAGATCCGCGTCAACACCGACGACGGCTCCTACGTCGAACGCGCCTAGACGCTCCGCGAAAGGTTCAGCGGCCGCCGCCCTTCTTCGGGTTCCAGTTGCCCTGCGCCTCGCGGACCTGATCGCGCAGGTGCTGCCGCTCCTCCGGTGTCAGCCGACGCTGCCCGCCCTCGGCCGCGCGCTGGTCGCGCTGCTGCAGGAAGCGCTGGCGCATCGCCTCCCGCTCCTGGGGCGACATCTGCTGCAACATCTGGTGCCGCTCCTCGCTCGGCACGCGGCGCATCATCAGCTCACGCTGCTCCGGTGACAACGTCTGCCACATCTCGCGCTTCTGATCGGGACGCAGGGCTTGCCAGGCGCGCTGCCGCTCCTCCGGCGTGCGCGCGGAGCGGAAGGCTTCGCGCTGCTCGGGCGACATCTGCTGCCAGAGCTGCTGTCGCTGCTCGGGCGTGAGGCGCGCCCCCCCGGGCTGCGCCGGTGGCTGCCCGAACGCCAGCCCGGCGCAAAGCAGCCCCGCGAGCGCCGACCACGAGCGCCGGCGGCGAATTGCAGAAAGAATCCGGACCATGAGCCGCATCGTAGGCGGTCCCGCTGGGACGTTGCCCTATTCTCGGCTCTGCATCGCGCTGCCCGCGGTAAAGTCTGTAACAGAATGTGAAGCGCCGCGGTCCCGGTGCGACGCCGGGCCGTACGATGCGCGCGGCAAAACCTCATCCTGTCATGACGCGACACTCACCCCCAAAGGTCCTGGTGGTCGACGACGATCAGCGGCTGCGTGACCTGCTGCGCCGCTACCTCGGCGACAACGGCTTCAATGTGTACGTGGCGGAAAACGCCCAGGCGATGAATCGCGTGTGGTTGCGCGAGCGCTTCGATGTGCTCGTGCTCGACCTGATGATGCCCGGCGAGGACGGGCTGTCGATTCTGCGACGCCTGCGCGGCGGAAACGACCGCACGCCGATCGTCATGCTCACTGCGAAAGGCGAGGACGTCGACCGCATCATCGGGCTCGAGATGGGTGCGGATGACTATCTGCCGAAGCCGTTCAACCCGCGCGAGCTGCTGGCGCGCATCAACGCGGTCCTGCGCCGACGCGCCGCTGAGGAGGCGCCGGGCGCTCCGGGCAGTGACACCGAACCCGTCGCGTTCGGCGAATTCGTGCTCGACCTCGTGACCCGCACGCTGTCGAAGGCCGGCGAACCGGTCGCGCTGACGACCGGCGAGTTCGCGGTACTGAAGGCCTTCGCACGCCACCCGCGCGTGCCGCTTTCGCGCGAGAAGCTGATGGAGATGGCACGCGGTCGAGAATACGAGGCCTTTGACCGGTCGCTCGACGTGCAGATCTCGCGGCTGCGCAAGTTGATCGAGCCCGACCCCGCGAAGCCCCGCTACATCCAGACCGTCTGGGGACTCGGCTACGTCTTCATTCCAGAGGGCCAGTCGTGATTTGCCCCGCGTGCGGACGATGACGCTGCGCTCGCCGCCACTCTTCTGGCGGACACTGCTGCTGGTACTGCTGCTGATCGTGCTCAGCATGGCGGCGTGGCTGCAGAGCTTCCGCGTGTTCGAGCGCGCGCCGCGCGCCGCGACGATCGCGCAGCAGATCGTGTCGATCGCCCAGCTGACTCGTGCAGCACTCGTCTATGCGGACCCGTACATACGGCGCGATCTGCTCGCCGAACTGGCGCGCAACGAAGGCATCCAGATCGCCCCGCTCGAGGCGGGTGACGTCGTGCGCCCGCTGCCTGAGCGGTCGCTGCTGGCGCTGTCCGCGCCGCTCATCATCGAGCGGCTGGGACCGGGCACTCAGGTCGTGTCGCAGGTCAACGGCGTCGACGGCGTGTGGGTGAGCCTTGCGATCGATGAGGACCGCTACTGGCTCTACATCGAGCGCGATCCCGTTGCGCGGTCGATCGGCACGCAATGGATCGGCTGGGCCGCGGTGGCGCTGCTGCTGTCGGTGCTCGGCGCGATCCTGATCACCCGTGTGATCAACCGCCCGCTGGCGCAACTTTCGGCGGCCGCCGAGTCGCTGGGCCGGGGACGAATTCCGGCGGCGCTTCCCGCCACCGGGCCTGCGGAAATCCGCACGGTCAATGAGAGCTTCAACCGCATGGTCACCGACCTCGGCAAGCTCGAGGAAGACCGCGCCGTCCTGCTGGCCGGGATTTCGCACGACCTGCGCACGCCGCTCACCCGCCTGCGACTCGAACTCGAGATGGCCACCCTGCCCACCGACACACGCGCAGCGATGATCGCGGACCTCGAGCAGATGGACGCCATCGTGCGGCAGTTCCTCGACTATGCACGCCGGGCGCCGCAGCAGCCGGCAGAACCGATCGAGCTCGCGCCACTGGTCGAAGGCGCGGTCGCACGCGCGCGCCTTGACCTTCAGCCGAATAGCGCGATCAATCTGCTGATCGCACGCGGCGTCCAGATCCGGGGCTATCGCACCGAGCTCGACCGCGCACTCGACAACCTGCTGGTCAACGCTGCGAAGTACGGGCGCGATCCCGCCGATGGCCGCCTCGAACTGACGGTCTCGGTAGCATCGGATGGACAGGATGCGGTGATCGCGGTCGCGGATCGCGGCCCCGGAGTCCCGGCCGAGCAGATCGACCGCCTGCTGCGCCCGTTCGAGCGCGGCGACAGCGCCCGCAGCGGGAGCGGCGGCGCCGGCCTGGGTCTGCCGATCGTGCAGCGAATTGCACGTCTGCACGGCGGATCTTTGCGCCTGCTGGCCAACTCTCCACATGGATTGCGTGCGGAACTCACGCTGCCCCTCGAACGCGACGCATGATCCTCAGGCCCCTGTCTCGACGCCATGCGCTGATCGCTCTGATCGGCCTTGCCGCGCTTCCGGCGCTGGACACGAAGGCGCAGGCCGTCCGCGTCGAGGGCGGCACGCCGCTGCGTCTGCCGCTCGGTGCGGTCGATGACCTCGGCATCGTGCTGCCCGCCGAGATCGAGGAAGAGCCGGTCGATCTCGCCGTACTCAGCCTCGGCGCGGTCGGCGTTCCGAGCGGCCGACTGACTGGCGTCGACGCGCTGGTGCTCGAGGGCGCGCCCTACGTGCCCGGGATCGCGCCGGGCCGCTACCCGCTGCAACTCGTCATCGCGACGCTGCCCGATGGCGAGGAACGCGTCGCCTTCGCGCAGATCAAGTTCGCCGATCGACCCGCCAAGACCTGGGTCAACGCACTCATCGAGGGCGAGGATCCCGAGTTGCCCGACGGCGAGATCTCGGTGTTCGAGGTCGAATCAGGTTTTGCCGCGCTGTTCGACGCCTCGGCGCTGGCGCTCTGGCGCCGCGCGCTCTCGGAAGACGCCAGTCTGGTGGCACAGCTCGAACGTGTGTTGCAGGATAACCGGCGCCGCACCTGGACCTGGGCGCGCGTGCGCGCAGGCAGCGGCGATGGCGTGCTGTTCACCTCGGGCTTTGGCGAGGGCGAGTACGGCGCCTACTGGGGCCAGGCAGCGGACGGCGAAGTGGTCTCGCTGGTGCTCGACCTCGACCTGCTCGACTGGGAAGGCCTGCCCGAAGAGGCGCCGGTCACGACCTGAGGCGAAGGTCTCAGGCGGAGCGGGCCAGCAGCACGACCGCGTGCGCAGCGATGCCTTCGCCGCGCCCGAGCGCGCCGAGCTTCTCCGCGGTCTTGCCCTTGATGCTGACCGCCGTGCGATCGGCGCCGGCGCACTCTGCCACCACCAAACGCATTGCATCGACGTGCGGCGCAATCTTCGGGCGCTCGGCGATCACCGTCGCATCGATGTTCTCGATGCACCATCCCGCTTCGCGGGCACGCGAGGCGGCCGCCCGCAGCAGTGCGCGGCTGTCCGCATCGCGATGGCGCTCATCGTCGTCTGGAAACATCGCGCCGATGTCGCCGAGGCCGGCGGCGCCGAGGATCGCGTCGGTGATCGCGTGCAGCAGCACGTCCGCGTCGGAATGCCCCAGCAGCCCGCGCTCGTGCGGGATCTCGATGCCGCCGATTACCAGTCGCCGCCCGGGCACCAGTGCGTGCACGTCGAACCCCTGGCCGATGCGGAAGCTCGTCACGAAAGACGCCCCTGCTCTGCCAGAATCGCCCGCGCCAGCACCAGGTCCTCAGCAGTCGTGACCTTCAGGTTGCCGCCGCTGCCGAGGACGAGCTTCGGCGCGTGGCCGGTGCGCTCCATCGCGCTCGCCTCGTCGGTGATCTCCTCCAGCGGACCCTGGCCCAGGGCCGCGCGCAGCGACGCCGCGCGGAACAGCTGCGGGGTCTGCGCACACCACAGCCCGGTGCGATCGAGCGTGAAGCCGACCCGCCCGTCCTCGCCACGCTTCAGCGTGTCGGACAGCGGGATCGCCAGCAGGCCGCCGGCATCTTCGTGTCCCGCCTCGTCGATCAACCGGCCGAGTGCGTCCGCGCCGAGGCACGGCCGCGCGGCATCGTGTACCAGCACGCGGTCATCGTCCGCGGTGCGGCCCGCGATCGCGATCAGGCCGTTGCGGACGCTTTCGGCCCGATTCGCGCCGCCAACCGGCAGGAACTCGACTCGTTCGTCGTCCACCTCGAGCTGCTGCCACCGCGTATCGGACGGCGCAACGACGATGAAGATCGCGTCGATGCGGGCCTCGGCCAGCAGTGCCTCGATCGAGTGCTCGAGCATCGTGCGTTCACCGAGCCTCAAGTACTGCTTCGGCACGTCGCCTGCCACGCGCGATCCGACCCCGGCCGCGGGGATCAGGGCGATGTAGCGCAGAGGTCGGGGCACGAGTCGGGTTCGCGGCTGGAAATCGAGGAGAGAGCGGAGGGCACCACTTGGCGCTTCGTATAATAACGACCGCGTTCGGCAGCCCTTGAGTCCTCTTCGAGGCTCCCGGGTTGCCGAACTTTTTTTGGCCGTGTCCGACGTCCCGCTCGCACCGCCCGCGCCCGTCGCGGCGGACCTCGCACCGCGATCGCTGCCGATCGCAGGGACTCGTTTTGCCATCGCGCGGCCGCCCGGCTCCGCCGATGCGCTGCTGCTCGCACAGACAGCCGCCGCTGCACGTCGCGCGGGCCGCCTTGCCGTCGTCGTAGCGGCGGACGCCCTCGATGCGCAGCGGCTGGTCGATGAAATCCCGTACTTCGATCCATCGCTGGGGGTGCGACCGCTGCCTGACTGGGAGACGCTGCCCTACGACACGCTGTCGCCGCACCAGGACCTCGTCTCCGAACGTCTCGAGACGCTTTACCGGCTGAGCCAGTCCACGAGGACGATCGACGTGTTGATCGTTCCTGCGATCACGGCGCTGCACCGGCTTGCACCTCCGCAGTACGTCGCAGGGCATACGTTCTTCTTCCGCCAGGGTGATCGGATCGATGCCGAGCAGCTGCGCCGCCAGCTGGTCTTCGGTGGATACCAGCACGTGTCGCAGGTGGTCGCGCCGGGCGAGTTCGCGGTGCGCGGCGGCCTGATCGACCTGTTTCCGATGGGCTCCACGCTACCGTATCGCCTCGACCTTCTGGATCAGCAGCTCGAGACGATCCGGGCCTTCGACCCCGACACGCAGCGCGGGCTGTACTCGGTGCCCGACGTCCGGCTGCTGCCAGGCCGCGAGTTTCCGACTGACGAGAACTCTCGTCAGGCATTCCGTCGTCGCTGGCGCGATCGCATCGAGGGCGACCCCAGCCGATCGGGCGTCTACAAGGACGTCGGCAACGGCATCGCGCCGGCCGGCATCGAGTACTACCTGCCGCTGTTCTTCGACGAGACGGCGACACTGTTCGATTACCTGCCCGCCGATTCCCTGCTCGCGCTGCACGGCCCGATCGAGGCGGCGATGCAACGCTTCTGGAACGAGACCAGCGAGCGCCACCGCTTCCTCGCGCGCGACGCGGCGCGGCCCATCCTCGCGCCAGCCGCGCTCTTCCTCGACGCGGAGACGTTCTTCTCAAGGGCACAGCCGTATGCGCGCCTTGCGCTCGGTGAGCGCGCGGCCCAGCTCGATGGAACGCCCTACGCACCACTGCCGCATCTCGCGGTCGAGCGCCGCGCCGATGACCCGGTGGGGGCCCTGCGGCGCTACGCCGAGGAGCATGAGGGACGGATCCTGATCGTCGCGGACTCGGCAGGCCGACGTGAAACGATCGGCCAGATGCTCGCCGAGTACGGCATCCCGTTCGGCGACAGCGCGGACTTCGCGGGCTTCGTCGCGGGCTCGGCGCGCATTGCACTCGGCGTGGCGCCGCTGCACGAAGGATTCGCGCTGCGCGATCCGCCACTCTCGATACTGACCGAAACCGAGCTCTACGCGGCGAGCCCGCGGCGGCTGCGCGGCAAGCAGCGCGAACGCGCGTCCAACGTCGAGGCGATGATCCGCGACCTCGCGGAGCTGCGCATCGGCGATCCGGTCGTGCACGTCGAGCACGGCATCGGCCGCTATCTCGGTCTGCAGACGATCGACCTGGGCAGCGGGCCGACCGAGTTCCTGCAGCTCGGATACGCCAACGAGGCCACGCTGTACGTACCGGTCGCGCAGCTGCACCTGATCGGCCGCTACAGCGGCGCGGACCCCGCGGCGGCGCCGCTGCACCAGCTCGGCAGCGGCGAGTGGGACAAGGCGCGGCGCAAGGCCGCCAGGCAGGTGCGCGACACCGCGGCCGAGCTGCTGAACCTCTATGCGCTGCGCGCGGCACGTAAGGGACACGCCTTCGAGTTCCGCCAGCACGATTACGAGGCCTTCGCCGAGGGCTTCGGCTTCGAGGAGACGCCGGACCAGCAGGCCGCGATCGACGCGGTGCTGAAAGACATGGGCGCGGGTTTTCCTATGGACCGGCTGGTCTGCGGCGATGTCGGCTTCGGCAAGACCGAGGTGGCACTGCGCGCGAGCTTCGCGGCAGTCGTCGGCGGCAAACAAGTGGCGGTGCTGTGCCCGACGACGTTGCTCGCCGAACAGCACTTCCACACTTTTCGCGACCGCTTTGCGCAGTGGCCGGTGACGATCGTCGAGCTCTCGCGCTTCCGCTCGTCGAAGGAGGTTGCCGATGCGGTCGCGGGACTCAATGCCGGCACGGTCGACATCGTGATCGGCACGCACAAGCTTCTCACCGAGGACGTGAAGTTCGAGCGCCTCGGGCTTGTCATCATCGACGAGGAGCATCGCTTTGGCGTGCGTCAGAAAGAGCGGCTGAAGTCACTGCGCGCCGAAGTCGACGTGCTGACGCTGACCGCCACGCCTATCCCGCGCACGCTGGCGCTTTCGCTCGAGGGCATCCGCGACTTTTCGGTGATCGCGACCGCGCCACAGCGCCGGCTCGCGATCAGGACCTTCGTGCGCAAGGAGGCCGCAAGCCTGATGCGCGAGGCAGTGTTGCGCGAACTGAAGCGCGGCGGCCAGGTGTATTTCCTGCACAACGAAGTCGACACGATCGAAAATCGACGTGCGCGACTCGCGGAGCTGCTGCCCGAGGCGCGCATTGAGGTTGCGCACGGGCAGATGCCGGAGCGCGAGCTCGAGCGCGTGATGCGCGACTTCTACCAACAGCGCTTCAACGTCCTGCTGTGCACGACGATCATCGAGACCGGCATCGACGTGCCGACCGCCAACACCATCATCATCCACCGCGCCGACAAGTTCGGCCTGGCGCAGTTGCACCAGCTGCGCGGTCGCGTCGGCCGTTCGCACCACCAGGCCTACGCGTACCTGATGGTGACCGACGAAGGCGGCCTGACGAAGAATGCCGAGAAGCGGCTCGAGGCGATCCAGAACCTCGAGGAACTCGGCAGCGGCTTCTACCTCGCGATGCACGACCTCGAGATCCGCGGCGCGGGCGAGGTGCTCGGCGAGAGCCAGAGCGGCAACATGCAGGAGGTCGGCTTCGACCTGTACACGCAGATGCTGAATGCCGCGGTGCGTGCGCTGCGCTCGGGCCGAGAGCCCGATCTGCTGGCACCGCTGGCCGCGGTCACCGAGATCAACCTGCACGTGCCGGCGCTGCTGCCGCCAGATTACGTCAACGACGTGCACCAGCGGCTGTCTCTCTACAAGAAGCTCGCAAGCTGCGACGACGAGGACAGCCTGATCGGCGTGCAGGAGGAGCTCGTCGATCGCTACGGCAAGCTGCCGGAAGCGGGCCGCGCGCTGATCGAAACGCATCGCCTGCGCCTTCTTGCCGAGAAGCTCGGCGTCCGCAAGATCGACGCGTCCGGCGAGGCGATCGTGATCCAGTTCATGCCCGATCCGCCGTTCGACACGGCCAGGCTGATCGCGCTGATGCAGCGCTCGAGGACGATGCGGCTCGCGGGGCCTGAAAGGCTGCGCATCGACGAGAAAACGCCCACCGTCGAAGCGCGCACGCAGCGGTTGCGCGAGATCTTTCGCGCACTGTCCTGAGCGGCAACGCGCTCCTGATCGAGCCGCTAGAACCGGACGCCGACGCCGGCGGTGCCACCCCAGTTCGCCGTCAGCCGCACGCCATTCACATACTGATACAGCGGCAGCTGCGCGATGGCAAACAGCTGGACGTTGCGCGCCACCATCACACTGATGTCGGGGCTGAGGAACAGGTACTTGCCGCCGCTGTCCGACGGTTCGGCCTGCTCCCCGCTATCGCGCCC
The DNA here is from genome assembly GCA_035498175.1 of Burkholderiaceae bacterium. Lineage (GTDB taxonomy): Bacteria > Pseudomonadota > Gammaproteobacteria > Burkholderiales > Burkholderiaceae_F > JALORV01. Next base: position 26,254 of record DATKAJ010000014.1, read on the forward strand.
CGCCATAGTAGGGCGTTCAACTGCAGCAGCAGCGCGACGTTTGGCGCGACGTCGTAGCGGCCGCCGTCATCGAAAGTGAAGCGGTTGCCGGGCCGGCCCGGGCACAGCACAGCGGCCGTCGTGTGGCCGCGCTCCTACTTTGCGATGGGGATCATTCCCACCGTGCGCGGTTCGCGTGTTGCTCAGAGCTTGTCGACGGCCGGTCCCTTCGGATCGCCGAACCAGGCCTTATCGAAAGCCTGCCGCGCCGCCTTCTCGCCGGCCGCATCGCCCTTACGACGGTACGTTTCGGCCAATCCGGCCAGCGCCCAGCCGTTGTTGCGCACGCGTCCGAGCGAATCGCGGAAGGCCTTCTCGGCATCGTCGAGCTTGCCCTGCCGCAGCTTCACGGCGCCGAGCGACTGCCGCACCGGGTAGTACCAGTACGGCGGCTCGGTGTACGCGAGCGTGTCCTCGATGAAGACGGCGTCTTCATAGGCGCGCGCGGCACCGTCGAGGTCGCCCTTCGCGTCGGCCAGCCGCCCGGTCGCAACCAGGCGTGCGGTGTCGACAATCTCCTTGGCGGGGATGCCCCACTCGTCGAACGGCTTGAAGTCGGCCTCGCGCAGGATGCGCGCCAGCGCGTCGACTTCTTTCTGCCCGCCGGCGATGTCTTTCTTGCCGGCGTAGGCCACGGCGCGCGCGTAGTGGTACATCGTCTCGACCAGCACGAGGTTGGGCGGCGGCGCAGGCAGCGCGAGGATCGTATCGGGCGCGCTGAAAATGGCGTGCGTCGTGTAGGGCGCGGCCTTGACTGGCTGCATGATCGCGAACTGCGCCACCACTTCCGGCGCCATCGAAGCGTCGAGCTTCTCTGCGGCCGTGATCGCGGCCGCACTGTCACCCCCCATCTGCGCCGAGACCATCAGGAAGTGGATGTTGTGCGGGTAGTACGCAGCCCTGTAGAGCGGATCCGAGGGCGAGCTCTTGAAGTAGGCCTCGTCGACCGCCATGGCCTGTTTGTTGGTCTCGAGCGACTTGCGGTACATGCCGACGCGGTAATAGATGTGCGCCGGCATGTGCACGATATGGCCCGCACCGGGCATCTGCGCGCCGAGGCGATCGGCATAGGCGAGCGCCCTCTGCGGCTGCGTCGACGCCTCGACGGCGTGGATGTACAGGTGAATCGCGCCCGCGTGCTTCGGGTTGCGCTTGAGCACGGCTTCGAGCGTCGTGAGGATGTCAGCCCCGTAACCTTTGGGCTTCGTGCCGCCGGCCTCCCAGTAGTCCCACGGCTGCGTATCCATCATCGCTTCGGCAGCAAGCGCCTGGATCGTGTCCTCGGCCGCGTAGCGCGCAGCGACCTGCTTCATCGCCTCGGCGTAGGCCGCGTCGAGCGCGGCGCGCTCGGCCTTCGGATCGGCTGAATAACGCTTCGCCAGCGCCTCGATCAGCGCCCGGTCCCGGGCGGGCGCGGCAGGCGCCAGGGCAACCGCCTGCGCGAGCGCCGCCAGCGCCGGCGCGTTGGCCTCCGGCATCATCGGCACGTTGATGTTCGGCCCGAGCACCAGCGCCTCGCCCCAGAAGCACAGGGCGCATTTCGGATCGAGCTTCTGCGCCTCGCGGAATGCGCGCTGCGCCTCGGCGTGGTTGAAGGCGAAGGAAAGCCGTATACCCTGATCGAACCACGCCTGGGCGCGCGGATTCGCAGTCCCCGCCTTCAGACTGAGCGATCCCAGGTTCTTGTACAGGACCGGCGTTTCGGCGAGCGCGGCCTTGGCGGGCACCGGCTGGAACGGCGCCGTCTCGGCCGCGGCGATCAGCAGTTTCTTCAACAGGACCGGCGGCCCCGAAGCCGCTGGTGCGCACAAGGCACCGTCGCTCAGGAGCGGGTCGAAGTTCGCGTCGCTGCCCAGGCTCGGCGCGCTCGGCGCAATCAGCGCCAGTGCAGCGCCGACTGCCAGCGCGATTCGATGGGGTCGCAGAGCCATGGTCGTCTCCTTGAGGCGCGCTCCGCCTAAGGTCCGGTGCCGCTTCGTCGCAGCTTGCGCCCTGTTCATTACGGCCGCTGAAGGAGGCGAACTGTCAGCGTGCGACTGACCGAAGTCAAGGGCGGGCGCGGCAGGGGATTCCGGCCCGTTCCGAGACGGTCGGCGGGGCGTCGACAACCACTACACTGCGAGCCCGATGAAAGACCTCGTCGTCCAGGGTCCGGGTTTGTCACCCGAAGCGCTCGACACTTTCAAGGTGGTCTGCATGCCGGAACGCATTCGTCTCGCCGGTCGGTCGGCGCGATGCGTGATGGTCCCCGACGATCTCGAGGTCCGGCGTGCGGTGCGTGGACTCGGCGAGTACTGGAAACTCGACTGGGCCTTCGTCGACCCCGCGTGGCGCCTCGCCGACTTCCGTGTGCTGGCACTCGACATGGATTCGACGCTGATCACGATCGAGAGCCTTGATGAACTGGCCGCGTACGCCGGACGCGGCACGGAGGTCGCGGCGATCACCGAGGCAGCGATGCGGGGCGAAATCAGCGATTACAAGGAGAGCCTGCGCCGCCGCGTCGCCATGCTGGCGGGCGTCGATGCCGCACTGCTGCAGCGGGTCCACGACGAGAAACTGAGACTGAACGACGGCGCCGAGCGGCTGATCTCGACCTGTCGCACGGCCGGCCTGAAGACGCTGCTCGTCACCGGCGGCTTCACCTTCTTCACCGACCGCATGCGCGCGCAGCTCGGCTTCGACGCCACGCGGTCGAATGAACTCGAAATCGCCGACGGTTGGCTCACCGGCAGGGTAAGCGGCCCCGCGGGCGGCGACATCGTCGATGCCGATGGCAAGGCGCAGGCCGTGCGCGACCTCTGCGCCGACCTCGGCTGTCCCACCGACCGCGCGATCGTCATCGGGGATGGTGCCAACGACCTGAAGATGATGGCGCTTGCCGGCATTTCGGTGGCATGGCGCGCCAAGCCGGTCGTGCGCGAGAAGGCGACTTTCGCGCTGAATCACGCGGCGCTCGACGGCGTACTCGCCTGGTTCGCCGATTCGGCGCAGTGAGCCGATGCACGATCCCGCGCCTACCGCACAGACGGGAACCGGCGACCGCGGCTCCCTGACGCGCTTCGCGTGGCTGTCCATCGCTGCGGCAGTAGCCACGATTTCGATCAAGACCGGCGCCTGGTGGCTGACCGGTTCGGTCGGCCTGCTGTCTGACGCACTCGAGTCGATCGTCAACCTCGTCGCCGCCGCGATGACGCTGTGGATGCTCGCGCTCTCAGCCCGCCCCCCGACCGAGGAGCACGCCTATGGCTACTCCAAGGCGGAGTACTTCGCGAGCGGGCTCGAAGGCGCGCTGATCTTCGCAGCTGCACTGGCCATCGCCTGGACCGCCATCGACCGCCTGCTGCACCCGCAGCCGCTCGAGCGCATCGGGCTCGGTCTTGCGCTGTCTGTCGGGGCGAGCGCCATCAACTTCGGTGTCGCCCGCGTGCTGCTCGGCGCGGCCCGGCGCTACCGGTCGATTGCGCTCGAAGCTGATGCACATCACCTGATGACCGATGTCTGGACCTCGGTTGGCGTCGTCGTGGCCGTCGGCGCCGTCGCGTGGAGCGGCTGGAACTGGCTCGATCCGGTCATCGCGCTCGCGGTGGCGGCCAATATCGTGCTGACCGGATTCTGGCTGGTACGGCGCTCTGCGCTCGGGCTGCTCGACCGATCGATCCCCGAAGACCAGCGCGGCGCGGTCGAGGCCGTGCTGCAACAGCATCGGGCAAACGGTGTCGAGTTCCATGCGCTGCGCACGCGCGCGGCAGCCGGGCGCTCGTTCATATCGATCCACGTGCTCGTGCCCGGCGCCTGGACCGTGCAACGCGCCCATGACCTGGCCGAGACCATCGAGCGCGAGATCGCTGCTGCAGTGTCCGGCGCTTCGGTGTTCACGCATATCGAACCCCGCGAAGACCCCACGTCGTACGCCGACATCGCACTCGACCGCACGCATTGAGTCGCGCTTTGTCGGCCGGCCAAAAGGGGGCTTGATCCGATCTGTCTCCGGTTCGCGCAAATTGCGGCCGATTTGACCGCCTAATCGAAAACATTTGGCGATTGCCCCCAATTGCGGCGATTTTCGGGTGCAGCCTTCCGCACGGCTGCCGATTCAGGACGTGACACCGGCACTTCTGCTGTCACGACGATGAATCCGACCCCGGCCGCAGCAGCGGCAGCAGCCCGGCGCGAGCGCGTCAACCCGTTCTTCGTGATCGGCTGCGGGCTGTTCCTGTTGTCCGGCGCCTTCATGATGCAGTGGCTCGAGAACTCGAGCATTGCCGAAGCACGCGCGGCGACGCTTGCGGCGGCGCAGGCGCGCGAGGCGGCGCGTGAGCAGCGCGCGGGGAAGCGTCAGAACTACGCTGAGCGCGAAGCGCTCGCGCGCGCCGAACAGGAGCGCATCGCGGCCGAAGAAACCGCCGAAAAGGCCCGTCGTGCGAGCCTTCTGGCCGACGCCGAAAGCGAAGCCCGCGCGCGCGCCGAGCGCGAAGAGATGGCGCGCAAGCGCGCCGCGGTCGAGGAAGCGCACCGCGCCGCCGCCGAGACGGAAGACGCCTGGAAGCGGTTCTACCACCCCTCGGCGAACTGCCGCGATCCGTCGAACAACGCCACGGTCGAGTGCGTCAACGAGTACGTGAAGGCCAAGCGCGAGTTCGAAGTCAAGCGCGCGACCGAGGCCGCGCGCTAGCGCGACCCGCCAGGCGGGAGACCGGCGTGAATCGGGGCACCGTGGATCGAATCGCCTGGTGCGTGCCGCCGTCGGGCCGCGCATCTTCTGCGCGGCAATAGGAGGATCCCGTGTCCAGCCCCGTGCGACGATCTGCCGCGAAGCCGACGCGGCTTCCTGAGACCGCGGCGCCTGCGCCGCCGGTCCGCGCACCGCTGATCGACCTGCCACGGCTGCGCCACGCGGAACCGGCGCAACGCCGGCGCCTGCTCGCAGTGTCGATCACAACGGCGCTGTGGTTCGGTTTTACGGTCTGGGCGTCCTCATACTGGTTCAGTGCGCTCGCCGACACGATCGGACTGGTCGCGGCAACCTTCTTCATCGGCGGCCTCGCTCTCGTGCCGAGCGCGATGAACGTCTTCATCGTCGCCAGCCTGCTGCTCGACCGGCGCCCGCCCAGGCGTGCGCTCGCACGCTACCCGGCGCTCTCGGTGTTGATGTACGTGCGCGACCAGGCCCAGTCGATCGCGCAGACGATCGAGAGCATTCGCCGCCAGGAGTATCCCGGGCCCTTCGAGGTGATCCTGATCGACGATGCATCGACCGATCGCACGGCGCAGATCGTCCACGACATAGGCTACCGCTGGATCAAGGTGCTGCGGCAGAGCCGCAACCGCGGCAAGGCCGCCGCGCTGAATCGCGCGCTCGAAGCGGCTCAGCATGACCTGATCGTGACCCTCGACGCCGATGCGATCCTCTTCGGCGATGCGCTGTGGAGCATGGTCGAGCGCTACCTGACGGCGGAGCCCGACGTGCGCGCGATTTCGGGTTGCGTGCTCGTGCGCAACTCGCGCGACAACTGGCTGACGCGCGCGCAGGAGTGGGACTACTTCCACGGCCTCGCGGCGATGAAGCGCATGCAGTCACAGTACCAGGGCACCGTCGTCGCCGAGGCGTCCTTCACGATCTACGACCGCGTCGCGCTGAAGGAACTCGGCGGCTGGCGCTCCGACGTGGCCGAAGACGTGCTGCTCACATGGGACATGCTGCAGAAGGGATGGCGCGTCGGCTTCGCCGAGGATGCGTGCTGCTTCATCATCGTCCCGGCCGATGTGAAGTCGTTCCTCGAGCAGCGCATGCGCCAGGCCCGCGTGACGCTGCGCGCGCTGACCGAGCTGCCGGGTGAACTGATCAAGCGCCGAACCTCGATGCTGTTCGTCGTCTGGCACCTGCTCTTCCCATGGACCGACCTCGCGTTCACGCTCGGCTTCGTCCCGGGCGTGATTCTGTCGGCCGCCTTCAGCAGCCATCTGCTGATGGGACCGATGGCGTTGACGCTGCTGCCCGCTGCGTTGCTGCTCAACGTGGTGATCTTCTTCGTGATGCGTTCGATGTTCAACGATCACCGGCTCAAGATCCGCCGCAACGTCGGCGGACTGCTGGTCTACGTGTTCGGCTACAGCCTGTTGCTGCAGCCCGCGCGCGTCGCCGGCTATCTCGCCGGCCTCGTTCGCCGCTCCCCCAGCACGTCCGCGCCGGCCGAGTAGGCGCTCGCCCTGTCATCGCGTGCGGCGGGCGTAGCTCACCGTCAGCGCCTCCCAGACGTGGCCGTCCGGCTCGCTCCAGTAGACGAGCCGGCCGCCGTACTGCGCATTGACGGCGTGATCATCCGGGCCACGCGGCGCGCTGCGGTAGGCGATCTTCTGCGACTCCAGCCGCGCGAGCAGCGCGTCGAACTCGGTGTCGCTCATGCGGAAGCAGAAGTGCAGCCTGGGGAAGCCAGCGTCGGCCTGATCGAAATCGAGCGTCAGGCCATCGCTGACATAGACCGCACTGAAGGGGCCGAGACCCGCCTCAGACCATGGCACGTCGAGGATGCGTGCGAGCCGCTCCGCGGCGTGGCGGCGGTCGCGCGCAGGGACGATCAGGTGGTCAAGCTCGATGCCCATCGCTGTACGCCGCGCATCGCCACCAACAACGACCTTAGCCCGTGACGGGTTTCCTCTTCTGGTCGATCCAGATGCGGTCGTCGCCGGTGTCGACGTGCACGAAGCCGCGTCCGACGTAGAACCCGGTGCCCCCGTGGCCGAGCACACTCGACAGTCCGGCCAGCTTCACGCTCGACACGCCGGCCACCGAGATGTCGGCAGCCTGGCCGATGACATGGCGGGAGTTGAGCGCGGCCCCTTCGGTGGCATTGTTGGTGCGGCTTGTCCGATAGCCGGAATGCACCTCGATCGGCGCATCGACGCCGGACTGCCGCAGCCAGGCCTGCATCCCTGCCAGCGTGTCCAGCAGGCCGCGGTCCATCGCGAACACGCGGTCGGCGCGGATATCGCGCAGCAGCCAGCACAGCTGCAGGTACTGGTCCTGATCGCGCCCGCCCGCAGCGGTCCAATAGGTCGCCCGCAGTTCCTCGCTACCGCGCCGCAGCCACAGCGACCGTCTCTCCTTGAGCAGTTGCGCGACACGGGGGTCCATCGAGCGTGGCGTCGCCGCCCCCGCGTGGCGCCAAGGGACGGCACCACAGGCGCAGCAGGCGGCGGCGCACAGCGCCCGTCGCCGCGTGAAGCTCATGTGTACGCGCCCCTCGCCTCAGACGCGTTCGAAGACGGCTGCGATGCCCTGGCCGCCGCCGATGCACATCGTCACCAGTGCGCGACGCCCGCCTATGCGCTGCAGTTCATAGAGCGCCTTGATCGTGATGATCGCCCCGGTCGCGCCGATCGGATGGCCCAGCGAGATGCCGCTGCCGTTCGGGTTCACCTTGTCGGCCGGGAACCCGAGGTCCCTTGCAACCGCGCACGCCTGCGCGGCGAAAGCCTCGTTGGCTTCGATGACGTCGAGGTCGGTCACCTTCAATCCGGCGCGCTCGAGCGCTTTCCCCGTCGCCGGAACGGGTCCGATGCCCATGTACTTCGGGTCGACGCCGGCGTGGCCGTAGGACACCAGACGCGCCAGCGGCTTGAGCCCGCGCTTCTCGGCAACACTGCGTTCCATCAGGACGACCGCTGCCGCACCGTCGTTGACCCCCGACGCATTGCCCGCGGTCACCGTGCCGTTTTCCTTCGCGAACACCGGTTTCAGCTTGGCCATGTCTGCCATCGTCGCACCGTCGCGAAAGTGCTCGTCAGTATCGAACACCGTCGGGCCCTTCTTGCCCTTGACCTCGATCGGCACGATCTGGGCCTTGAATCGACCCTCCTTCGTGGCAGCGGCCGCACGCCGATGGCTTTCGACCGCCAGTGCATCCTGCTGCTCGCGCGTGATGCCCCACTTGGTGGCGACGTTCTCGGCGGTCACGCCCATGTGGATGACGTCGAACGGGTCGTGCAGCGCCCCGACCATCATGTCGATCGCCTTAAAGTCGCCCATGCGCTGGCCCCAGCGGCCCGTTGGCATGCTGTAGGGGCCGCGCGACATGTTCTCGGCGCCTCCGCCGATCGCGATATCGACATCGCCCAGCATGATGGTTTGCGCCGCAGAGATGATCGCCTGCAGGCCGCTGCCGCACAGGCGGTTCAGCGTCAGGCACGGTGCTTCCTTGGCCACGCCACCGTTGAGCGCGGCGACGCGTGCGAGGTACATGTCCTTGGGCTCGGTGTTGATCACATGGCCGAACACGACATGTCCGACCTCCTCGCCCTTCACGTTGGCCCGCTTCAGCGCCTCGGCGACCACAGTGGCGCCGAGCTGGGTCGGCGGAATGTCCTTCAGGCTGCCGCCGAAGGTTCCGATCGCGGTACGGGCACCGCTGACAACGACGACTTCACGCATGCTGTTCTCCCTCCTGGGTCTCTGAACGCGCCCGCCTGCACGGGCGAATCAAGCATCTTGCACGGCGCATACCGCTTTGCCTTGACCTGTGTCGTGTGCCGCTGCCAGCCTAGAACTTCGCCGTCAATCCGACCATCGCCGAGTATTGCCAGAACACGTCACTGCGCAGCACGACGATGCAACCGCCCGAGCAGAGGAAGCCGCCGGAGCTGTTGACGAAGGTGGCGAAGCCGCGCGCCTCGGCGCGCAGGGCAACGTGCTGCCCCAGCGGCCACAGATATCCCAGCCCCAGGTTAATCGACGGCTTGAATTCCGTCCCGTAGCCCGAGGTGCTCGGCGAGAACTGCGTCGCTCCGAGGCCGCCGACCACGTAGGCACCGCGGTCACCCGGAGCGTCGAAGAACACCGTGCCGCCCAGGTGCAGGTAGCGGATCGTCAGGTCGAACGGCGCGGCGCCACCGCCCGGGTCGAGCGTCGTCGCCTGCTGGCTGTACAGCAGTTGCACTTCACGCCCGTCGTCGAGCACATAGCCGCCGGCCACCGCGAACGCCGCCGAGCTGCGGATGTCTGCCTGCGTGTTGGTCGTGACGTTCTCGACGCCGTCGCTGCCGACGTACGCCGCATACAGCGTCAGCGTCATCTGCGCCTGCGCGGTCGCGGCCGTCAGCAGCAGTCCGATCAAGGCTGCCGAAAGAATCTGACCGGCCTTCACGACCAGTGCCTTTCCCATACGGGCGCCACCTCGGGCAGTTCGTCGACCCGCTGCATCATGAGGGCGAAGGGGCGGTGACGCCGCTTCAGGTAATCGCGCATCTTCCACCAGCGCGACAGGTTCGCGAGATAGACGTCGCAGACATACGGCCGCTCACCGAGCAGGAACCCCTCCGTCTGCGGGAAAGCCTGAGCGACGATGTCCCAGCCGAGCTGCATGCGCGCCACCGCCGCGCGTTCGACGGCGGCGCGGGCTGCGGGCGAGCGCGAAGTGGTCCAGCGCGCCGGATAGTCGGCCACGCCGACCGCCGCATATACGGTCGATGCGGCGAACTGCATCCAGCGCAGGCAGGTCGCACGGTCGCGCGTCGACGGCGCCGGCACCCACTCGCTCGGATGGCGCTCGAGCAGTGTCCAGAGTACGGCCACGCTTTCGGTCAGCACTTCCCCGCCCGGCGTGACAAGCGTCGGCAGCTGGCCCAGCGGATTCACCTGCTTCAGCTCTTCGAAGCACGGGCCGGGCGGCTCGCTCCACGGCGTCGCGTCCTTCAGGTCGAATTCGAGCCCGAGGGCGCCGAGCATGACTTCCACGCTCGCAGCGCCGGAGCGCTTCGCCGTGTACAGCACGTAGCGGCTCGTCACGCCAGACTCCCGTGCAGGTCGTGGGGATCTGCGGCCGAGATAGCCACGTCGACGAAGTCGCCGACCTTGCAGCGGCGCCGCCCTGTCTTGACGTAGACCACTCCGTCGATCTCGGGCGCGTCGGCGGCACTGCGACCGATTGCGACCGTCGGGCCGGTTTCGTCCAGGATCACTCGTTGCACGGTCCCGATCTTGCGCCGCAGCCGCTCGGCCGAAATGCCTTCCTGGACCGCCATGAAGCGAGCGCGGCGCTCCTCGCGAACCTCGCCCGGCAGCTGGCCCCCGAGCGCGTTGGCGGCCGCTCCCGCGACGGGCGAGTAGGCGAAACAGCCGACGCGGTCGAGTTGCGCTTCGCGCAGGAAGTCGAGCAGATAGTCGAACTCGGCCTCGGTCTCGCCCGGGAAGCCGGCGATGAAGGTCGAGCGGATCGTCAGGTCCGGGCAGATCGCGCGCCACGCACGGATGCGCTCGATGTTCCTCTCTCCGGAAGCGGGCCGCTTCATGGACTTGAGCACTCGTGGATGCGCATGCTGGAAAGGCACATCGAGATACGGCAGGACCTGCCCCTCGGCCATCAGCGGAACGATCTCGTCGACGTGCGGGTACGGGTAGACGTAGTGCAGCCGCACCCAGGCGCCATGCGAACGCGCCAGCCGCGCGAGTTCCCGTACGAGCTCGGTCATCCGCGTCTTGACGGTCCGGCCACCGACGAAGTCGAGCTTGTAGCGCAGGTCGACACCATAGGCGCTGGTGTCCTGCGAGATGACGAGTATCTCGCGCACGCCCTGCTTCAGCAGGTTCTCCGCCTCGCGTACGACCTGCCCGATCGGCCGCGAGACAAGATCGCCGCGCATCGACGGAATGATGCAGAAGCTGCAGCGGTGGTTGCAGCCTTCGGAGATCTTCAGGTAGGCGTAGTGGCGCGGTGTCAGCTTGATGCCAGCCGGCGGAACGAGGTCGGTATACGGGTCATGCGGCTTCGGCAGGTGCCGGTGCACGTGATCGAGCACCTCGCCCGCCGCATGTGGTCCGGTGACCGCCAGCACCTTCGGGTGCACTCTGGCCACGAGGTTCTCGCCGCTCTCCTGGCGTGCGCCGAGGCAGCCGGTGACGATCACCTTGCCGTTTTCCGCCAGCGCCTCGCCGATCGCATCGAGCGACTCGGCCACGGCAGAGTCGATGAAGCCGCAGGTATTGACGATGACGAGATCCGCGCCCTCGTAGGTCGAGCTCGTGACGTAGCCCTCGGCCGAGAGCCGCGTCAGGATCACTTCAGAGTCGACCAGCGCCTTGGGGCAGCCCAGAGACACGAAGCCCACCGACGGAGCGGCGGGCTTGCGGACTGCGGGGCGCGCCCGCCGCGCGGCGACCGTTTCGGACATCCGCGGCCGCGCAGCGCTACTTCTTCTCGCCCTGGCCCGGGAATCCGGGGAAGCCGGTGAACATCGAACGCGCCTGGTTCTGCATGTTCTCCTGCATCTGCACAAAGAGATTCTTCGACTGCTCGATGTAGTTCGACATCATCGACTGGATCATCGGCGACTGCATGTTGACGAACTGCGTCCACATCTCGGGGCCCACGATCTTGTTCGATTCGTAGAACGCCTTGCTCTGTTCCTGCAGCTTGCCCTGGATGTCGATGAAGGCCTGGATGTTCTTCTCCAGATACGAGCCCATCATGCCCTGCATCGCGTTGCCGTAGAAGCGGATCACCTGCGACAGCATCTGCGCGCTGAACATCGGCACTCCGCCGGCCTCCTCCTCCAGGATGATCTGCAGCAGGATCGGCCGGGTCAGGTCCTCGCCGCTCTTGGCGTCGAGGACCTGGAAATTCTCGTGGTCGAGGACCAGTTGCTTCACATCCGCCAGCGTGATGTAGGTGCTGGTCTGCGTGTCGTACAACCGGCGATTGGGATACTTCTTGATCAGTCTGACGGGTGTTGCCATGGTGTCCTTGGTGACCTCCCAGTGATGCTCCAACTCGGGCCCGTCGGGCGGGCGTCTCCTTGTTATTTGTTCATTCTAGCCACTTTTGACGCAGCGCAGCGCCAGACCGTCACCCGGGTCTGTCCGCTGGTTCGGCCCGAAGCGCTCTGAGAGAATCGAACGCTGCATCCCGAGCGACTTGATGGAGACACGATGACCCGCCGATTACTTTCGTTACGCGTCTGCTTCGGCGCCGCGCTCGCCCTCGCCGCGGGCGTCGCCCTCGCCGGCACTGTCACGGTCATCACCTCGTTTCCGAAGGAGCTGACCTCCGCTTACAAGACCGCGTTCGAGAAAGCGAATCCGGGTATCACTCTTGAAATACTCAATAAGAACACCGTTGCCGGCATCGCGTTCGTGCGAGAAACGGCGCCCGGCCAGCGCCCGGAGGTGTTCTGGGCGTCAGCGCCCGACGCATTCGAGGTGCTCAAGCGCGACAAGCTGCTGGTCGCCGCGCCCGGCGTCGACAACAAGGCGATCCCGGCAAAGATCGGCAACTATCCGATCAATGACCCGCAGGGCTACTACAAAGGCCAGGCGCTGGCGGGCTACGGGATCATGTACAACACGCGCTATCTGAAGGCCAACAAGCTCGCAGCGCCGAAGGAGTGGACCGACCTGCTCGCGCCGCAGTGGTTCGGCCACGTCGCGATGACCTCGCCGTCGCGCTCGGGCACGATGCATCTGACGGTCGAGACGATCCTGCAGGGCGAAGGCTGGGACAAGGGCTGGAGCCAGATCCTGCAGATGGCCGGCAATAGCGCGCAGATTACCGAGCGCAGCTTCGGCGTGCCCGATGGCATCAACAACGGCCAGTTCGGCGGCGGACCGGTCATCGACTTCTTCGGCCTCGCCGGCAAGAACTCGGGATTCCCGGTCGAGTTCGTCTATCCGGCCGTGACTTCGATCGTACCGGCCAACATTGCCCTGATCGCGGGCGGCAGGAACGTCGAGGAAGCAAAGAAGTTCGTGGCGTTCACGCTGAGCCAGTCCGGACAGGAACTGCTGCTGGTCCCGGCGATCTCGCGCCTGCCGGTGCTGCCCTATTCAGCGCTCGGCGGCAAGATCCCGCCCGGCTATCCCGACCCGCAGGCCATCGTCAAGCGCGCGAAAGTCAACTTCAATGCCGACCTGTCCGAGGAGCGTTACTCGGTCGTGCATTCGCTGTTCGACCAGACGATCACGTTCCGCCTGAAGGAACTGCAGGCAGCAACCAAGGCGATCCAGTCTGCCGAAGCGAAGCTGGCAGCGAGCGGCAAGCCGAATCCCCAGGCATCTGAGCTGATCCGGCAGGCGCGGGAAATTGCCTACGCGCCGGTCGTCACCGCGTCGCTCGCCTCGCAGCCTGACTTTCTCAAGCTCTTCGCTTCGAACAAGAAGGAAGTGGCCGTTACCAAGCAGATCACCGGCCTCGAGGAAAGCTGGAACCGCAAGGCTCGCGAGAACTACGCGAAGGCCGGTGAACTCGCGCAACAGGCGGCGAGCGTCGTTCGATAGACGCACGGCGGATGGCAGCGACGCTCGACGCCGACGCGGCGCCGCGACTCACGCTCGCCGCGCGACTGCAGCGCCGCTACGGCGCCTCCTGGCGCTCGCTGCTGGCGCTGGCGGCGATCGTCGCCTTCCTGCTGATTCTGCTGATCATTCCGGTCGGAGCGGTCTTCGCTACTGCATTCCGCGACGGCGACGGCAGCTTCACGCTCGGCCATTTTGCGTCGTTCTTCACGACCGGGCTGATGCGCGAGTCGTTCTTCAATTCGCTGCTGGTGGCCGCGATCAGCGTTGCGCTCGCGTCGCTGATTGCCGTTCCGCTTGCCTACGTGACGGTGCGGTTCCGCTTCCGTGGCGCGCTGCTGATCCAGACGCTCGGTGTGCTGCCGCTCGTGATGCCGCCTTTCGTGGGCGCGGTCGCGATGCAGCTGGTGTTCGGACGCTCAGGCTCGGTCAACCTGCTGCTCGACGAGCACTTCGGGATTTCGCTGCCGATCATGGAGGGGTTGACCGGCGTCGTATTCGTCGAGAGCCTGCACTACTTCCCGTTCATCCTGATGAACCTGACGGTCGCGCTGCGCGCGATCGACGGCGCGATGGAGGAAGCCGCGCTCAACCTCGGCGCGCGCGGCTGGCGCCTCTTTCGCCGGGTCGTCTTTCCGCTGGCGATGCCTGGCTACCTCGCCGGCGCAGCGCTGGTGTTCATCAAGGTCTTCGACGACCTCGGCACGCCGCTGGTCCTGGGCCAGACCAACCTGCTCGCGCCACAGGCCTACCTGCGCATCACGCAGGTCGGCCTCGAGGATCCGCTCGGCTACGTGATCAGCGTGATCATGATCGCGTTCTCGATCGTCGCGCTGTGGCTGTCAGTTCAGGTGATGAAGGGCAAGGATTATTCGACACTGCAGAAGGGCGGCACGGGCATCCAGCGGCGCCGGCTGCAGGCGTGGGAGGCGGCACTCGCGTACGCGGGCATCGTCTTCGTGCTGTTCGTGGTGCTGAGTCCGCACCTGGGACTGCTGGTGCTGTCGTTGGCGCGTGTCTGGAGCTATTCGGTGTTGCCCGACGCGTGGACGCTCGCGAACTACGCGTCGGTGTTCGCGGATTCGACCGGCATGATCCAGAACACTGTGCTGTACTGCGGCCTCGCCGCGGCGCTCGACGCGGTCGTCGGCACCACGATCGCCTATCTGATCCTGCGCACGCGGCTGCCGGCGCGCCGGTGGCTGGACTTCGCCGCCAGTGCGGCGATCGCCGTGCCGGGCATCGTGCTCGCGATCGGGTACCTGCGAACGTTCCAGGGCCTGACGATCTTCGGCGTTCCGCTGACGCAGACCTGGCTGCTGATCGTGCTCGCGTACGCGGTGCGGCGCCTGCCCTATGCGCTGCGCTCGTGTATGGCAGCGCTGCAGCAGATCAACGTGAGCCTCGAAGAGGCCGCCGGGATGCTCGGCGCGACCCAGTGGCGCACGGTGCGGCGCATCGTCATACCGCTGATGGCGGGTGGCATCCTCGCCGGCTTCGTGTCGAGCTTCGTCACCGCGGCCGTCGAGCTGTCGGCGACGATACTGCTGGTGGTGAAGGAGTCCCAGGCGCCGATGAGCTATGGCATTTACCTCTATCTGCAATCGGTCGCCGGGCGCGGGCCGGGCGCCGCGCTCGGTGTGCTGCTGGTGCTGACCGTCGCGCTCGGGACCTACGCTTCGCACCGGCTGGTCGATCGCGCGCAGCGCAGGGTGGAACGATGAAGGCGGTTGCGCTCGAATGTGTCGGCATTGGACTTGCGTACCCGACGCCCTCCGGTCCGCACCAGGTGCTGAAGGACATCACGCTGGCCATTGCCCCGGGCGAGTTCTTCGCGCTGCTGGGTCCTTCCGGCTCAGGCAAGTCGACGCTGCTGCGACTGGTCGCCGGCTTCAGCCAGCACAACCGCGGCCGCCTGCTTCTTGACGGACGCGACATCAGCGGCGTGCCACCGCACGCGCGCAACATCGGGATGGTGTTCCAGAGCTATGCGCTATGGCCGCACCTCAGCGTCTTTGACAACGTTGCCTTCGGCCTCGTCGAGCGCCGCGTGCCGCGCGGCGAGGTCCGCCGCCGCGTCGGCGACGCACTGGCACTCGTGGGCCTCGCGGACTATGCGCAGCGCCGGCCGAACCAGCTCTCCGGCGGCCAGCAGCAACGCGTCGCGCTCGCGCGCACGATCGTGATCGAGCCGCAGGTGCTGTTGCTCGACGAGCCGTTGTCCAACCTCGACCGCAAGCTACGCGAACAGATGCGACTGGAGCTGAAACGGCTGCAGCGCACGCTCGGCATCACCACCGTCTTCGTCACGCACGACCAGGAAGAGGCGATGACGACCGCCGACCGCATGGCGGTGCTCGAAAACGGCGTGCTGCAGCAGGTCGGCACGCCTCTTGAACTCTTCGATGCGCCGGCCAACCGCTTCGTCGCTGAATTCGTCGGCAGCACCAACCTGCTCGGCGGGCGCGTCGACGCCGCGCGAGGGGTCTTCGTCGCGGAGGGCCTCGGCGACATCCCGTTGGCGGCCGCGGGAAGCGGCACTGCGCTGTCGATCCGGCCGCACACACTGACAGTCGCGGCTCAGCGCGACGACCGCAGGGTGTGGTTCGACGGCCTGGTCCGCGAGATCGAGTTCCTGGGCGAGTTCACCCGTTACGAGGTGAGCGTCGGCATGACCAGGCTGACCGCGGACGCGTCGCACCTGTCTTCCACGCCCGTGTTCGACCGCGGCACACGCGTGCACATTGGGGTCGATCCGACGGAGGTACGCCTGCTGGGGTGAACGCGCAATGCCCGGGGATCCGACCGCTACGCCCGCGAATTCGGTTCTCCGGCGCGTCGTGCCAGCGCCGCGTTGCGCCAGGCGCTCGGCGAACTCTTCGTCCAGTTGCGGAAAGCACGTGAGAAGGCGCTGAGATCAGCGTAATGCAACGCGCCGGCGATTTCGCTGAGCGACAGGCTAGTCTGTTCCAGCAGCTGCTCGGCCACCGTCAGCCGGGCCTCGCCGATCAGTTCATTCAGCGCCACGCCCTCGCGCGCGAGATGGCGGCGCAGCCCGCGTTCGCTCAGCGAAAAGATCTCGGCGAGATACCGCGCGTTCGCGGTCCCCGCCAGCACACTGTTGCGCAACACCCGCCGGACGCGATGCGCAAGGCTCATCCGCACCTGCCCCTCGAGCGCGGCAGCCATCTGGTTCAGCAGTCGCAGCAGATCCGGGTCGGCGCCCGGAATCCGCGCATCGAGCCAGTGCCGCTCGAATACGATCATCGACAGCGGCATGTCGAAGCGCACCGGCGCATCGAACTTCTCCCTGTAGACCGCTGCATCTGCAGGCGCGCCCTGCGCCAGCCGGACCTCGACCGGGCGCCAGGACGGCCCGCACAGCGACTTCAGAATCCGGGACCCGACCATCAACGCCGTGCTGTGGATCAGGCCGGTCTCCGGCGTGCGCGGCGTGCACACCGCATACGACAGCTGCGCATAACGCGCGCCGGACTCGTCCAGCGCAGCCACCGCGCCACGATCCTGCAGGTGCAGTTGCAGCACCAGCGTTCGCAACGCCGCCCGCACTGTGGGCTGATGACGCACCAAATAGCCGAGCGTATTCAGCATCGGCAGTTCGAACTCGCCAGCGACGACGAGCCCGAAATGCGGCTGCCCCGTTGCCTCGACACAGGCACGCAGCAGCAGTCCGACGCGCTGGTGGCTGATGCGGTTGCCCGGCTCGTCGAAGAGGTGGGGATCGACGCCGACGCCGCGCAGGACCCGCACCGGGTCCGCACCCATGCGCCGCAGGATCGCCGGAATGCGACTCAGCGCACCAACTTCGGTCTCGCCGAACGATTCGCTCGACGGCGGCGCCGGAGCCCTACCCGCGGCAGAGGTCGCGGGAATGGCTGGAGTGAGGTTGTCGCGGGGAGGCACGGACTGGTGCAATGCGGCAGACAGCCATCGTTGGCACTTTGTCCGGAACTGTCAAGTTGCCGTCACGCGTCCGCATTACATTCACGCGGCCCCCCGGGGGTAAACCCTCCGGGCGGCTGCAAAGGACGGATCGCGGCGCATGGTTTGTTCAGGCGCCCCGCGATTAGCGCCGGGCGCTGCTCGAACCGGCACCTCGCACAGTAACGACAGAACACTGCCCAGCGCGGGCGGGAGGGGACGTTTCATGTTGAAGCACATGCGCGCCGTTCTGGCGCTGCTGGGGGGCGCCGTGGCCATGTGGTCGGCCCAGGCGCAGCAGGTCACCGGCACGCTGGGCTCACCCGGCGCAACGACGACAATTCCGAACACACAGCTGCCGCCGCCGGACCCGAGGTTCGGCGGCGTGATCAAGGACGATGCGCTGAACTCCAAGTATTGGTGGGCACCGCGCATCGTTCCGCCGAAATCCGCGCCCAATGTCCTGCTGATCATCACCGACGACGCCGGATTCGGCGTACCGAGCACGTTTGGCGGCGTGATCCCGACGCCGACGATGGATCGCATCGCGCGCGAGGGGCTACGGTATACGCGGATGTTCTCGACCGCGCTCTGCTCCCCCACGCGCGCCGCCCTGATCACCGGCCGCAACCACCACTCGGTCGGTTTCGGCGTGATCTCCGAGCAGTCGACAGGCTTCCCCGGCTACAACAGCATCATCCCGAAGAGCAAGGCAACAATCGGCCGCATCCTGCTCGACAACGGCTATGCGACGTCGTGGTTCGGCAAGGACCACAACACTCCGGCCTTCGCCGCGAGCCAAGTCGGCCCGTTCGACCAGTGGCCGACCGGCATGGGCTTCGAATACTTCTACGGCTTCGTCGGCGGCGACGCGAACCAGTGGGAGCCCAATCTCTTCCGCAACACGACCCAGATCTATCCCTTCAGGGGCCAGGAAGGTCAGTGGAACCTGGTCACGGGCATGGCCGACGATGCGATCGACTACATGTCGCGGATCCACCAGACCGATCCGTCCAAGCCGATCTTCATCAAGTACGCGCCCGGCGCGACGCACGCACCGCACCACCCGACCAAGGAGTGGGTCGACAAGATCCACGCGATGCACCTCTTCGACGACGGTTACGAGAAGCTCCGTGAGCGCATCTTCGCGAACCAGAAGAAGCTCGGGATCATTCCGCAGGACCTGACGCTGACGCCATGGCCGAAGGATGTACTGAAACCCTGGGATTCGCTGACCGATGTCGAGAAGAAGCTCTTCATCCGCCAGGTCGAAGTGTTTGCGGCCTATGCCGCGTACAGCGACTACGAGATCGGCCGCGTGATCCAGCAATTCGAGGACCTGGGCAAGCTCGACAACACGCTCGTCATCTACATCAACGGCGACAACGGCACCAGCGCCGAGGGCGGACCGATGGGTACGCCGAATGAGGTTGCGTTCTTCAACGGCCTCAGCGAGCTGCCGGCCGAAGTGCAGATGAAGTTCTACGACGTCTGGGGCACGCAGTACACCTACAACCACATGTCGGCCGGCTGGTCGTGGGCATTCGACACACCGTTCGACTGGTTCAAGCAGAACGCGTCGCGGCTCGGTGGTATCAACCAGAACATGGTGGTGTCGTGGCCTGCGCGCATCAAGGACAAGGGCGGGATGCGCGACCAGTTCATGCACGTCATCGACGTGGTACCGACGATCCTCGAGGCGGCGGGCATCATGGCACCCGAGTTCGTCGACGGCATCAAGCAGAAACCCATCGAGGGCACGAGCTTTGTCTACACGTTCGATGCCGCCAATGCCAAGGCACCGTCGCGGCACAAGCTTCAGTACTTTGAAATGATGGGACAGTGGGCGCTGTACGACGACGGCTGGCTGCTGTCCACGAAGGTCAACCGTGCACCGTGGCAGGCCTTCGGTCCTGCGAATCCCGACCCGCTGAACAAGCAGACGTTCCAGCTCTACGACCTGCGCACGAGCTGGAACCAGACCGATGACGTCGCGGCTAAGTATCCGCAGAAGGTCAAGGAACTGCGCGTGAAGTTCGTCGCCGAGGCGAAGAAGTACCAGGTCTTCCCGATGGATGCCTCGGTGGCGGCACGCATCGTCGCGCCGCGGCCGAACATCACGGCGGGCCGCACGGAATTCGTCTACACGCGGCCGATGACGGGCCTGCCGCAAGGCGACTCGCCGTTCATCCTGGACTCTTCCTACACGTTCTCCGCGGACATCGAGGTGCCGCAGGCCGGGGCCGAAGGAGTCATCGTCACCTCGGGTGGCCGTTTCGGCGGGTACGGCTTCTACCTGCTGAAGGGCAAGCCGGTGTGGGTGTGGAACCTCGTCGACCTCGAGCGTCTGAAGTGGGAGGGGCCGGACGCGCTCGCGCCCGGACGGCACACGATCGAGTTCGATTTCAAGTACGAAGGACTCGGCGTTGGCACTCTCATGTTCAACGACTTCAGCGGCCTCGGGCGGCCCGGTGTCGGTACGCTGAAGGTCGACGGCAAGGAGGTCGCTACAAAGAAGATGGAGCGCACGCTGCCGATGATCCTGCAATGGGATGAAAGCTTCGACGTCGGGTCCGACACGCTGACCGGCGTCAATGACGCTGACTACAAGCCGCCATTCCCGCTGACCGCCAAGCTCAACAAGCTGACGATCAAGGTGGATCGTCCGCAGCTTTCGCCGGCAGACATCAAGAGATTGCAGGCAGCGATGATCGAGAAGGCCAAGGCCGACTGATCGTGACGCCGGTGGCCTGCACCGCGCGGGCCACCGGCCTGAAGCGCAGCGACTGCGACGACAACGCAATCAAATGGAGATTTCCATGAGCAAACGAGCATTGGTACTCACCGCACTCTGCGCCGGCGCGCTGAGCGGCGTTGCGCTGGCACAATTCCCGATTCTCGACATGATGGCGGACCGCGTCGTGCAGAAATACCAGACCTCGTCCTGTGAACAGCTCTGGGAAGCCCGCAGCAAGCCCAAGGGCGAGCGCGAGCAGGAACTGATCAATCTTCTGCGCAGCGATCCGCAGGCGCGGACCGCATTCATCAACCGGATTGCCGCGCCAGTGGCGAACAAGATGTTCGAATGCGGGATGATCCCGTGACGATCGCGACGAGACGGAGTCGGCGATGAAGGCAGCACGTGCGCTGGCATCGTGCCTGCTGGTGACGGGGTGCCTCGGTCTGGCGTTGCCCGCAGCGAGCCAGGCCGGGGCGCCGTCCGCGCCCGCGGCAGAGAAGAAGGGCCCGGCCAAGTCTGCGGCGCCGGCGAAGCAGAAGGCGCCAGAGTTCAAGATGGTGCTCGAGCCGCGCGCGGTCGAGCTGCTGAAGGCGATGAGCGCACGGCTGGCCGGGGCGAAGACCCTCTCGTTCACCGCAGCTGCCGGCTTCGAATTCCCCAGCAAGCTCGGCCCGCCGCTGGTCTACACGACCCGCTACGACGTGCTGATGCAGCGGCCGAACAAGCTGCGCGTCATCATGCCGGGCGACGGTCCCGCCTCCGAGTTCTACTACGACGGCAAGACGATGGTCGCGTTCGCGCCGGTGGAGAACCTGGCCGCAGTCGCCGACGCACCACCAACCATCGACGCCGCACTGCAGGCCGCGTTCCAGACGGCGTCGATCTATTTTCCGTTCACCGACCTGTTGCTGACGGATCCGTACAGTGCTCTTGCGGACGGCAAGCTCGCGTTCTACATCGGCCCGTCGGGCGTGGTCGGTGGCGTGAAAACCGAGATGGTCGCCTGGGCCAACGACGACGTCTTCCTGCAGGTCTGGATCGGCGTCGACGACAAGCTGCCGCGGCGCGTGCGGGCGATGTTCAACTCCGATCCGCTGCTGCTGCGGCACGACCTCGAGATCTCGAACTGGCAGCTCGACGGGCCGGTGCCGGCCGATGCCTTCGCCTCGGCGAAGGCCGCAGCCGCGGGCCGCATGGCTTTCGCGACACCGGCGATCAAGCTGCCGCCCGGCGTGAAGCCCGTTGCGCTGAAGAAGGCGACGCCGAAGGCGCAGCCGACGGCGCCGAAGTGATACGGAGGAACCCGAGATGGAGAGTGCTATCGCAACCGCAGTCGGACTGCTGGCCCTAGGTGCCTGGTCGTCGGATGCTGCGGCGTGGGCCAGCGCCAACCGCTATGGCGGCGCGACACAGCACACATGGGGTGCAACCTCGCACGAGAATGCGTGGGGCGGCAGCACGTCGCACGTCGCGGGCGAAGGGACCGAGCACACCAACGCCTACGGCGGCAGCACTGCGCACTCCTACTACGGCGGGACCGAGCACACCAACGTGTACGGCGGCGAGACCTATGGCAAGGCGGGTGAAGGCGCCTACCACACCTATCCGGGCGGGGCGACCTATTACCATCCGCCGGGTGCGTATCCGACCTATCCCGTATATCACCCGCCGGTCGCGGTGCCGTACTACTCGGCGGGATGCTATGGCTGCGCCGCGGCCGCAGGTGCTGTCGTCGGCGTGGCAACCGGGGCTGCGATCGCTTCGGCAAATACTGCAGCGGCAACCTCGAATGCCTACGCTGCTGGAGTCGCCACCGGAAGCGCCAACACGGCCGCAGCAACGACGAGCGCCTACAACGCCGGCGTGGCCGCGGGGACCGCGAGCGCATCGACGACATACAGCGCCGGTGTCGCGGCGGGAGCGGCCGGTGCAGCACCCGCGGGCGGGAACTACATCATGGGCCTGAACTACGCCGCGCTGCCAGCGGGTTCGATGCCGATCCCGAAGAACGGCATCACCTACTATTTGAACGGCAACACCTGGTTCAAACCATCGTACGGTGCCAACGGGGTCTATTACACGGTGGTTGCGGCACCGTAGGACGGGATCCAGACAGGGAGAACACGGATGATGACAATCGGCCAGGCGATTCGGCGATGCCTCGTGGCGGCCTGCACGCTTGTGGTCGTGCTCGCTGGCGGTCCCGTGCAGGCACAGACGCCGCCCCAGAGCGCGAGCGACGACTGGCGGTTCTGGTTCATCCTGTACGGCTGGTTTCCCAGTATCGGTGGCACGACGAGTTTCTCCACCGGCGGCATCAGTCCCTCGGTCAACGTCGACGCGAGCACGATCCTCGACCACCTGCAGTTCGCCTTCATGGGCGCGTTCGAGGCCCGCAAGGGCCGCTGGGGCGTGTTCGCCGACTACGACTACATGAACCTGTCGGCGGACAAGTCCGCCACCCGCGACTTCTCCTTCCGTGGCTACCCGGTCGGCGCGCTGACCGCCGACCTCAGCTACGACCTGAAGGGCAACGTGCTCACGCTGACGGGTCTGTACGGTCTGTCACAGACTCCTGACGTCGTGGCGGACCTGCTGTTTGGCGCACGTATGCTCAATCTCAAGCAGACACTTGGCTTCACCTTCAATGGCAGCCTCGCCTCGATTCCCCTGCTGACCCGCAGCGGCGGCACCGACTTGAACTTCACGAACTGGGACGCGATCGTCGGCGTCAAGGGCCGCGTCCGGTTCGGTGACGGCGGCCACTGGTATCTGCCGTACTACGCGGACATCGGCACCGGCCAGTCCAAGCTGACCTGGCAGGCCATGGCGGGCATCGGCTATTCGTGGAACAGCGTCGAGCTGCTCGCGGTCTGGCGCTATCTAGACTACGACTTCAAGTCAAGCTCGCAGGTCGACTCGCTGACGCTGAACGGCCCGGCGGTCGGTATCGTGTTCAAATGGTAGGAGGACAAAAAATGAGAACAACAGGAATCGTCGCCTTTGGCGCTGCGCTTGCGGCGAGCATGGTCGCCGGGTGCACGACCGATGCGCAGTACATGCAACAGCTCGAGCCAAAGGCCGTGCAGACGGCGGTCAACCGTGGCAAGTTCGAAATGAATTGCCAGCAGGTCACCGGCGAAGTGATCTCCAAGGACATGCTGCAGCCGGCGATCCAGGGCTTCTATGCGCGCGGCGGTCCGGAGCGCGCCGAGTACACGATCGGCGTGGCCGGTTGCGGGGAGCGGGCGACCTACATGGTCATCTGCCCGCTCGACCAGACCGGATGCTGGTCCGCCGGCGCACGCAACGTCATCCGCTGACCGGCACGGCCCTTCGGGGCCGCACTGCTTCGCGCCTTCGCCTCGGGCCGTGGAGCGACGGTGCGCAACGGGTAACCGAACCAGGGAACGCGTTCATGGAGCGATGGTCTCGACGCCTCCTTGCGCTTTCGATTGCGTGGCTGGCCGGTACCGGCGCCGCGGCGGAAATGAGCTCGGAGGAACTCGCCAAGCTTGCGCAGAATCCCGTGGGCAATCTGGTCAGCGTGCCTTTCCAGAACAACACGAACTTCAACGTCGGTCCGCTCAACGGGACACAGAACATCCTGAACATCCAGCCCGTCTATCCGATCGAACTGAATCAGAACTGGAACCTGATCACACGCACGATCCTGCCGCTGATCTGGCAACCCGAGTTCGCACCCGGGCAGGGAAGCCAGTTCGGGCTCGGCGACCTGCAGCTCTCCGGTTTTCTGTCGCCTTCGCAACCCGGTCCCGGCGGTCTGATCTGGGGCGTTGGCGCGATCGCGCAGATCCCGACCGACACCAACGACCTCGGCAACAAGAACTGGGGACTCGGGCCGACGGCAGTGATCCTGAAGCTCGAAAAAGGCGATCCGTGGGTGTACGGCGTGCTCGTCAACAACGTCTGGTCACTGTCGAGCAGCCAGAAGGGCGGTGCGTACAGCAACTTCCTGATGCAGCCGTTCCTGAACTACAACTTTGCCGGCGGAACCTACCTGACGTCGTCACCGATCATCACGGCCGACTGGAAGGCCGACAGTAGCCAACGCTGGACGGTGCCACTGGGCCTCGGCGTAGGCCACATCTTCCATCTGGGGCGCCTGCCGGTGAACACGCAGTTCGGCGGCTATTACAACGTCGTGCACCCGGACAACGGCGCCAACTGGCAGCTGCGTGTGCAGGTGCAGGTGATGTTCCCCAAGTAGTCGTCGAGTGTCCGCGGCCCCGATGCACACGGCCGGACAACTCATTGCGCAGAGCGACTCACCGGCCCGAAGAACAACTGCAGCAGCTTCCGGCCGCCGATCACACGCCCGAGCTCACGCACCACGCAGTAGTTGAGGATCAGCACGAACAGGACGATCTGCAGCGCCCAGAAGTGCGGCCAGACCATCTCCGCAAGCAGCTTGGAGTTTCCTGCGGCAACCGTACCCGTGGCGCGCCAGGCGTCGAACAGCCGCTCGAGGTAGTGGATCAGGGTCGCCATCAGGAAGTAGATCGCGGTCTTCCACGCAACGTTGTAGGCGAGCGGTTTCGTGGGGAAGCGGTTGATCGACGGAAGCAGGTCGGCCAAAAGGACCGCCTTGCCAAGGATCAGCGCACCGATCGCGATCTGCACCGACGAAAGCGTGGACAGCCCGGTGCCCTTGACCATCAGCGCGCGGACGAGCCCGACGATGTGGAGCGCGACGAAGAAGAAGATCGTCGGAGGAAGCAGCTCGAGAAACTCCTTCTTCAGTGTCTCGACCGCCCTGCTCATCGTGGATTCCCTCCGGTCACCGCGCCTGACGCCATCTCATCTGCAATCGACGCTCCGCCGGCGCCCGCGTGCCGGCGGCGGTCAGGAGGACTCATGCGACAGCGCCGCGGCGAATGCGCACGCGGCCCGATCGCCCATTACGCCGGATCGTCCGGCAAACGAACGCACCGGATCTTCGTCCGGCTACTGCTGCGGGACGACGCGCGCGCCCTCGCCGTTGCCCTCGATGTAGACGCGCTGGCCGACGCGCAGCGCGGCATTGACCGGTTGCGTGATGGATACGAGCACACCCGAGGACGTGCGAACGAAGATCTGCTGGCCCGGGATGGGCTGGTCGTGCTTCTTCTGGACCTCGTTACCGATCAGCGCTCCGCCAATCGTTCCGGCCACCATCGCGACATCGCGACCGGTTCCGGCACCGATCAGGCTGCCAATACCGAGACCGGCGACACCACCGACCACCGCGCCGAGACCCTGGTGCTGGTTGGTCTGTATCTGCGTCGCGTTGATCTGCTCGATCGTCCCGCGACGGACTTCCATCTCGCCGGGCTGCGGGCCAGGTGTCGCACAGGCCGCGAGGCCCAGCACGAATACGCATCCAAGCGCGGTTGAAGCAATGCGCCTCATCAGTTCTTCCTCCCGAGAGTAGTCAAAGGTGGACCACCGTCCACGAATGCAATTGTGCCTGCAACCCACTGTGCATTTTCGGACAGGCCGCGCCAACCGGGCCGCGTTGGCGAATCCGGAAGCTGGAAACGTCCGCGCAGAACACCCGGGCCGCTGCCGAGTCGCATCGAACGCCGCTGCCGTCGTCCAAGTCGGCTCGTGCTCGTCAACCCATGTGCAGGCCGCCGTTGCAGGAGAAGTCCGCGCCGGTCGTGAATCCGGAGTCCGGACCCGCCAGCCACGCGACGATCGATCCGATCTCGTCGGGCGTGCCGAGGCGCTTGACCGGGATGGTCGCGACGATCTTCTCGAGCACTTCGGGCTTGATGGCCCGAACCATTTCGGTCCCGATATAGCCCGGGCTCACGGTGTTTACCGTCACGCCCTTGTTGGCCAGTTCCTGCGCCAGCGCCATCGTGAAGCCATGCATTCCGGCCTTGGCCGCGGAGTAGTTGGTCTGCCCGGCCTGGCCCTTCTCGCCGTTGACCGAGCTGATCTGGATGATCCGGCCGAACCCCTTCTCGACCATGCCCGGCACGACCTGCTTGGTGACATTGAACATGCTGTTGAGATTCGTGTCGATCACCGCGTCCCAGTCCTCGCGTGTCATCTTCAGGAACATGCGGTCGCGGGTGATGCCTGCATTGTTGACAAGTACGTCGATCGTCCCGTGCTCCGCCGTCGCCTTGGTAAACGCCGCGACCGTACTCTCCCAGTCGGCCACGTTGCCAACCGAGGCAAAGAAGGTGTAGCCCAGCGCCTTCTGCTCGGCGAGCCACTTGTTGAAGTCGCGGCTCGGACCGCAGCCCGCGATGACCTTGAATTCCGCCTTGGCGAGCCGCTGGCAGATCGCCGTGCCGATGCCACCCATCCCGCCCGTTACGTATGCCACCTTGCTCATCGATGTCTCCGCCTTTGTTTGACTGCTGTTGTGATCGGGTCGCGCGCCGGGCCGTCCCAAGCCCGACCCGCAAATCAAACTCGGCCGAGTGAACGTGCGGCGCAACGCGCCGCGTGCACGAGGCCGATCGACCTATCTTTCGACCGTCAGCGCGACGCCCATGCCGCCGCCGATACAGAGGGCGGCGAGTCCCTTCTTTGCGTCACGCCGCTTCATCTCGTGCAGCAGCGTGACCAGCACCCGTGCCCCGGAGGCGCCGATCGGGTGGCCGAGCGCGATCGCGCCGCCGTTAACGTTGATCTTGTCCTTGTACGGCGCCTTGTCCCAGCCGAGATCCTTGTTCACCGCGCAGGCCTGCGCCGCGAATGCCTCGTTGAGTTCCATCAGGTCGAGTTGCTCGGCCTTCCAGCCGGACTTCTCCAGCGCCTTGCGCGAGGCAGGGGCCGGGCCCATGCCCATGATCGAAGGATCCACCCCTGACGACGCAAAGCTGACGATGCGCGCGAGCGGCTTCAGGCCGAGCAATTTCGCGCGCTCCGCCGACATCACCAGCAGCGCGGCCGCGCCGTCGTTGAGTCCCGAGGCGTTGCCGGCCGTGACCGAACCCTGCTTGTCGAATGCGGGCTTCAATGCGCCGAGCGCCTCGGCGTTCGTCTTGCGGTTGATGAATTCATCGGCGTCGAAGACCAGCGGATCACCCTTCTTCTGCGGAATCGTCACGCCGACGATCTCCTCCTTGAAGCGCCCGGCGTCCTGCGCCGCGGCCGCCTTGGTCTGTGATGCGAGCGCGAAAGCATCCTGGGCGCTGCGGTCGATCCCGTGCGCCTTGGCCACGTTCTCCGCGGTGTTGCCCATGTGGTACTTGTTGTAGACGTCCCACAGGCCGTCGACGATCATGCTGTCGACGATCTTGGCGTCGCCCATGCGGAAGCCGTCGCGCGAACCGAGCATCACGTGCGGCGACGCGCTCATGTTCTCCTGGCCACCCGCCACGACAATCTGCGCGTCGCCGTTGCGGATCGCCTGCGCAGCCAGCATCACCGCCTTCAGCCCGGAGCCGCAGACCTTGTTGATCGTCATCGCCGGAACGCTCACCGGCAGGCCGGCCTTCAACGACGCCTGGCGCGCTGGGTTCTGGCCGCTGCCCGCGGTCAGCACCTGGCCCATGATCACTTCGTCGACCTGATCGGCCGGAACGTTGGCGCGGCGCAGGACCTCCTTGATCACGATGGCACCGAGTTCCGGTGCCGGCACCTTCGCCAGTGTTCCGCCGAACTTGCCGATCGCGGTGCGTGCCGCCGCGACGATTACTGCTTCAGTCATTTCGGGACTCCATGAAGACTTCGCTCGGGCCGTCAGGCGCCCTCGCCTGACGACGACTGCTCGATTTCGCCTTAGGCCTTTTCCTTGACGTAGCTTCCGGGCGCGGCCTCGATCGGGGAATGGGTCGAGTTGCCATAACGCTTCGGCGCCGGTTTCTGGCTGCCGGAATGGCGCGCGAGCCAGCGGCTCCAGTCGGGCCACCAGCTGCCGGGCGTTTCGACAGCAGCATTGAACCATGCGTCCGAGTTGGCAGGCAGCGAATCGCCGGCCGTCGCCCAATAGCTGCGCTTGTTCTTGTTCGGCGGATTGATCGCGCCCGCGATATGCCCGCTGGCGCCCAGCACGAATCGCACGCCACCGGCCTTGCCGCCGCCCGGCAACGCCCGCGCCGACGCGTACGCCGCCTTCCACGGCACGATGTGGTCCTCCCGCGCCGCGAATACGTAGGTCGGAACCTGGATGCGCCCCAGGTCGACCGCCTGTCCGCAGCAATGCAGCTTGTTCGGCACGCGCAGATTGTTCTCGAGGTACATGTTGCGCAGGTACCAGGAGTACATCGGTCCCGGCAGGTTGGTGCCGTCGCCGTTCCAGTACAGCAGGTCGAACGCCGGGGGCTGCTTGCCCTCCAGGTAGTTGCTGACGACGTAATTCCACACGAGGTCATTGGCGCGCAGGCTCGAGAACGTGTTCGCGAGTTCGAGCCCCGGCATGATGCCGCCGCGCGCGAACTGCTGCTCGCGCAGCCGCACCTGGTTCTCGTCGATGAAGACGTCGAGCACCCCGGCGTCTTCGAAATCGAGCAGCGCGGTCAGCATCGTCAGGCTGGTGATCGGCTTCTCGCCACGCGCATAAAGCACGGCGAGCGCGTTCGCGATCAGCGTGCCGCCGACGCAGTAGCCGAGCGCATTGATCTGCTTCGCCCCGCCGATCTGCTGCGTGACGTGGATCGCCTCCATCACGCCTGTCTCCAGATAGTCGTCCCAGGTGACGTGCGCTTCGGGCTTGTGCGGGTTCTTCCACGACACCACGAAGACCGTATGGCCCTGCTCGACCAAATAGCGGATGAACGAGTTGTCCGGCTGCAGGTCGAGGATGTAGAACTTGTTGATGCACGGCGGCACCAGCAGGAACGGGCGCTCGTACACCTTGTCCGTCAGCGGCTTGTACTGGATCAGCTGGAACAGGCGGTTCTGGTAGACGATCGCGCCCTCGCTGGTGGCAACGTTCTTGCCGACCTCGAACGCCGCCTCGTCGGTCATCGTGATCTTGCCCTTGCCGATGTCCTTCAGCAGGTTGTCCATCCCCGCCTTGAGGCTCTCGCCGCTGGTCTCGAGCAGCGTCTGCTGCGCCTTCGGATTCAAGGCGAGAAAATTTGCCGGCGAGGCCGCGTCGACCCATTGCGACACGGCGAACCTGACACGCTTGCGCGTCTTGGCGTCACCCTGGACGCTCTCCGCCAGCCGCGTCATGAACTCCGAATTCAGCAGGTACGTGCGTGCGTAGAACGACGCCAGTGAGTTCTTCTGCCACGACGGGTCGGAGAACCGCGGATCGGCGATCGGCGCCGTCGTGCGCTCAGGGTGGCGGAAGAAATCGCTCCACAGGCCAGTCAAACGCTGCACGTACTCCTGCTGCATTCCGACCAGCCGCTCCGCCGACAGGGGCATCGCCGCCGCGGCGGGCTGCAACCAGGGGAGGGCGAAGCCAAACGGCTCCGCGCCGCCGAGCGCCTGGGAGTGCGACGGGCTCGCCCGTACGTGCGTCTCCGCGGCCGGCGCCGCGCGCGCAGAACGTGCACCACCCGCTCCCTTGCGCGCCGGCGCGCCCTTCGGGGCAGACGTCTTGCGGTCGGCACTGCGTGGGCCGCGGGTCTTGGAACTGGGCATGTGTCCTCCGCTCGGTGTCCGGCGATCCGAGATCGTCCGGCTCTGGGTGGTCTTGGGATTCTCCATGCCGGTGCAGCGGTGTCAAACGATGCCGCCCGGCGCGATCCAGATCAGAGCCGCGTGCCGCCCGGTGGCACGATCGCGCCGGTGGCTGTAGAAGCGGCGCGGGTCGCAGACCGTGCAGACGCCGCCGCCGTAGATCGCCTCGACGTTCTCGTGCCTCAACGCCAGCCGCCCCAATATGAACAGATCAGCCAGGTAGCGCTTGCCGTGCCGGGCGAAGGCTGCTTCGGCGCCCGGCAAACCGTCTGCCATCGCCGCCAGCACGTCATCGCCGACCTCGAAGTGGTCCGGCCCGATCGCCGGACCGAGGTAGGCGATCAGCCGCGCGGCCGGATCGCCCAGACGTTCGCGCATCGCGCGCGCAGTTTTCTGGACCACGCCGGCCGCGAGCCCGCGCCAGCCAGCGTGGACCACGCCGACGCAACGACCCCGGTCATCGGCGAGCAGTACCGGCATGCAGTCGGCCACCATTACCACGGCGACGCACCCAGGCCGGTCGGTGATCGCGGCGTCGGCGCCGGCGCTGGGCTCCCTTGCCACTTGCGCGGCATCGGCCACCGCGGCGGCGTGAACCTGCTTTAGCCACGCCGGCTCCGCAGGCAGCAGTGCCCTTAGGCGGGCGCGGTTGGCTTCGACCGCGATCGGATCGTCGCCCGAGCCGCGACCAAGGTTCATGCCGCCGCTGCCGTCGGGACCGGCGTACGGACCGGTCGACACTCCGCCCGCCCGGGTGGTGATCAGCGCATGCACGCTCGGCGGCGCGGGCCAATCCGGGACAATGAACTGTTCGGGCGCCGAGGTCATTGCTGCGCGCCGCGCCCACCCAAGGGTCGGTCGATCGGGCCGAACTGCAGCGATCCCATCAGCTCCGCAAGATCCGCCGGCGGCGCGCGAAACCACTGCATCGCCGCGCCGCTCAGCGGGTGCTGCAGCCCCAGTTGGCACGCATGCAGCGCCTGACGCTGGAACGCGCGCCACGGGATCGCCGCGGCGCGCTGGGGCAGTCTGCGCCGATACACCGGATCGCCAATCAGCGGATGGCCGATGTATTCGCAGTGCACCCGGATCTGGTGCGTACGCCCGGTCTCCAAACGCAGCGACAGCCACGACAGCGTCGCCTCATCGTGCCGCTGCGTCGCAATCCGCGCGTAGTAGGTGCGCGCGGCGCGCGCATTGGCCGCATGGCTGACCCGAAATCGCAGTGGATTGCGCGGATCGCGGCCGATCGGAGCGTCGATCGTCCCGCTGGCGCGCGGTTCGCCGAGGACGATCGCCCAGTACTCGCGCCGAACAGTGCGCGCCTGCAGCTGGCGCACGAGCTCGGTGTGCGCCCGGAGCGTCCGGGCCACGACCATCAGCCCCGACGTATCGGCGTCGAGCCGGTGCACGATCCCGGCCCGCGGCAGTTCCGCGAGCGTCGCGTCGTGCGCGAGCAGGCCATTGAGCAGGGTGCCGGACCAGTGCCCAGCGGCCGGGTGCACCACGAGGCCCGGGGGCTTGTCGATCACGATCAGCGCATCGTCTTCGTACACGATGTCGAGCGCCATCGCTTCGGCGGTGAACGCCGTCGCCTCGGGCGGCGGCCGTGGCTCGATCTCGACCAGGTCGCCCGCAGCCATGGCGTGGCGCGGCCGCACTTCGCTGCCATTGACGCGGACCGCGCCGCCCTCGATCCATTGTTTGAGGCGCGACCGCGAGAGCACCGGCATGCGTGTGGCCAGCATCTTGTCGAGTCTCTCGCCCGACTCGGACACTGCCACGCTGAATCGCAAAGCGAGCGGCGCCTCGGCATCGCCAGCCAGTTCAGCGTCGTCGTCCTCCTCGCGCACAACCGAACCGTATACTTCCGGGCTAGACGACGGAAGCATTGAGATGACGAAGCGGCCTCATGGAAACCTGGCGTGGCGCCTGGCTTTGGTGCTGACTGCGCTGATGCTGGGCGGCTGCAGCTGGCTGGGCATCGACAACCTGTTCGAGAAGGACAATACGGCGCGCTGGGACGCCGACAAATTGTACGCGGAGGCGCGTGCCGAACTGTCGGCAGGCAACTGGGCGAAGGCCCGCGAGTACTACCAGAAGCTCGAGTCGCGCTACCCCTTCGGCCGGCACGCGCAGCAGGCGCTGATGGAGATCGCCTACACCTACTACAAAGAGGGCGAGTCGGCGCAGGCGGTCCAGGCAGCCGACCGCTTTATCCGCCAGTATCCGAACAACCCGAACATCGACTACATGTACTACCTGAAGGGCCTCGCGACCTTCAGCGAGAACGTTGGCATCGTCGGGCTGATCCTCGCACAGGACTCGATCCAGCGCGACGCCAAGGGGGCGCGCGAATCTTTCGACGCCTTCAAGGACCTGATCACCCGTTTCCCGGACAGCAAGTACACCGAGGACGCGCGGGCACGCATGCGCTACCTGCTGAACGCGATGGCATTGTCGGAGCTCGACGTCGCCAACTTCTACTTCGTGCGCAAGGCCTATGTCGCCGCGATCCAGCGAGCGCAGGTGGTCGTGCGCGACTACCAGAGTTCGCCGGTGACGGAGGATGCATTGATCCTGATGGCGCGCTCCTACCAGGCGCTCGAAATGCCGGACCTGCAGGCCGACACCGAGCGCGTCATCGCGCTCAACTATCCGGACAGCCGTTACCTGCGCAACAAGAAGGTGCTGACGGCGCGCTAGGCGGGACGACGCCGCGTCAGGAATCCGATCGCTTCCGCCTCGCTGCGCGTGCGGGCAAACGGCGGAAGGCTCGCCAGCACAACACGTCCGTAGGACTTGGTCAGCACGCGCTCGTCGAGCAGCATCAGCACGCCGCGGTCGTTCTCGTCGCGGATCAGCCGGCCCGCGCCCTGCTGCAGCTTCAGCACCGCCTCGGGCAGCTGGTAGTCGTTGAA
Source organism: Burkholderiaceae bacterium (assembly GCA_035498175.1). Lineage (GTDB taxonomy): Bacteria > Pseudomonadota > Gammaproteobacteria > Burkholderiales > Burkholderiaceae_F > JALORV01. Next base: position 58,781 of record DATKAJ010000014.1, read on the forward strand.
GGGATTGCGGCCGAGGCGGCGCAGGTAGCGGATCTTCGCCTCGACGATCGGATCGTCCGGCGGCGCGAACGGCAGTTTGTCGATGACGACCAGCGATAACGCATCGCCGCGGATGTCGATCCCTTCCCAGAAGCTCGCCGAGCCGACCAGCACCGCGTTGCCGGAAGCGCGAAAGCCGTCGAGCAGCGCGCGGCGGCTGCTCGAGCCCTGCACCAGCAGCGGCAGCGGGCACGCGTCACGCTGCATCAGCTGCTGCAGGCGTGCCGCCACGCGATCGACCGCGCGCAGGGTCGTGCACAGCACGAAAGCGCGCCCGCCGTTGGCCATCAGCAACGGCCAGGCGAGATCAGCGACGCGCTCGGCAAAGCGCGCGTCGCTCGGAACCGGCATGGCCGGAGGCAGGTACAGCAGCGCCTGGCGCGGAAAATCGAACGGACTTTCCCAGCGCGCGGTGCGCGCTTCGATGCCGAGTTCGGCGAGGAAGTGGTCGAAGCGGCCACCCGTCGTCAGGGTCGCCGAGGTCAGGATCCACGCCTGCGGCTGGACTTCACGCGCGCGGGCGAGCAGGCGCCCAACCGCCAGCGGAGTCTTGTGGAACTGCGCGCCGTGTGTCGACACCGAAACCCAGCGCACCGCTGCATCGGAAGCCGCCGCATCACCCTCGACGCCGTCTTCGTCTGGCGCGCGAACTTCACGGTCGTCGTGCAGCGCGCCGCTCCACTCGCTCAGGCTGCGCCTCAGCTCCGCTACGCGCGGCGCCAGCAGATCGAGTTCCGGATCGCGACCGCGGTTGATTTCGACCGCGCGCGCGAAGGTCGCAGCCTCGTTGTCGAGGGCCTCGAACGCATCGGCCAGCGCGGCCCGATCCGGCACGCGCGCGATTGGCGTCCGCGAGCCCGGCGCCAGCCCCATGGTGCCGAGCGCGAGGCGCAGGTCGCGTACCGCCTTGTCCAGTGCCGCTGTCAGCGCGATCCAGGATGCCCCGTCGGGCGCGCGCGCGAGCCCGAGTGCGCGGCCATCGCGCGAGGCTTCGAGCCATTGCGCCAACGAAAGCGTGGTGCCGAAGAAGTCCGCCGCGACGTCTGGTACCTGATGCGCCTCGTCGAGAATGACCGTGTCGACCGCCGGAAGGAAGTCGCGGATGGAGTCGTCGCGCAGCGCGAGATCGGCGAGAAACAGGTGATGGTTGACGACCACGACGTCCGCCGCCTGGGCCTCGCGACGCGCCTTGAAAACGAAACACTCGGCCAGGCGCGGACACTCGGCGCCGAGGCAGTTGTCACGCGTCGAAGTCACCAGCGGCCACACGGCAGCGGTCTCGGGCACCTCGGCCAGCTCGGCCCGGTCGCCGGTCGTGGTCATCGATGCGAAGCGCGCGATCGAGCGCAAATGGCGCGCGTCCTCACGCGATGCAAGTAGCCCCTCAGCCTCCGCGCGCGCCAGGCGGTGCAGGCACAGATAGTTCGCGCGTCCCTTCAGCAGCGCCGTCGCGGCATTGAGCCTGAGCGCCTTCAGCACCGCCGGCAGGTCCTTGCGGAACAGCTGGTCCTGCAGCGGCTTGGTTCCGGTCGACACCAGCAGCTTGCCGCCACCGAGCAGCGCGGGAACCAGGTAGGCAAAGGTCTTGCCCGTGCCGGTGCCAGCCTCGGCGACGAGCGTGTCGCCGGCCGCGATCGCGCGATGCACCGCGAGTGCCATTTCGGCCTGTGATGTGCGCGGCACGAAGCCCCCGACTGAGGCAGCGAGCGCGCCGTCTGACGCAAACGCATGCTCGATCCGCTGCGCGACCGCGTCGGCCGCGTGCGTGCCCGCTTCGCTCACGCCGGTATGTCGGGCACCAGCCGCATCTCGAGCAGTCGCACCGAATCCTTGATCTGCAGCTTGCGCTTCTTCATCCGCCTCAGCGCGAGCTCGTCGACGCCGGGTTGGTGCGCCAGGCGCTCGATCGCCTCGTCGAGGTCGCGATGCTCGATCTGGAGTTCAATGATGCGACGCTTGATCTCGTCCTGTTCCATCGAGCCAGCAAATCGTCAAAGTGGGCCCGAAAGGCCGTAGTACCCGACGCTCTGCGGATCGTCGGGCCGCCGATGATAGACTCCTTCGAAAGCCTCAGTGACCGGCGTGTCCAGCTTCAAAGTCAACGTCTGCGTGGCCCAGCACATCGGGGACCGGCAGGAGCAGCAGGACCGCGTGGCGATCATCACCAGCCCACGCAATCCCGGAGCCATGCTCGCGATCGTCGCAGACGGCATGGGTGGGCGGACGGGCGGTCGGCTCGCCGCCGACCAGGTCGTCTCAACCGCCGAAAACCTCTTCAAGGACATGACGGATCGCGATTCGACGTACCGCGACATGCTGCTGCATCTCGCGGCCGAGGCGCACACGGTGATCCGGCTGACGGCAATCGCCGCGGAGAAGGAGCCGCACAGCACGCTGTGCGCGTTGATCATCAAGAAGAACTACGCGATCTGGGCCCACGCCGGCGACAGTCGCCTGTACTTCTTCCGCGGCGGACGCCTGATCCATCGCACCGAGGATCACACCTACGCCGAGCAGTTGCGGCTCGAAGGCCGGCACGAAGACGCCGAACTCGCCGCCGCCCGCTACAAGAACATCCTCGTCAGTGCGCTTGGCATCAACAAAAAGCCCAAGGTGGTGATCGCCGAGGACGCGGCGCTGCGCGAGGGCGACATCTTCCTGCTGACGAGCGACGGCCTGTGGGCCTACTTCGACGACGACGAACTTGTCGAGATCCTGCACCAGTTGCCACCGCGCGAAGCCTCGGAGCGCCTGGTTTCGCTCGCGCGCGAACGGGCCGAAGGCCGCGGCGACAACCTCTCGCTCGCGATCATCCGGCTCGATCCACAGCCAAAGGCGCCGACGTCGCGCTCGTAGCGTCGCGCCGCCGGAGTTTCATCGCCGCGCTCTGCTTTCGAAGCACCCGGCGAGCGGATGACGGGCGAGAAGCTGGCCGATCTGGCGCGTTGCGCCACTGATTCAACAGCCGCTGGGACGTTTCGGGCCGGTACCCTTGTGACGCCCGGGAGATGAATGCGGGCGAGCTTGCAACACCGTCGCCAATACGTGCCCATCGTCGGCGCCGTGCGCCGCTGACAGATCAGGCAACTCCGACCGGCAGTGCGGGCCTTACTGAGTCACCCCCGCCTCCTCGGCCTTCTTGCGCAGCGCCTCGCGCTCGGCCTCCTTCTTTGCGAGGTCCTGCTTGCGCTGCGCGCGACGCTCTTCGCGCTTCTTGCGCTCGACCGCGTTGGCTTCAGCGCGCTTGGCGGCATCAGCCTGCTTCTGCTCGTACTCCGTGACTTTCTTCGGCGCTTCGGCAGCGTGTTGCTGCTCCTTGGCCAGTCGTTGCGCATGTTCCTGCTGCTTACGCTCGAGGTCGGCCTTGTTGCGCTCGATCTCTTCCGACGTGAGGCCCGGCTTGGCTGCGGCCGCCTTGTCCTGCCGCTGCTGTGTGTCGGCGCGCGCGGCGGCCTCGCGCGCCTTACGCGCCTCGTCCGCGGCCGGCTGGCCCTCCTGCTGTTCGGCGCGCTTGCGCTGCAGGTCCTCGTAGTCCAGCTTCCGCTTCAGGTCCTTGGCCTCGAGCTCGACGCGGTGAACGTCGTTCCGCGCTGACTCGCGCTCGCGGCGCACTTTCTCGCGGCAGTCGTTGACGAGAATCTGGCGGTAGCAGTCCTTGTCGCGCTCGTCGTAGACCTGCTTCAGGCGCGCCTGCTCCTTTTGAGCCGCGGCGATCGCCTGGTCGGCCTGCTGTCGAGTAGTGATGCTGCCCGAGGGGTAGCGGGAGAGGAAATCCTGGGCGTGCGCGGTTGAGGCCGCGACGAGGGCGACGAGAGCGAATGGAAAAATGATGCGCATCAGGGCTTAACGTGCGGCGTGCGGCGTCGGTCTACACGCTCACGACGGCACGGCGCGTGGCCTCCAGATAGGCGCGCGACTGCATTTCCTCCAGTCGGGACACCGTACGGGCGAATTCGTTCGCCAGGGCGCCGGCCGGATAAAGCTCCAGCGGCGCTGCCTCCGCCGATAGCAGCAGCTTGACTCGGTGGTCGTACAGGACGTCGACCAGCCAGGTAAAGCGCCGCGCCTCCGAGGCCTGTCCGGCGGACATGCGCGGGACATTGGACAGCACTACCGTGTGGAACTGCGCTGCCAGCTCCAGATAGTCGTTTTGCGAGCGCGGTCCGCCACACAGCACCGCGAAGTCGAACCAGACCACGCCGCCGGCGCGCCGCCGGGCGCGGATCGTGCGCGACTCGATGTGGAGTATGGGCTCGTCGTCCTCCGCCTCGGCCACGCGCTCGAAGGCCTCCGCGAGACTTCGCTCGGCGGCTTCGCCCCACGGGGTCACATAGGCTTCAATCCGCTCCATCGCGCGCCGCCGGTAATCGACCCCGCCGTCGACCTGCACGATATCCAGCCGATCTTTGAGCAGCGCGATCGCCGGCAGCAGCCGGTCGCGATGCAGGCCGTCGGGATAGAGCGCGTCCGGCGTGTAGTTCGACGTCAACACGAAGCCGGTATTGAGTGCGAAGAGGCGATCGAGCAGGCGGTACAGGATCATCGCGTCGGCGATGTCTGAAACGTGGAATTCGTCGAAGCAGATCAGACGATGCCTGCGCGCCACGCGAAGGGCGACTTCATCGAGCGGATCGGGCGTGCCCCTGAGTTCGTGCATCTCCGCGTGCACGCCGCGCATGAACTCGTGAAAATGAACGCGTGTCTTGCGGATCACCGGCACGGTGGCGAAGAAGGCATCCATGAGGAAGCTCTTGCCGCGACCGACGTCACCCCAGAGATAGACGCCGCGCGGCACCGGCGGCCGCGCCAGCAGCTTCTTCAGCGCGTTGGAGCGCTGCGCTTTGTAGGCCACCCAGTCGTCGTACAGCTGCTGCAAACGGTCGGCGGCGTGCTGCTGCGAGGCGTCGAGCGCGTAACCGCGCAACGCCAGCGCCTCACCGAGGTGGGTCTTGAAGGGCACGCTGCGGTCGCTTGCTCTGCGGGCAGCGGACGATCAGAGGTTCAGCGTCCGCTTGTCCACGGCCAGCGCGGCTTCCTTGGTGGCCTCGGCCAGCGAAGGGTGCGCGTGACAGATGCGCGCGATGTCCTCGGCCGACGCGTGGAACTCCATCGCCACCACCGCCTCCGAGATCAGTTCGGAAGCCAACGGTCCGATGATGTGCACGCCGAGAATCTCGTCGGTGGCAGCGTCCGCCAGGAACTTGACCATGCCACTGGTATCACCCAGCGCACGCGCGCGGCCGTTGGCTGCGAACGGAAACGTGCCGGCCTTGTACGCGCGGCCCGCCGCCTTCAGCTGCTGTTCAGTCTGGCCGACCCAGGCGATCTCGGGCGAGGTATAGATCACCCACGGGATCGTGTTGAAGTTCACGTGCCCGTGCTGGCCGGCGATGCGCTCGGCGACGGCCACGCCCTCTTCCTCGGCCTTGTGCGCCAGCATCGGGCCGCGCACGACATCGCCGATCGCCCAGACGTTCGGCACGTTGGTGCGGCACTGTTCGTCGACCGCGACGAACCCGCGCTCGTCCAGCGCCAGTCCGACCGCCTGCGGATTCAGGCCCGTCGTGTTCGGCACGCGCCCGATCGACACGATCAGGCGGTCGACCGCAAGCTGCTGCGCGCCACCCTTGGCGTCCGTGTATTCGACGCGGACCTCCTCGGCCCGGCCCTTCTTTTCGACGGCCACCCTGTCGATCTTCACGCCGAGTTCGATCTTCAGCCCCTGCCGGCCGAAGAGCTTCGCGGCTTCCTTCGCCACCTGATCGTCGACCGCGCCGAGGAACGCCGGCAGCGCCTCGAGCAGCGTGACCTCCGACCCGAGCCGGCGCCACACCGAACCCATCTCGAGCCCGATCACGCCGGCGCCGATCACGCCAAGGCGCTTCGGCACTTCGGCGATCGATAGCGCGCCGTCGTTGGACAGGATCCGCTTCTCGTCGAATTCGACGCCCGGCAGCGCCCGGGCGTTCGATCCGGTCGCGACGATGACGTGCCTGGCCGCGAGCGTTTCTTCCGCCGCTCCACTGATCATGATCTCGATGCCCGCCTCGCCGCGCCCGACGAACGATGCGCGCCCGTGGAAGAAGACGATCTTGTTCTTCTTGAAGAGAAACAAAATGCCGTCGTTGTTCTGCTTGACGACTGTGTCCTTGCGCCCCAGCATCTTCGCCAGATCGAGGCTCAGGCCTTTCACCTCGATGCCATGCGCTGCGAACTGATGCCCGGCGTGCTCGTAGTTCTCCGACGACTGCAGTAGCGCCTTGGACGGGATGCAGCCGACGTTCGTGCAGGTGCCGCCGGGGGCCGGTCCGCCGTCGCGGTTCTTCCAATCGTCGATGCACGCCGTCGCGAAGCCGAGCTGCGCGGCGCGGATCGCGGCGATGTAGCCGCCCGGACCGCCGCCGATGACCACCACGTCGAAGTTCTTGCTCATTCTCTGGTTCCCGATGCGCCGCGCGACCCGCGGCTCAAAGTGAAATGGGGCCCCGTGGCACGAAGATCCAGAGCAGCAGATAGACGATCAGCGTAGCTCCGCCGGCAAAGAGGCCGGCCACCATGATCAGTCGCCAGATCCACGAGTCGACCCCGGTTGCTTCGGCAATGCCGCCGCAGACGCCGGCGATCCACTTGTCTTCATTGGAGAGACGCAGCCGGTTGATCGACCAGTCGTGGTCGACCGGTTCGTTCAGCAGCCGCGCCTTCGCGCCTTCGTACTCGGCCTGCGTCAACGCGCCACGCGCCAGCAGGTCGTGCAGCTTCGCGAGTTCGTCAGCGGTGCTCATCAAACCTCCAGCAGCAGCCGCGCGGGATCCTCAAGCGCTTCCTTCATCGCCACCAGCGACAGCACGGCCTCGCGACCATCGATGATCCGGTGGTCGTACGACATCGCCAGATAGTTCATCGGCCGCACGACGATCTGGCCGTTCTCGACGACGGCGCGGTCCTTGGTCGCATGCACGCCGAGGATCGCTGACTGCGGCGGATTGATGATCGGCGTCGACAGCATCGAGCCGAACACGCCGCCGTTGCTGATCGAGAACGTGCCACCGGTCAGCTCCTCCAGCCCGAGCTTGCCCTCGCCGGCGCGTTTGCCGAAGTCGGCGATCTTCTTCTCGATGTCGGCAAATGTCATCTGGTCGGCGTCGCGCAGGATCGGCACGACCAGGCCGCGCGGCGAGCCGACCGCGATACCGATGTCGAAATACCCGTGGTAGACGATGTCGTTGCCGTCGACCGACGCATTGACGACCGGGTACTTCTTCAGTGCCGCCACCGCCGCCTTGACGAAGAACGACATGAAGCCGAGCTTCACCCCGTGCTCCTTCTCGAAGCGGTCCTTGTACTTGTTGCGCAGTTCCATCAGCGGCGCCATGTTGACTTCGTTGAACGTGGTCAGGATGGCCGCCGTCGACTGCGACTGCACCAGGCGCTCGGCGACGCGCTGACGCAGGCGCGACATCGGCACCCGCTGCTCGGGCCGGTTCGCGAGCACCGAGAGGTCGATCGGCGCCTTGACTTCAGGCAGCGCCGGACGCGCCGCTGCCGCGGGCGCTGCAGGTGCCGGCGGCGGCTGCGCCGCGCCGGCCGCCATCGTGCCGAGCACATCGCCCTTAGTGACCCGGCCGTCGCGGCCGGTACCGGACACCTGGCCCGGCGCAAGCCCTGCGTCGGCCATCAGCTTGGCGGCGGCAGGCATCGCGACTCCAGCCGCCTTGCCGCCTACCGCCGGCGCAGCGGCCGGCGCAGGCTGAGGCGCGGCGAGCGTCGGCGCCGGCGCCGGAGCGACGGCTGCAGCCGGAGCACCCTTGCCTTCGGTATCGACCGAGGCGATCACATCGCCGGAGACGACCGTGCTGCCGTCGCCCTTGACGATCGCGCCGAGCACGCCGCCCGCCGGCGCCGGGACTTCCAGCACCACCTTGTCAGTCTCGATCTCGATCAGGATCTCGTCGACAACGACCGCATCGCCGGGCTTCTTCTTCCACTGCAACAGCGTCGCCTCGGCGACGGATTCCGACAGCTGCGGAACCTTGACTTCAACGATGGCCATGATGTTTTGCGCGTTCGTGGGTTTGTTGGACGTGTCCGACTGCGGCCCGTCACGGTGCTCGGCTCGACGCCCGAAGCGTCAATGCGCGACCCGCGGCCCGGCGCCGTTCCGGACCGCGGTCATTTGTTCAGGACGAGACCCTTGAGCTTGCCAAAAGCCGTGTCGATCAGCGCCTTCTGCTGCTCGACGTGCTTGGCGTAGTAGCCGACCGCGGGCGAGGCCGACGCCGGCCGTCCGGCATAGCCGAGCTTCTGGCCATCGGTCATGTTCTCGAGCACGTGATGCTGTGCGTAGAACCACGGACCCTGGTTCGCCGGCTCGTCCTGACACCAGACGACCTCGTTGGCCGACGGATACTTGCGCAGCTCGGCCGCGAGCGTCTTGTGGGGGAACGGATAGAGCTGCTCGACACGCAGCAGCGCGACGTCGTCTTCCTTGCGCTCGGCCCGTGCATGCGCGAGGTCGTAGTAGACCTTGCCTGAGCAGAGCACGACGCGCTTGACCTTCTTCGCATCGATCGAGCCGTCGACTTCGGCGATCACGGTCTGGAACTCGCCGCGCGCGAGCGCGCCGAGCTCGGAGGCTGCGTCCTTGTTCCGCAGCAGCGACTTCGGCGTCATGATGACCAGCGGCTTGCGGAACAACCGGATCATCTGTCGCCGCAGCAGGTGGAAGATCTGCGCGGCCGTGGTCGGCTGTGCGATCTGCATGTTGTTGTCGGCCGCCAGCTGCAGGAAGCGCTCCAGCCGTGCCGAGGAGTGCTCGGGGCCCTGGCCCTCGAATCCGTGCGGCAGCATCAGCGTCAGCCCCGATTGGCGGCCCCACTTCACTTCGCCCGACGACAGGAACTGGTCGATCACCACCTGCGCACCATTGACGAAGTCGCCGAACTGCGCCTCCCAGACGACGAGCGCGTTCGGCTCGGCGCTGGCGTAGCCGTACTCGAACGCGAGCACGGCCTCCTCGGAGAGGACCGAGTCGATGACGGTAAATGGCGCCTGCGTCTCCGAGACGTGCTGCAGCGGGATGAAGGTCCCCTCGTCCCACTTCTCGCGCGCCTGGTCATGCAGCACCGAGTGCCGGTGCGTGAACGTGCCGCGGCCGGAGTCCTGACCGGTGATGCGTACCGAATAGCCGCTTGCCACGAGCGAAGCGAACGCGAGGTGCTCGGCCATGCCCCAGTCGAGCGGCGCCTTGCCTTCGGCCATTGCGCGCCGATCCGAGATCACCTTCTCGACCAGCGGGTGCACCTTGAACTTCGACGGCACCGTCGTGATGCGTTCGCCGAGGCGCTTCAGTTCCGCCAGCGGCACTGCAGTGTCCGCGTGGTCGGTCCACTTGCGGTTCAAGAACGGGCTCCAGTCGACTGCGTACTTGCTCTTGTAGTTGGTCAGGACCGGGTCGGACGTGGTCCGGCCCTCCTCCATCGCCGCGCGGTAGGCCTTGACCATCTGGTCGGGGACTTCGGCCGCGACGGTGCCCTGCGTGACGAGTTTGTCCGCGTAGACCTTGCGCGTGCCCGGATGCACACCGATCTTCTTGTACATCAGCGGCTGTGTCACGGCCGGAGTGTCCTGCTCGTTGTGACCGAGCCGCCGAAAGCAGACGATGTCGAGCACGATGTCCTGATTGAACTCCTGGCGGTAGTCCATCGCCAGACGCGTCAGGAACACGACCGCCTCGGGATCGTCGCCGTTCACGTGGAATACCGGCGCCTCGATCATCTTGACCACGTCGGTGCAGTACAGCGTCGAGCGCGTGTCGCGCGGGTCCGAGGTAGTGAACCCGATCTGGTTGTTGATGACGATGTGCACCGTGCCGCCGGTGCCATAGCCGCGGGTCTGCGCGAGATTGAGCGTCTCCATCACGACGCCCTGCCCGGCGAAGGCCGCATCGCCGTGCACGAGCACCGGGAGCACCTTGTCGCCCTGCTCGTCGCCGCGCCGCTCCTGGCGCGCGCGCACCGAGCCCTCGACCACCGGGTTGACGATCTCGAGGTGCGACGGATTGAACGCCAGGGAAAGATGAACCGGGCCGCCCGGCGTCGAGATATCGCTAGAGAATCCCATGTGGTACTTGACGTCGCCCGCGGGCAGATCCGAAGCCGGCTTACCCTCGAACTCGGCGAACAGTTCCTTCGGCATCTTGCCGAGGGTGTTGACGAGGACATTCAACCGCCCTCGGTGCGCCATGCCGATGACGATCTCCTCGACGCCCGTGGCGCCGGCGCGCTGGATCAGCTCGTCCATCGACGCGATGAAGGTCTCCCCGCCTTCGAGCGAGAAGCGCTTCTGGCCCACATACTTGGTGTGCAGGAAGCGCTCCAGGCCCTCGGCCGCGGTCACCCGCTCGAGGATGTGCAGCTTCTCCTGCGTCGAGAAAGACGGCGTCGAGCGCACCGACTCGAGTCGCTGCTGGATCCAGCGCTTCTGCGCCGGATCGGAGATGTACATGTACTCGGCACCGATGCTGCCGCAGTAGGTCTGGCGCAGCGCGGTGATGATCTCGCGCAGCGTCATGTGCTCCTGGCCGAAGTACGTGTTGGACGCCGAGAACGTCGTGTCCATGTCGGCTTCGGTCAGGTCGTAGAACCCCGGCTCGAGTTCGGGGATGACCGGCCGCTCCTGCCGCTGCAGCGGATCGAGATTGGCCCAGCGATTGCCCAGGTAGCGGTACGCCGCGATGATCGACTGGACATGGACCTGCTTGCGCGCGACCGACAGGTCGGTCGGCGCAACCTTCGGCTGGAACGCGCCGGCCTTGGCGCGCTGCGCGAAGGATTCGACGATCGGCGCGTGTGCAACGTCGCGCGAGCTCGCCGAACCGTCAGCCGCCGGGACCAGCTGCATCTGGTCAAAGTACGCGCGCCACTTTTCGGGGACCGAGCCCGGGTTGTCGAGGTAACGCTCGTAGAGTTCCTCGACGTACGGCGCATTGCCGCCGAACAGGTACGAATTGACCTGGAACTGTCGCATCATCGGTGCATCACCTTTCAGAACGAGTTTCTCGTTGAAGATGCCCGGGCATCGCCGTGCGGGGGCGTGGCCCGGCGACGGGTTGGCCGGATTCCGGCACCGCCGTCGAGTCTGTCGGCCCGAGGGTCCCCCCGGCGACAAGCGCGGGATGCTACCACCCGCAGCGCGAATGTCGACCGATTGTCTCGGATGCGCCGCATCGTCTTCTCGACGCGCCGGTCGCCGATGCCGCGGAATACACTGGAGCCATAGCGACTCGCCGCCAAGACGGACGAGGAGGAGACACGTGCAAGCGACGGACATCCGTCGTCCCGACTACTTTCATCGCGTCGTGGACTGCCAGTGGGCGTGCCCCGCCCACACTCCGGTGCCCGAATACATCCGACTGATCGCCGCCGGGCGTTACTCGGATGCCTACATGGTCAATTGGCATTCGAACGTCTTTCCGGGAATCCTCGGACGCACGTGCGACCGCCCGTGTGAGCCGGCCTGCCGCCGCGGGCGCGTCGAGGAGAACCAGACGGCACGACCCGAGCCGGTAGCGATCTGCCGGCTGAAGCGCGTCGCGGCCGACTTCAAGGAGGACGTCCGCGGGCGCATGCCGCGCCGCCGAGTTCCCATGAACGGGCGGCGCATCGCCTGTGTCGGCGCCGGCCCCGCATCGCTGACCGTGGCGCGGGACCTTGCCCCTCTCGGCTATGAGGTCATCCTGTTCGACCAGGACCCCAAGGCCGGCGGGATGATCCGCACGCAGATCCCGCGCTTCCGCCTGCCCGAGGAGATCATCGACGAGGAAACCGGCTATGTGCTGGGCCTCGGTGTCGAACTGCGCGCCGGCACACGCATCGGGTCGATGCGGCACCTGCTCGCCGAAGGTTATGACGCGGTGTTCGTCGGCTCGGGCGCCCCGCGCGGCCGCGACCTGGACATCCCCGGTCGGCAGGAAGCCGCCGCGCATATCCACATCGGCATCGACTGGCTGTCGTCAGTGTCCTTCGGCCACGTCACCCGCGCCGGCCGGCGCGTGATCGTGCTCGGTGGCGGCAATACGGCGATGGATTGTTGCCGCACCGCACGCCGCCTCGGTGGCGAAGACGTCAAGGTGATCGTGCGCTCCGGCTTCGACGAGATGAAAGCCTCGCCGTGGGAAAAGGAGGACGCGATGCACGAAGGCATTCCCATCCTCAACTACCTCGTGCCGAAGGCTTTTGTGCACCAGCAGGGCCGGCTCGCCGGCATGACCTTCGAGAAGGTCCGCGCGGTCTACGACGCGCGCGGCCGGCGCTCGCTGGTGCCGACCGGCGAACCCGACCCGCAGTTCGACTGCGACGAGGTGCTGGTTGCCGTCGGGCAGGAAAACGCCTTCCCCTGGATCGAGCGCGACTGCGGCATCGAGTTCGACGAGGCGGGAATGCCGGTCCTGGACAAGGCCACGCTGCAGTCGAGCCTGCCCAACGTTTTCTTCGGCGGCGACGCGGCGCTCGGACCGAAGAACATCATCTGGGCTGTGGCCCAGGGGCACGACGCCGCCGTCTCGATCGACAAGCTGCTCAACGGCGAGGACGTGCTCGACCGCCCTGCGCCGGGCGTGTCGCTCGTGTCGCAGAAGATGGGCATCCACGAATGGAGCTACGACAACGAGGTTGCTCCGGACGCGCGCTTCAAGGTGCCGTGGCGTGACGTCAACCAGGCGCTGCGCAACATCAGGGTCGAGGTCGAACTCGGCTTCGACGCGAAGACCGCGTGGAAGGAGGCACAGCGCTGTCTGAACTGCGACGTGCAGACGGTGTTCACCGCGCAGCAGTGCATCGAGTGCGATGCGTGCGTCGACGTCTGCCCGACCGACTGCATCACGTTCACCGCCGACGGCGAGGAAGCCGAACTGCGCCAGCGCCTGCGGCGGCCGGCCGTGAACATCGGGCAGCCCCTGTACGTCGCGGCCGGACTGAAGACCGGCAGGATCATGGCGAAGGACGAGGACGTGTGCCTGCACTGCGGGCTCTGTGCCGAGCGTTGTCCGACGGGCGCCTGGGACATGCAGAAGTTCCTGCTGAACGTGACGCACGCCGGGCGCGGGTGCCGCACGCGGCAGAAGGAAGCCGCCTGATGGACGTCCGCACGCGCAGCAACAAGACTGAGGCAGCACGCCGCGTCGACGCGATCAACGACTTCGTCGTCAAGTTCGCGAACATCAACGGCTCCGGATCCGCCAGCGCCAACGAACTGTTCGCGCGCAGCATCCTGCGGATGGGCGTGCCCGTCTCGCCGCGCAACATCTTTCCGTCGAACATCCAGGGACTGCCGACCTGGTACGAGGTGCGCGTCACCGAGGAAGGCCACCTCGGACGCCGTGGCGGAGTCGACCTGATGGTCGCGATGAACCCGCAGACGTGGGACCGCGACGTGCAGGAGATCGAGCCCGGCGGCTACCTGATGTACGACTCGACGCGGCCGATGGCCGCAGACCGGTTCCGCGACGACGTCCATGTCATTGGCGTGCCGTTGACCCGCATCGCATCCGCAAAGTTTTCCGACCCAAAGGAACGGCAGCTGCTGAAGAACATCATGTACGTCGGCGTGCTCTCCGCGATGCTCGGCATCGATCCTGAAGTCATCGCGACGCTGCTCGGCGAGCAGTACAAGGGCAAGGACCGGCTGATCAAGCCGAACCTCGACGCGTTCATGACAGGCCTGCATTACGGCCGCGAACACCTCGAGGATGCGATCGGACTGCGCATCCGGGCCTCCGACCGCGTCGGCGACCGGATCTTCGTCGAGGGCAACGCCGCGACTGCGCTCGGCTGCGTCTACGGCGGCGCGACGGTGTGCGCGTGGTATCCGATCACGCCGTCGACCTCGGTGGCCGAGGCGTTCCAGAAGTACTGCCAGCGCTATCGGGTCGACCGTGCTACCGGTCGCAACAAGTTCGCGATCGTGCAGGCCGAGGACGAACTGGCGTCGATCGGCATGGTGCTCGGCGCCGCCTGGAACGGTGCGCGCGCCTTTACCGCAACCTCCGGGCCCGGCGTGTCGCTGATGACCGAGTTCATTGGCCTCGCCTACTTCGCCGAGGTCCCCGCGGTGATCGTCGACGTGCAGCGCGGCGGACCGTCGACCGGCATGCCGACACGCACCCAGCAGTCCGACCTGCTTGCGTGCGCCTATGCTTCGCATGGCGACACCAAGCACATCCTGTTGTTTCCGGAAGACCCGCACGAATGCTTCGAGTTCGCCGCGGCGGCGCTCGATCTGGCCGATCGCCTCCAGACACCGATCTTCCTGATGTCGGATCTCGACATCGGCATGAACCATCGGCTGTGCGCGCCGTTCCGCTGGGATGACGGCCGGCGCTATGACCGCGGCAAGGTGTTGAGTGCCGAGGAACTCGAGGCCGGCCGCGATTTCGGCCGCTATCTCGACGTCGATGGCGACGGCATTCCCTACCGCACGCTGCCGGCGGTGCATCCGACGCGCGGTGCGTACTTCACGCGCGGCAGCACGCGCGACGCCTATGCGCGTTACTCGGAGGCCGGACCGGACTACATCTACAACATGGAGCGCCTGCTGCGGAAGTTCGACAGCGCGCGCGCACTGGTGCCGCAGCCGATCGTGCGGCGTCCGGCGAAGAAGGCCGCCGGCGCCGTCATCTACTACGGTTCAACCTCCCCGGCGATGGACGAGGCGCTCGGCCTCCTGCAGCGCCAGGGCATTCATCTCGCCAGCCTGCGCGTGCGTGCGTTTCCGTTCGCCGAAACGGTCTCGGACTTCATCGCCGAGTACGAGAAGGTGTTCGTCGTCGAACAGAACCGCGATGCGCAGTTGCGCACGCTGCTGGTCAACGAGCTCGAGGTCGCCCCGGCCCGGCTCGTGCCGATCCTGCACTACGACGGCACTCCGGTCACCGCGCGCTTCATCGTGCAGGCGATTGCCGAGCAGGTAAAGCCGAGCGTGCGTCAGGTGGCGCGCGGCAAGGCCGCCTAGCATCAGGACAGCGATGACCTACCTCGCCAAGCCCAAGCTGCACCACCCGACGCTGCCGACCAACCGGCTCGGCTATACGCGCCGCGACTACGAAGGAAAGATCTCGACGCTGTGCGCCGGCTGCGGCCACGACTCCATTTCGGCGGCGGTGATCCAGGCGTGCTGGGAACTCGAAATCGAGCCTCATCGCGTCGCCAAGCTCTCCGGGATCGGCTGCTCGTCGAAGACTCCGGATTATTTCCTCGGCAACTCGCATGGGTTCAATTCCGTCCACGGACGCATGCCGTCGGTGCTGACAGGAGCGAACCTCGCCAACCGTGACCTGATCTACCTCGGCGTCTCGGGAGACGGCGATTCCGCATCGATCGGCCTGGGCCAGTTCGCGCACATGGTCCGGCGCGGGGTCAATATGACCTACATCGTCGAGAACAACGGTGTCTACGGCCTGACCAAGGGCCAGTTCTCCGCCACCGCCGACCGCGGCTCGAAGTCCAAGCGCGGCGTCGTCAACCGTGACGCGCCGATCGACCTGGTGTCGCTCGCGATCCAGCTGGGCATCACCTACGTCGCGCGCAGCTTCTCCGGCGACAAAGAGCAGCTCGTGCCGTTGATCAAGGGCGCACTGCATCACCGCGGTACCGCGCTGATCGACGTGTTGAGCCCCTGTGTCGCTTTCAATAACCACGCCGGCAGCACGAAGAGTTACGACTACGTGCGCGAGCACAACGATGCGGTCAACCGGCTCGACTTCATGCCGAAGCGCGGCACGCTGACCGCCGCATACGAGCCCGGCGAGGTGATCGAGATCACGCAGCACGACGGCAGCCAGCTGCGCCTGCGCAAGCTGCACGACGGTTACGACCCGGGCGACCGCCTCGCGGCGATCAGCCACATCCACGCGCACCACGATCGCGGCGAGATCGTGACCGGCCTGCTGTACGTCGACCCTGACAGCGACGACCTGCACGGCAGCCTCAATACGGCTCTTGTGCCGCTCAACCGCCTCGCCGAAAGCGATCTGTGCCCGGGCGCGGCTGCGCTCGCGGCCGTCAATTCCGAACTCAGCTGATCCGCGCGCAACGCGCGGGCTCCACGTCGCCGCGGCGCGGCCCCTGAGCACCGTGCCGCGCATGGTGGCGCGTCCCGACTTCGGGTCGGTTGCCCCAGATCAAGGCGCCTGGGTCGCAGTAAGCGAATGCTGCTGACTACGTGAGGCCGCCGGGCCCACCTTCCGATGACGACTCGCATTAGACGAGCCCACGGACCGAACGGCGCACAGGGAGACACACCATGGCGCAGGCGAACCAGGCATCCGGTTTCCGGATCGTCGCGCGCGAGGACTATTCCGACGTCACCTACATGCTCGAGGTGTCGCACCCGGTCATGGCGAAGGCCGCGAAACCGGGACAGTTCGTCATCGTGATGGAGCATGAGCACGGTGAACGCATCCCGCTCACGATTGCCGACTTCAACCGCGAGCGCGGCACGATCACGCTGGTGATCCAGGCGGTCGGCAAGACCACGAAGGAAATGCAGGCCAACCTGAAGATCGGCGACGCGCTTTACGCGATGGTCGGGCCGATGGGCATCCCGAGCCATATCAACGGCGCGAAGAAGGTGGTGTGCGTCGGCGGCGGGCTCGGCGTGGCCCCGGTGTACCCACAGGCCCGCGCCTACAAGGAAAGCGGTGCCTACGTCATCGGCGTGATCGGCTTCCGCAACAAGGGCCTGATGTTCTGGCGCGACAAGTTCGCGGCGGTGTGCGACGAACTGATCATCTGCACCGACGACGGCTCCGAGGGACTCAAGGGCCTCGTCACCGAGGGCATCAAGCAGGCAGCCGCAAAGCACAGCGACATCGATGAGGTCGTCGCCATCGGACCGCCGATCATGATGAAGGGCTGCGCAAACGCGACACGCGCACTGGGCATCAAGACCATCGTCAGCCTGAACCCGGTCATGGTGGACGGCACCGGAATGTGCGGTGGTTGCCGCGTCAAGGTCGGCGACCAGGTGAAATTCGCGTGCGTCGACGGTCCCGACTTCGACGGCCATCAGGTCGACTTCGACGACCTGATGTCACGGCTGGTGCGCTACAAGCGCGCGGAGCACGACGCGATGGAGCGCTGGACCGAGGCGTGCCGCATCCGCGCCGACACGGTCGTCGACCTGAGGTCGGCGGTGCTCGGAGACTCCGAGCCGATCGACGTCCAGCCGAGCACCGACGGCTGAAGGGAGACCCCCGATGGCCACCGCCAAGAAGAAGACGATCCGCACCATTCCGCAGGAGCGGACGCCGATGCCCGAGCAGGACCCCAAGGTCCGGGCGCGCAATTTCGAGGAAGTTGCCTGCGGCTACCGCCTCGAGGACGCGCTGCGCGAGGCCGAGCGCTGCCTGCAGTGTCCTGACGAGCCCTGCGTGCGCGGCTGCCCGGTCGGCATCGATATCCCGGCATTCATCCAGAAGATGACCGAGAAGCACTTCCGCGGCGCCTACGACGTCATTACCGACACCAACCTGCTGCCCTCGATCTGCGGCCGCGTCTGCCCGCAGGAACACCAGTGCGAAGGCGTGTGCACCGTCGGCAAACCCGAAAACAAGCTGGAGCCGGTCGCGATCGGGCGGCTCGAGCGCTACGTCGGCGACATGGCTATCGCCGAAGGCTGGGAAAACGTGCCCTACATCGAGCCGTCCGGATTCAGGGTCGGCATCGTTGGCGCGGGGCCCGCCGGCATGGCATGCGCCGCCGACATGGCCAAGGCCGGCTGCGAGGTTGTCGTGTACGAGGCCTTCCACACGCCCGGCGGCGTGCTGAAGTACGGTATCCCCGACTTCCGATTGCCCAACGGCGTCATTGATGCCGAGATCGAGAAGCTCAGGAACCTCGGCGTGCGCTTCGAGTGCAACACGCTCGTCGGGCGCCTCTTCACGATCGAGCAGATGCTGACCGAGATGGGCTACCACGCCGTATTCATCGGCACCGGCGCAGGCTATCCGAGCTTCATGGGCATACCGGGCGAGTCCCTGAACGGCGTGCTGTCCGCCAACGAGCTGCTGACCCGCTGCAACCTGATGCGGGCGCGCGACTTCCCAAGCTTCGACACGCCGCTGCAGCCGGGCAAGCATGTCGCGGTCATCGGCGCGGGCAATACGGCGATGGACGCGTTGCGCGTGTCGTTGCGCCTCGGCGCCGAGAGCGTGCATTGCATCTACCGCCGTTCGAAGAAGGAAGCGCCGGCGCGGGTCGAGGAGATCCACCATGCGGAGGAGGAAGGCGTCGACTTCAACTGGCTGACGAGCCCGGTCGAGATCATCGGCGACAAGGACAACAACGTCCGCGCACTGCGCTGCGTGAAGATGGAACTCGGCGAACCCGACGAGTCGGGACGCCGCCGCCCTGTCGTCGTCCCCGGCAGCGAGTTCGAATTCAAGGCCGACATGGTCGTGTTCGCGATTGGAACCAATGCGAATCCGATCCTCGGCCAGACCACAAAGCTGAAGCTCAACAAGTGGGGCTACATCGACACCGAAGAAAACCTGGCCACCTCGATGGCCGGGGTGTGGGCCGGCGGCGACATCGTGACCGGCGCGGCAACGGTCATTCAGGCGATGGGCGCAGGGCGCAGGGCGGCGCGTGCGATGAAGGCCTACCTCGGCCTGCGTGACAGCGACGCGGTCTTCGACATCGGCGCGGAGGGTTCGCTGTTCGGCATCCCGCGCGAAGAGCACGGTTTCGCCCAGGTGCGCATCGCACGCTAGGACCGGTCAAGGGAACAAAGGACACCAGCATGAGCGCAGTACTCGAACGCCCGGCCGCCCGAGACAAGGCCAGCAGCAAGCCCGTGGTGAAGCTGCCCGAGCACATCGTCGAGGTCATCAGCGACTCCGGCGAAGGTGCGCAACGCTGCGGCCAGGCCTTCGCATCGATCGCGGCGCGCAGCGGCAACGGCATCTGGACCGTGGAGATCATTCCGGCCGAGATCCAGCCGCCGGCACGCAGCGTGGCGGGGGCGAGCGGTATCCGCATCCGTGTCGGCGCTACGCGCGTTACCAACGGCGGCGACGAAACCGATCTCGTCGTGGCGTTCAATGAACAGGTGCTGCTCGGCCGCGTGCGCGCCGGCGAGCTCAAGAAGGGCGCGACGATCCTGCTAGAGAACATGTGGGGCGAGCATCGCGACCCGGCGATCGTGCGCTCCTACGGGGACGCCGTGAAGCAGTTGCGCGAATCGGGCTTCCGCGTCATCGACCTGCCGCTGGAGAAGGAATGCCGTGCGCTGATGAGCGACCCGCGGCGCGGCAAGAACATGTTCGTGCTGGGCGTGCTCGCCAGCATCTACAGCTTCGACCTGCAGCTCGCGCGCGACCAGATCGCGCTGACGTTCGGCAAGAAGGACCAGAAGGTCATCGACAGCAACGTGAAGCTGATGGAAGCCGGCTTCGCCTGGGGCGAAGCCCATCTCGATTTCAAATACGAGATCCCGGCGGAAAAGGCGAGCGTTCCGCAGATCGTCGTCAACGGCAATACGGCAATTGCGCTCGGCGTGCTGGCGTCGGGCATGGACATCTGCGCGATGTACCCGATCACGCCGGCGACCTCGGCCTCGCACTACCTGTCGGAGTGCTTCGAGCGCGTCGGTGGCATCGTGCATCAGGCCGAGGACGAGATTGCCGCGTGCGCGTTCGCGATCGGGGCTTCGTACGCAGGACGCTGCGCAGTGACAATCACCTCGGGACCCGGTTACTCGCTGAAGCAGGAAGGCATCGGACTCGCTGTGATGGCCGAGATCCCGCTGGTGGTCGTCAACGTACAGCGCGGCGGCCCCTCCACCGGTCAGCCGACCAAGGTTGAGCAGGCCGACATGCTGACCGCGATCTACGGCAGCCACGGCGATGCTCCCAAGGTGGTCATCGCGGTCACCAGCATCGAGGATTGTTTCTACTCGATGATCACCGCGCGCAAGATTGCTGAGACCTTCAACATGGTCGTGGTGGTGCTGACCGACGCGAGCCTTGCCACTGCGCAGCAGCCTTTTCCCCGGCCGGCGTTCAGCGAGGACTGGCTGGCGCCGCCGATCGATCAGTCGCCGCTGTCCGAGGGAGCGAAGCCGTATGACTGGGACAAGACCACCGGAATCGCGCGCCGTTTTTCCCCGGGCCAGCCCAATGGCATGCACACCGTGACGGGACTCGCGCACGATCGCGCGAGCAAGGTTGCCTACGACCCGACGATCAACGAAGAAGGCTTGCGGATGCGCAGCCTAAAGCTGGCGACCCTGCAGAAGACGCTGAAGACGCCGACGGTGTTCGGCGATCCCGAAGGCGACCTGCTGGTCGTCGGCTGGGGCAGCACGCAGGGGATCATCGAGGAAGCCGTGCAGCGCCTGCGCGACGAGGGATCGAAGGTCTCGGCCCTGCAGATGCGCTTCATCCAGCCGATGCCATCGGGCATCAAGGGCATCCTTAGGCGCTTCAAGAAGGTGATGACGGTCGAAGGGACCTGGGCCGATCGCCCCGACGAGGACGAAATGATCGACGAGGAGAACCGGCGCTACGCGCCGCTCGCGATGATGCTGCGTGCGCGCACTCTGGTCGATGTCGATTGCTGGACCGAGGCCAAGGGCCAGCCGATCAAGCCGGGCGACGTGGTCCAGGCGATCCGCGCCAAGCTCAACGAGGGGAAGTAAGCGATGGGCTCCGCACTCAGCCAATTCATCATCAAGCTGCACGAGGAACATCGCAGCCTGGAGGACTACCAGGGCGGCGTGCCGCGCTGGTGCAGCGGTTGTGGCGACAACGCGATCCTGACGGCAGTGCAACGCCTGTGCCGCGACGAGGAACTGGCGCCGGAACGCACGGTATTCGTGTCCGGGATCGGCTGCTCGAGCCGCTTCCCGCACTACATGAAGACCTACGGGTTCCACGGCATCCACGGCCGTGCCTTCCCGCTCGCCGAAGGCGTAAAAATGGCACGGCCCGATCTGACCGTGTTTGTCAACACCGGCGACGGCGACTGCTGCAGCATCGGCGCCGCGCACTGGATCCACGCGATCCGGTACAACATGAACCTGACGGTCATCCTGCATGACAACCAGATCTACGGGCTGACGAAGAAGCAGGCTTCGCCGACATCGCAGATCGGCACGAAGAGCAACACGACGCCGCGGGGCAGCGTGCTTGCGGCGCTGAATCCGCTGACGGTCACGCTCGGCGTACAGAATGCGTCGTTCGTGGCGCAGGGCGTGGACTGGATGCCCGAGATGCTCTACGACATCATCTACAGGGCCTACAAGCACCGCGGTTTCTCGTTCGTGCGCATCATCCAGCGCTGCCCCGAGTGGCTGCCGAAGACGTTCGAGCCGTGGCTGCACGACCCGGGCAAGACGCTCCTTCTGACGCACAAGAACGGGCTCCAGCCGAGCGCCGAGACGAGCCGCATCTACAAGAACATGCGTGAACACGATCCGCTCAACATTCACCAGGCGCGCGAGATCGCGTCGTCGGTGGACCCGATTCCGGTCGGCATCCTGTACCACGATCCGAGCGTGCCCTGCTACGAGGACCTGCGTGGCGCCGGACAGCCGCGGACGGCCGAGGCGATCCGCGCTGGGCTTAACAAGGAATTCGACAAGTTCACGATCTGGCCGGACGAAGCGCGCGAGCAGCGCGCCGCCTGATCGGGAGCCGTTCCTAACACTTCGAGGTGCGCCGCCATGGACATGGCTGCCAAGTTCCAGGACCAGACGGTCTTTCACATGACCGGCAAGCGCTCCGGAGACGGTCTCGAGGCGCTGAGCGCCGGATTCCGTCCTGCGCTGCTCGCCGGCTTCCGCGATCTCACCCGGTTGCGCTACGACTATCCGGCGGTGCTGCTGGATCGCGACGACCGCACGCAGTATGCCGAGTCGTTGACGTCGCTGATCGGCCGACTGATCGCCGAGATCGCGCCGCGCGGAATCGACGGTGAGCGTCTGCGCAAGCAGCTGCTGCGGCTTGAACGCGAACTGCGCACGCTCGCGGCGGAGGGTGCGCCGGGGTCATTGGCCGAACTGTGGCCGCTCGCCGCCCAGCGGGCCGCGGGGAACGACGCGAACGTGCACGAGATCCTGCGGCGTGCAGTGGAAGCGCTCGACGTCGACGGCGATCTGGTGGATTGCGATGGCGAGCTGACGGCGCGCTTCATGACGCGCGCCTGGCAGAACGTGCATGCGGAGAAGTCGGCGCGGTTCCGCACGCTGATCGACTCCCTGGTGCGCAAACTCTCGGACATCCTGCGCGCCGCCTACGCGCACTCGCAGGCAGGCCAGCAGCCCGCTGCGCTGCAGTCGGGTTTCGGCAGTCTGCACGGCGAAATCTTCGACTTCGCGGCGATGTCGCGGCTGGTAGCCCGCAACGTGCCTCAGGACGAACTGCCAGCGCGTCGCCGGCGCCGCATCGAGCAGGCGCTGGCGGTGCTGCGCGGCCAAGCCTTCTATCCCGACCCGAAAGGCTCGGGTGGCGAGGCCGCCTTCGATTTCGTCTTCGACAACTGCGCCGCCGCAATCGCGGCACACCGGTCGCGACTGCCGCAGCTGGTCGAAGTGGTCAAGGCGATCGCTATCGCCGAGCTCGAGGCCCGCGGCGGTTACGTCGAGGCCGATCACGACGCCTTCTTCGAGCGCTATGACGAGCACGCACTGAGCGCCGACGACCTGGCGCAGTTTCCGGACTACCTGGTCTGCATCCCACCGGAATCCAACAACGCACCGCAGAACGCCGCGCTGATGGAAATGCTCTCGGCGGCGATGCCGGTCAAGGTCCTCGTGCAGCACACCGACCTGCTCGAGGAAGCGGCGATCGGCCAGGGGCACTTTGCCTTCGGCATCCGCAGCGCCCGGCTGGCGACGACGGCGATGGGACTGGGCGGAATGTTCGTGCTGCAGTCGTCGGTCTCGAACCTGTATGCGCTGCGCGATCGCGTACGCGCCGGCATGGCCTGTCGCGGACCCGCGCTCTTCAGCGTGTACACCGGTGCGACGGCGGAATCGACCGAGCTGCCACCTTACCTCGCAGCTGCGGCCGCGATGAAGTCGCGCGCATTTCCCGCATTCAGCTACGACGCCAACGCGGGCCCGAACTGGGCGACGCGCTTCTCGTTCGAGAACAACCGCGATCCCGATCGCGACTGGCCCGTCGAAACCTTCGAATACGCCGACGGGGACCTGCAGCGCGTGCGCGAGCAGGTGCACTTCACCTACGCTGATTTCGTGCTTTGTGACCGACGCCATGCGCACCACTTCGCGGTCGTCCCGCGCGAGCGCTGGACGCGGGCGATGATTCCGGTGACTGACTGGCTCGCACTGAGCGAACGTGAAGCGGCCGAACACGTTCCCTACGTGCTTGCAGTTGATCCGGACGACCGTCTGTATCGCGTGATCGTCGACTCGCGATTGGTGCAGGCAACGCGGCGCTGCCTGCTGTTGTGGCACCGGTTGCAGGAACACGGCGGCATCCACAACTCGCATGCCGAGCAGGCGCTGGCGCGCGAGAAGGCCGCGTGGGAGGAGCAGAAGCGCCAGGAATTCGATGCCATCCGGCAGTCGGGTGCCACTGTCGCGACGGAAACCGCCGCCGCGCCGCCCGTGGCTGCGGTCACGGAAGCCGTCGCTGAAGCCGCCGCAGTGGCCGCCCCGCCCTCGGACGAGCCGTGGATCGAGACATCACGCTGCTCGAGCTGCAATGAGTGCCAGAACATCAACGACAAGCTGTTCGGCTACAACGAGAACAAGCAGGCCTACTTCAAGGATCTCAACGCCGGCACCTACCGGCAGATCGTCGAGGCGGCAGAAGCCTGCCAGGTGGCGATCATCCATCCCGGCAAGCCGAAGAATCCGACCGAGCCCGGCCTCGAGGAGTTGCTGGAGCGCGCAAAGCCGTTCCTTTGAGGTTCTGGGCGGCACTTTCGTGAACGGGCCTGAGTCCGGCGCACGGCCATGCGCGTGATTCGGACCGACCTGTCGCACAGCCACGAACTCGAAGGAGTCGTGGTCGTGGTCGACGTGCTGCGCGCGTTCTCGACGGCCGCGTATGCGTTCGCGGCCGGAGCACGCGCAATGGCCGTCGCGCACTCGACGGCGGAGATCGAGGCGCTGCGCAGGCGCCATCGTCCCAGCATCACAGTCGGCGCACAGGCGGGCGGCGTGCCGATCGTGGGGCTCGATCACGGCAACTCGCCGGCGAGCGTCGCTTCATTGGATCTTGCCGGGACGACCGTCATCGAATACACCGCGGGCGGCGTCCGTGGCCTGGTGGACTGCGACCACGCATCAGCCGTGCTCGCCGGCAGCCTCGTCTGCGCCCGTGCGACCGCCGAGTACATCCGGCGCCTGCGACCTGAGCAGGTCACCTTCATGATCACCGGACTGTGGATCGATCGCGACGGCGACGAGGATCACGCCTGCGCCGACCTGATCGAGGCCCACCTGGCCGGCGAGCAGCCGTGGCTCGAGGACTTCGAACGGCGTGTGCGCGAATCGGACTTCGGCCGGCGCTTCGGCGATCCGGCCCGCCCGCATCTGCCAAGAGCCGATCTCGAACTTTGCGCGCGCGCCGACTGCTTCGATTTCGCGATGCCGATGCAGCGCAGAGGCGGCGACCTGCTGATCGAGCCGGTGCCGGTGACCGAGTTTGCCTAGGTCATCCGCGCCCGTGAGATTCGGCCTCGCCGGCCGGCGTCGTTAATCGCCCGCTAGCGGACGATCCGATCAGCCGCGCACGACCCCGAGTCGACGTTAAAAGATTGCCGAAAGCAGATTGCCGAAAGCAGTCACCGATTTCGCGCCGAGAGCGGTCGTCTGCCCGATCGACAGACCGGCGGATGGAGGCCGACCGCGCTTAGCACCCTCGGCGTGGTCAGCGCTTGCCAGCGCGGGTGTCAAAGGGTCCACGCGGCCAGTAGGCCCCGGGGAACCTACCGGCGCGAACCGCGCGGCTCGGCCGCCGGCGGGGTCGTGATCTGGCGCGCGGTCACATAGGGCAGCAGATCGAGATCGGGACGGGAGCGCGGCGCCGGACGCGGCCAGAAGCGCTTGTCGCGCCATGCCTGACCGGCAACGGGGTAGCCACCGCCCCAACCCCAGTAGCCGTCCCAGGCGACGGCTTGCGCCGGATCGGCATAGGCCGCCTGCTGCTGCATCTGCGCCAGGCGCTGCTCGCGCAGCCGGAGCTCCTCGACTTCCAGTTCGAGGCGCCGCATCCGCAGATCGCGCTCGGCGTTACGCATCCGGTCGAGCTGTTCGGGGGACAGGCCCGGGACGACAGACACGCTGCCGGCGTCCTTGCCGAGCACGCGCAGCGACTTCGCGTTCGGCGGCGGAGCATCGCCGTACGTCACCGCGCCGGACTCATCGACCCACTTGTACAGCTCCGCTGCGGACACAGCTCCGCTGAGCGCGAGCGCACCGAGAACCATGCAGGCGAAGGGAAAGCGCATGAAATCACGATGCGCCACCGCCACGGCGGTGTCAACCGCACCGGTCAGATCGGCTCATCGCGCTCGTGCCGAATGTCGGAAACCGAAGGCCGCGCCGACGTCCGGCGGCGCTGCCCCGACTTCGGATGATTTGACAGCCGCGAGCGGGCGGCGCATCTTTCTGCCCTATGCGCCCCATTGCCATTCCCATCGCAGCTGCAATTCTTTTGCTCTCCTCCACCGGCGCGTCCGCCCAGCTCTACAAGTGGGTCGACGAAAACGGCGTGGTCAACTACGGCGACTGGCCGCCTTCTGGTGTCAAATACCTTCCCGTGACTCAGGGGACGGTCAGTTCAGTTTCGGGCGGTGCGCCGAGGCAGCAGACGAGCACGGCGGGCGAACGTGTTCAGCCGCGCCGCGGCCAGCGCCCCCTGGAAGTCAACGAAACGGTGAGGGTTTCGGCTCCGTCGTCGGACTCATCCGGGGATGCGGAATACGTGGGCGGTTACCCCCCCTACTACCCGTACCCTAGGCGCGAAGTTGCGCGTGCCGAGGCCGCACTCGACCGGCCTCGGGTCGAAACGCCGATCGCCAAGCCGATCCTGCCTGTCGATCCGGCGGTCCCCGACATGCCGCTCCGCCCGCGCCGCTAGCAGACGCCGAGCAGGAACGAAAACGGCGCCCAAGGCGCCGTTTTCCTTAGAGCCGAACAGCCGGCCTAGCGCTGATTCATCGGTTTGACGTCTCGCTTGACCGAGCCGACATAGAGCTGCCGCGGCCGCCCGATCTTGTACTCGGGGTCGGCAATCATCTCGTTCAGCTGCGCGATCCAGCCGACCGTGCGCGCGAGCGCGAAGATCGCCGTGAAAAGCGACACCGGGATGCCGATCGCCTTCTGCACGATTCCCGAGTAATAGTCGACATTCGGATACAGCTTGCGACTGACGAAGTAGTCGTCTTCGAGCGCGATCTTCTCGAGCGCCATCGCCAGCTTGAACAGCGGATCGTCGTGCAGGCCGAGCGAGTCCAGCACCTCGTTGCAGGTCTCGCGCATCAGCTTCGCACGCGGGTCGTAGTTCTTGTAGACGCGGTGGCCGAAGCCCATCAGCTTGACGTTGCTGTTCTTGTCCTTCACCTTGGTGATGAACTCGCCGATCTTGGCGACCCCGCCATTTTTCTGGATGTCGTACAGCATGTTCAGGCAGGCCTCGTTCGCGCCGCCGTGTGCGGGACCCCACAGGCAGGCGACACCGGCCGCGATCGCGGCGAACGGGTTGGTGCCGGACGATGCGCACAGCCGCACCGTAGAAGTCGACGCGTTCTGCTCGTGATCCGCGTGCAGGATGAAGATGCGGTCCATCGCCCGCACCAGCACGTCGTTGACCTTGTAGTCCTCGCACGGCGTCGCGAACATCATCCGCATGAAGTTCGCCGCGTACGACAGGCTGTTCTGCGGGTACATGTACGGCTGGCCCACGGTGTACTTGTAGGCCATCGCGACCAGCGTCGGCATCTTGGCGATCAGCCGGATCGCGGAGACTTCACGCTGCCACGGATCGTTCAGATTGATCGAGTCCGGGTAGAACGCCGACAGCGCACCGACCAGGCCGGTCATCACCGCCATCGGGTGTGCGTCACGGCGGAATCCGCGCAGGAAGAACTGCATCTGCTCGTTGACCATCGTATGGTTGGTCACGCGCTTGACGAAGTCCGCCTTCTGCGCCGCGTTGGGCAGTTCACCGTAGAGCAGCAGGTAGCAGGTCTCGAGGTAGTCGCATTTCGTCGCCAGCTGCTCGATCGGGTAGCCGCGATACAGCAGCTCGCCCTTGTCGCCGTCTATGTAGGTGATCGTCGAATTGCACGAGGCTGTCGACAGGAACCCCGGGTCGTAGGTGAACTTGCCCGTCTTGCCGTACAGCGCGCGGATGTCGATGACGTCCGGGCCGACGCTCCCCTTGTAGATCGGCAGCTCCAGCGTCGGCGTGCCATCGGTGAAGGTCAGAGTGGCCTTTTGGTTCGAGGGGGTCAGTGCCATGGTCGTCTTCCCGGAGAAGGGTTGAAGGCTGCATCAGATCCTAGGCGGCCCGCAGCCCGCCCAGGACAGTCCGAACGGCATTGTTATCGAGTCCGCCAGCCGGCTCTTTGCGCCCCAGCAAAAGGTCGAACAGTTCACCGTCCGACAGGTCCAGCAGGGCTTCCAGCGCCAGAACCTCATCGACCGTCAGGCTCGATTCGTGCCGGTCCAGGTAGCGCGTCACGATGATGTCGTTCTCGAGCAGGCCGCGTCGGGCGCGCCAGCGCAGCCGGCGCCGTTCGACCTCGCCGAGAACTGGGCCCATCAAACTTCCCGCCGGACCAGCATCTCGCGGATCTTGCCGATCGCCCGGGTGGGATTGAGCTCCTTTGGGCACACATCGACGCAGTTCATGATGGTGTGGCAGCGGAACAGCCGGTACGGATCATTCAGGTTGTCCAGCCGCTCGTTGGTGGCCAGGTCGCGACTGTCGGCAATGAACCGGTAGGCCTGCAGCAGGCCAGCCGGCCCCACGAACTTGTCCGGGTTCCACCAGAAGCTCGGGCACGAGGTGGAGCAGCACGCGCACAGGATGCACTCGTACAGGCCGTCCAGCTCCTCGCGGGCCTCGGGCGACTGCAGCCGCTCTTTCTCCGGCGGCGGCGTGTCGTTGATCAGGTACGGCTTGATCGAGTGGTACTGCTTGAAGAACTGCGACATGTCGACGATCAGGTCGCGGATCACCGGCAGGCCCGGCAGCGGCTTCAGGACGATCGGCTCCTTCAGGTCGCGCAGGTTCGTAACGCAGGCCAGGCCGTTCTTGCCGTTGATGTTCATCGCGTCGGAGCCGCAGACGCCCTCGCGGCACGACCGGCGGAACGACACGCTGTCGTCAAAGTCGGCCTTGATGCGCATCAGCGCGTCCAGCAGCATCTTGTCGTGCGGTGTCAGCTTGACCTCGAGCCGCTGCATGTACGGCTTGGCGTCCTTGTCCGGGTCGTAGCGGTAGATCTCGAACCGGACCGTCCGCGTCCCCGCCGCCGTTTCCGCCACCGCGCCTGCCTCGACGTTACTGTTTGCAGTCATATTGAACCCCGAATGCGCCGCGAGGCTGACGCAGCGCGCGTATCCCTTGTGATGGAAAGAATCGACTGGCTCCGCCGGCGATTCTTTCCAATCTGAGCACGCAAAAGCAGGCTTTCACTCTTGCGCGCCTTAAAACGTCCGCTTCTTCGGCTCGAACATCGGCACGCTCAGAGGCTTCGTGCGGACCGGCTTGTAGTCGAGCCGGTTGCCGTCAGAGTAGAACAGCGTGTGCTTCATCCAGTTCGCGTCGTCCCGCTCCGGAAAATCGTCGCGCGCGTGCGCCCCGCGGCTCTCGCTGCGGGCTGCAGCCGACACGATCGTGGCCTTCGCCGTCTCCGCCAGGTTATCGAGCTCCAGTGCCTCGATGCGCGCGGTATTGAAGACCTTCGACTTGTCGGCCATGGCCACGTGCCTTGCGCGCTCGGCGAGCTCGTTGATCCTGGCGACGCCTTCGTCGAGCAGCCGGCCGGTACGGAACACGCCGCAGTGCGACTGCATCGCCCTGCGGATCGCGTTGGCGACGTCCTGCACGCGCTCGCCTTCGTTGCGCGCGTCGAGTGCCGCGACGCGCGCCGCGGTGACATCGCCCGCGTCGGCCGGCAGCGCGCGATGCTCCTGCGCCCGCAGGTTGCGCGCCACGATGTGATTGCCAGCCGCGCGTCCGAAAACCACCAGGTCGAGCAGCGAGTTGGTACCGAGGCGATTCGCGCCGTGGACCGACACGCACGCGCATTCTCCGATCGCGTACAGCCCGGGCACGACGGCGTTCGGATCGCCACCCTTCGGCGCGACAACCTCGCCGTGGTAATTGGTCGGTATGCCGCCCATCTGGTAGTGGATGGTCGGCACCACGGGGATCGGTTCCTTGATCGGATCGACGTTGGCGAACTTGATCGCGATCTCGCGGATCGACGGCAGCCGCTTCATAATGGTCTCGGCGCCGAGGTGATCCAGCTTCAGTAGCACGTAGTCCTTGTGCGGACCGCAGCCGCGGCCTTCCTTGATCTCCTGGTCCATGCTGCGCGAGACGAAGTCGCGCGGTGCCAGATCCTTCAGCGTCGGCGCGTAGCGCTCCATGAAGCGCTCGCCGTTCGAGTTCAACAGGATCCCGCCCTCGCCGCGCACGCCTTCAGTGATCAGCACGCCCGCATTCGCGACGCCGGTCGGGTGGAACTGCCAGAACTCCATGTCCTCGAGCGGCAGCCCGGCCCGCGCCACCATGCCGAGGCCGTCGCCGGTATTGATGTAGGCGTTGGTCGACGCGTCGAAGATGCGCCCGGCCCCTCCGGTCGCGAGCACCGTGACCTTCGCCTCGAAGATCATCAGCTCGCCGGTTTCCATCTCGAGCCCGACGACGCCAACCACCGCGCCCTCGGCATCGCGAACGAGATCCAGCGCCATCCACTCGACGAAGAACTGCGTGCGTTCGCGCACGTTGCGCTGGTACAGCGTGTGCAGCAGCGCGTGGCCCGTGCGGTCCGCCGCGGCGCACGCCCGCGGCACGGGCTTCTCTCCAAAGTTGGCCGAGTGGCCGCCGAATGGACGCTGGTAGATCGTGCCGTCCGGATTACGGTCGAACGGCATCCCGAAGTGCTCGAGTTCGTAGACGACCTTCGACGCCTCGCGGCACATGAACTCGATCGCGTCCTGGTCGCCGAGATAGTCCGAACCCTTGACCGTGTCGAACATGTGCCACAGCCAGTTGTCCTCGGTCATGTTGCCGAGCGACGCGCCGATGCCGCCCTGTGCTGCCACCGTGTGCGAGCGCGTCGGGAACACTTTCGACAGCACCGCGACGTTGAGACCCGCCTGCGCGAGCTGCAGCGAACAGCGCATGCCGGCACCGCCGGCGCCGACGATCACCGCATCAAAACGGCGCCGTGCCAACCTGGTTGCAGACGCCATCGGTCACACTCTCCAGAGAATCTGCACGGACCACACCGCGCAGAACACGAGCCACAGCACGGTCAGGGTCTGCAGCGACAGCCGCACCCAGGTGGGCTTGATGTAGTCCATCCAGATGTCGCGCACGCCGATCCACGCGTGATAAAACAGCGCCAGCAGCGCGACCAGCGTGGTGATCTTCATCGGCAGCGACACGAACATGCCGGCCCAGCCGTCGTAACCCAGCGCACCGCCGAAGAAGAGGCGCAGCAGCAGGAACAGCAAGAACACCGTCAGCACGACGGCAGTCAGCCGCTGCAGCAGGAAATTGCCGACGCCGTAATGTGCGCCGACGACGAGACGCTTCGATCCGATCCCTGCGGTATCCGGGGCGCTGGCCATCAGAAGACTCCGAAGATCTTGAGCGCCGCAATCAGAGTCAGCGGCAGGCTGATCCAGTAGACCGCAAGCGCGCTGGTGCGGGCGACCGGCTTGTCGAGGCCCACGTGCAGGTCGAGGATCAGGTAGCGCACGCCGGCGACCAGGTGATGCAGGAATGCCCACGCAAGCCCGACCAGCACGATCCTGACAAAGAGGTTCGACGCTGCCACCGTGAGGCGCGCATAGCTGATTTCCGACGTCAGGCTCAGGTCGAAGAGCCACAACAGGAACGGCAGCAGCAGGAACAGCACGGCACCGCTCACCCGATGCATGATCGACACCATGCCCGGCGGCGGAAGCCTGTAATGAAGGATCTGCGAGACGTGGATGTTGCGGAATTCGGGACGGGATGCGGCGGGAGTGGGCATGATGTTGTGGAGACTCTTGTACCGGGCTGTCGATCCCGAGGTGGCTCGTTATTCTGAACGAATTGACGTGGCCGACCAAATCCACGCACCCGGGCGAACGCGCCTAGGAGAGCGTGTTGCGATAGTGGTAGTGCTCGGTGACGTACAGGCCGCGCCGCACCTCCACCGGCCGGTCGCCGTACGAATAGGACACGCGCTCCACGAGCAGCAGCGGTGAGCGCTCGGCGACGCCCAGCAGCTGCGCCGTCTGGCGTTCCGCACAGACTGCGCGCAGTTCCTCCTTGGCCCGGATCATGCGCGTGCCGAACTCTGTCTCGAAGAGCCCATAGAGCGGGCCCTTGTATTCGGCGAGACGCTCGGAGGTCAGCCCCTTGAACACCGTCCCGGGCAGCCAGATGTCCTCGAGGACGATCGGGTCTCCGCCGAAGCTCAGAAGGCGCCTGAGGTAGACCACGGCGTCCCCGGTGCGCAGCTCGAGCTGCCGGGCGATCTCGGCCGGGGCGCGAAGGCGGCGGCATTCGAGGAAGCTGCTGTGCGGTGGCGCGGATTCGCCGGCGTCCGGCACGACGCGCAGGAACCGGAATTGCGCGCGCGGCTCATGATGCGTCGCTACGAACGTTCCCTTGCCTTGGCGCCGGACCAGCAGGTTCTCCGCGGCCAGTTCGTCGACTGCCTTGCGGACCGTGCCTTGGCTCACCTGGAAGCGGTTCGCGAGCTCGATCTCGCTCGGAATCAGCTCGCCCGGCTTCCATTCGCCCTGGTCCAGGCTCTTGACCAGCAAGTCCTTGATCTGCCTGTACAGCGGCGAGAACACAGCGGGACGCGAAGCGCGCGCCGGGGCATCGGCGGGGGTATCGGCAGGGGCCATCTGGCGCGAAAGCATAGCGGAAAGCAGAGACACGTGGATTAAATCTTATGTCTTATATAAGATTACATATTCGACCACTCTCCCCGACCAAGCCCAGGCTCCCCCGCCCCAGCTTTTCGGCTGTCCTCAAGCCACACGCACCCAGGAGATCGCGGATGCGACGCACCCTTCCCTGCCTGCTGCCAGCGTTGCGACTGCGCGCTGGCTCGACCCCGGATGCGCGCCCATCAGCACGCCCACGCGCCATCGCGCGGTCCGGGCTATGTCAAGGCGCGCGACGAGAGCCGGCAGTACACTCGACCGGCTCTACAGCCGGATTCCATCGGCGGACCGCAATGCCGATTATTCGACCGCTGCAGCGCTGTCCGCGCCTGAATAACTCCACACACATCGACCCCAGGAGGCCATTCCGATGAGCAAAGCACCCGTACGCGTCGCCGTGACCGGCGCTGCCGGACAGATCGGCTATTCGCTGCTTTTCCGTATCGCCTCGGGCGAAATGCTGGGCAAGGACCAGCCGGTCATCCTGCAGCTGCTCGAGATCCCCGACGAGAAGGCGCAGAAGGCGCTCAAGGGCGTGATGATGGAACTCGACGACTGCGCGTTCCCCTTGCTCGCAAGCATGGAAGCGCACAGCGATCCCGCTGCTGCGTTCAAGGACACCGAGATCGCGCTACTCGTCGGCGCGCGTCCGCGCGGCCCGGGCATGGAGCGGAAGGACCTGCTGGCCGCCAATGCGCAGATTTTCACTGCACAGGGCAAGGCGCTCGACAAGGCTGCCAACCGTAACGTCAAGGTGCTCGTCGTCGGCAACCCCGCCAACACCAACGCATATATCGCGATGAAGTCGGCGCCGTCGCTGCCCAAGGGCAACTTCACGGCGATGATGCGGCTCGACCACAACCGTGCGCTGTCGCAGCTCGCCGCCAAGACCGGCAAGCCCGTAGCGTCGATCGAGAAGCTCGTCGTCTGGGGCAACCACTCGCCGACGATGTACCCGGACATCCGTTTCGCCACGATCGGCGGCCAGCCGGCGGCGCCGATGATCGATCCGGCGTGGTACCGGGACACCTACATACCTACCGTCGGCAAGCGCGGCGCTGCGATCATCGAGGCGCGTGGGCTGTCGTCAGCAGCTTCGGCGGCCAACGCGGCGATCGACCATATCCGCGACTGGGTGCTCGGCACCAACGGCCGCTGGGTCACGATGGGCGTGCCTTCGGATGGCGGCTACGGCGTGCCTGCCGAGGTCATCTACGGTGTGCCGTGCACCTGTGCTGGCGGCAAGTACGAAGTCATCCAGGGTCTCGCGGTCGACGAATTCTCCAAAGGCAAGATGGACAACACGCTGAAGGAACTGCTCGAGGAGCGCGACGGCGTGAAGCACCTGCTCGGCTGACCACCGACCTACGCAACGAAACGAGGCACGTTCTTGGGCACGAACGCGGGCGCCGGGATTCATGAGGCGCTGCAGGACGAGCAGCCGCTGCCAGCACCATGAGTGAAGTCAGGGACACGCCCGCAGTGGCACCTAAGGCAAAGAAGTCGGTCGCCCTGTCGGGCGTTGTCGCCGGCAATACGGCGCTGAGCACGGTGGGCCGCTCGGGCAACGATCTCCGCTACCGTGGCTACGACATCCTCGACCTCGCCAACGCGTGCGAGTTCGAGGAGGTCGCCCATTTGCTGGTGCATGGCAGCCTGCCCAACCGCAGCGAACTCGCCGCGTACAAGGCCAGGCTCGTTTCGATGCGCGGACTGCCGAGCAGCGTGAAGGCCGCGCTTGAATGCCTGCCGGCGTCGAGCCACCCGATGGACGTGCTGCGGACCGGCGTTTCCGCACTCGGCTGCGTGCTGCCGGAGAGGGACGACCACAACATCCCGGGCGCGAAGGCCATCGCGGACCGCCTGATGGCCTCGCTCGCGTCGATGCTGCTCTACTGGTACCACTTCAGCACCAACGGCCGCCGCATCGACGTGGAGACCGACGACGACACCATCGGCGGCCACTTCCTGCACCTGCTGCATGGCCGCTCCCCGAGTGAACTGCGGCTGAGGGCGATGCACACGTCGCTGATCCTCTACGCCGAGCACGAGTTCAACGCGTCGACGTTCACCGCACGGGTCATCGCGGGGACGGGAACCGACTTCCATTCGGCCATCACCGGCGCGATCGGAGCGCTTCATGGCTCGAAGCACGGCGGCGCCAACGAAGTCGCCTCCGAGATCCAGAAGCGCTACGAAACGCCGGCCGAGGCCGAGAGCGACATCCGCCGCCGTCTCAAGGCGAACGAGGTGATCATCGGCTTCGGCCACCCGGTCTATGCCGTTTCGGATCCGCGCAACAGGGTCATCAAGGAAGTCGCTCGCCGGCTGGCGGCCGACTCCTGCAACGCAAAAGTGTTCAGCATCGCCGAGCGCCTCGAGCACGTCATGCGGGATGCCAGGGGGATGTTCCCGAACGTCGACTGGTTCAGCGCCGTGGCCTATCACCTGATGGGCGTGCCGACCGCGATGTTCACACCGCTCTTCGTGATCGCGCGCACCAGCGGCTGGAGCGCGCACATCATCGAGCAGCGTCTCGATGACAGGATCATTCGCCCGGGCGCCAATTACGTCGGGCCAGAAAACGTGAAGTTCGTGCCGCTGGCAAAAAGGGACTGATGGCTGAGGCGACACTGCAGGGGCTGATCGCGCGCCGCGCACAGCGCGGCGACCTGCCGCGACTGCTCGAGCTGCTCGCCGACGACGAGCTCGGCAAGAACCGCGAGGGCGTCGGCAGCGAAGACCCGGCCTACATCCGCGCCTTCGACGCGATCGACCGCGACCCGAACCAGATGCTGCTGGTGGCCGAGCTCGACGGGCGGGTGGTCGGCATGCTGCAGGTCACCTACAGCCCAGGTCTGAGCCGGGGCGGGGCCTGGCGCGCCAACATCGAGGGGGTTCGGGTCGATAGCAGCGTGCGTGGACGCGGCATCGGCGGATGGCTGATGTCACGCGCGCTCGACAATGCACGCAAGCGCGGCTGTCGCCTTGCGCAGCTCACCAGCGACAAGCGCCGGGAGCGCGCACACAGCTTCTACGCGCGACTGGGCTTCGTCGAGTCGCACCTGGGCTACAAGCGACTGCTCGAGGACGCCGAATGACGCCCGCAGCCGCGGCGTCTCCGGCCCGACCCCGACACTCAAAGATGCAACGTCGTACGACCAGGCGCCCGATCACCAAGGCCCGGCCCCGTCCGGACAAGGTGCTGGTGGACATCGCCGACTACGTTCTCAAGTACAAGGTGAGGAGCAAGGAAGCGATCGACACGGCGCGCTACTGCCTGATGGACACGCTCGGCTGCGGCTTCGAAGCGCTGGAATACCCGGCCTGCACAAAGATGCTCGGACCGGTCGTGCCGGGCACCGTCGTACCGAACGGCGCGCGGGTGCCCGGCACGCGGTTCCAGCTGGACCCGGTCAAGGCGGCGTTCGACATCGGCGCGATGATCCGCTGGCTCGACTTCAACGACACGTGGCTGGCGGCCGAATGGGGCCATCCGTCGGACAATCTGGGCGGCATCCTCGCAACCGCCGACTGGCTCTCGCGCACCGCAGTCGCCGCCGGCAGGAAGCCGCTTACGGTCGCGGAGGTACTGGTCGCCCTGGTCAAAGCGCACGAGATCCAGGGCTGCATCGCGCTCGAAAACGCGTTCAACGAGGTCGGTCTGGACCACGTTGTCCTGGTGAAGATCGCCAGCACGGCGGTGGTCGCGGGAATGCTGGGCCTCGGGCGCGACGGGATCATCAACGCGCTGTCGCACGCGTGGGCGGACGGCCAGCCACTGCGCGTCTATCGCCAGGCTCCGAATACCGGTTCGCGCAAGAGCTGGGCCGCGGGTGACGCGACGTCACGCGCGGTGCGGCTGGCGCTGATTGCGAAGAGCGGCGAGATGGGGTACCCGTCCGTGCTGACGGCGAAGACTTGGGGCTTCTACGACGTTCTGTTCAGGGGCCGTCGCTTCCGGTTCCAGCGACCCTACGGCAGCTACGTCATGGAAAACGTGCTGTTCAAGATCTCCTACCCCGCAGAATTCCACGCGCAGACCGCGGTCGAGGCCGCGATGGCGATTCACGGCGAGATGAAGACGCTCGGCCGGACCGATCGGGACGTGCGCAAGATCACGATCCGCACCCACGACGCCTGCGTCCGCATCATCGACAAGAAGGGCCCGCTCGCGAACCCGGCGGACCGGGATCACTGCCTGCAGTACATGGTCGCCGTGCCCATCATCTTCGGCCGGCTCACCGCGGCGGATTACGAGGACGACTTCGCGGCCGATCCGCGCATCGATGCACTGCGCAAGAAGATCGTGTGCCGGGAAGACCGGCAGTTCACCAAGGATTACCACGACCCCGAAATACGCTCGATTGCCAACGCGCTGACCGTAGAATTCACCGACGGCAGGAAGCTCAAGGAAGTGGCCGTCGATTTCCCGATCGGTCACAGGCACCGGCGCAGGGAAGGAATGCCGGTGCTGGTGGAGAAGTGCAAGGCCAACCTGGCACGCGTGTTCCCGGCCAAACAGGCCGCGTCGATCCTCGATCTCTGCCTGGACGCCAGGCGGCTCGGCGCCACGCCCGTCAACGAATTCGTCGACCTGATGATCATCTAGCTGCCAACCGACTCCGAGGCACTCCCATGGCTCATAACGCATTCAGTTCCCTGCAGGACTTCACGATCGGCGCCAAGAAGGGCAGGCTCTACAGCCTCGCAGCACTCGAGAAGGCCGGACTCGGCAAGATCTCGCGCCTGCCGGTGTCGATCCGCCTCGTGCTCGAATCGGTCCTGCGCAACTGCGACGGCGTGAAGGTGACGGAAGAGCACGTGCGGCAGCTGGCCGGCTGGAAACCCACGGCCGACCGCATCGACGAGATCCCGTTCGTCGTCGCCCGCGTCGTGCTGCAGGACTTCACCGGCGTGCCGCTGTTGGCGGACCTGGCGGCGATGCGCAACGTCGCCGCCAACATGGGCAAGAACCCCAAGACGATCGAGCCGCTCGTGCCGGTGGACCTCGTGGTCGATCACTCGGTGATGGTCGACCACTACGGCACCCGCGATGCGCTCGACCTGAACATGAAGCTCGAGTTCCAGCGCAACCGCGAGCGCTACGAGTTCATGAAGTGGGGCATGCAGGCGTTCGACACCTTCGGCGTGGTACCGCCGGGGTTCGGCATCGTGCACCAGGTCAATCTCGAGTACCTGGCTCGCGGCGTGCACCGGAAGGATGGCATCTACTACCCCGACACCCTGGTCGGCACCGACAGCCACACGACGATGATCAACGGCATCGGCGTGGTCGGCTGGGGCGTCGGCGGCATCGAGGCCGAGGCCGGCATGCTCGGCCAGCCCGTGTACTTCCTGACGCCGGATGTCGTGGGTGTGCACCTGAAGGGCAAGCTACGCGAGGGCGTAACCGCAACCGACCTGGTGCTCACCATCACGGAGATGTTGCGCAAGGCCAAGGTCGTCGGCAAGTTCGTCGAGTTCTTCGGCGAGGGCACGTCGAGCCTGGCGCTGCCGGACCGCGCCACGATCGCCAACATGGCGCCGGAGTACGGCGCAACGATGGGTTTCTTCCCGGTCGACGAAAAGACGATCGCCTATTTCGAAGGCACCGGGCGCACACCGGACGAGATCGCGGCATTCGAGGCGTATTTCCGTGCACAGGGCCTGTTTGGCGTGCCAAAGGCCGGTAGCATCGACTATTCGCAGGTGCTGACGCTCGATCTCGCGACGGTCGCACCGTCGCTGGCCGGCCCGAAGCGGCCGCAGGACCGCATCGAGATCGGCAATGTCAAGAAGCAGTTCGGCGCACTTTTCTCGAAGCCCGTGAGCGAGAACGGCTTCAATCAGCCGGCAGCGCGTCTGAAACAGCGCTTCCCGCTGCCGCCCGACAACGGCCCGACCGCAGGCACCGCCCCCGATACACCGCCGGGTGCGCCGCGTGATATCGCCGAAATGCGCGCGAACCGTCCGCTGACACCACCGACCCGCGGGCGGGACGCGAACAACGTGACGATCGCCGACGGCGATGTGCTGATCGCCGCCATCACGTCGTGCACCAACACCTCGAATCCGGGTGTGCTGCTCGCGGCTGGCCTGCTCGCCAAGAAGGCGGTCGAGCGCGGCCTGACGGTGAAGAAGCACATCAAGACCTCGCTGGCGCCGGGCTCCCGCATCGTCACCGAATACCTGACCAAGACCGGGCTGCTGCCCTACCTCGAGCAGCTCGGTTTCGCCCTTGCCGCCTACGGCTGCACGACCTGCATCGGCAACGCCGGCGACCTCGCGCCCGAGATCAACGAGGTCATCACGAAGAACGACCTGGTCTGCGCCGCAGTGCTTTCCGGCAACCGCAACTTCGAGGCCCGCATCCATCCGAACCTGAAGGCCAACTTCCTCGCCTCGCCGCCACTGGTGGTCGCGTATGCGATCGCCGGAACCATGCTGAAGGACCTGATGACCGAGCCGCTGGGCAAGGGCAAGGACGGTCGCGATGTCTGGATCGGCGACGTCTGGCCGTCGTCGGAGGAGGTGCATGCGCTGATGAAGTCCGCGATGGACCCGGTCGCCTACGAGACCAACTATGGCAGGGTCAAGGCCGATCCGGGCGAGCTGTGGCAGAAGGTCGGCAGTGTGACCGGGCAGGTCTACACATGGCCGAAATCGACCTACATCGCAAAGCCGCCGTTCTTCGACGGCTTCACGCTGAAGCCGAGGCACGCGGAGATCGGCGTCGACGGGGCGCGGGCGCTGGGCATCTTCGGCGACTCGATCACGACGGATCACATCTCGCCTGCCGGCTCGATCAAGGACACGTCCCCGGCCGGCAAGTGGCTGATCGAGAACAAGGTAATGAAGCCCGACTTCAACTCCTACGGCGCCCGCCGCGGCAACCACGACGTGATGATGCGCGGCACGTTCGCCAACGTGCGCATCAAGAACCTGATGATTCCGCCCAAG
Organism: Burkholderiaceae bacterium; assembly: GCA_035498175.1. Taxonomy (GTDB): domain Bacteria; phylum Pseudomonadota; class Gammaproteobacteria; order Burkholderiales; family Burkholderiaceae_F; genus JALORV01. The sequence continues at coordinate 97,943 of DATKAJ010000014.1, forward strand.
GCGGACGGCTCGCGCGTCGAGGGCGGCTTTACCGTCCACCAGCCGTCCGGCGAGCAGATGTCGATCTACGACGCCGCGATGCGCTACATCAGGGAAGAAGTGCCGACCGTCGTGTTCGGCGGCGAGGAATACGGCACCGGATCATCGCGCGACTGGGCCGCAAAGGGTACGCAGCTGCTCGGCGTCAAGGCGGTGATCGCGAAGAGCTTCGAGCGCATCCATCGCAGCAATCTCGTCGGCATGGGCGTGCTGCCGCTGCAGTTCATGCCGGGCGAGGGCGTCGAAACTTTCGGCATCCGTGGCGACGAGATGTTCGACATCGAGATCGATCACGGCGACATCAAGCCGCAGATGCTGGTCGAGATGATCGTGTTCGGTCGCGACGGCGAGAAGCAGATTCCGCTCAAGCTGCGCATCGACACGCCGATCGAGGTCGAGTACTACAAGCATGGCGGGATCCTGCCGTATGTTCTCCGGCAGCTGCTCGCTGCCTGAGAACCGGCAGGATGCCTGCTCGATGGGAGCGCCGCGCGGCCGCGCGGCGTGGTTCTCAGGCGGCTGTTCACCGCCTGAGAACGGGCAGCATGCCTGCTAGGTAAAGCGCCGCCGCTTGCCCTCTGGCTGCGGGCCTGCACGCCGTAGGTCGACCGACAACCACTCCACTCGAATTCGATGCAAGAACCCCCTGCTTCCGAAGCACCCGCGATCGAAACCCGGCGCGATGCGCCAGGCAACTGGACCAGCGCCGTGCCGCTCGCGCTGCTCGCGCTGCTCGCGTTGATGCTGCTGCACGCCTGCGTACCGTCCTGACGCGGGTCCGTCGTGGCTGCCCCGCGGCAGCGTGTGCTAGCCTGCCCTGCACGATTCCGGGCTGACTGATCGCGCCGGAATCGACTCACGTTTGCGAGCCGCCGCTTCGACGCATGCCCGAAGACCCCGCGCCAGCGTCCCACAATCCATCGGCGCAACTGCGGAGCGCGGAGGGGCGCGATGTCCTCGTGCTCGGCGGCTCATGGCGCCTCGGGACGCTGCCGGAGATCGAGCGCATGCTTGCCGCGCTGGCACTCCCGGCGGGTGTAGCCGTCGACGGCAGCCGCATCACCGACATCGACAGCGCGGCAGCCCTCGCGCTGCTCAACCGCATTGCGACGACGGGAACCGACGTTGAGCAGCTCGCGCTGAAGGGCTTTGCGCCCAACGAGGCGCGGATCGTCGAGCAGGTGCGCCGTCGGCTGCCGGAGATCAACGGCAAGGTCCCGCACCGGCGCGAAGGACTGTTCGCCCACATCGGGCGCGAGACGCTCTCCGTCATGGCCCTGCTCGCCGGCCACCTGAACTTCCTCGGGGAAGTGCTTGCGGGCTTGGCGCGCACGCTGGTCGTGCGCGGACGCCTGCGTCCACGCGAGCTGACCGCCCAGTTCGAGCAGGTCTGCCTAAACGCGATCCCGGTGGTGGCGCTGGTGACGCTGCTGATCGGGGTCGTGGTCGCCTACCTTCTCGGCCTGCAGGCCGAGAAGTACGGCGCGAACATCTTCGTCGTGGACGGCGTCGGCATCGGGGCGACACGCGAGTTCGCGCCGATCATCGTGGCGGTGATCGTCGCCGGCCGCTCCGGCGCGGCGTTCACGGCGCAGCTCGGCTCCATGCGGCTCAACGAGGAGACCGACGCTATCCGGACGCTGGGCCTCTCGCCGATGGACGTGCTGGTCCTGCCGCGCGTACTGTCGCTGATGCTGGCGATGCCGCTGCTGGTGTTCGTCGGTGACGTGATGAGCCTGCTCGGCGCGATGCTCATCGCCGGACCGCAGCTCGATATCACGCCGACGACCTTCCTGGCGCGCCTGCAGGAGAACCTCTCCATCCGCCACGTCTACGTCGGCCTGCTGAAAGCGCCGGTCTTTGCGCTGTTCATCGCGGTGATCGGCTGTCGCATGGGCATGACGGTGCGCCGCGACACGCGCGCACTCGGCATCGCAACGACGTCGACCGTGGTGCAAGGCATCGTCGCGGTCATCCTGCTCGACGCGGCATTCGCCGTGCTGTTCCAGGAACTGGACATCTGATGGCCGCGTCCGGCACGGTCATTGAGATCGACAAGGTCGTCACCCGTTTCGGCGACCAGGCGGTGCACGACGGCGTCAGCTTCGGGGTCGGGAAGGGAACTCTGGTCGCGCTGATCGGTGGCAGCGGAACCGGCAAGACGGTCCTGCTGCGCGAGATCATCGGACTGCAGCGCCCCACTGCCGGCCGCATCCGGCTGCTCGGCACCGATGTCTGGAACGCGAGCGAGGACGAGATGAACGCGACGCGGCGTCGTTTCGGCATGATGTTCCAGGACGGCGCCCTATTCTCCTCGCTGACGGTTGCCGAGAACGTCGCGGTGCCGCTGACCGAGCACGCGCAAGTGCCGCCCAGCATGCTCGATCCGCTGGTGCACCTGCGGCTCGCGCAGGCGGGCCTCGGCCCCGATGCCGCTCAGAAGATGCCGAGCGAACTGTCGGGGGGCATGCGCAAGCGCGCGGCGATTGCGCGTGCGCTTGCGCTCGAACCCGAGATCCTGTTCCTCGACGAACCGACCTCGGGTCTGGATCCGACCACGGCGCGCGGCTTCGATGCGATGGTGCGCTCGCTGGTCGACGACCTGGGCATCACGGTCTTCCTGGTGACGCACGACCTCGATACGCTGCTGACGGTGGTCGACCGCATCGTCGTGCTAGCGCGCGGCAAGGTTCTCGCCGATGGCCCGCCGAAGCAGGTGATGCGGGTCGACGATCCCTGGATCCAGAGCTACTTCTCGGTCCGCACGATGGTGGGCGACTCGGTGCGCTCGTAGACCGCGCCGAAGGCGCCGAGATAGGTCCTAGAATCCTGCGCAGCATGGAAGCCGAGGCCAAGTACACGTATGTCGGGCTCGCCGTCGTCGGGCTGCTGACCGCGCTCGTGGTCGGCATCATCTGGCTCAAGCACAGTGGCCGCATCAGCGACTTCAACTTCTACACCGTGTACTTCGAGAACCAGAATCTCGATGGGTTGCAGATCGGCGCTGACGTCTCCATGCGCGGCATCAAGGTCGGCCGCGTCGAGGACTATGCGCTGACGCCAGACAACATCAACCGCGTGCGCGTGCTGCTGCGTATCGATCGCCGCACCCCAGTCAGCACGAACACGGTGGCGGTGGTCAACCGCCGCTTCGTGACCGGCATTGCCAAGATCGACCTCGAGACCGGCGCTCCGCCGGGGCCGCCTCTGCTCGAGGTGCTGCCCAACGAGAACTTCCCGGTGATCCCGGAAGGCACGTCGAACCTCGACGAGATCGCGAACCGCCTGAACAAGGTGGGCGAGACTGCTGCAGAGACACTGGAGCGCCTGAACGACGTACTGAAGCCGGAAAATCGCGCCGCGCTCGAAAAGACGCTCGCGAACCTGCGCGACCTCACCGGCGGGCTCAACCAGCGGATGGCGGAGCTCGACCGCACGCTGAAGTCGATCCAGGGCGCCGCCGACAATCTCGGCCATGCCAGCAGCAGCGTCGGCGTTTTCGCCGACAACGCCGGACGCGACCTGCGTCCGGTGCTGCAGCAGGCCGAGCGCACGCTGAAGGACATATCCGCAACGACCGCTGCGCTCGAGAAACAGGCCAATTTCCTGGCGCAGTCGGTCGGCACGACCGTCAATTCGAGCGGCGACCAGCTCACTGCAGCCGTCGCCGAACTCCAGGCGACCGGTGCCACGCTGAGCCGGTTGCTGGACCGCCTGCAGGATCCGCGCGCGGCCCTGCTCGGGCCGTCGAACACTCAGCGCGGGCCGGGAGAGTGACGATGCTCGTACGCCTGCTCGCCGCCGCGGCCGCCACCGCGCTCGCATCCGGCTGCGTCTCGCTGACGGTCGGCAAGGACACACCCGTTCAATCGCAGTTCCGCATCGTCGATCGTGGCGCGCCACCGGCGCCGGCCGCGCGCCCGATCGGCCGCGAACTCGTCATCGCCCCGCAACCGGGCGCGTCGGTCGATGATTCCTTCGCGCTTGCCTACTCACGCGCGGCGCAGCAGCGCGCCGCCTATCAATTCGCTTCGTGGAGCGACCGTCCATCGAGCCGGCTGGCGCAGCTGCTGGTCGATCGCCTCACCGCGCGCAATGCCTTCACGTCAGTAGCGCTGGTCGGCCGCGGTGTCGCGGGCAACCTGCAGCTCAATCTCACGGTCAACGACTTCTTTCATGATGCGTCGAGCGACCCCGGCACTGCGCGGGTTGAGGTCAGCGCGGAACTGATCGACCGGACGACGCGGCGGTTGCTCGGCCGCAAGGTCTTCAATGCGACGGCGCCGGTCGAACGTGCCGACTCCGCGGCGGCGGCCGCCGCACTCAGCGCCGCCAGCAGCACCGTGCTCGACCAGCTCACAGCGTGGGTCGAGGCCACCGCGGCACCCTCGGCGCTGGCCCTGCGCCACTGACCGATGCGCGACGCCGACCGACCGTCGTCCGCGCGCAATGTGCTCGGCGGGCCGCTGGCGCCCTGCTGCGAGGATCCGGCGACCGGCTTCTTCCGTGACGGCTACTGCCACACCGGCCCGCAGGATCTCGGCTCGCACACGGTCTGCGCGAGCATGACCGCGAAGTTCCTCGCCTTCTCACGTGCGCACGGCAACGACCTCGGCACGCCGCGGGCCGAGTTCATGTTTCCCGGACTCGTGCCCGGCGATCGCTGGTGCCTGTGCGCAGCGCGCTGGCGCGAGGCGTGCGAGGCCAGTGCGGCGCCGCCGGTCATCCTGGCCGCGACACACGAGCTTGCGCTGCGCACCGTCACGCTCGAACAACTGACCCGCCACGCCCTCGATCGCGAATGAAGGTCGCGACTGCAGTCGTCGACACCAACGTGCTGCTCGACTTCTGGGTGTTCGAGGATCCGCGCGCGGTGCCTCTGCGGGCTGCGATCGAGTCCGGCGCGCTCGGCGCCTGGCGGAGCGGCGCCGTCGTCGACGAGCTGAGCGACGTGCTGGCGCGTCCCGCGTTCGGCCTCGCCAACGAGCGGCGCTGCGAGATCCTGCGGCTGTGGGACCGGCTGGCACGGCCCGTGGCCCGCGTCATGCCCGCACCGTGGAGTTGCAGCGACCCACGCGACCAGATGTTCCTCGATCTCGCCTGCAGCGTCCGCGCCGACTGGCTGATCACGAGGGACAAGGCGCTCCTCAAGCTCGCCCGGCGCGTGCACGGCTCCGGCTTGAACATCGGCGAGCCGGCGCGTGTGGTGCACGGCGTCGTCCATGGCTGAGCGTTCGCTCGCCATGGCTCTGACGACGGCCGGCGGCTCGCTGCAGCCGCTGGAACGTGACCTTCCGACGCCCGCCACCGATGAGGTGCTGCTGCGTGTGCACGCCTGCGGCGTCTGTCGGACCGACCTGCATATTGTCGACGGCGAACTGCCGGAACCGCGCCTGCCGCGGGTGCCCGGCCACGAGGTCGTCGGCGTCGTCGTCGCGCGCGGGATGGCAGTTGAACGGTTCACGATCGGTGATCGCGTCGGCGTGCCGTGGCTCGGTGGCACCTGCCGCACGTGCCGCTTCTGCCGCTCGCAGCATGAGAATCTCTGCGACGCGCCGGTGTTCACGGGTTACACCCGAGACGGTGGCTACGCCGAGCATGCGGTCGCGCGCGCCGACTACTGCTACGCGCTGCCGCCGGAGATCGACGATCTGCACGCGGCGCCCCTGCTCTGCGCCGGGTTGATCGGCTACCGCGCGCTGCGGATGGCGGGTGAGGCCGTCCGCCTTGGCGTGTACGGCTTCGGCGCCGCCGCGCACCTGATCACACAGGTCGCGGTCGCGCAGGGGCGCGAGGTCTACGCATTCACAAGGCCGGACGACACATCGGCGCAGGCGTTCGCGCGCTCGCTGGGATGCGCCTGGGCGGGCGGCTCGGAAACTGCGCCGCCGGTCGCACTCGACGCTGCGATTCTGTTCGCGCCGGTGGGATCGTTGGTGCCGGCCGCACTCGCGGCGACGACCAAAGGCGGCACCGTTGTCTGCGCGGGGATCCACATGTCCGATATCCCGGCGTTTCCGTATCGACTGCTGTGGGGCGAGCGTGTGGTGCGTTCGGTGGCGAACCTGACGCGTGCCGACGGCGACGAGTTCTTCGCGCTGGTGCAGCGCTATCGGCCCAAGGCGAGCATCGACGTCTTCCCGCTGCGCCAGGCCAATGAAGCGCTTGCGGCGCTGCGCGCGGGCCACGTCAGCGGCGCCGCCGTGCTCGACTGTCGCTAGCGCCGGGGTCACACCGGCGCGGGAACGTGCGGCTCGAGCACCAGATGGCGCAGGGCCCGTGCGTCGTCGAGCGCGTGGTGCCGCCGGAGATTCAATCGCTGCGTGGCTTCGTCCAGGGATTCGTAGGCGATCGGCACGCGGCGCCATTGCACATTGGGCGGCAACTGCTCACCGCCGAAAAGCTCGGCCAGCGCCCAGCGATCGAAGCCCGAGTCGCTGATGATGGTCGTCGGCAGCCTGCGCGCGCGTTCAGTCAGCCACTCGGTGAGCGCCTGTGCGCCCAATTCCTTCGGCACGGCGTCGCCGTCGAGCAGCGGGATCACGGTTTCGTTGACGAAGCGGCTCGCACGGGCGCGATCCCAGCCTTCGAGCTCGGCATAGAACGCGGTCGAGTCCGTCGCCACCGCGCCGACGCTGATCAGCTGCGGCGCCCTGAGACTGGTGAACTCGCTGTCGATGAACACATAGGTCTGTGACGGGTCGGCGCGGAACACGGTGCTCGGCGGCGGCAGGATGCGAAACAGCAGCATCTCGTCGCCGTACTGTCCCGCAGGCAGCTCGAGCTTGGCCACAACTTCCGGCGCCGGCAGATCCGTCTCGCGGAAGCCGGCGCGGCGCATCGCCCGCAAGGCCTTCACGTTGCGCCGCGACGGCCGTGCCAGAAAGCGGTTAACGCCGAAGTTGACCTGCAGCCAGTCGCACAGCGTGACCAGCGCCTCCGAGCCGTAGCCGTGTCCGGCGACACGTCGCTCCGCCAGCCAGATGTCGAGTTCGACGACGTCGTTCAGCACGTCGATGGGTCCGTGCGAAATGCAGCCGAGTTCGTCGCCGGCGACGCCAATGATGTACATCCGCCCGGCGTATGGCCGGGTCCCGTCGTAGAAGTGCGCCGGGTACGCCTGCGCGAACTGCTCCGGCGACGGAATCGGTCGATCCGGAAACATCGGCGGCCCCATCAGGTTCACCGTCAGATCGGAACCGATCAGCCATTCATAGATGCGCGCGCGGTCGGTATCGCGGGCGCGGCGCAGCGTGACCTTGGCGCCGGTGATGGCCGTCATGGCGCGGTCCGCTCCAGGTGCTTCAGCACCGGACCGAGCATATCGGCACCAAGGCGCGCGCTGCGCGCGGAGCTCCATCCTGCGTCGGCATCGGGCGCGTTGGCGTTGTCCTTGAACGGCATCTCGAGAGTCAGCGACAGACAGCCGAACGTGTGGCCGATGTACTTCGACGCGAGCTTGAGGACGTCGTCCTGGTACTTCTTCGCCGAATAGCCGTGCTCGCTCTGGAAATCGGCGCTCGCGGCGCGGAAGTCCGCGGCGAAGGCCCCCTGCTCCTGCTGCTGCCGTGCCGTGAAACCGGGCAACATTTCGCACCCGGCGATGAAGACATACGGCAGGACCTCGTCGCCGTGGATGTCGAAGAATGCAGCGCAGCCCGTGGCCTGGATGGCATCGCGCACGGCGAGCACTTCGGGACTGCGCTCGGCCGACGGCTGCAGCCACTCGCGGTTGAGGTTCGCACCCGCCGCATTGGTCCTCAGGTTGCCGAGCACCGAGCCGTCGGGATTCATGTTCGGAACGATGTGAAAGGTCGCCATGCGCTGCAATCCGCGCGCCACCGCGTCGTCCGGGTCGAGCAGTCGCTGCAGGAGGCCGTCGACGAACCATTCGGCCATGGTCTCGCCGGGGTGCTGGCGCGCAATGATCCACACCGGCTGCGGACCGGAACCGATGATCAGCCGGTCCAGCTCGCGCCCCTGCAGGCTGCCTCCCAGCCGCTGCTGGCGGGCGCCACGTGCTGTGCAGTCTGCCAGCAGCGCTCGGTGCCGTTCCCATGAATACGGCTCGAAGTACGCGACTTCAATCGTTCGCGACGGTGGAACCTCGATCGTCATCGTCCGGCCGTCGTAACCCGTCGGCAGGCGCATCCAGCGTTGCTCATCGATCCGCGCGACGGCGCGGTAGCCCCTCCATCCCTCCGGATAGGTCGTTTCGCCGGCGTTGGTCACACGCAGGCGCGCGCCCGAGGAACCGACGCCGCCGACGCGGAAGTGAAACCACTGCCGAAATTCAGAGCGACTGCCGTCGCTGCGAACATCGGGGCGAATGCGCAGTTCGGCGGAGTCGTCCCCGACGGCGTCCACTTCAATGGCGCCGCTGTCGAAACTGCTGGTGAAGGTGAGCGACATACGTGAAGTGAAAAGTATATAGTCGGCGCGCTCTAAGCCCCTGTTTTGCCTGTGATTTCATGAACGCCATCGAACCGGTTTCGCGGCTGCCGCGCGTCGGCACGACGATCTTCACGGTGATGTCGCAGCTCGCTGCAAAGCATGGGGCCGTCAATCTCGGCCAGGGCTTTCCGGACTTCAACTGCGATCCGGAGCTGCAGCGCCTGCTCGACGAGGCCGTGGCAGCCGGCAACAACCAGTACGCGCCGATGCCGGGCGTGGCCGATCTGCGCCGGGCGATCGCGGCGAAGTGCGAATCGCTTTACGGGCATCGCTACGACCCGGACACCGAGATCACGATCACCGCCGGCGCGACGCAGGCCATCATGGCCAGCGTGCTGGCGCTGGTGCAGCCCGGCGACGATGTGATCGTGCTCGAACCCACCTACGACAGCTACGTCCCGTCGATCGTGCTCGCGGGCGGGCGCCCGATCCAGGTGCCGCTCGATGCGGCTCACGGGTACGCACCGGACTGGGACCGCGTGCGCGCGGCGATCACGCCGCGCACCCGGCTCATGCTGCTCAACTTTCCCCACAACCCGACCGGCCGCACGCTGCAGACAGAGGACCTCGTCGCGCTCGAGCAACTGGTCGAGCGTCACGACCTGTTGCTGCTGTCGGACGAAGTCTACGAGCACATCGTCTTCGACGGCGTGCCGCACCGCTCGCTGATGCGTTCGCCAGTCCTGGCCGAGCGCACGGTCGTGATCTCAAGCTTCGGCAAGACCTTCCACACCACGGGCTGGAAGGTCGGCTATGCGATGGCGCCGCGCGCGCTGACGGCCGAGATCCGCAAGGTCCACCAGTTCATGGTGTTCGCCGTCAATACGCCGGCGCAGCACGCCTTCGCGCACTACCTGGAGTCGCCCGCGCCGTATCTGCAGCTTCCGGCGTTCTATCAGGCCAAGCGCGATCTGCTGGTCGCGGGGCTCAAGGACACGCCTTTCCGGACGCTGCCGTGCGCCGGCACCTACTTCGTGCTGGCCGACTATTCCGCGCTGAGCGACGCGCCCGAACCCGAATTCGCACAGGCCATGATCACGAAGTTCGGCGTCGCGGTGATCCCGGTGTCGGTCTTCTACGATGCGCCGCTGGATCGGCGCGTGGTCCGCTTCTGCTTCGCAAAGAAGGATGAGACGCTGCGCGAGGCGCTGGGGCGCATCAAGGCCGCGCTCTAGCCCCTGACACGGGAGTGCTCGTGTAGGCCGCCGCTCTTACCGGAATTTCCGTCAGAGTGGCAATCTCATACCGGGCCTCGTTCGGGCGAGATAGTCTTGCAGACTGATCGCATTGAATCCGGCGGCGAGTTTGCTGGCAAGCTGTATTTTCATTCGCGACATCCACTGCATAGCTCACGCTGCAACTCGTAGGGCGACATGCACGGCGCCGGCCCACCGCCCGCCCCCGAGCCCACGACCTCGCCGCCCAGATTGATCATCTGCTGGGTCAGGTGCCTGACGCATCGCGTTGTTCTGAAGCATCGTCGCGTAGGAGTTGTTGTCCTTCGCGAGCGCGGCGGGCGGGGCCAGGAGCAGAAGCGCGGATAGCAACAGCTGCGCCGAGACGACCGCCCTATGGAACAGAGCGTATGGGTTCGCCATGTGATGGTCCCTCCAAGAGGGTGCGTTACGCCCGTACTCGATAGACTAGCTATTGCGCGACCGCAAACTCTTGCCCACGTAGCGCTGGCAGCAGCTCCCGCGTGATCGGATTGCGTCCCGCGTTGATTTCCGAGATCCATTTGCCTCGTTGGGCAACGACTTCGCTGTTCGTTGCGGAATGCGTTCGCACAAAGTCGAAATCTTCGCGCGCACCGAGAGGATCACCGCACATCGCTCGTGCTACGCCGCGCGAATCTCTGTTTTGCGGACTGTCAGGCTCCATCGTCACCGCGCGATCGCATATTCCGAGGACGTCGCGCGGATGTCCTGCGATTGTCCACTGCCTGCAGAGCTGCTCGAGCTTGCGGGCGTCATTGATGTAGCTTGCCTGTTCCAAATCCAGTTTGAGACCGCGAGCGCATAAGGGAGCGGTCAGCCTCTCTTGGCCGGAAACGATCCCGTAGTAGCAAAGGGTATTCATTGCGTCGGTTTCACGGCTGTACTCGGCGACCTTGCCCGCAGTGGAAAGCACGATTGTCAGTTCCTTCTTTTGCGCCGAGTTGTAGTGCTGTTCGGCCTCGTAAGCCAAAGTGCTCAGCAGGCGCCCGCCAACCCGACCTGCACAAGTGGGGTGGTATTCCAAATTGGGGAAGAACTGTCGCCAGTCCTGCAACGACATGTTTTGGGACACGCGGTCGCAGGCCCGTTCAATCAGACTGCGTGCAGGCCGCTTCCGCAACTGCTGCAAGGACCAGACACTCACTCTTCCATCGTCAGCGGCCGCAACGAGGCTTTCCGGCGAAAAGGCGAAAGCCGCGATAGGCGCCGAGTGCAAGTCGCCAAGTACCGACAGCGGTTCGTAAGTCTTGGCATCGAGGACCGCGATGGAGCCGGTCTGCGTTCCAATCACCAGGAAGTCGCCTGTCGGATCGAGTCGCAGAAGCTTGGCGTCCGGGAATACCGAGGCGGTCCCCACAAAAGCGCTCAGAGAACGTTCCAACACGACCTTGTCGAATTTCCAGTGCCGGACGATGCCGCCCTCATGTAGGGAGAACAGCTCGGTGCCATCGGCATTCAAATCGAAGCCAACGGCGCTTGCCGCCTGGCGCGGAAACTTCACAAGCGCATCGCGTCCGTTTTCCAGATTGATGGCGCGCAGGCGGAAATGTTCGTCGATCCATACGGCCGCTCGGCGGTTCGGCAACAGCACCACCGGCGAACTGATGTCAGCGTCAACGCGGAATTTCGCAGGTGGCGCTTCAGGCTCCTTCAGTGGAACCAACACGCCCCAACCGTTACCGCGCTCCGCCGCAGTCTCGACAGAAGCAATCGCCCTAAAGGTCGCAATGAAGAGTGCCTCCCCGTCTGGGGCGAACGCTAGCTCCGTGACGCGTTCATCGTTGCCCAATTGGAACGGAACGAACTTCAGTGGCTCGAGACCTTTGGCAGCCCGCACCTCGACGCCTTGGGTCGTCTGCACGGCTACGAGGGATCCGTCCGGGCTGACCGCGACGTGGGCTTGGCTTGGCGCCTGGACGTCGACGCTCTCGCGACGCCCGCCGGCCGCGAAATCCCAAACTTGGAGCTGTCGATTCTCCCGCGGCCTTCCGGAAGCAGCTACGAGCGCGGCCATGATGGTTCCGTTGCGCGACACTTCGGTTTCGCGGGAAGTTGGCGGCGCCCGGTTGAAGTCCGACCTCGAACCTACGCACTGGGCCGCCCGATTACCGATGCTAAGGGGGACAGCGGCCGGCATATTCAGTAATCCTGACCGAGGGTAGGCACCAGCCGTGCCGTCCGAGCGACACGATGAACGCCAGGTTGCCGTTTCTCCAGCGATCAGCGTTTCACGAACGTTGACACCCTACAGCTCTTGCCTGCGCGGCGGTCAGGAGCTGGCGAGTTCGACGATGCGGGCGAACAGCCGCCGGTACTGCAGATCGACGTCACCCGAAAACCTTGGGTCGTTGTTGCTTGCGAACGCCTGGTCGATCTCGGCCCAGTCCCCGTCGGTGAGATGGCGCTGCGCAGCGGGCAGGATCACGCCCTCCTCGCGCCCCATGTGATCCCAGATGAAGCGGGCGTAGGCTTGCACCGCCTCTTCCAGCCGGATGAGATCGACAGGATCGCTTTCGATCAGCGTCGCGAGCTCCGCGACCATCTGGTGATCGCGCTCATGCTGCCTCTCCAGCTCGTCGAGTTCCGCGTCCACCGACGACGTGCGCTCGCGCAGGCGACGGAACAGGTAGTCGTCCTCCTTCGGATGATGCAGCGCGACCGGGAAGTCGCGGATGTAGCGGATGATCGCGCGCAGCAGCGCTCGATCCGGCGCCTTTCCCTCCGCGCGGGCGGTCTCGATGAGGTGGATCCATCCGTGCAGCACGGCAGCAAGCGAGCGATGCTCGTCGCGGATGATGCCGATCGCCCGCGCCGTCGAATCGGGGTTGCGGGTCGCGGCAACCAGCACCGGGATCTCCGTGTGCGTCAGGACCCGCAGCGTCTGCGAGCCGAGCACCATGCCAAGGCTGCTGGCCCGCCCGTGCGAGGCCATGTAGATCAGATCGCAGCCGGCGTCGCGCGCCGCGCCGAGGATCGCTTCATACGGCTTGTCGTCGATCGTGCCCACGATGCTGCACGGCACCTCCTGCGCGCGCGCAGCCGCCTGCGCCTTTGCGAGCAGTTCGCTGGCGCGCCCGTCGAGTTCGTGAGCGGCCCGTCCCGAAGTGGTCCACACGACCTCTTCGCCCGTGATCGCCGGCGCCACCTTGCGCGGCGCCGCGTGAAAGAAGGTAATGCGCGCTCCAAGCGTGCGTGCGAATTCGACGGCCTGTCCGACGATCTGGATCGACAGGTCGCTGCCATCGAGGGGAACGAGCAAGTGCCGGTACATGGAACCTCCGGGTAAGCGGTCGCCTGCGCGGTCTGCTGCGCGCAGTGCACCGATCACATGCTAGGTCGATCCGCGGCGTATTCCCCCCTAGCGGCAGGGGGGCCGCGCTGATTCGCGTCCACCTTTCGCGGCACGGTTGATCTGGATCACTCCTACAATCCGACACCTTCCCTGGCCGGCCTCAACGTCCATCTGGTGACTCGCACGAACACCGAGCAGGCGGGCAGTTCGACCGCGGACGCCGTCCCTGCCGAAGAATCGAGCAAGGGGCTGCTGTTGCAGGTCACGCCAGCGCGCGTACCGCGCAACCTGCTGATCCGGGCCCGGCTGTCGTCCGACGAACCACTGTTTCGCAATCGATCCGCAGCGCTTCGATATCACGCACGGTGGCCGCTAGCGTCGCTTCATTGATGTCGCAGACCGCGACGCTGGCTCCTGCCTCCGCCATCGCGAGCGCAATCGATCTCCCCAGCCCCGGCCGGCGCCGGTGACCAGTGCCGCCTTGTCCTTCAGCTTCATGCGTTCTTTCAATGCACCAGCGGAGAAAGCCCCGGTTGCATCCGTGCGCGCAGCGCCGCGTAATGCAGGCAGTCGCGCGGATACGCGCGCGCCGCCAGCACGAAGCAGGCCGCAGCGGCCAGCGAGACCAGCGGCGCAATCATCAGGGCGGTCTGCAGGCCGAAGGCATCGGACAGCTGACCGACGGCCCACGGTCCCGGCGCCAGGCCCAGCAGATTGTTGAACAGCACCACGGTCGCGGCGGCGGTGGCGATCAACCCCGGATGCACGACGTCCATCACGGCGGCGCTGCTCGCACCGGAATGACCACCGGCGAGAAACACGCCTGCGTACAGGAACCCCAGCTGCGTCGGTCCCGGCGGCAATGCGAAGGCGGCCGTCAGCAGGACGAAAGTGATCAGCGCATAGAGTGCCGGCATCCTGAGCTTGTTGCGCGGATCCTTCCGCCCCATGCGATCGGCGAGCGCGCCGCCAATGATCATGCCGACACCGAGCACTGCAACCACGCCTGCTGCCTGCAGGCCCGCCTTGTCGGGCGGCAGTCCATAGCCGCGCGCGAAGAAGCTCGGCAGCCAGGCCATCAGCGCGCCCAGGATGAACATCTGCAGGCCGCTGCCGCAGTAGGCGAGCACGACGGTACGAAAGCGGAACAGCTCGCGCAGGATTCCTCGTAGCCCCGCGCTGGCAGCCCGCGCTCCGTCCAGATCGGACTCCTCCTGCGTCAGCGGCACGGTCTCGTAGTCGCGAACGACCAGCGGATACAGCACGACGAGCAGCAGAGACGCGGCGCCGACCGCGATGAAGGCCGTGCGCCAGCCGAATTGAACCGACAGTGCGCCGCCGACTGCGACGCCCAGGACGGAGCCGAACAGCGACGCCGCCAGGAACGCCCCCAGCACCATGGAGCGCCGTTCTGGTGGAAACACGTTTGCGAGAATTGCCCCGCCAGCCGCACCGTAACCCGCCTCGCCGAGGCCGACGAGGCCGCGCGTAACCAGCAACTGCGCGTGGTTCTGCGTGAGGCCACAGCCGATGGTCGCGAAGCACCACAGCGCCGCCATTACCGTGATGCTCTTGACGCGGCCCCAACGGTCGGCGAGCAGCGCGATCGGGATCGAGGCGACCCCGACGACCAGCGCAACGACGCTGACCAGCGCGCCCAGCTGCGCATCGGTCAAACTCCATTCCGCCTTCAGCAGCGGGAACACCGCGCTGATCACGTTGCGCGTCAGGTAGTCGGACAGCATCAGTCCGAACGTCAGCGCGAAGACGCTCCACATGTAGAGCTTCGATGCGCCCCGTGCGGGGCGATACTTGCCGGCTTCCGTCGTAGAGAGCGTCGTGCTCACCGGGGTTCCGTGGCGGTTATGGTCGGCATATGCGGGCGGGTGGCGATCTAAGCAGCGCGCAACAGCTGCACGCCGCGCTCGCCGATGCGGCGATTCGGCGTGTAACCGACCCGGGCCAGCGTCTCGTCGACGTCGGCATAGTGCTCGCCGATCCGGTAGATCTCGCGGGCCTGCGCGCCGCTCGCGACCTCACGGTGCAGCTCACGCGCCACGCGCACCATCTGCTCGACCTGCTGCACGCTCGTCATCCGTTCGCCCTTCCTGCCCCACAGATTGTCTTCAATGCCGACGCGTACGTGCAGCCCCATCGCAATCGCCATCGTGTTCAGCGGCAACACGTTGCGCATGATCGACTCGATCGTCAGTACGGCGCCAGCCGGCACGCGGCGGATGAACTCCATCATGTTGTACGGGTTCGGGCCATCGGCGCCGCCGCCGATGCCGACCCAGTTCAGCACCAGCGGACCCGTGTAGACGCCGCGGCGAATCAGGCGTTCCACGGTCTCGAGCTGGCCGACGTCACCCAGCATGAAGTGCGGCTGGATGCCCGCATCCTGCAGCCGCCTCAGGTGCTCAGCGACGAAGGCCGGGCCTGACGGGATCGTCATTTCGCTGTACGCAGCCTGGAAGACCGGCAGCGCCAGCGAGGTGCCGGCCACGTCGTCCGCGCTCATCAGTTCGCAGACGTTCATCTGGTTGGTGTTGATTGCGATCGTCACCTGGTCGGGCTTCGGGTTCAGCTCCGCCAGCATGTGGCGCGTGTCATCGTTGAGCCACCTGGCGTCGGCGCCCTCGGCTTCCGGCGCAAACGATATCGAGCCACCAACCTGCAGCAGCATCTGCGGAACCGCTTCGCGCAGGCGCGCCAGCATCTCGTTGAACATCGACAGTCGCTTGCTGCCCTTGCCGTCGGCTTCGCGGACGTGCACGTGCAGCACGGTGGCGCCGGCGTTCCAGCAGTCCACGGCCTTCTGCACCTGCTCGTCCATCGTCACCGGGATGTCCTCGGAGTCGCCCGGCAGGAACTCGGGACCGTAAGGGGCGACCTGGATGACCAGGGGTTGCTGGTTTTCGGGAAGCAGCGAGTCGTCGAGGAATTGCATGACGGTCCTTTCGGGAATCGGGTTCAAGGGGTGGCAGTCGCACCGGACTGATGCGCCGCGAGTTCTTCCAGAAGAATGGGCGCGCTCAGACTCATCGTGTGGATACCCAGCACGCTGGTCGGCTGCAGCACCGCAGCGATTTCCTGCTGAGTGGCGCCGAGTTCTAGCGCCTTGCGGATGTGCCGGCGCACGCCGGGTTCGTACATGTGCGTGCACGACGCGTCGACGGCGATGGCGATGAACTCGACGGTCTTCGGGTCGAGCACACCCGCGGCCAGCGCCGCTGTCGCCATCGCCATGAAGCGCTCGGTCCAGAGCGGATCGAGCTTGCGGAACTGCTCCCATTTCGGGTTCCATTCTCCGAGCGCCTTGAGTCGATCGATGGTCGGGGTCGGGATTTCAGCGGTGCCATGCATGTTGGAGGGTTCGCTCATTGGGGCCTGTCGGCGCATCCGACTGGGCAGCCGAATTCTTGGCGACGCCGGAGTTCCTGAACCCCCTCCCGGTCGGGGGTGGTCGCCGGGGACGAAGGCCGGGCAGGTCCGCCTGCACTCCCGATACAGGTTTAGCGGCCCCGGGGCCGGCGTTTCACGGCGCGTCGCGCCGCGGGGGCGCGTGCGGCGCTCCGCCGGGTCCGAGGCGCCGCGCGATCCGCATGGGCGCCGTGGACGAAGCGTTCGACGCGGTCGGCGATCTCATCGGCGCGCGTCAGGATGAAGAGGTGGCCGCAGTCGACATCCTCGACCACGGCGTTGGGCAGGCGCGAGGCGAGGATGCGGCCGTTGACCGGCGGCACGATCGGGTCGTCGGTGCCGGTCAGGATCAGCGCCGGCGCCTCGACGCGAGGCAGCCGATGCCAGCTGGTCCAGCCCCAGATCGCGAGCATCTGGTAGAGGTAACCGAGGCTGGTCGGGCTACGCAGTGCTTCGGCGTGAACACGCAGCAGTTCACGCTCGGTGCGGATCATGCCGCCGTAGAGCTCCCCGCCGATCGCCATCAGGTGCGCGGCATCGAAATAGCGCCGCGGGCTCAGCATGTTCCGCAGCACCATCGGCGATCCCGGCACCATCACCCATCCGGCCGTCGTCGCGGCGAGCGTCAGAGTACGGGCGCGATCCGGAAAGCGGATCGCGAATTCCTGTGCCGCCGCGCCACCCCAGGAGACTCCAAAGACGTCGACCGAACCGATACCGAGGTGATCGAGCAGGCCCGCGGCCAGCCCGACGAGGTGCTTCAGGCGATACGGCACAGGCGGCGTCGGCGAGCCACCGACGCCCGGCACGTCGAAGGTGACGATGCGCGTGCGTCTGAACTTTGCGGCAAAGCTCGCTACGGTTTCGACGCTGGCGCCGATGCCGTTGAAGAAGAGGAGTACGCGCGATGCGCCCGGCGCGCCGCCGATTGCGGCGCGCAGCGTCTGGCCTTCGAGTTCGACGGTGAAGGTCTGCAGAGTTCGGGTCACTCGGCGGCTGCGCCGGAATCGGCCGAAGTATGCACGTAAGTGCCCGGCGCATCGGAGACCGGCTTGAACGCCCGTGATCCGAGTGCGCGCGGGGCGCGCTTATCCGGATCAGAGCGCGCAGCGAGCCACTCCGAAAGATGCGGCCACCAGGTACCCTCATGCAGCTTCGCACCCGCGGCGAACGACTCCGGCGTATCGTGCTCGCCCTCGTTCGTTGAATACGAGCTCTTCTTGCCACCCGGCGGATTGACGATCGACTGCACGTGCCCGCTGGAGCTCAGCACGAAGTGGCTGCGGCCGCCCAGCAGGCTTCGCGTCCGGTAGCAGCCTTCCCATGGCGTGATGTGGTCGGTCGTGCCGCCGAGGATGAAGGCGTCGCACTTGACGTCGGCGAGATCGAGCGCCCGGCCGTCGATCGTCACGCCACCCGGCACCGCGAAGGCGTTCGACTCGAGCAGTCCGATGAAGTCGGAATGCAGCCGCGCCGGCAGCCGCGTCGTATCGGAGTTCCAGTAGAGCACGTCGAAAGCCGGCGGCGCCTTGCCCAGCAGGTAGTTGTTGACCCAGTAGTTCCAGATCAGCTCGTTCGGCCGCAGCCACGCGAAGACCTTCGCGAGATCCCTGCCTTCGAGCACGCCGCGCGCGCGTGACAGCGTGCGCGCCAGGTCGAGTGTCTCCAGGTTCGCGAACAGCCCCATCGAGCTGTCGGCGATGCCCTCGATGTCGAGGATCGCGACGAGCAACGTCAGCGAACGTGCCCAGTCCATCTTCTTGGCTGCGAGCAACGCGAGCAGCGCCGCGGCGGTAATTCCGCCCGAGCACGCACCCATCACATGCAGCTGGTCGGCTCTGGCGATGCGCCGCGTCACGCCCATCGCCTGCTCGAGCGCGGCGACGTAGGTCGCCAGCCCCCAGTCGGCCTGAGCCTCGTCCGGGTTGAACCAGCTGACAACGAAGACCTGATGCCCCTGCTGCACCAGGTACTCGATCAGGCTGCGGCCGGGTGCGAGGTCCCAAACGTAGTACTTGTTGATCTGCGGCGGAACGATGAACACGGGCGTGCCGTGCACCGCTTCGGTCTGCGGCCGGTACTGAATGAGCTCGAGCGTCGGGTCGCGATAGACCACTGCGCCAGGCGTCGCGGCGAGATTGCCGCCGACCTTGAAACCGGAGCCATCGACGGAAGCGGGCAAGAAACCATTGCGGCGCCAGTCGCTGAGGAAGGCGCGGGCGCCAGTCTTCAGGTTCCTGCCTCCGGTGTCGAGAGTGCGCTTCAGCGCCGCCGGATTGCCGAGCAGCGTGTTGGTCGGAGCAAGCGTATCGGCGACGATCCCGAGCACCATCCGCGCACGCGCCTCGTCGCGCGGCGGCAGCTCAAGCTCGCCGACCCAGCGCTGGCCCTCGGAGGTGAGTGCGAGGTAGCCCTGCAGCAGCCGGCGATATACGACATTGTCGCGCCACGCCGGGTCTTCGAAGCGTCGGTCGCTTGCTGCAGGTTCGAGGGCGGATCGACCGCGCGCGGCCTGCACGACCGCGGCACCCATGCGGCGCAGGGTCGCTGCAGACTTGCGTGGATTCGCGAGCGCCGCCTTTGCAAAGCGCTTCAGCGACGTATTGAGCCGCGTCGCCGTGCGCGGCAGCGTCGGGTCGATGATCAGCGCCGGCACTTTGGCACCCGCCTTCAGCGCACGGCGCTGAGGTCCTGCGCGCTTCGCGCCGGCACGCGACCGCCTGGCCGCGGCCGCGCTCGCAGAGCCCTTCGCGCTTTGGGCCCGCTTGGGACGCCTGGCCGCGGTGCTCAGGGGAACCGCCGCGCTTCGCGCTGCGGTGCGAGCTCGCTTGGGACGGCCCGGCGCCGCGCTCATGCCAGCACCATCGCCAGCGATTCGCCGACCATAACGGTGCGATCCGGCGCGTCCGGGTTGAACGCGGTGTTCAGGCAGCGCACAAGGAAGCGGCCCGGGCCCTTGGCCTCGACGGCGGCGAGCTCGACGCGGATCGCGAGCGAGGTGCCGGCCGGCACCGGCGCCAGGAAGCGGATCTTCTCCATGCCGTAGTTGAGCACGCTGCGCGCATCGAGCGGATAGACGCCGAGCTGGTACTGCGCGACCGGAACCAGCGACAGCACCAGCAGGCCGTGCGCGATGGTCGAACCCACCGGGCTCTCCCTGCGCGCGCGCTCGACGTCGACGTGGATCCACTGGTCGTCGCCGGTGCACTGGGCAAACTGGTCGATGCGTTGCTGGTCGATGTGGACCGCTTCGGAGACGCCGAAGACGTGGCCGACATTGCTAGGCAGCGTCGCGGCGTGATAGTTCTCTGGGGCAGCCATGGGATCCTCGAAGGCGTTAAGGGGTCAGGCGGTCGGCTCGAGCTGGATCTCGACGCGGCCGTCGTGCACGCGCACCGGAAAGCTGCGGGTCTTGAGGCCCGACGACGATCCGGCCTGGCATCCAGTGCGCAGGTCGAAACGCAGCCCGTGCGCGCGGCAGGTGACGATCGCGCCCTCGAGCCTGCCCAGAACCAGCGATCCGCCGGCATGCGGGCAGCTGTCCTCGATGGCGTAATAGGCGCCGGCGATGCGGAACAGTGCGATCTCGTGGCCTTCGCGGCGCACGAGTCGGCGCGCACCGTCGGGCAGGTCGGCTTCGGCAGCGTCGATCCACATCGGATGGCTCGGGGTAGGTGATTGGTCGAACCCGTCTGGGGCGGAATCATCCGCCGAGCGCCATTGTCCGGGCTTGGCCCGGCACGGGCCCCCTCACGGTCGGGGGGCGTCGGCCTCCCCCGTTGCCGCGGCCGAGGAAGGCTGCGATCACTCCTACAATCGGAAACGGTACGGGGAGCGATGGCAGCGTGCGGCCGGCGGGCCGTACGTTCGAGGGCCTTGTCTTCCAACCAACTCGGCGACACTCCACGTGACCTCCCAAATGGACCGAGCAGCGTCGACGGCAGTGTCGAGCCTGCTGCTGAAGGTCACACCGGCACGCGTCCCGCGCGACCTGCTGGTGCGTCAGCGCCTGTCGACGGAGGACCCGCAGCTGCGCGAACGCCCGGCCGTGCTGGTACAGGCGCCGGCGGGATTCGGCAAGACCTCGCTGCTGGCCCAATGGCGACGCGAGCACCTGGCACGCGGCACCGTCGTCGCATGGTTCTCGGCGCAGGAGGAGGATGACGCGCAGCGCCTGGTGCGCGGACTGGCGCTCGCGGTGCGCCTCGCCTGCGGCAAGCCCGGCTTCGGCAGCACGCTGCTGGAGGGCGCCGTGCCTCCGGGACTCGAGGGCATCACCGCGTGGCTCGCCGAGGTCGCCCAGAGCGCGCTCGACATCGTGATGATCATCGACGAGGCCGAGCGGCTGCCGGCGGAATCGCGCGAGGCCCTGACCTACCTGATCCACAACGCGCCGTCGAACCTGCGAGTGATCGTCGCGGCGCGGCCCGAATGCGACCTCGGCGTGGCCGAACTCGTTCAATACGGTCATTGCGCCACTTTCGGCGCGGCGACGTTGCGCTTCAGCCTCGACGAAACGATCGCGCTGGCACGCAGCCGGCTCGGCAGCCGGGTCGATGCGGACACCGGCGCGCGCTTGCACGAGCTGACCGAGGGCTGGCCGCTCGGACTGCAGCTGGCGCTGTCCGCGATCAGCCGCAGCGCCGAGGCGAAGGCCGCGATCAACGCGATGGCCGCGCGCAGCGGCGAACTGCATGAACGCTTCGTCGGAGCGCTGCTCGCGAACCTCGATGCTGACGACGCCGAATTCCTGACGCGCATCTCGATCGTCGACGACCTTCACGCGGACCTGTGCCGCGAGATGACCGCGATGCCCGACGCGCGCGAGCGGCTGGGACGCCTCGCTCGCGACACGCCGCTGCTCGTGGTGGGAGAAGGCGGCGACTGGATGCGGCTGCACGCCGTCGCCCGCGAAGCACTGCGCGAAAGATTTGCACGCCTGCCGGCGGCAACGCGGTCGGGGCTGCAGGGCCGCGCCTCGCAGTGGCTGGCTGAACACGGCCTGCTCGAGGAAGCCGCGCGCCACGCGCTCGCGTCGGGCCGGCGCCAGACGGCCTACGACTACGTCGAGCGCTGCCTGTACGAGAATTTCATGCGGCGCGGCCACGTCGACGCGGTGCTGGACTGGCTCGCGCGCCTGCCCACGGACGAACTCGACCGTCGGCCCCGGTCGCTGCTGGCCGCAGCCTGGGCGCTCGGGGTCGGCGGCCGTCACGGGGAGGCAGACGCGATGGTCGAGCGCATCGTGGCGCAGGCCCGCGGCGATCCCGCGATCGAATGCGAGTGTGCCCTGATCCGCAGCGGCGCCGCGGGATTTGCCGACGACCCGGACCGCTTTGCCGCGCTGCACGATCCGTGGGAGAAATCGCCGCCGCTGACCGACCCGCTGCTGCTGTACATCCACGCCAACCGCCGTGCCTTCCGGGCCCTCTTCGAAGGCGACCCGTCCCAGGCACGCCACGCCCAGCAGCAGGCGCCGCGCGGCGACCTCGGCAGCGCCTTCCGCTTGGTCTCGCGCTGGGGCGAGTTCGTCATTGGCCTGTCCTACCTCTGGGAGGGTCAGGTGCGCCTGGCCGAGAACGTGCTGAGACCTGCGCTGGCCGGCGCCGAAACCGATCTCGGACGGCGCAACCCCCTCGTCTGCATGCTGGCAGCGCTGCTGGCGGCGGCCGTATGGGAGCGCGACCGACCACAGGAGGCAGCCGCGCTGCTCGCCAACCGCCTCGACGTTCTGGAGCGCACCGGCCTGCCTGACGCGGTGATGCTGGGGTACCGGACCGCAGCGCGCATCGCTTCGGCCGAGGGCGCCGAACACCGTGGATTCGAACTGCTCGACGCGATGCATGCGATCGGCTCCAGCCGGCGCCTGCCGCGCCTGTGCGTCGCGAGCCTGTCCGACCAGGTGCGCATGCATGCGCGCCGCTTTCGGCCGGAGACGAGTCGGGCCCTGTGCGCGCGCATCGATGCGCTGCTGTCTGGTGACGAGGCGCCCAAGGGCCGGCTGTGGCGGAAGAGCGTCGAGTGGATGCAGCACCTGGCTCACGCCAATGCGGCCATCGCAGCGCAGGAGTGGCGCAATGCGCTCGGAGCACTCGACCGCACCGCCGCGCTCGCGCAGTCGATGCAGTACGGCCGTGTGCGCATCGAGGTCATGGCGCTGAGAGCATTCGCGCTCGACCGGATCGGCGAGAAGTCGCTGCCGCTGCTGAAGGAGGCGATGGACCTCGCGCGGACCTTCGGACTCGACCGGCTCTTCCGTGATGCACATCCCGCGCTTGGGGACTGGGTCCAGCAGGTTCTCGATGATCGCTCCGGCAGCGCAGACGATCGCGCCGGCGCCGTGCGTGCCGCGCCGCTGGCCGCCCCGATGCAGGCGCCACGCCGCGCCGGAGCTCCGCGCGCGATCCCTAGCCTGGCGCTGACGCCGAAGGAGCGCGAAGTGCTCGAACTGCTGGCGCGCAATCTCTCGAACAAGGAGATTGCGCGCGCAATGCAGATCGGCGAGGAGACGATCAAATGGCACCTGAAGAACCTCTTCAACAAGCTCGACGCGGGCACGCGCAAGCAGGCCGTCCGTCGCGCGGAACTGCTCGGCCTGCTCGAAACCGCGCGCTGATTTGGGGGGCCCCGCTTCGCCCCCTCGGCGAGGGGGGGAGTCCGGCCTGCCCCGACGCCTAATCTGCGCAGCATTCGAGATCGCTGAGCCGGCAGGGGCTGGACGCCAACGGATCGAACCGGGCCGCACGAGAGCCCGGACATCACGGGAGACAGATCGATGTCACAGTTGGATACCGCAGCACCGGAAGCGCCTGCCGTCGTCAGCGCAAAGTCGCTGAAGGGCATCAAGGTCGACCCGCTGACCTGCGCGATCGGCGCCGAGCTCAGCAACGTCAATCTCGGCGTCGCGTCGCGCGATACCGGACTCGTCGCGGAAATTCGCGCGCTGCTGCTGAAGCACCGGGTGCTGTTCTTCCGCGATCAGGACATCACGCGTGCCGAGCACGTTGCCTTTGCCCGCCACTTCGGCGACCTCGAGGATCACCCGGTCGCCGGCAGCGATCCCGAAAATCCCGGCCTTGTCCGCATCTACAAGAATCCAGATTCGCCGAACGACCGTTACGAAAACTCCTGGCACACTGACGCCACGTGGCGCGAGAACCCACCGTTCGGCTGCGTGCTCCGTTGCGTCGAGTGCCCGCCAGTCGGCGGCGACACGATGTGGGCCAACATGGTGCTGGCCTACGAGAAGCTGCCCGAGGACATCAAGGCGAAGATCGCCAACCTGCGCGCGCGCCACTCGATCGAAGCGAGCTTCGGCGCCGCGATGCCGGCCGAAAAGCGCCTGGCGCTGAAGGCCCAGTTTCCCGACGCCGAGCACCCGGTGGTGCGCACTCATCCGGAGACCGGCGAGAAGATTCTCTTCGTCAACGCCTTCACGACGCACTTCACCAACTTCCACACGCCGGAACACGTCCGCTACGGCCAGGATTACTCGCATGGCGGCAGTGACCTGCTGCGCTACCTGATCAGCCAGGCGTTCATTCCCGAATACCAGGTGCGCTGGCGCTGGAAGCCCAACAGCATGGCGATGTGGGACAACCGCTCCACGCAGCACTACGCGGTGATGGACTATCCGCCGTGCCACCGCAAGATGGAACGCGCCGGGATCATCGGCGACAAGCCGTTCTGATCAGCCCCGACTGAATTTTCCGAACCCGCATTCCGACTAAGACAGGAAACAGACATGAACTTCCTCGACGGCCACCTCTTCCCCGAAAACCAGGACCCGCTGGTCATCACCGCCGCGCCTTACGGCCCTGAATGGATTCCTTCCGACTTCCCCGAGGACATCCCGGTGAAAATGGAAGACCAGATCCGCAAGGCGGTCGACTGCTATGAGGCCGGCGCGCGGGTTCTGCATGTGCACGTGCGCGAGCTCGACGGCAAGGGCAGCAAGCACCTGTCGAAGTTCAACGAACTGCTGGCCGGCATCCGCAAGGCCTGCCCCGAGATGATCCTGCAGGTCGGCGGATCGATATCGTTCGCGCCGGTCGGCGAACATGCCGTCGCCAAGTGGCTGTCGGACGACACGCGTCACATGCTGGCCGAGCTCGACCCGAAGCCGGAGCAGGTGACGGTGACCGTCAACACGACGCAGATGAACGTCGTCGAGCACATGGAACTCGATGACGTCGCCGGCACGTCGCTCGGCACGCCCGAAGGCTTCCGCGCCTACAGCGAGATGGTCGTTCCGTCGACACCGAGCTTCGTCGAGGAGCACATCAAGCGTCTTTCGGCCGCCGGCATCCAGAGCGCCTTCCAGTTCTACAACCTGAACAGCTTCGAGACGGTCGAGCGGCTGATCCGCCGCGGCGTCTACAAAGGCCCGCTCGTACTCAACTGGGTCGCGATCTCTGGCGGCATGGATGCGCCGAATATCTACAACCTCGCGAATTTCGTGCGGGCGCTGCCCGACGGCGCCATGGTCACGGTCGAATCGAGCATGCGCAACGTCCTGCCGATCAACATGATCGGGATGGCGATGGGCCTGCACGTGCGCTGCGGCATCGAGGACAACCTCTGGAACCAGTCGCGCACCCAGAAGATGTCGACGGTCGAGCAGATCAGGCAACTCGTTCGGATCGCCAAGGAATTCGGCCGTCCGATCGCCACGCACCAGCAGGCGCGCGACATACTCAAGATCGGCACGTTCTACGACACCGTCGAGGAGACGCTGACAGCCAACGGCTTCGCGCCCAACGCCAAGGGGCGTCAGCAGGGCTATCTGCGCAAGGCCGCTTGACGATGCCGGCTCCGACTGTCCTCATCGTCCCGGGGTTGCGCGATCACGTCGAGGCGCACTGGCAGACGCTGCTCGCGGGGAAGTTGCCGCGAGTGCGCACGGTGCCGCCGATGGGTCGCGACAACTTGGACCGCGCGGCGCGCGTCGAGGCCATCGACCGCGAGCTCATGTCGATCGGCGGGCCAGTGGTGATCGTCGCCCACAGCGGCGGCGTGATCATGCTGGCCCACTGGGCCGCGTGGCCCAACCGCACCCGCCGCGTGATCCGCGGCGCGCTGCTGGCGACGCCACCGGACTTCGAAGCCCCGATGCCGGAGGGTTATCCGACCATCGACGCACTGCGTGCCGGCGGCTGGCTGCCGGTGCCGCGCAAGAGGCTGCCGTTCCCCAGCATCGTCGCGGCAAGCCGCAACGATCCACTCGGCCGTTTCGAGCGTGTCGCCGAACTTGCGGACGACTGGGGCAGCCGCTTGGTCGACCTTGGCGAAGTGGGTCACCTGAACCCTGCCTCCGGCTACGGCGAGTGGCCGCTTGCCCCGGTCTTCATCGCCGAACTGGCGGATACTGCAAAGACCGACGCGCGCGCCGCCTGATCCGGCCCGCACATCCGTGATGACTGCGACGACCCTCTCCGGCGGCAATGGTGGCGTGAAAACCTCGATCGAGGTCGAGCCACTCACCTGCGCGATCGGTGCCGAGCTGCATGACGTGAACCTCGGTGATGCGGCGCGCGACGAAGCGTTGTTCGCCGAAATCAGATCGCTGCTGCTGAAGCACAAGGTGCTGTTCCTGGAGAACCAAGACATCACTCGGGCCGAGCACGCCGCGTTTGCGCGGCGCTTCGGACCCCTCGAGGATCATCCGGTAGTCGGCAGCGACCCCGATCATCCGGGCCTGGTCCTCATCCACAAGGGACCGGACACGCGCGCCGAGCAGTACGAGAACGCATATCACTGCGACGCGACCTGGCGTGAATGCCCGCAGTTCGGGGCCGTGCTTCGCTGCACCGAAGCGCCAGCGGTTGGCGGCGACATGATCTGGTGCAACATGGAGCTCGCCTACGAGCGCCTGTCCGAGCAGACCAAGAAACAGATCGCGGGACTGCGCGCGCGCCATTCGATCGAAGCGACCTTCGGCGCCGTGATGCCGATCGAGAAGCGGCTCGCACTGAAGGCGCAGTTCCCTGATGCCGAGCACCCGGTCGTACGCACGCATCCTGAAACCGGTGCAAAGTGCCTGTACGTCAACAGCTTCACGACGCACTTCACCAACTTCCACACGCCGGAGAACGTCCGCGTCGGCCTGGACTACGCGCCGGGCGCCGCGAATCTGCTGCAGTACCTGATCAGCCAGGCGTTCATTCCGGAATATCAGGTGCGCCGGCGCCTGCGCAAGAACACCGTCGCAATCTGGGACAACCGGTGCACGCAGCACTACGCAGTCCAGGACTTCTGGCCGGCCGTGCGCAACCTCGAGCGCGCCGGAGTGATCGGCGACCGCCCGGTCTAGCGGAGCAGGAAATGCCTAAAGCCATTCGCTTTCATGAAACCGGCGGACCCGAGGTCCTGAAGTTCGAGAACGTGGAGGTCGGCGAGCCCGGTCCCGGCCAGGCGCGCGTGCGCCATTCGTTCATTGCCGTCAACTTCATCGACACGTATTTCCGCACCGGCCGCTATCCGCTGCCGCTACCCAACGGACTCGGCTCTGACGCCGTCGGTGTCATCGAAGCGGTGGGACCCGGTGTCACCGACGTCAAGGTCGGCGACCGCGTAGGGTATCTGCTCGGCCCGCAGGGTGCGTACTCGGATGTGCGAGTCATGCCCGCGGACGTGCTGATTCCGCTGCCAAACGGAATTTCGGATCGCACGGCTTCGACGATCATCATGAAGGGCATGACGGTGCAGTACCTGTTCCGTCAGGTCTATCCGCTGAAGGGCGGCGAGACGTTTCTGTACCACGCCGCCGCGGGCGGCGTCGGCCTCATCGCCTGCCAGTGGGCGCGCGCGATCGGCGTGAAGATGATTGGCGTCGTCAGCTCCGACGAGAAGGCCGAGATTGCCAAGGCGAACGGCTGCGCGCACACGATCATCAGCGGCCGCGAGGACATCGCGAGGCGCGTGCGCGAACTGACCGACGGCAAGGGCGTGCCGGTCGTGTACGACTCGGTCGGCAAGGACACGCTGATGGCATCGCTCGACAGCCTGCATGTGCGCGGCACGCTGGTCAGCAACGGCACCAGCTCGGGTCCCGTCGTCATCGACACGACGCTGCTCGCGGTCAAGGGCTCGATCTGGGTCACGCGGCCGGCAATGGTGCACTACGCGACGCCCCGCTCGCACATGCTGGCGATGGCAGATGAACTGTTCGGCCTCGTGCTCGCCGGCAAGATCACCAGCGAGCCCAAGCAGACGTTTGCGCTCGCCGACGCGGCGGAAGCCCATCGCGCGCTCGAGTCGCGCAAGACGGTCGGTGCGACCGTCCTCGTCCCCTGACTCCGCTTCGCCACGCTCACGCGCCGACGCCATGGACCTGCACGCGCTCGATTCGAGACGGGACCGCCCGAACGAGTACCTGATCGGGCGCGGGGCCGCGTGGTTCGCGTTCGTGATGACGATCAGCCTGATGCTGTTCGACTACATCGATCGCCAGGTCATTGTTTCGCTGTTCCCCCACATGAAAGCCGACTGGGGCCTGTCGGACAAGGAGCTCGGCGCGCTGGTCTCGGTAGTTTCGGTGACGGTCGCGCTCGGTGCATTGCCTGTCGCGCTGCTCGCCGACCGCTACAGCCGCGTCAAGAGCATTGTCGTGATGGCAATGGCGTGGAGCCTCGCCTCGATCTCGTGCATGTTCACTCGGAACTACGGCCAGCTGCTCGCGGCGCGCGCTGTCGTCGGTCTCGGCGAAGCCGGTTACGGCTCGGTCGGCGCAGCGCTGATCGCCAGCGTATTTCCGGCGCGGATGCGCTCGATGCTGCTCGCGGCGTTCTTCGCCACCGCGTCGGTCGGCTCGGTGCTCGGCGTGATGCTTGGTGGACTGATCGCTTCGCGCTGGGGCTGGCAGGCCGCGTTCGGCGTAGTGGGCATTCCCGGCCTGGTCCTGGCGCTGCTGTACCTCAAGGTGCGCGACTACCGCACGGTCGACCTGACCCCGGAACTCGACCGCGCCACGCAGTCGGCGGGCGCGACCGCGCGCTTCATCGCGCG
The DNA here is from genome assembly GCA_035498175.1 of Burkholderiaceae bacterium. Lineage (GTDB taxonomy): Bacteria > Pseudomonadota > Gammaproteobacteria > Burkholderiales > Burkholderiaceae_F > JALORV01. Next base: position 126,374 of record DATKAJ010000014.1, read on the forward strand.
CGCCCTGTTGCGGTCGCGGACGATGCTGTGGGTATGCCTGGGCGCGGCCTCGCAGCTGATCGTCGTGTCGGCTGTCTGGGCTTGGCTGCCGAGCTTCCTCAACCGCTTTCACGGGCTCGCGCCGGAGCAGGCAGCGGTGAAAGCGGCGCTGGTCGTTCTATGCGGCGCGGCGGGCAGCCTCGTCTGGGGTATGGTCGTCGACCGCGCCGGCACGCGCCGCGCGCGAACCAAGCTGCATGCCTTGACATTCCTCGTCCTTGTGACACTCGGCATCCTGATGCCGACATTCGCCGCGACTGGCAGCCTCGATTCGCCGGTCCAGTTCGCGCTGATTGCCCTGGGTGGATTCATGATGACCTGCACGGTTGGCCCGGTCTCGGCCGTTGTGATGGACGTCATTCATCCGGGTGTCCGCGCCACCGGTGCGTCAGTGTTATCGCTCTTTCAGAACCTGTTCGGGCTCGCGGCTGGCCCCTTCATCACCGGGGTCCTGTCTGACGCGATCGGCCTGCAGACCGCATTGACGGTGATTCCTGCCTTCGGCGTCCTCGCCGCGGTCTTCTTCCTGATGGCATCGCGCAGTTACGAGCCCGACCTGAAGCGCGTGCAGACGGTGACGGTCGAAGTCGAAAGCGTCGCTCCGAACGGCGCCCCGGCATCCGCATAGAACCGCCATGACCACCCTGACGATCGGCGGGCTGCCGTCGCTGGCCCGCGCGCTGTTTCCCGGCGTGCTGGCGTGCGCCGTGGTGGCAGCCGCCGCCACTTTCCTCTCGCAGCACTACGGCGCGCCGGTGATGCTGTTCGCCCTGCTGCTCGGCATGGCGATGAACTTCCTGTCGATCGAAGGCCCCTGCAAGGCAGGCATCGGCTTCACGGGGCGCGAGGTGCTGCGCATCGGCGTGGCGCTGCTCGGGCTGCGCATCACGATGGACCAGGTGAGCGCGCTCGGCTGGTTTCCGCCGCTGCTGGTGGTCGCAAGCGTGGCATTGACGATCCTCGTTTCGGTTGGCGCCGCCAAGCTCGCGGGCTTTCGCGGGCTGTTCGGGCTGCTGACCGGCGGCGCGACCGCGATCTGCGGTGCGTCCGCAGCGCTCGCACTTGCGGCAGCGTTGCCGCATCACCCGATGAAGGAGCGTGCCACGCTGTTCACGGTGATCGGTGTCAGCACGCTGTCGACGCTGGCCATGGTCGTCTACCCGATGGTCGTGCAGGCGCTCCATCTCGGCCCGGCGGATGCGGGCATCTTCCTCGGCGGCACGATCCACGACGTCGCGCAGGTCATCGGCGCCGGGTACAGCATCTCGCGCGAGGCGGGCGATGCCGCCACGCTCGTGAAACTGATGCGCGTCGCGATGCTGCTGCCGGTCATCGTCGTCGCCGTCATGGTCACGCGGCTCGGCATCGGCGGCCTGCAGGGCGAACCGGGCGCTGCGCGTCCGCCGCTGCTGCCCTGGTTCGCCGTCGCCTTCGCCGTGCTGGTTGTCGTCGGGAGTCTGGGCTGGATCCCGAAGCCGGTGATCGAGTTCGGCAACGACCTGTCGCGCTGGTGCCTGGTCGCGGCGATTGCCGGAATCGGCATGAAAACGCAACTGCGGGAACTCGTCGCCGTCGGCTGGAAGCCGATCGCCCTGATGGTCGGCGAAACAGTCTTTCTCGCGCTGCTCGTCCTCGCCCTGCTGCGCTGGGCCCGCTGAGCCCGCTCCGCCGGTTCCACCCGGACCGGGGGGTGCCGTCCTCCGGTTTCGCACCCTAGGCTTCGCCCTGTGCATGGCGACGACCCGCCGTCCGCCCGATCCGAGACCGAGGAGCCCCGATGTCCCGCCCCATCGCACCGATGGACCTGATGTTCCTGCTGACCGAGACGCCGAACAGCCCGAAGCACGTCGGCGCTGTGCTGCTGTTCGACCTGCCGCCGCTGCGCAAGGGCGCGAATGAGGTCGTGCGCCGGATCGTGCAGGACTATCGCGCAGCGAAGCCGGTGGCGCCGTTCAACTACGTCGCCGAGATGGTCGGTCGTACCGGTCCGCACTGGAGGGTCACGCACGCGATCGACATGGATCACCATGTGCAGCACGTTGCGATGCCCGCCGGCTCCGCCTACGAGTCCTTCCTGCGGCTGATCGAGGATCTGCACGAGCCGGTGATGGACCGCAACCGCCCGGCCTTCAAGGTCTGGGTCATCGAAGGCCTGCCGCAGAGCCAGTTCGCGCTCTACTTCAAGATCCATCATGCGATCGTCGACGGCATGTCGGCGATGATGCGCATCACCGGCAGCATGGCGAGCAGCCCCGACGGCGCGGCACCCGCGCCGTTCTACGCGCTCGAGATGACGCGGCCGGCGCAGCAGGCGCCTCCTTCCAGCGCATTTCGCCATCTCGTGAGCCTCAACCAGGCCGCGCTGCGCCAGACAACCGCACTGAAAGACCTTTCGGTGGGACTGCTGCGCAAGGCATTCGACCGCCTGCGCTCGAGCGCCGACCGTGGCAGCGAGCCGTTCCGCGCGCCGCACACGCTGCTGAACCAGCCGATCCGCTCGCCGCGGTCGTTCGCGACGCTCGCGCTGCCGCTCGAGGAGATGCGCGCCGTCGGCAAGGTGTACGGCGGCACGATCAACGACGTGGCGGCAACGATCGTCGATGCCGGTGTGCACGCCTACCTGAAGGGCGTCGGACACCGGGCGCGCAAGCGGCTGATCGCGCTCTGCCCCGTGTCGCTGCGTGACGCCGATGACACCGCGGCGACGACCAAGGCTTCGGCCATCTTCGCGCCGATGGCCTCACCGAACGCGGGCATCGAGGCGCGCCTGCAGCACGTGATCAATTCGATGGGCGCAGGCAAGGAAGAACTCCGCGCCATGGGCAAGGACGCAGCGATGCTCTACGGTCTTTCCGCACTGGGCATCGGCGAAGCCGCCGGCGCGACCCGCATCGGACGCGTCACTGGTCATCTGGCCAACTTCTTCCTGTCCAACGTGCCGGGCTCGCGTGCGCCGCTCTACCTGCACGGTGCACGGCTCGCCGGCGTGTACCCGGTCTCGGCCGTCGGCGCAGGGATCGGGCTCAACGTGACGCTGACCTCGCACGACGGGGCGATGGGCTTCGGCTTCGTCGCGAACGGCGCAAGCCTGCCGCATCTGTCCGAGCTGGCAGGTCAGGTCCAGTCCGCTTTTGACGGGCTCAAACAGGCGGCGACGCGACGCGCAGCTCGTGCGACGGCGGCCGGGAGCAGGAGTGATGGCGCTCGGGCCGCAACGCGGACTGCGGCAGTGCGCCGCGGCGTCGCCCCACGCGCAGGCAAGCGGATTCTTTCTGCAGGTGCTGCGAGTAGGTGATACGCCGCGGAAGGTTCCTCACAATCGAACGGCCCGCTGCGACGCCTCGGACCGGCGCCGGCGCGCTGGCGTCGTCCCGGACCACCGGCAAAACGCGCGCACCAGAGAGCTCGACTCAGCGTATCCGAGCAGATTGGCGATTTCGCTGAGCCGCAGTGACGTCGTCTCGGGCATCTGGCGCGCGCCCGCGATTGGAACGGTCGCGGTGGGTGCTCGACCGCAATGCCGGCGTCTGGCGCGCCCGCGGAGCGAGCTTCGGCGCGAAGCTATCCGCCGAAAGTCAGGCGGTCATCGAGTCCACTCGGCATCCGCGCGATGAAACCGACGGACGCAACGCTTCGACCGCTATCTGCCGACCGGCCAGATCGACGCGGCACGCAACCCGGGATTCATCGCGTCCGGGGTGTAGAAGTTGACCTGGATTGTGTCGCCGACGTTGAGCTTGCTCAGCTCGTACACACCCTCCGGAACCTTGACCGTGGACACGGAGCCGTCGGCGCCCTTCAGATCCACGGTGCGCGCGTAGGTGTCGATCGACAGGACCTTGTACACGCCCACGGGCTGGCCGCCCCCTCCGCCACGGTTGCGAGGGAGGTTTTCGTTCTGCGCAAACGCGCATGTCGCCGCCGACCCGGCGACGAGGAAGAAGGCTGCGAACTGGCGTCGGTTCATGTCCACTCCTGTCCAAGGTGAAAAACGAACTGCCTCATTCAACAACAACCGTCACCGACCATCGGGGCGAGCCGGTGCTTATGCATTCAGTCAACGGTCGATGACCGCTCAGCGCCGGCCTCTTCCGCCACCGCGGAAACCTCCACCGCCGCGGGATTCACCACCGCCGGACCCGCCACGAGACTCCGGCTCGCTGCCGCCGCCGCGGAATCCCTCGCCGTAGCTGTGGTCGCCGCCGCCATACGATGAGGCAGACGAACGTCGCTCGCCGTTGTCCCTCGCCTCCTGCTCCGATTCCATCGAGTGCGAGCCTTCGCTGCTCGCGCTGCTCCAACTGCCGTTGCTATTGTGCTGCTCCCAGCCGCTGCCGGTGTTCTTGTAGACGTTGCCGTTCACGTCGGCGTAGTGATCGTTGCCCACGGTTGCGGTGCGCGCCTCATTGCCACCGGGGCCGCTGACATTCGCGTGGGAGACGTTGGTGGATTGACCCGTGTACGCATTGCCGACCGTGCCGCGCGCTCCGGATGCGGAGACACCCGTGGTCGGGTTGTAGGTCGCGCCGCGCGTTCCGCTCGCGTAGTTGCCCGAGTAGACGTTCTCGACCGTGCCGCGCTGGCCGGCCGAGATCCGTCCGGTCTGCGAGTTGTACGAGTGACCGGCCTCTCCGGACCACGCCTTGCCGGTCCACGCGTTGTAGCCGGACGAGTAGTGCGACACCGCAGAGGTGTTGCCCCATTGGTGATAGACGTTGCCGGAACTCGCGGCCCACCCGTTGGGGCCCCAGACCCCGTAGGCACCGTTCGCGCCCCAAGCGGCCCCGGCGTACGCGCCCCAGTAGGGCGCGGCGCCCCAGCCCCACGCGGCGGCACCCCACGCGGCGCCATAGGCCCAGCCCATGCCGAAGCCATAGCCCCAGCCGGTCCAAGGCGTCCAGGCCATGCCTGCGGCGTATCCGTACGTCACCGGTGCGCCGTACCAGACGCTGGACCCGATATAGGGCGCGTAGTCGTAACCCGTGCCGTACACGACCGTGCCATCTGCGACGTAGCTCCCCATGTAGCCCGCCAGATAGCCAACGGTCACCGTCGTCGGCGTCGAGTCGTAGACCTTGGCGTATGTTACGTAGTACAGCGGTGAACTCGGCGGGATCGAATAGATCTCAGCCGGCACCGACGCGGCGACGAGCCAGGGTCCCTGCAGCCTTGGTGCCGTGAACCACACCGCCTTCTGCAGCGCGAACCACGTGCCGCCGGGCACCTGAATCAGAGGCACCGACGAGTTGGCCACATATTTGAGTTGCGTGCCCTCGATCGGCTTCACGTCCGGGGCGCCCGCCACCTGCGGCGCGTAGGTCGCCTTGGCGCGATCGACCTGAGCCGTCTGCGGAATCTGCGTCGCGATCATCGCTTCCTTGGCCTGCGGCGTCCCGGGAAGCGCGGCCTTCACGTTTTCCTTCGGACTGTTGTCCGGAATCTGCTTGAAGCCCGCGGGCAGATCTGCGGCCGCGACGTGCTGCCACGGACCCTTGAACCCTGCAGGGCCCGTGAACCACCGTCCGCTCACGAGCACGTACGCCTGTTGGCCGGCGAGATCGACAAAGACATTCGCGTCGGTGTTCTTGATGTAGAGCAGGTCCGTGCCCTCAAGCGTCTCGAGATCGGGCCTGCCGTCAGTGACGATGAGTTCGGTCGGCTTCGTCACGACGACCACGCCCGGCGCGCCGGGGGTTAGCGACGGTCTCTTTCCCGTCTTCTCGTCGGCGGGCCCTTCCATCAGGTCGACCGCCCCGCTCGCCGCAAGATCCGCAGCGGCCTTGGCCATCGCCGTCGGAACGGCTCCGGCCAGAGACCACGGGCCCGCAAGACCCGGCGCCTTCAGAAAACCATCGAAGAGATGGAAATAGATCGTCCCGGAGCCGTCGCGCAGAAGCAGCGGCCGCGTATTGAGAATGCGCTCATACGGCGTTCCGGCAACCCGGCGCCACGCGGGGTCGCCGTCGATCGTGACCAGCACGGCAGGCGTGGTCGAGAACACGAATTGCGGCACCGGGTTGCGCACCGGCACCGACTTCGCCTGGTTCTGCGCGTTGAGTATCTTCAGTGCCGCTTCCATGCGGTCGAGCGATACGGTAAAGGGGCCCTTTACGAACAGCGCCTGGAACGCCCGCAGGTAGGTCGTCGCCCAGGTCGGCTCCGAAGGAAAATTCGCGCTCTGCACAGTCGTGTCCTTGAAGTACACGGTGCGCCCAAGCCGGTCGACCTCGGTCCTCGCCGTCAACTTCAGGACCCCGAACACCGGTGTCTGGCTGCCCGGCGGCAGTACCGACGCGGCAGCGTGAGCGGTCAGATCTGACATGTCCCAGCTGTCGAGTTGCGGCTGATAGACGGTGTACGTCGCGCCGCCGAGCTCGGCCGTCTTCGGCCAGCGGTCGCCGGTCGTCGGCGCCGCCGTGGGCTGACCCGGAACCGCAGCGGCCGGACTCGAGCCCGGCACAGTTGGCGCCTGGGCCAGAACACCGCCGCTCGCGGCGATCGCGAGGCAAAGCGAGCCGAATGTTCTTCTCATTCTTCCCCCGATGGCCAGTTGGTCTCACGCAGCGGATTGCGCAGGGTCGCGACTTTACTTGGGTGAGGCGTTCGCGCCGCGGGGCTCCGGCAACGGCCAGATCTTCGACAGAAGCCACGCGACTGCGATGCCCACCACGCAACCGAACAGCACTTCGCCCACGCGGCGCACACCCTGCTCCATTCCGGTCAGCCTGTCGTGGTGCTGCAGTCCGCCTGCGATGACGATCGCGGCCGTGATCGGCGCCTGGCGCCACATCGTCGGAATCCGGATGAGATACGAGGAAACGATCACCGTCACCGCCATCGCGAACGGCAGTTGCCACTCCGTATGCCCAAGCCACACGAACAGCAGTCCGACCGCACACCCAAGCAGCGTATTGAGGATGCGGCCATTGAAGGTCGACAGCGCCTGCTTCATCTGCGGGTCGCTGGTGGCCACCATTGAACTGATGGCCCAGATCGGGTTGGCGTCCCCGAATTTCTTGACGAGGATCCACAGTATCGTCGTCGCGATGAAGATGCTGACGGCATAGTGGATGCCGCGCAGGTCGTCCTCGATGAATCGTCCCAAGGCACTCACGACTCATGCCCCTTCAACAGTGCTTCGCGGCGCACCTTCCGGCGCGCATGCATGGCCGAGAGCTGCGTGCTCTGGAACTCCTGCGCCAGCGTGAACAGGACGCCGGTCGACCAGGCGAACGTCATCAATCCGGCGATTGGCAGCATGCCATCGAGCAGCCGGAACCGCAGCGGCAAACTGAAGCTGCTTCCCACCGTGGTGTATTGCATCAGCGCGAAGTAGTAGGCCGCGCTGGGACTGGGCATCGCGCGCTGCCACAGGAAGAAGGCGGCCCAGACGAGCAGTTCGGTCAGATGGATCAGGACGATCATCCAGCTCGCCACGATCAGGACGGCGCCACCGCGGAAGAACGAGATCGGGCGTTCGCCTCCCTGCTTCAGTGCATGGCTCGCGAACAGCGTTGCCAGCATCCCGCAACCGTGAATTGCCATGGTGATGGCAACCAGGGTGATCCCCCAGAGGATTTCCTCGAGGGACGTCACGTAACTCATGCGGAGCCGATGTTGGGCTGCGCTGCGCGGACCGCTACGCTACTCATGGGCCTGCGGCGGATTGCCCTTCAGCCGATAGACCATGCCGGTCTTGGTCGCTCCGAGGTAGATCCACGCGCTGCCGATCTGCTGCAGGCGGATGAAGAACTTCGCACAGCGTTCGCGCGCCTTGTCGTGCACGTCGGCGCGACGCTTGAACTTCACCTGGAATGCGAACTCGCCCACCAGCGGCAGGTGCTCGCCGCGAGTGCGCCACAGCGCGACGTTGGCATCCGCCGTGACACCCTTGCCGAAGTCGAGCGTGCCCAGGTCCTGAAGCACTTCTTCGACGATCGTCTGGTTCACGAGCGACACCCGGTCGTCCTTCTTCTTGTTCAACGATCTCAGTGCCGGAAAGATTTCGCCCAACCTCTCCATCGCCATGCGATCTCCTCCCGGCGCGTGGCTCAGCGGGAACTGCGCGTTGTGCGAGTAGAGCAGGCGATAGCCGCCGAGACGATCCTTCAGCGGCAGGGCTTCGGCCTTGAACTTGATCCGGTAGTCCTCTGGAAGATTCGGCCGGACGTCGACTTCCGCCGCCTGCTGCTGGTCCGGATGGCGGAACTTGAAGACAACTTCCGGCTCCTCGACTGGAAACCCGTCCTCGAATCGAACACGCCGCCGCAGGATGAACGCGCTGTTGTAGAGCCTGAAATCCTCGGTGTCCATGAACATCACTTCGCGGATCGCCGGCCGTGAACCCTTGGCCGTCGAGGTGTCGAATCCGACGCCGCATTCCCTGGCGGCCTGCGCGACCAGCCTGGCGTACTTCCTGAATCCCTTCGGTGACGTGAACTCGTCCGTCTTAAGAATCAGCTTGCACTCGAGATACTGAACGTCGTCGAGTGCACTGCCGTCCGCGTACTGACCCTGCCTGAGATCGGCAACCCGAGCCGTCCGTGGATCGGCCATCTTGATCTTCTTCATGTCACACCCCCTGCAGGCTGTCGTACCAAACGGCCAAAGTGTGGCGTCGCGTTCGATTGGTCATACCGAATTTCGGGCACCGTCGGCCGCATCGCGCTTTGAAAAAAACATTGCCGCAAGCTTGTCGGCGCCCAGCACGCGGCCGATCTCACCAAAGGCAAAGAACGGAACGAAGGCCACGATCAGCATCAGCGCGCGCGCGCCGAGTTCGTCTCCGCCGAGATCGCCGAGCTTGCGCAGCCCGCCCAGCACGCCCTCCCCATGGAGCCACCCTTCGACAAGGTGTTCGACGATGCCGAACAGGAACACGAGCACGCCGAACAGGACCGCCTTGTAGAGCACCGGCACGATCAGCGGCCTGTCCTCATAGCGCCGGCTGAAGCCGAACATCTTCCCGATGAGGATGACCTTGGCGATGATCAGAGCCTCGATCAGCGCGATCCCGTAGTTCAGGTAGGCAACGCCCGTCTCGGCGGTGACCAGTCTGCGATAGATCGTGAACGATCCGAGGAACACCCAGAGATAGAGGGCGATGACCCAGTAGAGTTTGAACTCCTCGATTGCGCGCTCCTTAAACCCGGCGCGACTGTGCTTTTCTGTTGCCATCGCATCGCCCTCCGACAGATCGATCCCGCGTCGGATCACTCCAGCGGCGGGGATTGCTGAGCCAGTTCCTCGGCGAGGATCGGCACTCCGAGGTTCAAGGCCTGCACGCCCTGCGCGACGCAGAGCTTCAGCACTTCCATGATCTCCTCGATCGTTGCGCCTGCCTGCAGCGCGTTGTGGATGTGGCGCCGCGTCCCCGGGGCAAACATGTGCGTGTACGAGGCGTCGAAGGCAATACTCAGCAGTTCCACATCCTTCGCGGGCAGGACGCCGCTCCCGTAGATCCCCGCACCGGTCGCCATGAACTCGTCGGTCCACGCGGGATCGAGTTCGTAGAACGGGTCCCACGCCGTGTTCCACTGACCGATGGCCTTCATCTGGTCGCACGCCGGGGTTGGGGCCTCCGGCTTCGCCTTGAGCCGCGCGCCCGCGGACTTCGCCTCGTCCAGCAGAATCGGTGCACCAAGGCTGCAGGAGTGGATCGACATCACCGCTGCGCACTTGAGAACGAACAGGACTTCATCTCGTGTCGCGCCCGCTTCGATCGCTTTGCGGATGTGCCGTCGCGTCCCGTCCGGATTCAGGTTCGTGCAGGCGGCGTTCACGGCGACGCCGATCAGCTCGACGAGCTTGCGGGGCAGCACCCCTGACCGCCACGGATTGGTCGCCATCCGCGTGCAGACTTCCGCCCACTTGGGATCCCACTCGCGCAGCTGGTCGAGCGCGTCATCCCACGGACCGGTTTCGCGTTGCGTTTCCACGCCAGCCTCTCTCCTCACGACTCGATCCGCAGACATCGAACGGGGAATTCCAGCATCTTCTTCCTCGCCAGGAGCGTCTTCCATCCGGCAATGTCGATCGCGTCCGGAAACGCCGATGCCAAAGCCGGGTCCTTCAACGTTCGGTTGTGAACGTATGACTGCGCGCCCATGGATGCGTCGGGGTCCTGCGCCCCATAGGACGCAGGACCCGCCGATACGATCTCTCCGCGAAACGGCTAGAGGATGCTTGTGGGATTTGTGCGCGTGTCCGCTGCCTTCGGCAGGCGCCCGTCGGTGTCGTAGGCGAGGAACCCCTTGTAGCCTTCGGGCCGGTTCGGCGGCAGACCCGCCTTGAACAGCGTCTCCTCCACGGTGTCGTACCAGACGCCGATCTTCATGATCTGGCGCGCTTCTTCGGCGGTCGCGACCTTGCGGCCGAACTGCTCGCTCTGCTTGACCGCCCATTCGACCTGCTTGACCGTCGGCCAGCGCTTCCTGTGCATGTCCCAGATGTTGTCCTCGTTGCCGACGCGCACGTGGACGCCGAGGATCGTGGCCAGCGTCTGGATCGCGATGTTGCCGCGCATGCTGCTCCAGAAGGTCACGCTGGCGGATCCGTGCGGCGCGCGGCGCAGCATCTCCATCCAGTCGAACGGGTTGCGGCCCATCGAGCCGCCGCCGTAGCCGCACAGCGCGAGATTCAGCGGACCCTTGTAGATGCCGCGGCGGAGCAGCCGCTCGATGATCTCCAGCTGATGGACGTGGCCGGGGACGAAGTACGGCTGGATCTTGTTCTTGCTGAGCCGCTTCAGGTGCTCGACGTAGAAGCTGGAGGTCGAGTCCACGACCATGTCGGCCCACGCAGCGGCGACCTTCGGGTCGGCGAGGTGCGTGCCGTCGGCGTCGCCTGGGATGAACGCCTGCGTCACGTCCCACAGCGTCGTGCCGGTCGTAATCGTCACGCAGTCCGGCTTCGGGTTGAGCTCCGTCAGCATGTGGCGCGTGTCGTAGTCGAGCCACTTCGCCCTCGCGTCCGCCGTATGTGGCGCAAACGAGATCGACCCTCCGACCTGCAAAATCATCTTCGGCACCGCGTTGCGCAGCATGCCGATGAACTCGTTGTACTGGTCGAAGTTGCTCGACCCCTGCCCGGTCTTCGGGTCGCGCACGTGGACGTGCAACATCGTCGCGCCAGCGTTGTAGCAGTCGACCGCCGCCTGCACCTGGTCTTTGAAACTGACGGGAAGGTCTTCGACGTCGCCGGGGAGCCATTCGGGGCCGAACGGCGCCGCCGTGATGATCGTCGGCTGCATGTTTTCGGGGAAGAGCGAATCGTCAGTGAAATACATGAAGTGCCTCCTTCGGCGGGACGAGCGAGGGACCAGGGCTGCACGCGACTTGAAGGATCGGGGCAGCTTCGGCAAGGCAGCGCCTTCGACCAGCGCATCCGAGCACACTGATCTCGAGCCGGTGTGATCGAGCAACGAACCAGCCGATCACACGCGCGATGCGGAAGCTATCGCAGCGCCGACGTTTCCTGAATGACAATTCTGGACACTTTCACCGAAAGCCGTCGCGCATGGGTGGGCTGCCGGAATTCCGTGCTCGGCAGCCGAATATCGAGTACGTTGGGGCCGGTCCGTGTCGCGGCGTTGACACTTATCGACGCAAGCCCGTGTTCATCAGCCCGTCCGGGGAGGCGAAACAACTATGACTTCAAGAGTGTCTGTCCGACCTGCGTCACTGCGCGTCCGGGCCGGCGCCGAGCCTCCTGCGGGCTCCCAGCGTGTCGGCGGTCTCGTCGAAATTCCCGCGCTGCTGCGTGAGCTCGGCGCCGATCCCGTAAAAATATTCGGGAGTGTCGAACTTCGCCTCTCGGATTTCGAGAACACGGAAGCGCGGACGCCTTACGTGGGTATCGGGCGTCTTCTTGGTGCATGCGCTGCGGCGACACGCTGCGAGCACTTTGGAATGCTCGCCGGCGCGCGCTGGCGGCTCGCCCACCTCGGCATCGTCGGCGAACTGATGCGACATGCGCCGACCGTGGGCGCGGCGTTGCGATTTGGCGCCGCCCACCAGTGGCTCAATGCTGCGGGTGGCGTTCCGTTCCTCTTCGAGCGGGGTCGCATTGCCGAAGTCGGCTACGGCATCTACCTGAGCGACGTGCATTTTTCAGATCAGGTGCATGACCTTGTGATGGCACTCGAGGTGCAGCTCATCCGTGAGTTTTGCGGCGCCTCGTGGAAGCCATCGCGCGTTTTTCTGCCGCGCTCGGAACCACTCGAGGCGAAGCCCTACCTGCGCTTCTTCGGCGCTCCGGTTCGCTTTGACGCCGGGTACGCCGCGTTCGAGTTCCCCGCGAGCGTGTTCGCGCGCGCGTTGCCGGATGCGAATCCCGCCAAGGCCGCGGAACTCGAACACAACATTGTGGAACTCGGACCGGAAGAGCTCGTTCCGCGGCTGCGTCGGGCGCTCCGCGTGATGCTCGCCTTCGGCGACACCTCGGGCGATCATCTCGCCGACAGGTTGTCGATGCACCGGAGAACGCTCAACCGCCGCCTGGCGGCGGCCGGCACGTCGTTCCAGGACGTGCTCGATGATGTCCGGTTCGCGGTCGCGCGACAGATGCTCGAAACGTCCTCGTTGCCGCTCGTCGAAATCGCCGATGCGCTCGGCTATTCAGAGTCGAGTTCCTTTGTCCGCGCGTTCTGCCGATGGTCAGGATCGACGCCAACGGGTTGGCGCCAGTCGAGATCGTCGCGTCGGATCCACCGCAAGTGAGCGACTCGTTGGCCTAGCGTAGCCAGGGAGGATCGATGGGTGCGAGGTCGCGGCCGATCATGCCGGAAGCAGCTCGCGGCACGAGCGGCGAGAAGTCATCACCGGGGAGAAGTGCCCGCGCGGCAGTCGTCGAGCGGCAGGCGCACCGCCTGCAAGGTCCGGCCGGCAGCATCGTCCACCAGAGCCACCACCGACCACGCCGCGCGATCGCTGGCCGCCTCCGGCACGCGGAGCGTCCGCGCGACACCCGTCAAGGGCAGCGGTCCCTGCCAGTCGCGTACCACGTGATCGTTGTGGAGCGTCTGACCGCGGTTTTCGCCGGCGCCAACAGCGGTCGTCAGTCCGCTCTGGACCAACGCCAGCCACAGGCGCGCGCCGGACGGCGCCTCGACGCGCGCACGCACCTCGATCGCCGCTGGCGCGACGGATTCGACGGTGATTCCGACGCGCGCCACCGCGACCCCGCCCTGTGTCGAGCGCACGGCGCCCTCGAAGGAAGACGCATTGCGCCAGTCGCTGAACTCCCGACCCTGCACGAAGACGCCCGGGGTGTAGACGCTGCGGCTGCCGCTGGCGGCGAGAAGCTGCTGGCGCTCATTGAATTCGCGCCGCGCAAACGGGTCCTTCCAGCCGATGTAGTCCCAGTAGCCCACGTGCAGCGACAGCGGTATGACGCGGCTGCCGTAACGCGGCACCAGCGAGCCGAGCCAGCGGTCAGCAGGCGGGCAGCTCGAACAGCCCTGCGATGTGAACAGCTCGACGACAACCGCGGGATGTGGATCGCTTTCGGCCTGGCACAGCACGCCCGCGGCGGCCATCAGGACTGCGGGAAGGACGGTCATGGGCACTCCTGTGAATCCCCGTTTGTCGCGGGCCGCCGATGTTTCTTACCGGGTCGCTACGGCACAGACCACCCCAACCAGTGCGCCAGCGTCTCGAGGAAGACGCAATACACGGCGATTGGCAGCGGCAGGCCGACCAGCGTGCCGACCAGATAGCTGCGAAAGCGAACGCCGGAAAGCGCCAACGCGTAATTCAGCGCGGGCACGGTCTGGAAGAGCACGCGCAGCAGTCCGATGCTTTGAATCGGATGCGCGTCCAGCCGGGCGAACAGCTGCCGCGCGAACCGGCCCTCAAACGTGCGCAGCGCGTTGCCGCCAATCAGGCGGATCAGCACAAAGGTCACTACGCAGGACACGCTGGCTGCCAGGTAAGTCAGGGCACCGCCCCACCACTCCCCCAGCGTCAGCACTGCAGCCACCAGGAAGACCCAACCCGGGACCTGGATCAGGTTACCGATCGAAAACGACGCAACGAATATCAGAACGCCGATGACCGGATGCGCCTCGAAGCTGTCGTGAACGAACTGCGGCGTGAAGTGGGCTTGCATCTGCGTGAAATGCGAAAGCGCCCACAGCGCAAAGATGAATGCAGCGACGGCAATGAGTCGTGCGTAGCGACGCATCCGCGAACTCTAACCTGCAAAATGGAACCTGTTGCCTCGGGCCGTTCAAGGCTCAAAACCCAACAACTGACCGCGCAGAAGATCCGGCGACATCGCGAGCCCCGAGCCGCGCGCACGGCCCCGCCTCACGCGCTCAGCTCGCTCATACCGCGCCGCGGTGCTTCTCGCTCGCGAAATAGATGACCTTGCGCGCGCGCTGCACGCTGCCGAGCGGCCGGTGGGCGGCAAGCGCCACCCAAGGGTCGAACACGTCGCGTTCCACGCTCGCTTGCAGCGCTTTGCCGTCTGCAGAGTCCAAATCTTGCTGCGGGAGTGTCAAGCGCGCTACCGTGTTGAAGGCGCTGGGCCACTCGTTGGCGGCGTCTTCAATGGGAGTCTCGCCTTCGCTCGTAAAGGGTTGCAACTGCAAATCCCAGGCGAGCGGACCCGATCGCAGGCGATCGGCAATTTCGGCGCCGAAGTCTGCGCAACCCGCAGGCCCGTCACTGCCATTTCCCGAAGTCGGTACAAAGCGATAGCGGACGGCGTAGGCACCGTTCGCCACCGGCACCGTGCTCTGGTAGCTCGAGGTGGCGTAGCTCGTGAAGGGCAGCTTGAAGCCCTTGAGCATCACGCCGAGGAAGCGCGAGCCGCCGAGCAAGCCGAAACGCTTTATGAGCCAGCCAAACATGGCCACCGGGCTCTTCACCGCGCTCAGCACGAAGTTCGAGAAATCGACGCCGTTCGAGAAGCCAAACGCTTTGAGGTGAATGGTGCTGAACACCTGCGCTGTCGTCGGGCCGCCCAGTGCGCCGACCCCAGAGACGCCGTTCACTCGCACTGCGAAGCCGCGCACATCGGGCTTGCGGTCGCTCGCCTTGGCGGCGCCACCATTCGAGAGACGCACCAGCGCGTCATAGCTGCCGGGCCGCGCGAACAGGCCTTGCGCAGCCCACACGGGCAGGTCACCGAGCACTTCAAAGCGCGCGGCGGCGCCCGCGACCTGCTTGCGGTGCAGTCCACGTCCCTTGCCGAACTTGGCGTCGATACGCGACTGCATCGCCACGAACTCGCGCGCGAGCGCTTCGAGTTGTGCTTCTTCGCCGGGTTGAACAACTTCTTTCCAGGCCGTGCTCGGTGCACTCCGCATGGCGCGCCCCTCTTTCGTGTTGTGTGTTCCTGCTGGAACGACGAGGAACCTGCCAAAGGCCAGCACGAAGCAGGCGTCGGTAACCAACGTGTGGCAGCACGAGCCCGCGGCCCGCGCCACGCCTCACCCGCCCGGAATGTTAGTCGATAGGTCCTTGGTGCGACCTCAGGTCGGGGGTTCTGATGGGTCGCGATCTGACGCACGACGGTCGGCTGCCGGGCCACTTTCGGACCTGCGTGTGGTTGCCGGTCCGCGCCGGAAGCGGACAGCATCCTCAGACCACGAACAGTAGACTGACTGTCGGTAGCTGAGATTCAAGAGGAGAAGGATCGATGCGCATTCTTGTTGTGGGCGCGAGCGGCACCATCGGACGCGCCGTCGTGGCTGCGCTTTCCGCTGGCAATGAAGTCGTCGCCGCCAGTCGCCAAGGCGCCGGCATCAG
>DATKAJ010000015.1:0-16096 GCA_035498175.1 Burkholderiaceae bacterium
GGGTGCGTCGGTCGCGTCGGAACGATGTCGCGCGCGGCGCCGTAGGACACGCCGGCCAACAGTGCGGCGCTCAGGAGCATCCACCTTGAAAGCGGCAAAGCGCCTCGACTGCAGACGTTCCGGAGATCACGCATGCGATACAAGCGTTAACAGGCCCTAGAATCCGTTGCGAGGTCGAGCCGGGACGGCGCGCCGATTATAGGCATCGCACCTCTCGCATCTGCCTCTCGCCGCACACCGATGACCCTGAACCCAGCGCCCGCCGAGCGCGACTTGCGGCGTGATCAGCTCACTGCGTGGCTGCAGGGCCTTCCGGCGGTGCTGAAGGTCGAACCCGGCTCGCTGCAGCCGGCGTCCGCTGATGCGAGCTTTCGCCGCTATTTCAGGGTTGACGCCGCTCATGGCACGCTGATCGTGATGGACGCGCCGCCGGGCAAGGAAGACGTGCGCCCCTTCGTCCGAGTGGCGCAGATGCTGCGCGATGCCGGACTCAACGCCCCGAGCGTCCTCGAGGCCGACATCGCACGGGGGTTCCTGCTGCTGACCGACCTCGGCCGGAAGACCTATCTCGACGTGCTGAACGAAGGCAACGCACCGGAGCTGTTCGGTGAGGCGACCGCCGCGTTGTTGCGCTGGCAGCTTGCGACGCGCCCGGGAGCACTGCCGCCCTACGACGAGGCGCTGCTCCGGCGCGAGCTTGCGCTGTATCCGGACTGGTACGTCGAGCGCCATCTTGGCCGCCCGTTGTCCGCTGGGCAGCGGCAGGCACTCGATACGGTGTTCGATCGGATCGTTGCCACCAACCTCGCGCAGCCCACCGTCTTCGTGCACCGCGACTACATGCCGCGCAACCTGATGGTGTCGTCACCGATGCCGGGCGTGCTCGACTTCCAGGATGCCGTGATCGGACCGGTCACCTACGATCTGGCCTCGCTGTTGCGCGATGCCTTCATCAGCTGGGACGAGGAGCGCGTGATCGACTGGTCGGTTCGATACTGGGAGCAGGCGCGTCGCGCCGGACTCCCGGTGGCGGCGGACTTTTCCGCGTTCTGGCGCGACTTCGAATGGATGGGATTGCAGCGCCACCTGAAGGTGCTGGGAATCTTTGCCCGCATCAACTACCGCGATGGCAAGCCGCACTATCTGGCGGATACGCCGCGGTTCGTCGCCTATGTCCGCGCCGTGGCGCGTCGCTATGACGAGCTCGCGCCGCTCGCCCGGCTGTTCGACGAGTTCGAGGGCGTCGAAGTCAAGACGGGATACAGCTTCTAGCTGCGCTCGATGAAGGCACTGATCCTGGCCGCGGGCCGAGGCGAACGGATGCGGCCGCTCACGGACGCGACGCCGAAGCCGCTGCTGATGGCGGGCGGGCGGTCGCTGATCGAGTGGCAGCTGGAGGGGCTGAAATCCGCTGGCGTGCATGAGGTGGTGATCAATCTTGCGCACCTTCCGGAACAATTCGAGTGTGCGCTCGGTCGCGGCGATCGGGTTGGTCTGTCGATACGCTATTCGCGCGAGGGCGACCGCGCCGAAGATGCACTCGAGACCCTCGGAGGCATCGTTCGTGCGCTGCCGCACCTCGGCGCAGCTCCGTTCATCGTGGCGAGCGGCGACATCGTGACCGACTTCGACTATGCGTCGCTGTCCAGCGCTGCAGCGGCGCTTGGCGCTGGCCGACTTGATGCGCATCTGGTGCTTGTGCCGAATCCGCCGTTTCATCCGCGCGGCGACATGGGACTGATCGACGGCCACATAGCTCCCGACGCGACGGAGAAGCTGACCTACGCGAACATCGGGTTGTTTGCTCCACGACTCTTCGCCGGACTCGAGCCGGTACGGGCGCGACTGTTCCCCTGGCTCTATGCGGCCGCGCGCGCCGGGCGGGTCAGCGGTGAAATCTTCGGCGGTCGCTGGTACAACGTCGGCACGCCGGACGACTTGCGGCGTGTCGATGCTGAACTCCGTGCGATTCCGCTGCGGGCGGGCTCGTAGAATGCGGCGACGCTCGGGCGCAGCCATGCATACGAATGCAGATGTCTTCCGCTCCCGCCGCGGACGGGTCATGGACGCGATGGCCGCGCGCGGCGGCGGGGTTGCGGTGCTCTTCACCGCGCCGGAGCGCGTGCGCAATCGCGACTCCGAGTATCCGTACCGCTTCGACAGTTCGTTCTGGTACCTGAGCGGGTTTGCCGAGCCCGGCGCTGCGCTCGTTCTCGTCGTCGCCGGCGCGCGCCGAGAGGCGCTGATCTTCTGCCGACCGCGTGACGCCGAGCGCGAGATCTGGGAAGGCCATCGCCATGGACCCGAGGCCGCTGCTTCCCTCTACGGGTTCGATGCGGGCCACCCGATCGAGACGCTGGATGCCGTCATGGCGTCCGTGCTTCCCGAAGCGCCCGTACTCTTCTGCGGCCTCGCTGTCAGCGCCGAACTCGATGCTCGCGTGCAGCGCTGGCTCGGCCAGGTGCGCGCGCAGGAGCGCAGCGGCAAGCGCGCGCCGACTGCAGTGCTGGACCTCGCGGCGGTTGTCGACGAACTGCGGCTCGTCAAGGATGCGGGCGAGCTCGACACGATGCGCCGCGCCGCGACCGTCAGCTCGGCGGCGCACGAGCGGGTCATGCGCAGTTGCCGCCCCGGCATGCGCGAGTACGAACTCGAAGCCGAGCTGCTGCACGAGTTCCGCCGACATGGAGCATCAGGGCCGGCGTACACATCGATCGTTGCCGCCGGCGCCAACGCCTGCGTGCTGCACTATCCCGCGGGAGACGCGGTGCTTCGCCCCGGTGACCTGTGCCTGGTGGACGCGGGCTGCGAGGTCGCGGGCTACGCCTCGGACGTGACGCGGACCTTTCCGGTCAATGGACGCTTCGGCGGCGAGCAGCGCGCGATCTACGAGCTGGTGCTGGCTTCACAGCAGGCGGCACTGGCCGCGCTGAAGCCCGGCGCCGCGTTCGACGAGCCGCACGCGGCGGCGACCCGCGTGATCGCTCAGGGTCTGATCGACCTCGGCATCCTCGCCGGCACGGTCGATGACGTGATCGCCTCCGGCGCGCAGCGCCAGTTCTTCATGCACAGGACCAGCCACTGGCTGGGTCTCGATGTGCACGACGTCGGTGATTATCGCGCAGCGGGACCGGCGGAGGGCGAGCGGCCATGGCGCCGCCTGCAACCCGGCATGACACTGACGATCGAGCCCGGCGTGTACCTGCGTCCGGCAGCCAACGTTCCGGAGCGGTTCCACGACATCGGCATCCGCATCGAGGACGACGCGCTGGTCACCGCCGCTGGCCACGAGCTGCTGTCGACGGCGGCGCGGCGCGTCGACGACATCGAAGCGCTGATGCGGGGTTGAGATGACCGAGCGCCTGCCCGTGTTGATCATCGGCGGAGGGCCGGTGGGCCTCGCGCTCGCACTGTTGCTGGCGCGGCGCGAGGTGGCGAGCATCGTCGTCGATGCGCGTGGGGTCGAAGCGGCACGAAGCGACCGGCGACTCCTCGCCCTCGCGCGCGGCACGGTCGATCTGCTGCGGCCGATCATCGAACTGCAGGTCGTCGGCGCTCCGATCCGCAGCGTCATCGTGACCTCGTCCGGCGAATTCGGCCGTGTCGTAATCACTGAAGACGACATCGGCGTCGGTCCGCTCGGCGTGACTGTCCGCTACGGTGACCTCGTGGCACCGCTCGCGCGGGCCTGCGAGGGCGATCCGCACGTTACGACGATGAGACCGTGTCGCGTGCAGACGATCGAGCAGAAGCCCGACGCCGCGCACGTGACGCTCGATGATGGCGCCAAAGTGAAAGCTGCGCTCGTCGTCAACGCCGAGGGCACTGCGGTGACACCGACGTCGACGTCGGCACGCGTAGGGATCGTCGCGGACGTCACCGTTGCAGGAGTCGATGCCGGAGAGGCGTACGAGCGGTTCACGCGCGAAGGACCTCTGGCGTTGCTGCCCCTGCCCGGACCGGTGGCCGCGGACGGCTGTCAGCTCGGGCTGGTCTGGTGCATGTCCGCATCGAGTGCGGAGCGGCGCGCCGCACTGGACGACCGGGCTTTCATGAGCGAGCTGCAGCGCGCGCTTGGCGAAAGGAAGAAAGTGATCCTGCGCGTGGGGCCACGCCGGAGCTATCCGCTGCACGAGCAGGCGCGGCCGACCTTGCGCGCACATCGCTCGGTGTGGATCGGCAATGCTGCGCAAACGCTGCACCCCGTTGCGGGGCAGGGCCTCAATCTGGGTATGCGCGATGCGGCGCAACTGTCTGGTGCGATCGCGCAGGCCACCGTCGCCGGGCGCGACCTGGCGGATGCGCTCGAGTCCTACGAGAATCACCGACGCGTCGACCGCGGCGCAATCGTCGCGCTGACGCGCCGCCTGCCGGGCCTGTTTGCGACGCGCGCCGCGCCGGTGTCGATGGGTCGCTCGCTTGGACTGGCCGCGCTCGCTGCGGTGCCCGACCTGCGCCGCGAATTCGCGCGGCTGCTGATGTTCGGCGTTCGCGCCTGAGTGCGGTGTCATGTACCTTCGATACAATCCGCGCCCCGTTGTCCCTGCAGTGCCTGCCTTGGTACGGCCGCCCGCCGTCGCCTGAGACCGCCGATGCGTATCGGTCCCTACGAGCTGTCGAACAACGTCTTCGTCGCACCGATGGCGGGTGTGACCGATCGGCCGTACCGCAGGCTGTGCAAGGCGCTCGGCGCCGGCCACGCGGTCTCCGAAATGGCGGCGTCGAACCCGCGGTTATGGGCGACCGAGAAGACGATGCGGCGGATCGACCACGCTGGCGAGCGCGCGCCGATCGCGGTACAGCTCGCCGGCTCGGATCCGTCGATGCTCGCAGAGGCGGCTCGCTTCAACGTCGATCGGGGCGCGCAGATCATCGACATCAACATGGGCTGCCCGGCGAAGAAAGTCTGCAACGTGGCATGCGGCTCGGCACTGCTGCGCGACCTCGACCTGGTGGCGCGGATTCTCGATGCCGTCGTCGGCGCCGTGGACGTGCCGGTGACCCTCAAGTACCGCACCGGCTGGGATCCACAGCATCGCAACGCGGTCGAGGTGGCGCGACTGGCCGAGGAACGCGGCCTCGCTGCACTGGCGCTGCATGGTCGTACGCGTGCGTGCGGATTCTGCGGCAGCGCGGAATACGACACGATCCGTGCGGTGAAGCGCGCGGTGGCGTTGCCGGTCATCGCCAATGGCGACATCGATTCACCGCGGAAGGCGCGCGACGTTCTGCGCGCGACCGGCGCGGACGCAGTGATGATCGGGCGCGCCGGGCAGGGACGCCCGTGGATCTTCCGCGAAATCGCACACTTCCTTGCGACGGGTGAACTGATGCCGTCGCCGCAGGTCGAGGAAGCGCGGCAGTTGCTGCTGGGCCACCTCGACGATCACTATGGCTTTTACGGCCGCGAGCTGGGCGTGCGTACGGCGCGCAAGCACATCATCTGGTACACGCGCGCTCTCGTCGGCGGGGTCGACTTCTGCGACGAGATGAACCGCCTCGATGACTGCGATGCGCAGCGCCGCGCGGTCGACGGTTTTCTGCGGCGGCATGCGGATCACACGGACCGGCTGGCGTACGCGCCGGTCCTGCATTGAGGGGTGAACGCGTGGTCAAGGCCCCCGTGCGCACAGGCGCCCACCTCGAGCGGGCGAGCCGCCAGCGCAGCGGCGAGACGCTCGAGCAGTGCGTGCTGCGCAGCCTCGAGCAGTATTTCGAGGACCTCGGCGGCGCGCGCCCGCATGCACTGTACGAAATGGTTACCGCGGCGGTGGAACGGCCGCTGCTGCAGTTTGCGATGGCACGGGCTGGAGGCAACCAGTCGGCGGCGGCCGAACTGCTGGGCATCAACCGGAACACGCTGCGCAAGAAGCTGCAGCAGCAGCAGCTCGCGTAGGGCTGGGCGGGCTCGGGCGGACATAGGACTCGAGCAGTCGAATGGGCGGCGGGGAGGCCGCGGAGGATGGTCAAGCAGGCGCTGATCAGCGTTTCTGACAAGCGCGGCGTCGTGGACTTCGCACGGATGCTGCAGCAGCTCGGCTACCGCATCCTTTCCACCGGCGGGACAGCGCGTCTCCTGGCCGAAGCGGGCATCCCGGTCACCGAAGTGGCGGACTACACCGGCTTTCCGGAGATGCTCGATGGGCGCGTCAAGACGCTGAACCCGCGCATCCATGCCGGGCTGCTCGCGCGCACGCCGGATGCCGCGCACATGCGGGCGCTCGCCGAGCATTCGATCGATCCGATCGAGATCCTCGCAGTCAATCTGTATCCGTTCGAGCAGACCGTGGCGCGTCCCGGCTGCAGCTTCGATGACGCGGTAGAGAACATCGACATCGGCGGTCCGGCGATGTTGCGGGCGGCGGCCAAGAATCACGAAAGCGTCGCGGCCATCGTCGATCCTGACGATTACGGGCTTGTCGTCAACGAGCTGCGCGCGAGCGGCAGGGTCGGCGCGGCGACGCGGCTCGATCTCGCCCGGAAGGTCTTCGCGCATACGGCGCGTTACGACGGCATGATCGCGAACTACCTGACGAGCCTCGACGCGTCCGGTGCGCGCGGAGAGTTTCCAGAGGTGCTGAGCCGGCAATGGGTCCGGGTGCAGCAGATGCGCTATGGCGAGAACCCGCACCAGCGCGCGGCCTTCTATCGCGAACGCAACGTCGCCGCGGGCCTCCTGGCCGGCTATGCACAGCTGCAGGGCAAGGAACTCTCGTACAACAACATCGCCGATGCGGACGCTGCATGGGAATGCGTGCGCGGCTTCGGTGAGTGCTCGTGCGTGATCGTCAAGCACGCCAATCCCTGCGGCGTTGCAATCGGGCCGGATCCGGCGCAGGCCTACGACAAGGCGTTCCGCACCGATCCCACTTCGGCCTTCGGCGGCATCATCGCGTTCAACCGGTCGGTTGACGCCGTCGCGGCGCAGGCGGTGGCGCGCCAGTTCGTCGAGGTTGTCATCGCCCCCGGGTTCGATGCGGCCGCGCGCGAGGTTTTTGCAGCCAAGCCGAACGTGCGCCTGCTGACAGTCGCCCCGGGCGACGCGCACAACGACTACGACTTCAAGCGCGTCGGCGGCGGCCTGCTCGTGCAGACGCCTGACCTGCACGCGACGGCAGCGGCCGACCTGCGCGTTGTGACCCGGCGCGTGCCGACGCCGGAGCAACTCGACGACCTGCTGTTCGCCTGGCGCGTCGCCAAGTTCGTCAAGTCGAACACGATCCTCTTTGCGCACGGCGGCATGACGCTCGGAGTCGGCGCAGGCCAGATGTCGCGGATCGATTCGGCGCGGATCGCGTCGATCAAAGCCCGCGAGGCCGGTCTGTCGCTCGCGGGCTGCGCGGCGGCGTCCGATGCGTTCTTCCCGTTCCGCGACGGTCTCGACGTCGTCGTCGATGCCGGCGCCACCTGCGTGATCCAGCCGGGCGGCAGCGTGCGCGACGCCGAGGTCATCGCGGCCGCTGATGAGCGCGGCGTCGCGATGGTGTTCACCGGCGTGCGCCACTTCCGCCACTGACGCACTCGCGCGCCGATGCCGGATTTCCTCCAGGCGATACCGGCCGACGTCGTCTATCTGGCGCTGGTCGTTGCCGTCCTGCTGCTGCCGAAGATCCTGCAGCGCACGCCGATTCCGGGGCCCGTCTGGGCGCTGCTGCTGGGTGTGCTCGCGGGGCAGGTCTTTCCCGCTTCGGCGGACGACCCGGTGATCGGGCTGCTGGCGACCTTCGGCATTGCATCGCTGTTCCTGTTCGCCGGGCTCGAGGTCGAGGTGGCGGAACTGCGTGCAGTCTGGCGACCTCTCGCCGGGCACCTGTTATTGCGGGCGGCCGCCCTCGTCGCGGTAGCGCTGCTCGCGACGCAGTATTTCGGCTTCGAACCGCGCGCGGCCGGGATCCTCGCGCTGGCACTGCTTACGCCGTCGACCGGCTTCATCCTCGACACGCTGAACCGGCTGGGGCTGCCGCAGGACACGCAGTTCTGGATCAAGAGCAAGGCGATCGCCGGCGAACTGCTGGCGCTTGCCGTGATGTTCGTGCTACTGAAGTCCGATTCGGCCGCCAACCTGCTGACGACCAGCGCTTGGCTCGTGCTGCTGGTTGTCCTGCTGCCGGTTTTCTTCATCGCCTTCGCCCGCTGGGTGCTGCCGCAGGCGCCGGGCTCGGAGTTCAGTTTCCTGATCGTGGTCGGCATTGTCGCCGCCTATGTCACCAAGCAGCTGGGGGTGTATTACCTCGTCGGCGCTTTCATTGCCGGATTCATCGCCCGGCAGCTGACGCGGCGCGTTCCCGAACTGGGCCGTCCCGACACGATGCGCGCGCTGCAGCTGTTCGCAGGCTTCTTCGTGCCGTTCTACTTTTTTCATGCAGGGCAGGCGATCCCGCGCGAGGCGCTGACCTGGGATTCGCTCGGCATCGGCCTGGCGCTGACAGCGATATTCGTGCCGCTGCGCATCGGCGGCATCGTCGCACAGCGCATGGTGCAACTGCGCGAACGCTGGCTCGACGCGGTGCGGGTCGCGATGCCGCTGTCGCCGACGCTGATCTTCACGATGGTGCTCGCGGCAATCCTGCGCGACAGCTTCGGCGTACCGGCGAGCGTCTATGGCGGCCTGCTGGTCTATGCAGTCCTCACCACGCTGGTGCCACTGCTGGTGCAGCAGGAAGTGGAACTTGACCTGACGGCGACGCGGGCTCCGGTGCCGTGAGTGCGGCCCGTGCGGTCGGCCGTGGCACAATCGTCGCGTGTCTTCTGCGCTGCGCATTCTTGGCATCGACCCGGGCCTGAACCGCACCGGCTACGGGGTCGTCGAAGTTCAGGGCCAGCGTCTCACCTTCGTGACAGCCGGCGTGATCCGCGTGCCGCGCGGCGAATTGCATCAGCGGTTGGGCGCAATCCTGCGCGCCCTCGACGAAGTGATCCGCCAGGCGCGGCCGCAGGTCGCGACGGTGGAAAAGGTCTTCGTTAACGTCAACCCGCAGTCGACGCTGCTGCTGGGTCAGGCGCGCGGTGCCGCGATCTGCGCCGCGGTTGCGAGCGGCCTTGAGGTGCACGAGTACGCGGCCCTCCGCATCAAGCAGGCGGTCGCGGGGTTCGGTCAGGCAGACAAGCGGCAGGTGCAGACGATGGTGCAGCGACTCCTGGCGCTCGATGGCGTGCCGGCGAGCGACGCGGCCGACGCGCTGGCCTGCGCAATCTGCCATGCACATTCGCGCACGCTGCTCGCGGCCGTTGCGCGCTCGACGAGCGCCGCGACGAGGCGCCGTACTGGCTCGTCACGCCGCGCCTGGACCGCGCGGCTGGCAGGCGCGCGATGATCGGCCGCCTCGAGGGGCGCCTGCTCGAGAAGAATCCCCCGAGCCTGCTGGTCGACGTCAATGGCGTGGGTTACGAAGTCGACGTGCCGATGAGCACGTTTTATCAGCTGCCTGCGGTCCCGGAACGGGTCGTGCTGCTGACGCACCTTGTCGTGCGCGAGGACGCGCAGCAGCTGTTCGGCTTCGCAACAGGGCCCGAGCGCGCGGCCTTCCGCGAGCTGATCCGCATCTCGGGCGTCGGCGCCCGCACTGCACTGGCCGTACTGTCCGGATTATCGGTCACCGAGCTGGCGCAGGCGGTCACGCTGCAGGAAGGCGCACGGCTGACGCGGATCCCGGGCATCGGCAAGAAGACCGCGGAGCGGCTGTTGCTGGAACTCAAAGGCAAGCTCGGCGCCGATCTCGGTGCGGCGGCCGCTACGGTGGCCGGCGATGCGACGGCGGACATCATCCACGCGCTGCTTGCGCTCGGCTACAACGAGCGCGAGGCGCAGGCGGCAGTGCGGCTGCTGCCACCCGGCACCGGCACGTCGGACGGCATCCGCCTCGCCCTGAAATCACTGGCGAAGGGTTAGGCCTTATGACGCTTCGATCGCACATGGGTGATCTCCAGATGCCGCGTGATCCAGGCGTTAACAGGCCCCGCGTGTCGGCTCGGAGACCGCTTTGAAGGAAGAGCGCCTGGTCGCGGGGCAGCCTGCCTCGCCGAACGAAGAGGCGGTCGAACGGGCGCTGCGCCCGGCGACGCTGGCCGAATACGTCGGACAGCCGAAGGTGCGCGAGCAGCTCGGCATCTTCGTGACAGCCGCGCGCAATCGCGCCGAGGCGCTCGATCACGTGCTGCTGTTCGGGCCCCCGGGTCTCGGGAAGACCACGCTGGCTCACATCATCGCGCGCGAGATGGGCGTCAACCTGCGCCAGACCTCCGGCCCCGTGCTCGAGCGGCCCGGTGACCTCGCGGCGCTGCTCACGAATCTCGAGAAGCACGACGTGCTGTTTATCGACGAGATCCATCGGCTGTCGCCGGTTGTCGAGGAGATCCTGTATCCGGCGCTGGAGGATTTCCAGATCGACATCATGATCGGCGAAGGGCCGGCCGCGCGTTCGATCAAGCTCGACCTGCCCGCGTTCACGCTGGTCGGCGCGACAACGCGGGCGGGCATGCTGACAAATCCGCTGCGCGACCGCTTTGGCATCGTTGCCCGTCTCGAGTTCTATTCGACCGAAGAGCTGACCACGATCGTGAGGCGCTCCGCGGGTCTGCTGGGCGCTCACGTCACGGAAGACGGTGCCCGCGAAATCGCGCGGCGCTCGCGCGGCACACCCCGCATCGCAAACCGGCTGCTGCGGCGCGTCCGCGACTTTGCCGAAGTGAAAGGCACCGGACAGATCTCGGCGGCGGTTGCCGACGCGGCGCTGGCCATGCTGGAGGTCGACGCGCTCGGGCTCGACGTGATGGACCGCAAGCTGCTGCTGGCGGTGATCGACAAGTTCGGCGGTGGCCCGGTCGGCATCGACAATCTGGCCGCCGCGGTGGGCGAGGAACGCGACACGCTGGAGGATGTGGTCGAGCCGTACCTGATCCAGCAGGGCCTGTTGCAGCGCACGCCGCGTGGCCGCGTCGCACCGATCGCCGCCTATCGGCACTTCGGGCGGGTCGAGCCGCGCGAATCCGGGCGGGTAGGCGACCTGCTCTAAGCGCCGCAATCCCCGGGCGCGAACGCGGCGGACGGGCTGGCAGGCAACGCCGGTTGCACTTAGAATCGCGCGTTTTGCGAAATCCCGCCGGCCCGCGTTAACATTGCCGGCTTTTCGCACCGTGGCGTGCGGCGACTCCTGTTGCGGCGGCCCATCGCGGCGGGTCCACTTCAGTGTGGACCGCGCAGCGGATCGCACATGACAGCCGTGCGGGTGCGTCCGGCAGTCCGTCGTTCGCAGGAACTTTCGCTCAGCGCAGTTTCGCAGAGGGCGTCGATATGAACTATGCACAGCAGCAGCGCAACCCGGGCCGGCACGCGGTAGGCATCACCGCGGTCGTGCTGCTGCACGTGGTCGTCATCTACGCGCTGGTGACGGGCCTGGCCCGCACCGTCATTGAGGTCGTCAAGGGTCCGATCGACGTCAAGGTGATCGAAGAAATCATCAAGAAGCCGCCACCGCCGCCGGAAGTCGTTCCGCCGCCGCCGAAGATGGCCGCTCCGCCGCCGCCGTTCATCCCGCCGCCGGAAATCAACATCGCACCGCCGCCGACGCCGGCGCCGACGATTTCGGCGATAACGCAGGAAGCCCCGGCCGGACCGCAGGCGCCGGTGATCCAGAAGACCGAGACGCCGGCGCCGCAACCGGCAGTGCGCAGCGCCCGCGTCGTGTGCTCGAACTACATGGATGTGATGCAGGGCATCGCCTATCCGCGCGAGGCGATCAGGGACGGCCTCGAGGGAGAGGTCGTGATCGAGTTCACCGTGTCGGGCGCCGGCCAGGTGAAGGACGTGGTCATCAAGTCCTCGTCGAATCGCGTGTTCAACCGTTCGTCCATGGCCGTGGTGTCCGAGCTGAAATGCGCGGGCCAGGGGCATGACATCCGCGTGCAGGCTCCCATCAGTTTCAAGATCCGTTAACCGGCCAGGAGAGAGCTGAACGGAAACGGCCGCTACCGCGCCGAAAATCGATCCGCGCTGCTTTCACCGCATCTTCCACCAGGAGATATCGAATGATTCCGTTGATCCGTCGCCATGCCGCCCGACTGGCGATCGTGGCTGTTGCAGGACTCGCCGCGTCAGTCGCGGTCGCCCAGCAGGACGCCCAGAAAGCTGCGCCTGCCGCCGAAGCGCCGGCCGCGGCGCCGGCAGCTGCGCCCGCTGCACCGCCGCCGATGGCGCCGGTCCCGACGGTGACGAAGGAGACGATCGAGAATCCCTACGGGCTCGAGGCCCTGTGGCGGCAGGGCGACTTCGTGTCCAAGGGCACGCTGATCATCCTGGTCATCATGTCGATGGGCAGCTGGTACATCATCTTCGTCAAGCTCTGGGAGCAGTTCAAGCTGATGCGCCAGGCCCGCGAAATGGCCGGTTCCTTCTGGAAATCGTCGTCGCTGCGCGATGGTGCCAAGAAGCTCAAGGACGGCAGCGCGTTCCGCTACATGGCGGAAACAGGCCTCGACGCCAACGAGCACCACGAAGGCGCGCTGACCGAGAACATCGACCTGAACACCTGGGTGACGATGTCGGTGCAGCGTTCGGTCGACACCGTGCAGAGCCGCCTGCAGGACGGGCTCGCCTTCCTCGCCACGGTGGGTTCGACTGCACCGTTCGTGGGCCTGTTCGGCACGGTCTGGGGCATCTATCACGCGTTGACCGCGATCGGTATCGCCGGCCAGGCGTCGATCGACAAGGTGGCGGGCCCGGTCGGCGAGGCGCTGATCATGACGGCCATCGGTCTCGCCGTCGCGGTGCCGGCGGTCATGGGCTACAACTGGCTGGTTCGTCGCAACAAGGTCGCGATGGATACGGTGCGCACGTTCGGTTCGGATCTGCACGCGGTGCTGCTCGGTCGCAAAATCGAACTGAAGGGTGCGCCCGCGCGCTGAGCGTGGACCACGACGGAGGCCAGCCATGGCAATGAATGTCGGCTCCCCCGAAGGCGGCGAAGACGAAGCCATCTCGGCGATCAACACCACGCCGCTCGTCGACGTGATGCTGGTGCTGCTGATCATCTTCCTCGTCACCATCCCGGTCATCACGCAGTCGATCCCGCTCAAGCTGCCGGAGGAAACGAACGTCCCGCGCCAGACCAAGCCGGAGAACATCGAGATTGCGGTCACCAAGGACGGCGACGTCTACTGGGGCCTGCAGCCGGTGCGCGACAACGACGAGCTGGTCGAGCGGCTGAAGAAGGTCGCGGTCCAGCAGCCGCAGCCCGAAGTGCATATCCGCGGAGACCTTGCCGGGCGCTACGAATTCGTCGGACGCGTCGTATTCGCGTGCCAGCGCGCGGGCATTCAGAAGATTGGGTTCGTTACCGAGCCGCCGCCGCGCAGCGGCGGTTGAGCGCGGCCAGGGAGTTTGCGATGGCAATGAATGTCGGACCGGGAAGCGGCTCGCAGGACCCGGACGTGATGGTGGAAATCAACACGACGCCGCTGATCGACGTGATGCTGGTGCTGCTGGTGATGCTGATCATCACGATTCCGATCCAGCTGCACTCGGTCAACCTCAACATGCCGGTCGGCACGCCGCCGCCGCCACTTGAACCGCCGGTGGTCATCACGATCGACGTCGACTTCGACGGCACCATCTACTGGAATGGCGACGTCGTCGCGGACAAGCCCGCCCTCGAATCGCGGCTGCGTGACGCGGCGGCGCAGCCAGTGCAACCGGAAGTCCATCTGCGGCCCAACAAGCTCGCCGAGTACAAGGATGTCGCCGCGGTCATGGCGGCCGCGCAGCGGCTTGGTGTGACCAAGCTGGGGCTCATCGGAAACGAGCAGTTCGTCCGCTAGGTTCCCTGGGTGTCCGCGGGCGAACTGCGAACATCTGCGAGTCGGCGGCAGGCCCGGACATTGCGGCCCTGTCGCCGCCGGGAACGCCGGCGGCGTTCATTACCGTAGCCAAGGTGCAGGAGACGCTGTGATGCAGCAGATCATCCGCAAGAGCGGTCGACTGGGTCGGATGGTTTCGGCGGTCTCGGTGGCCGCCGGACTCGGGCTCGTCGCTCCGGCAATGCCGGGCCACGGGCCAGCCCAGGCTCAGGAAGCCGTGCGCGCCGAGGTCGGCAAGCCGCTGCAGGCGGCGCGCGATCTCTACAAGCAGGGCAAGTACAAGGAGGCGCTCGCGAAGCTGCGCGAGGCCGAGGCCGTGCCCAATCGCACGGCGCAGGAAAACCAGTTGATCGAGCAGATGCGCGCGGCGATCGCCTCGCAGGCGGGCGACACCGAGCAGGCCATCAAGGCTTCGCTCGCACTGATCAACTCGGGCAAGCTGTCCGAAGCCGACCGGGCGCGCCACGCGGCCAGCCTCGCCAGCCTTTACTACCGCAACAAGGACTTCGCGAACGCCGCCAAGTGGGCGGACCAGGCGCTGAAGGCGAATCCCGGCGACCCGACGATGCGCAGCCTGCTGATCCAGTCCAACTATCAGGCAGGCGACCTGCAGGCGGCTTCGCGCGAAGCTCTTGAAGACGTTCAGGCCGCAGAAAAGGCAGGGCGCGCACCGCCGGAAGACCGCCTTCAGCTGCTCGCGAACGTCGCCTCGAAGGGCAGCGACCGCGGTGCCTATGTGGTGGCGCTGGAGCGGCTCATTACTTACTACCCGAAGAAGGAGTATTGGGCCGACCTGCTGCGGCGGATCGAATCCAAGCCCGGGTTCTCGAACCGCTTGTCGCTCGATGTCTATCGGCTGCGCATTGCCACCAAAACAATCGAAACGGGCAATGACTACAGCGAGGCCGCGCAACTCGCGTTGCAGGCGGGCCAGGCCGCGGAGGCCAAGAAGATCCTCGACGAGGGATTTGCCGCCGGCCTGCTCGGCAAGGGCGCCGAAGCGGATCGTCAGAAGCGGCTGCTGAACCTGGCGACGCAGCGTGCCACCGACGCACCGAAGGATCTTGCCACCGCAGAGTCCGAGGCCACGGAAGACGGCAATGCACTGGTGCGCATCGGCATGGCGTACACCGGCCTCGGACAGTACGACAAGGGCATCGCGCTGATGCTGAAGGGCCTCGGCAAGAGCAACCTCAAGAACATCGACGACGCACGCCTGCACCTGGGCATCGCGTACCTTCGCGCCGGCAATCGCGCCAAGGCCGTAGAGGCCTTCCGCACCGTCAAGGGGACGGACGGCGCTGCTGATCTGGCGCGTCTCTGGACGCGCGTCGGTACGAGCTAGCGGCGCTCTCGCCCTCGCGGCTGCGCTGCCTGATCGGCCGCGCGGAGCGGCCTGCCGGGCTATTTCTTCAGGCTGACGAGGTAAGCCACCACGTCTTCGACCTGTTCGGCGCTCAGGGTCGGGCCACTTCCGGTCAGACCTCCCGACTTGTGAAAACTTGGCATCGGAGTGCCGCGCGCGATGCGCGACATGTCGACGACCGAGAGCCGGATCTGCGCGACGGTCAGCGCGGCGCCGACGCCGTCGAGCGTCGGACCCTTGGTGCCACCCGGCTGCATGGCCTTGTCCTTGATCGAGTGGCACGACAGGCAATTCGCCGCGCCCCGCTCGATCAGCAACGCGCGACCGCGCCCGGCATCCCCGGCCTTGCCGGTCAGTGACTGTGGAATGCCGTCGCCGACCACTTGATACGAGGCGACCTGGGCGCCGACGCTGCCGACGAGGGCTGCAAGCGCAATCAGCACATACGGTCTCATTTCCGGTCTCCGCGGCGAATCTGTCCAGTGCGCGAGCAAAGCTGCGCGCGCCGATCTGGCGCTAAAAATCCAGTCTGAACGCGCACAGGTCAGGCGTGTTGGCCCAGAGCAAGGGTCACCGCCGCCACGGATTGCAGGCAACCGGAGTGGTGTCCGGTCCGTTCGTCGCAAACCACCGCATGTGGGCGGCAGGCGCCGCACGGCGTGACGAAACGGCATGGGCGGTGACGAACTGCAGCGGAGGCGGATGAACGGGGAAGAGCCGCCTTCCGGCGACGAAGGTGCCATTCCGCGATTTCTGCAGCCGGTCGCAATCCGCTCGCGGTGGGACGGGCCGCTGCCTACAGTGCGTCCATCGATTCACGCAACCCACCGAAAGGACCGAACCATGAACGCCAACGAACTCCGCCTGTCGCTGAGCACC
>DATKAJ010000016.1:0-8691 GCA_035498175.1 Burkholderiaceae bacterium
CACGCCCGCGGCGAACTCGACAAGCCGACCCATCTGCGACATTCGCTACTCTGATTTGATTGCCGCTTATCGGTCGCTTGCGCCTGTCCAAGGCGAGCGTCACAGCGCCGCCGCAAGCAGCATGAGCTGTAGAGGCGAAGCGGTCGATCGGTGTCGAGACCGATCTACTTGTTCAAGATGAAGTTGGCCTGCAAGCGCACGAACCAGTCTCCCGTGAAATCGGGGCGGACCACGTTGCGGCCGCCGCCGATGATGTAATTGACCGGGACGAAGCCCGCGGGCTTGGTGAGGATCGAATATGTGGCGCCCAGCGGCACGGTCCAGCGGTTGCTGGAGTCTTGTTTCCAGTTGGCCACGATGGTCCCGGTGTAGGCGATGGCGTGCTGTGCGTCGAGCCGGTAGTTGATGATGGGCTGGATCTGCATCTGGCTCACGCTGGCGCGGTTGTCGTCGCCGGCGAACGACCACAGCTGCGTCACCAGCGCGCCGAGCGACCAGCGGCCTTCTTGCTGCAACGCGACGACCGCCGGGCCGATCGACCATTTGCCCGTGCCGAGACGTTCATCGCTGGCGGTGCGCGTCTGCAGCATGGGGCCGGCGCCCCAGATCAGTCCCCCCGAGGGTGCAGGCGAGAAGAAGCCTTCGTAGACGATGTCGCCCAATCCGTTCTTGCGGTCCTGTCCGGGTGCTGCCGCCGGGTTGGACAACACCGGCACGATCAGCCGGTGGATCAGGCTCCACCCGCCACCGATCTGCGTTGGATACACGGGCTGGATATTCAGCGTGTGCTGGGGGCGTTCGTACGGCCCGGTGTGCAAAGTGGTCGTGAGTTGCATGGGCAACGTAATCAGGTCGGACACCGGGTTGGCGAGCTTCTTCTGCAGCGCCTCGTCGTCGTCCGCGGCCGCGGCGCACAGCGGGCTCAGCGTCATGAGCGCAGCGGCGAGGGGAATGGCCGCGCGGCTGCACAAATGCCTGAGTTCCATGCACATCTTCTGTCTGCCTAGATCGGATCGAAGTCCGGCAACGGCCACGAGCGATCGAAGTAGGCCCCCGTCGGCTGATAGAAGCGGAAGTAGGCGAACCAGTTCTTGCCCGGCACGGTGGGGATCCAGTTCTTCTCGAATCCAGCGGGCGCACTGGGGCCGCAGTAGATGTCGACAGAGCCGTCGTCGTTGCTGCGCAGGTCCATACCCGACGAGCGATCGGCGATCTTCTGTTCGTTGAGGATCAATGCGCGCGTGTCGACGTCGTAGACGGTGACCGACCAGAACAGCTTGATTGGCGGGTTAGGCGGCACGCGCAGGCGATACGACACACCGCCATCGAGCCACTGGCCGTGTTTGTCCTTGTAGGCGCTGAGGTAGGCCGACGACGGCCCCGGTCGCTTGGGCGCCATCGCCGGCCCGGCGCCGACGGCCTCGTAGAACCACGACGCGCGCTCGTCGAGGAGATTCCAGAACGCACCGGGATCGTCAGCGTCCAGTTGCAGCGCGAAGTCCCAGTGGGCATCGGATCGGTATTGGCTGCCTGCGAAGCGTCGGTCCGCGGAATTGGCCTTCGCCATCGCCTCACCGACCAGCGCGCCATCGGTCAGGATCTTCTTCTGACGCGCATCCGGCCTGAAGGGCTTGCCCTTTTCCAAACCGAGTGGCCGCAGCATCGCGTGGAAGAAGATGTCGCGCGGTTCGACGGGCTCGCGCTGTATCACGTCGTCGAGGCGCTCCCAGTACGCCATCCCGCGCGGCGGCAGGCCGCTCCACGCCCGGGTGCCTGCGTCGAGGATGTCCATCTCCGGCGGACTGTTGCGTTGCGTGTACGGGTAGATCTTCAACTGCGCCAGTGCCTGCTTCGCACCCTCTGGCGTGGTGTCGGTCAATCTCACGCCGAGATTGATGTTGAAGGTCGGCGAGCGACACGCATGAAGGGTGGCGTCGCTGCCGGACGTCTCCTGCCCCGGCCCCAGCAGCAGATGCTTGCCGGGCGCCTCGCTGCCCGGAACGGCAATCTGCCAGGCGTCGGAAAACTGGCCTTGCACGCCGCGCGCCGGCATCTCCAGCACCATCGGTCCGGAGGCGGACAGATCGGCGAACGCCAGGTAGTACGGCGTGGTGGCGTTGGCCGTCAAGACGCCGCGCCGGGCCTCGTACGACAGGATCGCCACGATCTGCCCATTCTTGGCGCCGAGCCCGTGTGTGAAGCCGCGCTGCCAGGCGGTGAACGAGACCGCCGGCAGGGCCCACAGGTAGGCCTGACATGCGCGTTGAAAATCGCGCTCGTCGTAGAGCCGCTCGAGCGTCTCGGGTGTCGGGTAGCCGTTGTCGAAGTCGTGCGTGAACTCGAGCGCGCCGATGCGCGTGTCGATCGTGCGGTGTGCGTTCGGAACAGTCGCCATCCAGGTCTCCTCGCGGGCAGGATCGTGCATGCCCGCAACGCGGTCAGCTGCTCTTCTCGATGTCCGGCAGCCGCCAGTTCTTCTCGAACAGCGATTTCTCCGGGGCATAGAAGCGGAAGAGCACTTCGAACTCGCCGTGCGAGCTTGTCGGGACCCAGTTCGATTCGTTCGACGTCGGGGCGTGCGGGCCGAAGTACACGTCGACCGACCGGTCCTGGTTCACTTGCAGGCCGGGGCTTTGCGACGAACGGCTGGCGCGCGCCACGTCACGCACGAGGCCATGGGTGGCGCGATCGTAGGCCGTTGCCGACCAGTATTGCGTGACCGGCACGTTCGGCGGCACGGTGAGCCGATAGGTGCTGCCGCCATCGAGCGGGCGGCCCTCTTTGTCGCGCGTCGCCATCAGATAGTACGAACCTGCTGCCGAACGCTTGGGGCAGAAGAACGCCATCGAGTAGACCGTGCCGCGCCCGTCGGTGGGATAGCTGTCGGGATCCGCGAACGAAGATTGCATTGCTTTCATCAGTCCAGGGGCCGTCGGCAAGGCCCAGTGGCCGCCTTCGTAGAACGGCGGAGACAGACTCGCCTCGTACTGCAGATCGAGCCATTGGCGAGCCTCCTGCGCCGCGTCGTTCAGGATTGCGCGCGTCTTCGCATCCGGAGCGAACGCCTTCCCCTTCTCGATGCCGAGCGTTCGCAGCGGATCGATCATCGCCTTGTCGCGCTCGAGCCAGGGCTGACTGTCCACCACGCGGGCGAGCGACTCGAAGAAGCGCACGTCGTAGGGAATGGTGGCGTCGAACAGGATTCCGGCAGCGTCGAGGTACGTCGTCGACGGCGGGCGCGCAGACTCGGCGAGCGGATAGAGACGGATCCGCCGTCCGTAGTCCAACGCCTTGGCGAAGTCGGCCTCGCTGCCGCCGGCGAGGATCGAGCGCAACAAGGCGTAGCCCTGATGGGTCTGCGACAAAAGCGGGATGTGACCCTCGGGCACTGGTTCCGAGTGGCCGGGCGGCAGGATGAGGTATTTGCCGCCGCGCCCCTTGTCGACACCCGCCGGGCCGACATCTTCCAGCGGCGTCTGCCAGCAATCCATGACGCTTCCCGTGATCGACCCTTCCCCGGCAGGGGGAATCTCGAGCACCATCGGCCCCGCCTGCGCCGTGTTGAAGAACGGCATGAGGTAGATCGCGTCGGGGTTCGGTGTCAGCGTCTGGTTCTTCCAATCCAGCAGCCGCGACCAATGGACGATCTGGTTCCAGTCGCCGTTCACCGCTCGGCTGGTCGCCTGGAACATGAGCTCGGTATTGACCGCCGGCATGCCCCAGACGACAGCCTCGAAGGCGCGCCGGTGCAACACGCGCTCGGCAAGGTCCAATGCAGCAGTCATGCTCGTCCCGCTTCGTTGGTGCGGCAGCCACTGCGATCACGGCAAGATCGTGGAGCCCGCGCTTTGAGCATAGCCCCGCGCGGCCCATTGGCATACGACGACAGCTCAACCCAAGTCAGGCGCATGGCTTCGTCTTCGAGGGTTGACGAAGGGTTGAGGCGTGATGAAGATGCCGCGCGGAGGCCACATGATCGGGCCTGGCGAGATCTTCACCCTGTTCTTCGTCACGCTCGGCCCGCTGAAGATTCTCGGACCGTTCGCGATGCAGACGCGCGGACTGGAGCCGGTGGCGTTGCGCGGCCTCGCGCTGCGCGTCTTCGTCCTCTCGCTCGCCGCCCTGGCGTTGGGCGGCTTGATCGGCCGCCATCTCGTCCATGCGTGGCATGTCTCGATGCCGGCGCTGCTCATCGCGACGGGCATCATCTTCTTTCTCGTCGCGCTGCGCGTCGTGCTCGAACAGTACGAGCCGCCGCACGGCGCGGCCCCGTCGCCACTTCCGGCCAAGCCGCTCGCGGCGGCGCTGCGGCTCACCTCGCCGACGGTCGTCACGCCCTACGGCGTCGCGGCGCTGATCGTGCTGCTCGCGGCCGCCGGCGATGCAGTCCGCGAGGAAATGATCTGGGCAATCCTGTTCGGGGTCATGGTGCTCAACCTGTTGGCGATGCTCTTCGCCCACGTCGTCATGCAGGGCGGCGTGCTTCTCGGCCTACGGCTGCTCGGCGCGGTTCTCGCGGTGATGCAGGTCGCGCTCGCCGCGCAGATCATCTTGCAGGCGTTCGGGGATCTCGGCGTGGTCTCGGTCCAGGCGGTGAAATGACGGACGACGTCTCGACCGAACTGGCGCGCCGGCGCACCGGCATGTCGTTCCAGCGCACGCGCTTGAGTGCCGATCGCACGCTGATGTCCGTGATCCGCACCGCGCTTTCATTGATCGGCTTCGGCTTCACCATCTTCCAGGTCTTCGAGAAGGCGAAGCAGGCGGCGCTGTTGACAAGTGCAAGCGCACCTCGCAACTTCGGCATCGCGCTGGTCGCGCTCGGCATCGGCATGCTGGTGCTCGGCATCGTCTATCACATCCAGTTCATGGTCGGCCTGCGCAAGACGCGCACCGACATGGCCGCCGAAGGCCTGATCCACGGCGAGAGCCAGTTCCCCGCGTCGATG
Source organism: Burkholderiaceae bacterium (assembly GCA_035498175.1). Classification (GTDB taxonomy): domain Bacteria; phylum Pseudomonadota; class Gammaproteobacteria; order Burkholderiales; family Burkholderiaceae_F; genus JALORV01. The sequence continues at coordinate 4,950 of DATKAJ010000016.1, forward strand.
ATCCTGATCACGGCGCTGGCCCTGCTCGCGATCGGCATCGCGGCAATCATCAGCATGGTCTCCTAGAGGGTCGAGCATGGCAAAGAGCACGAAGAAGGATGGCAAGCAACCCAACATCCTCGTCATCTGGGGCGACGGCATCGGCATCTCGAACCTGAGCTGCTACTCGCACGGACTGATGGGTTACCGCACGCCGAGCCCTGACAACGCCGCATTTCGGAATTGCTAAAGCGGACGGTCGTCACCGTCCGCTTCTGGCCCGGGTACGGCTGCTCCGCAACGACGGCTTTGCGCACAACAGCGCCGCAAGCCGCAACGACAGGGCGCCCACGCCACTGGCCGCAACGGCAGCCGGGCGCCGTCTCAGCCCGTTGCCGATCGAGCGCCGCCCATGTAGCCGAACAAGTGCCCCGCCACCTTGCGCATCTGGATCTCCTCCGACCCTTCGGTGATGCGGTAACGCCGGTGATGCCGGTAGATGTGCTCGAACGGCTTGTGCCGCGAGTAGCCGATGCCGCCGTGCACCTGCATCGCGCGGTCGGCGGCCTCGCAGCACAGCCGGTTGGCCCAGTAGTTGCACATCGAGACCTTGTCGGAGATGCGCCGCTCGACCTCGGGCTTGGGCATCTGGTCCATCTGCCAGGCGGTCCGGCGGATCAGCAGGCGCAGCATCTCGATCTGCGTGGCGAGTTCGACCAGCGGGAACTGGATGCCCTGGTTGCGCGCCAGCTCGTCGCCGAACGGCTTGCGCTCGCGCGCATAGCGCACGCTCTCGCGCACGCAGTAGTCGGCCGCGCCGAGGCTCGACGCCGCCTGGCGGATGCGGTTCTCGTGCACGAAGTGCTGCGCCACCGCCAGGCCGTGGTCGAGCGGGCCGAGCAGCGCGCCATCGTCGACCCACACGCCCTTGAAGCTGACGCGCGGATGGTCGGTCGGCATGTTGAAGGTCCACAGGTACTCCTCGATCGTCACGCCGGAGGCAGCCGCCGGCACGACGAACGCGCTGATGCCGCGCGCATCGCCCGCCTGCCCGCTGGTGCGCGCGAACAGCAGGCAGTGCGTCGCCGTGTGCATGCCGGTGGTCCACATCTTCTCGCCGTCGATGCACCAGCCCGCGCGGCCGCCGCGCGACTCGCGCACCGCGCGCGTTTCCATGTGCGTGGCATCCGACCCGTGCCGCGGCTCGGTGAGGCCGAACGTCATGCGCAGGCTCTCGTCGAGCAGGCCGGGGATGAACTGCTCGCGCTGCACCGGCGTGCCGAAGTCGCGCAGCACCAGCACCAGCGGGTGGTTGGCAACGATCGAGTGCTCGGTCTGCAGGTCGTTGTGCAGCCCCAGGCCTTTGGCCGCGAGGTGCTCGCGGATCACCGCCATCCACAGGTTGCTGCCGTCGCGGCCGCCGTACTCGCGCGGCAGCGCGAAGCGCAGGTGGCCCGCGCGGTCGGCGCGCCGGCGTGCCTCGCGCAGCAGTGCCTCCCATTCGGGGCGCGGCAGGCCCTGGTTGTCGAAGTCGGTGCGCGCCCATTCGCGGCGATGGTCGAAGAAGCGCTGGTTGTCGTCACTCGCCTGCAGCGGTGCGATCTCGCGTTCGATGAAGGCGTCGATCTCGGCGAGGTAGGCGCTCAGGTCGGCGGGAAGGTCGAAGTCCATGTCGTCGGTCCTGCGCAGTGCGCGGTGGGATCGCGGCCGTGGCAGCGCGCCCACATAGAATGCCCGACTTCCGCGCAGCGCTGCACCGTGCAATCGCCGACCCCTCGTCCTGTCGTGCGCGCACCCGCCAGCCGCGCCGTTGCGCACCCGAAGCGATGACGGCCCGCATCGGCGAGCGGCCCGCGATCGCGCTGATCGTCATCGTCGCCGGACACCTCAGCCATCGCCACGGCAGCGTGCGCGTCGCCGTCGCCGCAGTGGCCACGTCGGGCCTGTGCTGTCTCGTCTATCCGGTGGCCTCGGGCCTCGGCAGCGCGGTGAGCGTGGCGGTGCTGCTGGTCTGGGGGGTGTCGGTGGTGGCCGACTCGGCGCAGTTCTCGGCGCTGTCTGCGCGCGCCTGTCCGCCCGGGCTCGTCGGCAGCGCGTTGGCGATCCAGAACAGCATCGGCTTCGCGCGATCGCGTCGATCAACCTCGCGGTGACCGCCGTCGACGCCCGCCGACCCAAAGTCGCGTGGCTGCTGCTGCCCGGCCCGCTGTTCGGCCTGTGGTCGATGCGGCGGCTGGCGCGACGCGGCGCGTGAGCCACTCACCGGCGCGGGCCGGCCGCGCGCTCGATGCAACGCACGTAGGTGTCGTAGGTCGGCTGGTCGACCGCCAGCTTGTCGAGCGTGATCTGCCACAGGCACTCGGCGAGGCCGGGCGTGTCGAGATCCATCTCGCCGCTGGCGATCCGCTCGCACAGCAGCCGGTTCAGCTGCGCGACGTCGCTGCCCGGGGCGGCACCGAGCAACGCGACCAGCGCGGCGTGCTCGCGCTGCGCGGCAGCCGGCGCGAGCTCGAGTTGGCGCCGCACGATGTCGAGCGCGTTGGCCGCCACCCGCGCATGAAAGGCCAGCGCACCTCCCGTGGCGGGCATCACCTGGCCGCGCAGGAACGCGGCCACCGCTTCGAGCAGCTCCTCAGGCGTGGGCCGGTCTTGCATCGCGATTCCGTCAGCGCGGCGCCAGCAACGCCAGCAGGTCGATCTCGGATTCCGACGCTCGGCGGCCGATCGCGGCCTTCTCGACGTCGCGCTCGTGCCCCGTGAGCCACGAGCGCAGCATCGCCTCGCAGACGACGCCCCACTTCAGCGTGCCCAGCACTTCCCAGTAGCGGACACGCGCCGCATCGACGCGCCCGCCCGCCGCGGCGTAGCCGGCGAACAGGTCGTCGCGCGTGCCGAAGCCGCCCACCGGCAGCTCGCTGCGGCCGAAGCGCCAGGTGTTGACGCACAGCCAGCCGAGGTCTTCCATCGGATCGCCGAGGTGGGCCAGCTCCCAGTCGAGCACGCCGACCAGACCGCTCTCAGCGATCATCAGGTTGCCGTTGCGGAAGTCGCCGTGCACGAGCACCGGCTGCGCCACCTCCGCCGGCTGGTTCTTGCGCAGCCACTGGAACGCGAGCTCGAACACCGGGCGCGCGGTGCGGTGGCTGCGGTGCACCTCGATCTGATACTGCAATTCGGCGCGCGGGCCACCGAGCCGCAGCGTCGGCAGGCCGGCCGTCGGCATCGCATGGATGCGCGCCAGCACCTGCCCGCACTGGTGCGCCAGCAGGCGACGCGCATCCGCGAAGCGCGCATCGCGCACGATGCGCCGACCGAGCGTTTCGCCTGCGAGGCGCTCCATCACGAAGCCTTCGCCGAGCCCGTCCGCGGGTTGCAGCAGGTGGTGGATCCGCGGCACCGGCACGCCGGCGCTGCGCACGGCCGCGATCAGTTGCGCCTCGACATCGAGACCCACGGTCAGCCGCGAGCGCTCGCCGCCGCCCGCGCTCGCGCGGCGCAGCACGAGCGGCACGCTGCCCGCGGCGCCGACGAGGTCGAACGCCCACGTCTGCTTGCTCGCGCCAGCGGAGAGCCGGTGCAGCGCCTCGACGCGGCCGCCGCCGGGCACGATGGCCGGCGCGAGCCGCTGCAGGCCGGCGGCGAGGTCGTCGTCGCTCGACATCAGCGCCCGCGAGGCCGCTCACACATACCCGAGCACCATCCACCACAGCGGCCCGACGGTCAGCCAGACCAGCAGGTAGACCAGGCTCATGATGAAGCCGGC
>DATKAJ010000017.1:0-15584 GCA_035498175.1 Burkholderiaceae bacterium
GACCAGCAGGATCGAGTTGCGCACGATGATGCCGGCCAGCGCGATCATGCCGATCATCGAGGTCGCGGAGAACTGCGCGCGCAGCAGCGCGTGGCCCGGCAGCACGCCGATGATCGTCAGCGGAATCGGCGCCATGATTACGAGCGGCGTCAGGTACGAGCGGAACTGCGCGACGACCAGCAGGTAGATCAGCACCAGGCCGACCGCGTAGGCGATGCCCATGTCACGGAAGGTCTCGTAGGTGACTTGCCACTCGCCGTCCCATTTCAGCGCGAAGGATGCATAGCGGTCGGCCGGCGGCGAGATCCAGCGCTCCTCCAGCGGCAGTCCGCCCGGTGCCGAGATCTTTGAAATCGCCGGCCGCATCGCAAACATTCCGTACAACGGCGAGTCGGTCTTGCCGTCGCCGCCAGCCGCGTCGCCGGTCACGTACACCACGGGCAGCAGGTCCTTGCGGTAGAGCACGCGCTCGTGGGGCAGCGTCACGGGACGCACCAGCTCAGACAGCGGAATCTCGTACGGCAGCCCGGTGGCCTCGTCGCGCACGCTGTCGTCGCCGCGGACCTTGAGCTTCAGCAGTGCCTCGAGTGAGCCCTTCGCGCTGTCGGCGAGCCCGATCCGCACGGGCACAGCGTACTTGCTGGCGCCGTCGTGCAGCGGCGTGACATCCTCGCTCGCAAGCGCCATTCGGGCGATGCGCCCAATCTCGGCGGCCGGGATGCCGTACTGGGCCGCCTTGTTCGTATCGACACGCAGCACGATGCGTTCGGCCGGATCGAGCACGGTGTCGTCGATCGACGTGATGTCCGGCGTCGACTCGAAGACGGCGCGCACCTGCTTGGCGAGTGCCATCTGTGCCGCCGCGTCGGGACCGTAGATCTCGGCGACGATCGGCGACAGCACCGGCGGACCGGGCGGGACTTCGACGACCTTGAGGTCTGCGCCGTGCCGTTTGGCGATGGCTTCGAGCGCAGGCCGGACGGCCTGTGCCACTTCATGGCTCTTGCGATGCCGATGCCCCTTGGGCGCGAGGTTGACCTGCAGATCACCGACTTCGCCGCCGCTGCGCAGGTAGTACTGCCGCACGAGGCCGTTGAAGTTGATCGGCGCGGCCAGGCCGGCGTAAGCCTGGTAGTCGGTGACCTCGGGCAGCTTCGCGATTTCGGCCGCGAGTTCGCGCAGCACCGCCGCGGTCGCCTCGACCGGCGTGCCCGTCGGCATATCAATCACGACCTGGAATTCGGACTTGTTGTCGAACGGCAGCATCTTCAGCACGACGAGCTTCAGCGGCACCAGCAGTACCGAGAGGGCGATCGCGGCGACGATGCCGAGTCCAAGTCGACGGCGCGCTCGCCGGCCCGTGTCGCCGCGCAGGAACGGCCGCATCACACGCTCAAAGAGCGCGGCGAGGCGCGCGGCGAGCTTGTCGCCGCTCGTCGGCATCGCATGCGCCGCGGGCAGCAGGCGCAGCGCCATCCACGGCGTGACCACGAACGCGATCGCCAGCGACAGCAGCATGCCCATCGACGAGTTGATCGGGATCGGCGCCATGTACGGCCCCATCAGCCCCGTGACGAACGCCATCGGCAGCAGCGCGGCGATGACGGTGAAGGTGGCGAGGATCGTCGGTCCGCCGACTTCGTCGACCGCGCGCGGGATCACGCGCGCCAGCGGCAGGTGATCGATCTGCGCACGGCGGTGGATGTTCTCGACCACGACGATCGCGTCGTCGACCAGGATGCCGATCGAGAAGATCAGCGCGAAGAGCGATACGCGGTTCAGCGTGAAGCCCCAGGCCCAGGAGGCGAACAGCGTCGATGCCAGCGTCAGCGCGACCGCACCGCCGACGATGATCGCCTCGCGGCGCCCGAGCGTGGCCCACACCAGCGCAACGACCGACAACGTTGCGAAGATCAGCTTCTTGATCAGCTGGCTCGCCTTCTCGGCGGCGGTCGCACCGTAGTTGCGCGTCTCGTCGACGACCACGTCGGCGGGAATCAGCTGTCCCTCGAGCTGCCTTACGCGCGTCATGACCGCGTCGGCGACGCTGGAGGCGTTTTCGCCCGGCTTCTTCGAGATCTGGATCGTCACCGCCGGGGCCTCGACGAACGTGCCGTCGCCGCCGGCGCGGGTGCCGGTCCAGACATACTGGTTGGGGGTATCGGGACCGTCGCTTACGCTGGCGACGTCGGAGAGCAGGATCGGTCGACGTTCGCGGGTCGGCCCCGCCAGTGCGACGATCAGCTGACCGACCTCGGCCGCGCTGGCCAGGAACTGGCCGGTGCGGACCTCGACGGTGCGGTTGCCCGCGGTCAGCTGCCCGACCGGCAGCGACGCGTTGGTCGCCCGCAGCGCGCGCTCGATGTCGGTCACGGTGACGTGGTGCGCGTTCATGCGCTCAGGGTCGAGCGTCACGCGAACGACACGCCCGGGGCCGCCGAGCGTGGTGACCTCGCGGGTGCCGGACACGCGCTTGAGCTCGATCTCGAGCTCGTGCGCGACGTGCTGCAGGTCAGCGGCAGTGGCCTCGGGGTGCCGGGAGTTCAGGGTCAACGTGACGATCGGAACGTCGTCGATGCCCTTCGGCTTGATCACCGGATCGAGCACACCGAGATTCGCAGGCAGCCAGTCGCGATTCGACATCAGCGTGTCGTAGAGCTTGACCAGCGAATCGGTGCGCGGCTGGCCCACCTTGTACTGGACCGTCAGCACGGCCAGGCCGGGTCGCGTGACCGAGTAGATGTGGTCGATGCCGGTGATCTGCGCCAGCACCTGTTCGGCCGGCACCGTCACCATGTTGTGAACGTCCTCGCTCGACGCGCCCGGGAACGGGATCAGGACGTTCGCCATCGTCACGTTGATCTGTGGCTCTTCTTCCTTCGGCGTGATCGCGCACGCAAACAGGCCCAGCAGCATCAGCATCAGCGCGAGCAGGGGCGTCAGCTGCGCGTGCAGGAACGCGCCCGCGATGCGGCCGGAGACGCCGAGACCGGTTTCGGAGGTGCTCATCGGCGTCAGTGGATGGCGAGTACTGCGGGTAGCACGCGGTCGCCCTCGGCCAGTCCGGCGAGCACCTCGACACCAGCGTCGCCGGCCTGCGCGCCAAGTCGGACCTGGCGGAGTTGCGGCCGGCCGTCGGCCCCGACGATGTTCACTGCAACCAGCTCACCGCGGCGGATCAGTGCCACCTCCGGCACGACCAGCTTGCGCGCGCGGCCGGTGCTGACGAGGACCTTGGCTGCAGCCCCGGGTGCCGTGTAGCTGGACGCGTCCGGCGGCAGGTCGGCACGGATCTGCGTCGAGAGCAGGCGCGCATCAGCGGCGGGCAGCACGGTCACGCGCGTGGCCTCGACGGTGCGGGCGAGTTGCGGCAGTTCGACACGGGCCCGCGTCGCGCCTGCGGTCTTCGGCAGAACGTACTGCGGGAGATTGCCGACGGCGCGCAGCGCCGAAGGGTCGTGAACCGCCAGAACGGCGCGGCCGGGCGCCGCCACTTCACCGGGCTCCATCAGCCGGCGCGTCACGATGCCGTCCATCGGCGAACGCAGTTCGGCAAAGCTGCGGGCGGTGTCCGCCTGCGCCTGGCCGGCGCGCGCCGCGTCGGCGGCGGCCTGCGCCGCGCGGGCGTCCGCCTCGGCCTTGTCGAGCGCCGCCTGGCTGACGAAGTTCTTCTGCACCAGGCTCCGCGTCCGGTCGAGGTTCAGGCGCGCCTGCGCGAGCTGAGCTTCTGCCTGCGCAACGCCGGCGCGCCCGGCGGCCACCTGCGCATCGGTCTCGCGGGTGTCGATGCGGGCCAGCACCTGGCCCTTCTTCACATGGTCCCCGGCGTCGACCAGGATCTGGACCACGGTGCCCGAGAGCTGCGACGCGATCGTCGCCTGGCGCACCGCCTCGACCACGGCGTCGGCGGCATAGATGTCGTCGATCTCGCGCAGCCGGATCTCGACCGGCGCGGCCGGCGTCACAGACGCGGGCACTTCTGCGGCAAATGGCGCAGCCGCGGCTAACGTGAGCAGCGCGGCGGAGATCCTGCGTAGGCGTACTGCGACAGTCTGGTCCATGGTGCCCGGTTCCTCATGCCGGCCGCATCAGGTCGAGGCGGCGGCGGGTGGAAATCTGTGACGGTCCGTTGATACTGGGGGGAGTATATGCGCGCCAGCGGTCCTTTGACAAGACCCGGATGCGGCGCGGTGCCGCTTGACAAGTAAATATGCGTGAGTAATCATATGCGCTGTTGCGCATATAGTGGAGCGGCATTGGAACCCGAGCTGGACCGCCTGTTCGAGATCGTGTCGGGCTACTTCGGACTGCTGTCCGAGCCGACGCGGCTGAAGATCCTCAACACGATCTGCGACGGCGAGCGCACCGTCTCGGACATCGTCGAGCGCGTCGGCTCGAGCCAGACCAATGTGTCACGCCACCTGAACCTGATGTACGGCCGCGGCGTCCTGAAGCGGCGCCGTGAAGGCGCGACGGTCTACTACTCGATCAGCGATCCGAACGTCGTCACGCTGTGCCGGACCGCCTGCAACCACATCGCCGGGCAGCAGGAAGTGCATCCGGTGACGAGCAGGACGTTGAAGCGATTCATGGCGGCGGCCTCCAAGTAGGCCACGCACGGGGGAGCACCATGAGGAGGGGAATCAGTTCCCGGGCGCCTGCGCCCGGGCGCATCGTTCCGGCGCCGGAGAACCACCTCCCGGCGGAGGTGATCCGGCAGGCGCGGGCGCGGCGCAGTTTCCTGAAGGGCGGTACCGTCGCCGCCGGCGCGACATTGCTGGGCTTGGCGGGGCGTGCCGCGGCGCAGGGCGCGTCGGGCGACGCGCCCGCCATCGCATTGTGGACGCGCTCGCTGGGTGCTCCAGTGGCCGCGCGCCCTTATGGCATGCCGGCGGAATTCGAAGGCAGCGTGATCCGCCGGCAGAGCCCGGGCCTCACGCCACAGCCGCAGTCGTCGGTAAGCTTCACGCCGTTGCAGAACCTGTTCGGGATCATCACACCGAGCGGGTTGCATTTCGAACGGCACCACTCCGGCATGCCGATCATCGATCCGGCGCAGCACCGCCTGATGATCCACGGCATGGTGAAGCGGCCGCTGATGCTGACGATGGACGACGTGATGCGCTTTCCGTCGGTGTCGCGCGTCCACTTCATCGAATGCGGTGCGAACTCCGGAATGGAGTGGGGCAACGTCGCGGTGCCGACCGTGCAGTACACGCACGGCATGCTCGCCTGCAGCGAGTTCACCGGCGTGCTGCTTTCCACGCTGCTCGACGAGGTCGGCTACGACACGAAGAACGCGAAGTTCATCCTCGCCGAGGGGGCCGACGGCTCGGCACTGACGCGGACGATCCCGATGGAGTTCGCTCTGAACGACGTGATGGTCGTCTACGGCCAGAATGGCGAGATGCTGCGACCCGAGAACGGCTATCCGCTGCGCCTGCTGGTGCCGGGCGTGCAGGGCGTGTCGAGCGTGAAGTGGCTGCGGCGGCTTGAGGTCGGCGACAAGCCGTGGAGCACGCGGGAGGAGTCGATTCACTACATCGACCTGATGCCCGACGGCATGCATCGGCAGTACTCGATGGTGCAGGAAGTGAAGTCCGTGATCACGACACCCTCCGGCGGCCAGATGCTGCAGGGCAAGGGCTACTACGAAGTGACGGGCCTCGCGTGGAGCGGCCGGGGCAGGATCCGGCGCGTCGATGTCTCGACGGACGGTGGCCGGAACTGGGCGCCGGCACGCCTGCAGGAGCCCGTGCTGACCAAGGCGCTGACCCGGTTCCGTTACGACTGGACCTGGAACGGCGGGCCGGCACTGCTGCAGAGCCGCGCGGTCGATGAAACCGGGCAGGTGCAGCCGACGATGCCGCAACTGCGCGCGGTGCGCGGCACGCGGTCCATCTATCACAACAACGGCATCAAGACGTGGCAGGTGCAGCCGAGCGGGGAGGTCTGGAATGTCCAGGTTGCCTGAGCAGTGGCGCTTCGCCCTCGCGCTCGCGGGCGTCGCCTTGTCTGTGCAGGCGCTGGCGGCCGACGGGCCGAAGTACGGCATCGGGCGCCCGGCGACCGATGCCGAGATCGCCGCCTGGGACATCGACGTTCGACCCGACGGCCACGGCGTGAAGAAGGGCAAGGGCACGGTCGCGCAGGGTCAGGACATCTACGATGCGCAGTGCGCGAGTTGCCACGGCACGTTCGGGGAGAGCAACCGCTACATGGCCATTGCCGGCGGCGTGAAGCCGGACGACCTGAAGAGCGGCCACGCCAGCGAGCTGAAGAAGCCGGACGGCGTGCGCACGCTGGGCACCAAGCTCAGCTCGGCTGCAACGCTCTGGGACTACATCAACCGCGCGATGCCGTGGACGAATCCGCAGTCGTTGACGGTCGATCAGGTCTATGCGGTCACGGCCTACGTGCTGCACCTGAATGAGATCGTGCCGGCGGATTTCGAACTCAACGAGCGCAACCTCACGCAGGTGCCGATGCCCAATCGCAACGGCATGACGACGCAGCACGGTCTCGGCAGCGTGAAGGGCAAGCCCGACGTGCAGGGCTCGAACTGCATGAAGGACTGCGTGAAGGAGGTCAAGGTCACTTCGTCCCTGCCGGAGTTCGCGCGCAACCAGAGCGGTAATCTCGCCGAGCAGAAGCGCGCGCTCGGACCGACGCGCGGGATCGATACGTCCAGCTATGGTCCCGGCCCCGCAAAGGTCGCCGCGGTACCCGCGGCAATCCCCGCAGCTACGGCGGCTGCGGCGGGAGGCGATGCGAAGGCCCTGATCGCAAGCAATGCATGCACCGCCTGCCACGGCGTGGACAGCAAGATCGTCGGTCCGGCATTCCGTGAGGTTGGAGCGAAGTACCAGGGACGCAGCGACGCCGAAACGTATCTTCTCCGCAAGATCCGCGAAGGCGGGCAGGGCGCGTGGGGTGCGGTGCCGATGCCGCCGCAGTCGGCGCTCAAGGAAGCGGATGCGCGTGCGATCGTGCAGTGGATTCTGGGCGGGGCGAAGTAAGGGCCATCCGCGCCGTGCCCACGACCACCGGCTCGAACAATGGATAAACAGTAGATAATCAAACGCTCGACAGGAGAAACAAACGATGAATCGCAGTCGCAGGAATTTCGTCCAGGCGGGCGGCGTGCTCGGCCTCATGGTCGCCACCGGGCTGATCACCGCCGAAGAGGCGCGCGCGCAGCAGCAGGCGTGGAACAAGGCCGCGTTCGAGGCCAAGTCGCTCGACGAGACGATCAAGGCGCTCGGTGGAACCGGCACCGCCCAGAGCGCCGACATCACGCTGACCGCGCCCGACATCGCGGAAAACGGCGCCGTCGTGCCCGTGGCCGTTGCGAGCAAAATCCCGAACACCCAGTCGATCTACATCCTGGTCGAGAAGAACCCCAATGCACTTGCCGCCGGGTTCGGCATTCCTGCCGGTACCGACGCCAGCATCGCGACGCGCATCAAGATGGGTCAGACGTCGAACGTCCACGCGGTCGTGAAGGCCGACAACAAGTTCTACGTCGCCACCAAGGAAGTCAAGGTCACCCTCGGCGGCTGCGGCGGCTGACATCGCGCACCCCACGAATCACGATCTCAGGAGATCCTTATGCCCGATCCGATGCGCATCCGCGCAACCGAACAACCCGATGGCGTCGACGTCCGCGTGCTGATGAGCCACGAGATGGAAACCGGCCAGCGCCGCGACTCCGCGGGCGCAATCGTGCCGGCGTGGTTCATCCAGACGGTGGTCGTCAGCTACGCGGGCAAGCCCGTGCTGAACGCCGAATGGGGCCCGGCGGTGGCGAAGAACCCGTACCTGCAGTTCAAGTTCAAGGGTGGCAAGAAAGGCGAGAAGATCAGCATCACCTGGGTCGATAACCGGGGAGAAACCCGTACCGACGAGGCGACGATCGGCTGAAGGCCGCAGCGTTGCTGCATACTCGACGCGAAGCTCCCCCAGAGGGGCAGACGACAAACTTCAGCCAAGGAGACACAGCACGATGAAGATGCACCGAGGCCGGATAGCCGCGGCAGCACTGTTCCTCGGATGCGCGGCCGCCAGCGCGTACGCCCAGGGCAGTGCCACTGACGAAATCGCCCGCTACCGCGCGATGCTCGCCGACGGCAACCCGGCGGAACTCGTGGTCGCCCGCGGCGAGGAGCTCTGGAAGACCAGGCGCGGCGCGAAGAACGTGTCGCTCGAACAATGCGATTTCGGCCTGGGCGCGGGCGTCCTGAAGGGCGCGTACGCGCAGATGCCGCGCTACTTCGCCGACGCCGACCAGGTGATGGATTTCGAGTCGCGCCTGGTGTGGTGCATGGTGAACCTGCAGGGCATGGACCGCGCGGCGGTGACCAAGAACCCGTATTCGGGAGCGGGCCAGCGCCAGACCGACCTCGAAGCACTGACGGCCTACGGCGTGGAGATGTCGCGCGGGATTCCCGTGAACGTGCCGCAGAGCCATCCGAAGGAGCGTGCGGCGTACGACCGCGGCCGCTATGCGTTCTACATGCGCGGTGGCCCGTACGACTTCTCCTGCGCGACATGCCATGGCGTCACCGGCCAGCGCATCCGCCTGCAGGACCTGCCGAACATCGCCGGCAACAAACCCGATGCAGATCGTGCGTTCACGACCTGGCCCGCGTATCGCGTGTCGCAGGGCGCATTGCGGACGATGCAGTGGCGGCTGAACGACTGCTTCAGGCAGCAGCGCTTTCCCGACCTGGTGTTCCTGTCGCCGACGTCCGTCGACCTGATCACCTTCCTTGGCGTCAACGCCAACGGCGCAAAGATGGACGCGCCGGCCATCAAGCGCTGAGGAGACCGGGATGAAGAAGCAGGCTTTGTGGACGGCCCTGGGCCTCACCGTGGTCGCCGGCTGCGCGACCTACGTCGCGCCGACCAAGGAAGAGTCGACGCAGGCGATCAAGAGTTCGTTCAATGCGCGCGGCATCGCCAAGCTCGACCGACTCGACCAGACGGAGATCCAGGCCATCTGCTCCGACGCGCAGAGGACGGGCAAGGAAGTGCCGAAGGCTGAGCGCGAGGCGCTCGAGAAGAAGGTCCTGGCGACGATCAGGTATCCGGCGGACGGCAAGTACCTCGGCGACTTCAAGTCGGGCGAGCGCATCGCGCAGTCCGGTGTCGGCATGCAGTGGAGCGACAGCGACAAGACCGTCAACGGCGGCAACTGCTACGCATGCCACCAGCTTGCCCCTCAGGAGATCTCGCACGGAAACATCGGGCCCACGCTGCTCGGGTACGGTAAGAAGCGCGGCTACGGCGAGCCCGTGGTCAGGTACACGTGGGGCAAGATCTGGAACACGCACGCGTTCAACCTCTGCTCGCAGATGCCGCGCTATGGTGACGCGGGCATCCTGACCGAAGCGCAGATCAAGGACGTAATGGCGCTGCTGCTCGATCCCAATTCGCCGGTCAACAAGTAGGCTTTCAGCAGCGAGCGGCATCGCCGCCGCTGCCCGTACCGTTCCGATGCAACGACGCACTGCACTGATGGCCCTGTCCGCCGCGCTGCTCGGCCGCGGCGGGGTGGCCTTCGCGCGTCCGGGGCCGATCCACTGGAGCGATGTGCCGCTGATCGATGGCACGGTGCTGCCCGCGTCGGCCCTCGAGCGTCGGACCGTCGTCGTGGAGTTCTGGGCCAGCTGGTGCCCTTTCTGCGCGAAGCAGAACCCGAGCATCGAAAAGCTGTATCAAGCCCGCAGCGACGGCTTGCGCGTGCTGACCTTCAGTATCGACCGCAGCGAGCAGGCGGTGCGCGACTACATGAAGCGCCATGGCTACACGTTCCCGGCGGCGATGGCGGGCGGTCAATCCGACCGATGGTTCGGGCCGCGCCATGGACTGCCGGTCGTGCACGTGGTCGATGCCGGCGGCCGCATCGTTTTCAGCGAGAGCGGCGAAATGTTCGAGGAAGACATCGCCGGCCTCACCCGCTTTGCCGCGCAGTAGCAGCGCACTCCTGCAACACCCACCAGGAACTCGCATGTCGATGGATCGCCGGGAATTCCTCCAGGTTCTCGCCGCCGCGGCTGCGGCCGGCATGCCGCTCGCGTCGCGCGACGCGCTGGCGGCCGCGCCGACTGCCGACCGGATGTACGACCTGCCACGCTTCGGCAACGTGCATTTCCTGCACTTCACCGACTGCCACGCGCAGCTGCTGCCGATCTACTTCCGCGAGCCGAGCGTCAATCTAGGCATCGGCGCCGCGCGCGGGCAGCCTCCGCACCTGGTCGGTGAGGCGCTGCTGAAGCATTTCGCGATTGCGCCGGGCACCGCGGATGCGCACGCCTTCACGTATCTCGACTATGTCGAGGCCGCGCGCACCTATGGCAAGGTCGGAGGCTTTGCGCACCTCGCCACGCTGGTAAAGCGATTGAAGGCGGGCCGGCCCGGCGCGCTGCTCCTCGATGGCGGCGACACCTGGCAGGGATCGGCCACGTCGCTGTGGACGCAGGGCCAGGACATGATCGATGCCTGCAAGCTGCTTGGCGTCGATGTGATGACTGCGCACTGGGAAATGACCTACGGCGCGCAGCGTGTGCAGCAGGTCGTCGAGCGCGACCTCAAGGGCAGGCTCGATTTCATCGCGCAGAACGTGAAGACCACGGACTTCGGCGACCCGGTCTTCCCGCCCTACGTGCTGCGCGAGATGAACGGGGTCAAGGTCGCGGTCATCGGACAGGCGTTTCCGTATACGCCGATCGCGAATCCGCGCTACTTCGTGGCCGACTGGAGCTTCGGCATCCAGGACGAGAACATGCAGAAGATGGTCGACGAGGTGCGCTCCAAGGGCGCGCGCGTCATCGTGGTGCTGTCGCACAACGGCATGGACGTCGACCTGAAGATGGCGACGCGGGTGCGCGGGATCGACGCGATCCTCGGCGGACATACGCATGACGGCGTGCCGGCGCCCACGGTGGTGAGGAACGCCGGCGGCACCACGCTGGTAACGAACGCCGGCAGCAACGGCAAGTTTCTGGCCGTGCTCGACTTCGACGTGAAGGACGGCAGGATCGCCGGCTTCCGCTACAAGCTGCTGCCGGTGTTCTCGAATCTGCTGCCGGCGGATGCGGAGATGTCCGCGCACATCGGCAAGGTGCGCGCGCCGTACGAAGCGAAGCTCGGCGAGCGGCTCGCCACCACCGAGGGCCTGCTGTACCGGCGCGGCAACTTCAACGGCACCTTCGACCAGCTGATCCTCGACGCAATGATGAGCGTCAAGGGTGCGGAGATCGCCTTTTCTCCGGGATTCCGCTGGGGCACGAGCCTGCTGCCGGGCCAGCCGATCCTGATGGAACACCTGATGGATCAGACCGCGATCACGTATCCGTATACGACGGTGTCGGACCTGAGCGGCGAGACGATCAAGACGATCCTCGAGGACGTTGCCGACAACCTGTTCAATCCCGATCCGTATCTGCAGCAGGGTGGCGACATGGTCCGTGTCGGCGGCCTGCAGTACACGATCGATCCGGCGGCCGCGATGGGCGCGCGCATCGGCGACATGCGTCTGAACGGCAAACCGATCGAGCCGGCAAAGACGTACAAGGTCGCTGGCTGGGCTCCGGTGGCCGAGGGTGCGAAGGGCGAGCCGATCTGGGACGTCGTTGCCGCGTATCTGCGCGACCGCAAGGTCGTCGCGCCGGTGCGCCTGAACTCGCCGACGATCCGCGGCGTGGCCGGCAACCCGGGGATTGCCTAGAGGCCGGCGATGCAGCGCCGCGCGATGCTGGCCGTGGCTGCAGCTGCGCTGGTGCCACGGGCTGTCCCTGGCGCGGAAGCGGCTGCGGTGCCGATGGCGGCCGACCTTCGCCAGCTGGCCGCGGAAAGTGCGCGGCTCGATGCGCCGATCGTGCTCTTCTTCAGCACGCCGGGTTGTCCGTACTGCGCTGAAGTGCGCCGCAACTACCTTGCGCCGCGGCTGGCCGAAGCGTCAATGGGCCGATTGCTGTTGCGCGAGGTCGATATCACCAGCCGCGCGCCGCTGCTGGACTTCGACGGCGCGGCGACGACGTCCGAACACTTCGCGACGCGACATGGCGTGCGCGTGGTGCCGATCGTGATGGCATTCGACCGCCGGGGCCGAACGGTCGGTGATCCGCTCGTCGGGTTCGACCGCTCCGGCTTCTATGAGGCCTATCTGCAGAATCTGATCGACGGCGCGCGGCGGGGTGTCGGCCGGTAGCCGAATGCGGGCCGCCGTCGAGCGGCCGGCACGCGGTTCGCTCCCACGAAGCTGTTCGGCTGCGCTACCGTAATGCGGTCACGCAAGGAGGCGTCCATGAACTCGCGAATCTGGCTGTTACTGGCCGCATTGCCTCTCGCATGGCCGGTATTGGCCCAGAACGCGGCCCAGTCTCCGGCGCAGACCCCCGCCCAGACCCCGGCACAGACCCCGGCACAGACCCCCGCGCAGGCCCAGACCGCAGCGGTGAAGTCCGAGCCTGCCCCGTCTGCGGCCGTATCGCGCTTCGTCATGGGGACCCGGCTCGGCTACATCACCTGCAGCGACAAGTACAAGTCGTATCTCGAGAAGTGGGAGCTTTACGCGCTGGTTACCGAGGGCCAGCGCGATCCGAAGGGCACGCCGCCGTCGGATGCCGAGGTTTCCGACTGTGTGCACCAGACGGCGCTGCGCGGCAACGCCCTGTACAAGGACGCAGTCAAGGGCGCCACCACGCCCAAGGTCAAGGCGGCCTACGGGGACTACATGACGGCCTGGGACACCGCCCTCAAGGGCATCCGCCGCTCCGAGCGCGAGTCGGTCGAGCAGTACCGCAAGCGCCAGAAGGCCGTCGAGGACAAGCTGAACGATCTGCAGGCGCGGCTTGAGGCGGCTTCGCCCGGCTAAGCGCGGCGAGGCCGCGGCGCGGCCGCGGCTTTCAGTTCGCGAACTTGCGCTCGAGGTCGAGCATCTGCTGCTCGCTCAGCGGCGCAACCGCTTTGCCATCCAGCAGCAGCATCAGCTTGGCGGTTGCCTCGAGCTCTTCCGCGCTTTCAACGGCCTCGTCGACCGATCTTCCGGCCACGACCGGGCCGTGATTGGCCAGCAGCACGGCTCGATGTTTCGCTGAAACGGCGCGCACGGCCTCGGCGAGCGCTCGATCGCCGGGAGCGAAGTACGGCACCAGTGGCACTTTCCCCACCCGCATGACGTGGTATGCCGTCAGCGCCGGCATCACGTTGCGATGATCCGCGTGGACCATGCATGAAACGGCGACCGCGCACGTGCAGTGCAAATGCACGATCGCGCGCGTACTCGGGCGCTCGCTGTACATCGCAAGATGGAGAAACGCCTCCTTGGACGGCGGTTCGCCCGCAACGTGGCGTCCGGACTCGTCGATCTTCGAGATCGACGCAGGATCGAGGCGCCCGAGCGAGCTGCCGGTCGGCGTGATCAGCACGCCGTCGTCGATGCGCGCACTCAGGTTGCCGGAGCTCCCGTGCGCGTAGCCGCGGTCGTACAGCGACCGGCCGCGTGCGACGAGAAGTTCGCGTAGTAGAGGTTCGTTCATCTCGGGTGGGCGCGCCGGGGCCTGGAGCGGTGCGTTGGTGGCCAATGTTAGAGGTGCCCCCTTGCAGCGGGCAAACGGTTCGTTACTGTGGCAACCTTCGCGGAAGTTGCAACCAAAGCTTGCGCCGCGCGATGGGTTCGCATAAGAGCGACTTGTAAGTCATGCTGGCCAATTCCTTCGCGCTCGCGCCGGGTATCTGATGCTCCTTGGAGTCATCGCCGACGATTTCACCGGCGCAGGCGATGTCGCCAACACGCTGGCCGGTGGTGGTCTGCGGACAACGCAATTTCTCGGAATTCCAGAGCGCGCAGACGCGGATTGCGAGGCCGGGGTCATCGCGCTGAAGACGCGTTCGATCGCTGCGCGCGACGCCGTTGCGCAATCTCTTGCGGCACTGGACTGGTTGCGCAAGCAGGGATGCCGTCAGTTTCTGTTCAAGTATTGCTCGACCTTCGATTCGACGTCCGCAGGCAACATCGGGCCGGTCGCCGAGGCGCTCGCCGAAGAACTGGGTGTCTCCGGTGTCGTCGCCTGCCCGGCATTTCCGGCCGTCGGGCGCCGGGTATTCAGCGGCCATCTGTTCGTCGGCGATCGGTTGCTGAGCGAGTCGAGCCTGCGCCATCACCCGCTCAACCCGATGACGGATTCGGATCTGCGTCGCTGGCTGCGCCAGCAGACTCGCGGCGAAGTGGGGTTCGTCGACATCGCCACAGTGAAGGGCGGAAGGGACGCGCTCCGGGACGCGTTACAGAAGTGCTCGATGCGCGGCGAACGTCTCGTCATCGTCGATGCGATTGACGAGGCCGATCTGCTTGCGATCGGTGAGGCGTGCGCCGACGCGCCCCTTGTCACTGGCGCGTCCGGCGTCGCGGTCGGCATGGCGGCTGCCCTAGCGCGGCGTGGCGGACTGCGGGGCGACAGCCGTCAAGCCACGCGCTCCACCGGGGCTGCGGCGATTCTCGCGGGCAGCTGCTCGGCGCGCACGCTCGAACAGATCGAACGCTATCGGCAGTCGCACCCATCGATGCCGGTGGACCCGGCGGAGCTGATCGAGGGCCGCATCAGGGCCGTGGACGCAGCATCCTTCGTTCTGCGCGAAAGAGACGCGCCGCTGGTTTACACCTCGGCGACCCCCGATCGCGTTGCGGAAGCGCAGCGACGATTCGGGGCCGACAACGTCGCGCACGCGATCGAGTCGTTCCTTGCGGACGTCGCAGAGCGAATCGTCGCCGACGGCGTCAGGCGTCTGATCGTCGCGGGCGGGGAGACCTCCGGCGCCGTGGTCACCGCACTCGGACTGAAGGCGCTCGACGTCGGTCCCGAGATCGAGCCCGGTGTCCCGGTGCTCCAGGCCGGTGATCGGTCCATCGTGCTGAAGTCAGGCAACTTCGGCGGTATCGATTTCTTTGAGAAGGCATTGCGCGCGATGCAAGGTGATGTTGTTCAGCCGCCGGCCGATCTGGCTCCGGGCGGTGTACTGCGGATCGGCATCAATCTCGGAAATCCCGTGATCGCGCAACCGGGCGGGGAGGGCGGCGAGCCGCGCGGCGTTGGGCCGACGCTCGGCAGAGAGCTCGCGCGGCGCGCGGGCTTGCCGCATCGGTTTGTCACGTACGACACCGCAGGTCTGATGGCGGATGCGGTCAAGCGCGGTGAGTGGGACGTGGCATTTCTTGCTGTCGACCCGGCGCGCGCGACCGACATCGCCTTCACCACGCCCTATGTGCTGATCGAAGGGACCTATATCGTTCCCGAATCCTCCGCGATCAAGCGGCCGGTGGATGCGGACCGCGCGGGCCATCGCATCGCAGTCGGACTCAAGACCGCCTACGATCTGTTCTTGACCCGAGAGGTCAAGAACGCCACGCTGCTCAGGTCTCCGACCTCGAAGGCCGCCGTCGAGCACTTCTTCGAGTCGCGATTGGAAGCCGCGGCCGGCGTACGCCAGCCGCTCGAAGCGGCGGCCCGCGACCATCCCGGATGCAGAGTGCTGCCCGAGAGCTTCATGGTGATTCGACAGGCGTCCGGTGTGCCGAGCGG
>DATKAJ010000018.1:0-5518 GCA_035498175.1 Burkholderiaceae bacterium
ACCGTGCCCCAGATCACCATGAAGATCGCCCAGCCCGTTTCGCTCTTGGCGTAGAGCCAGATTGCGGCGCCGCCCCAGATCAGCACCGGACCCATAGGCACGACCGACAGCACGAAGGTCGCCACGCTCAGCATGAACGCGCCCGGGACACCGGCGATCAGGAAACCGATCAGTGCGACCAGCGCCTGGGCGGCCGCTGTACCGACGATGCCGATGAACACGCTGCGTGTCGTGCCGGTCACGATCGTCATCACCTCGCCGCTGAGATAACCCGAAAGGCGCTCGGAAGCACGGCTCAGCACTGCGACGATCCGGTCGCCGTCGCGGTAGTAGAAGAAGACGACGAAGGCGACCAGCAGCAACTGCAGGATGCCGTCCCCGAGCACGCGCACGAACGCGAGCGAAAGGCGCCCGGCGGGCTCCATCGCGCGCTCCAGCAGCGCGGCCAGCTGATCCCGGTCGGCCAGCAGCGATTCGACCTCGTCATAGGCGCGTTCGCCGACCATCGGAATGTTCTTCAAGGCCTCCGGCGCGTGAAATCCACCCTGCATCCAGCGCTTGGCAACCTCGACAACGGTCGGAAGATGGTCGGCCGCGGCGGCCGACAGCAGCATGATCGGAAGGATCACCAGCAGGACGATCGCCAGCAGCATCACGGTCGCTGCCAGTGTCGAGTTGCCGCCGATCCCGCTGCGCAAGCGCTCGAACAGCGGCCAGGTGGCGATCGCCAGCACCCCGGCGAACACCATCGCCGACAGGAATGGCTGCAGCACCATGAATACGCCGACCAGGACGATGGCCGTCCCGCCCAGGCGGAGCACCGTATCGAGGTTGGCCTGAAATGAAGGCATAGTCAGCGGAGGAAGGCGCGGTGATCGAAGGGTGTGGAGCTTAGCGGGTGGGCTCGGTAAGGGGTCGGCGTCTGCCCGGCTTGAAAACGCTTCGCAAGAAGCCGCGTCTACGCCACCGTTAGTCTTCGAAACGGTTGCTCTGGAAGCGCTCTCGGCTGTGCCAAGGCCTCAAGGCGCACCAGCGGGACTTTCGCGCATAGCGGCTCTGGGAGCGGTCTCGGCGCTTGCAGCGCCTCGCCCCGCACGCGTGCGTCCCCCCGCCGGGAATTGAACCCAGATCTAGCGCTTAGGAGGCACTTGTTCTATCCGTTGAACTACGGGGAGCGTGGAAAGTATAGCGATCGCTCACGTAGAATCCGCCGCCGAAGAAATCGGCGCCGCGGTCCTCGGGGCGCATCCGCGCTTGCGGGCGGAACTGCCTATTTCGTGATCAATCCGGCGCGAGCGAGTCGTGGTGCGGCTCGCGGAGCACTTTGAGGTTGGCTGTCCACAGCCGCTGGGGATAACTCGCAGGAGCAGGATGCAGGACAAGACCCGCAGTGCTGGCCGCCGTGCAGCCGACTACGGCGAGGCCTCGATCCGTGTGCTGAAGGGGCTCGAGCCGGTGCGACAGCGTCCGGGCATGTACACGCGCACAGACAGCCCGCTGCACATCATCCAGGAAGCGATTGACAACGCGTCCGACGAGATCCTCGCGGGATACGGCAGCCACATCGACGTCACGCTGCACGGCGACGGCTCCGTGAGCGTCGAGGACGACGGCCGCGGCATCCCGGTCGGCCTGCATCCGGAGGAGAAGTCTCCGGTCGTCGAGATCGTCTTCACGCGGCTGCATGCCGGCGGCAAGTTCGACAAGCGCGCCGGCGGCGCGTATTCGTTCGCCGGAGGCCTGCACGGCGTCGGTGTCTCGGTCACCAACGCGCTGTCCGCGCGGCTCGACGTCACGGTCTGGCGCGACGGCAAGGTGCACACGATCGCGTTCGCTGACGGCGACGTGAGCCAGCCGCTCAAGTCCGCCTCGGCGAAGGGCCAGGGTAAGGCCTCCGGTACCCGGGTGCGCGCCTTGCCGAACGCAAAATATTTCGATACGGCGCAGGTGCCCGTCGACGAACTCGAGCGCCTGCTGCGCAGCAAGGCCGTGCTGCTGCCGGGCACCGAAGTCACACTCACTGTTGAAAAGACCGGCGCGGTGCAGCGTTGGCGCTACGAAGGCGGGTTGCGCGAGTATCTGCTGGCCTCGCTGCCAGTGGATCCGCTGCTGCCGCCCTTCGAGTCGAGTGCCTTCGCCGCGGCCGATGACCAGAACTACGCCGAGGGCGAGGGCGCGAGTTGGGTCGTGGTCTGGACCGAAGACGGCGCGGTCACGCGAGAGTCCTATGTGAATCTGATTCCGACTCCCGCGGGCGGAACTCACGAAGCAGGCCTGCGCGAAGGACTCTTCAACGCGGTGCGTGCCTTCGTCGATGCGCATGGCCTGCTCCCCAAGGGCGTGAAGCTGCTGCCCGAGGATGTGTTTGCGCGTGCCAGTTTCGTGCTGTCGGCCAAGGTTCTCGATCCGCAGTTCCAGGGGCAGATCAAGGAACGCCTCAACAGCCGCGATGCGCTGCGCCTGGTGTCCTTCTTCGTCCGCCCGCAGTTCGAGTTCTGGCTGAACCAGCATCCGAACGAGGGCCGGCAGCTGGCCGACCTCGTGATCCGCCAGGCGCAGGCACGCGCCCGGGCCGGGCAGAAGGTCGAGAAGAAGAAGGGCTCGGCCGTCGCGGTTTTGCCCGGCAAGCTGACCGACTGCGAATCGCGCGAGATTGCGCGCAACGAGCTGTTTCTGGTCGAAGGCGACTCGGCCGGAGGCTCGGCCAAGATGGGGCGCGACAAGGAATTCCAGGCGATCCTGCCGCTGCGGGGCAAGGTGCTCAATACCTGGGAGGTGGAGCGCGATCGGCTGTTCGGCAATGCCGAGGTTCACGACATCGCGGTGGCGATCGGAGTCGATCCGCACGGCGGCGACGACGGGGTCAGCCTCGAAGGCCTGCGCTACGGCAAGGTCTGCATCCTCGCCGACGCCGACGTCGATGGCTCGCACATCCAGGTGCTGCTGCTGACGTTGTTCTTCCGCCACTTTCCGCGGTTGGTTGACGCCGGCCACATCTTCGTCGCGCGGCCGCCGCTGTTCCGCATAGACGTCAGTGCACAGGGCAAGCGGCCGCCGCGTCGTATCTATTGCCTCGACGGTGCCGAGCTCGACGCAACCCTTGAGAAGCTCGGCGACGAAGGCGTTCGTGAATCGGCATGGAGCATTGCCCGCTTCAAGGGTCTGGGGGAGATGAGCCCCGAGCAGCTCTGGGAGACGACGATGAACCCGGACACGCGCCGGTTATTGCGTGTCGGCCTCGGCGAGCTCCCGCCCGACCTTACTGCGGCAACCATGACGATGCTGATGGGCCGGGCCGAGAGCCAGGCGCGCCGGGCGTGGCTGGAAGAACACGGACACGAGGTCGACGCCGACGTCTGATGGCCGCCTCAAGAGCCTTTTTAAGACGCGAATTCGAGGGCTTACCACCGCAAGGCGGGAGTATTTGAACCGTTGAGCTGCGTGCATACTTGCGCGCGCCCGCGTCTGCCGGGTCTGCGGAGCAAGGGGATCCCTCCAACATGACGTCAGTGCAGCCTTCAGCCCAGATGGCGCGCCCGCCGGCGACGGTGGGCCTGCCACTTCCGGTCGCCAGGCTGGCGTGGCTGCGCTGGAGCCTCGGTGCCCTCGCCGCAGCACTGCTCGTCACGCTCGCCGTGCCGCTGCTGCTGCCGGAGGCGACGCAGGAGCAGCCACGGGTCGTCGCCGCGTTCACCTGGGCTCATCGCATCCTCGCGGCAACGCTAGGCGTCATCCTGCTGGCCTGGTTCGTCAGCACCCTGCGCGGACCGTTCGTGGCACGCAGCCGCGCGCGGCTATGGGAGCAGTCGATCGAGTCGATGAACGTCGGCGTTGCGCTGTGGGACGCCGAGGATCGGCTGATCGGATGCAATGCCGCTTACCGCGAGCTGTATTCGGAACTCGTCGACGAGCTCGTTCCGGGCCGCAGCTACCGCGATCTGATGACGATCTATCACGCGGTCGCGCCGCCGGATGCGGTCGGCGGCCGGACGCTGACCGAATTCATCGCCGACGGCGAGCGGCGTCGTCGCGGGGGCTCCGAAGTCAGCGAGGTCGTGCGTCATCATCGCGGCCGCTGGCTGCTGATGACGGACTGCCGCACTGCTGACGGCGGAATCATCTGCTTTCGCAGCGATGTCACCGAACAGAAGGTCATCGAACACGAACTGACCCAGCGTCGCAAGCTGATCGACGACCTGGCGGACCTCACCTACGACTGGTTCTGGCGCCAGGACACCGAAGGTCGGTTCGTCGAGTTTTCTGCGGCGATGGAAACGCACCTCCGACTGCGGCCCGAGAATTTGCTGGGGCGGCGCCGCGAAGAGATGCCCAATTTTGAAGCCGATCCTAACCAGTACGCCGAGTATCGGGCGCGCGTCACGCAGCGTCAGCCGTTCCCGTGGTTCACCTACCGGGCGCGGCGCGGTGATGGGCAGCCGATGTGGATTGCGGTCACCGGCAAGCCCATCTTCGACGAGAAGGGCAACTTTCAGGGCTATTACGGTGCGGGTCGCGACGTCACCGAACGCGAGGACATGCTGATTGCCCTGCGCCGAAGTGAGGAGCGCTTCCGCGCGCTGACGATGCTCGCGACCGAGTGGTACTGGGAAACGGACACCGATCTGCGCGTGACGCTGATTCGCGGCGAGCCGGCGCGCCAGGAGCGCGTTGCCGAATGGACGCTGAACCGGCGCTTCTGGGAGTTCGATCACATCGATCCGGCTTTCCCGGTCGACTGGCCGGTCCTGCGCGACAAGTTGGCGCGGCGCGAGTCGTTCCGCAACATCAAGATCAAGCTGAGTCATCGCGACGATGTCTTGTACTACGAACTCGCCGGCCAACCGGTGTTCGAGCGCGGCGAGTTCCTCGGCTATCGCGGCCTCGCCTGGGACGTGACCGAACGCGAGTCGTTGATCCAGCGGATCTCGGACAGCGAGGCGCGCTTCCGCGCGCTGACCGAGCTGTCGTCCGACTGGTATTGGGAAATGGACGAGTCGCTGCGCTTCACTCTGCTGCGGCAGGGTGCGCGCGGCTCGTTCGGACTGAGCGACGAGGAAGTGATCGGCAAGCATCGCTGGGAATTGCCGGGCGAGCTGATCCAGCCGTCGTCGTGGGATGAACATCGGACCACGCTGCTCTCGCACCGACCATTCCGCGACGTGATGTTCCGCCGCTGGATGCCCGACGGTTCCCTGGTCTACCACCTGACCAGCGGCGACCCGGTGCACGACGCCGAAGGCCGCTTCCGTGGATACCGCGGTATCGGCAAGAACATCAGCGACCAGATCCGTGCACAGGAGCGGATCGAACGTCTTGCGACGGTCGATGCCCTGACGCAGCTTTCGAACCGGCAAACCTTCGACGAGCGCGCCGGCCGCCTGCTCGCGACCTCGTACGCCGAGGGCAAGCGCTGCGCCCTGCTGTTCATCGACCTCGACAACTTCCGGCTGCTCAACAACGGCTATGGCCACCGCGTCGGCGACGAAATGCTCGCTATCGTCGCGAGCCGCATGCGCGA
>DATKAJ010000019.1:0-22684 GCA_035498175.1 Burkholderiaceae bacterium
ATGGCCGAAACGACCCTCGCAATCCAGCACAATCCGGCGGCCATGCGGTTCGAAGTGATCGTGGACGGCATGCTGTGCCGCGCCGACTACCGCATGCACGGCGACACGATGATGCTGGTGCACACCGAAGTGCCGCGGCAGCTCGAAGGTCGCGGCATCGCCTCCGCCCTGGTGAAGGCCGCATTTGCGCACGCCGCAGACAAGGGCATGGACGTGCTGCCGGTGTGTTCGTACGTGCGCGCCTGGGTGCAGCGACATCCCGAGGTCGAGCCGTTGCTGGCCGACGCCCGCTAGCGGCGTCGCGCCTTTCAGCGCTGCAGGAGAAGCGTCCGCGCGTTCAGCCCGTCGGAAAGCGCGAGTTCGAAGTGCCCGCCGGCGGGCAGCCCTGCCGTGTCGAACTCGGCACTGCCGCCACCGCGACTGACGCCCAGCACGGTGCGCTGGCCCTTGTCCACATAGGTCACCGCGAGGTGTGAGGCTGCCGCCGTGTCCCACTGGACGTGCAGCACGCCGTTGCTTTCGCTCCAGTCGACGGCACGCAGGCGCCCGAGATCGGGCGCAGAAGCACTCTGCGACCTCAGCCGTCCACCCGGCCGCTGCGCGATCAGCTCGATCCCATGCAGCACGTCGAGGCTGGCAACGGCGCCACCGGGATCCGGCACCAGGACTGCAAAGTGGCGCTCGGCCGGCTCGGCATGGTCAACCAGATCCGCATCAAACGGGTACGCAAACGTTCGGCCGTCGCGCATAGAAACTCGCAGCGTGTAGTTCCCCGTCCCCGCCGTGGGCACACCACGCAGCGCCTGAACCGGCGCCAGCCGGATGCCGTCGCTGCCGATGCTGCCGGAGACCAGCAGCATGTCCTGCTCGACGGCAGCGGCTGCGGCCTGCGCGGCCTGCAACGCTACCAGCCCGGACTGCGACTCCATATAGCGCTGCATCTCGCGATAGTTGTAGTCGGAGAACCAGGAACCGTTGCAGTACCCCATGATGTCCGCAAGCCCGCTCGGCGACTGGATGTCGATCGCGGCCGGGATCGAGTCCGTCAGCGGCGTCGGGCCCAGCAGCCCGCCGGCGTACGGATAGTTCGGATCGGGACTCGCGGCACCCCCGCACGGCGCGTGCGGGCGGCTCAGGTTGTGGCCCAGTTCATGGGACATCGTGCGCGGCCACAGCGTGTTTGCATCCCAGCCGATGGCGGCGAAACCCGGTACGTAGCCGATGCCGGCGATACCGCCGCCCGAGCGCTTCACGAAGCCGAAGTAGAAACGCGTCGTGTTGCCCGAGGCAACTTCCATCGCCCTGAGCTGCCGCAGCTCGTTGAGGGCGTTCTGCCACTCGGTATCGAGGTCCAGCCCGTCGGTCACGCTGGTCAACGTGTAGGCCTGGCGCATCGTGACGCTGATGTTGGCGCGAGGGATCGGAAAGCGCCGCGTGACTTCATCGAGCACGGCAGCCAGGGTCGGCATCGTTGGCACATATCCGCCCGAAATCAGCGGCACCAGCACGAGCTCGATCTTTGTCGCAAGGCCCACGACCGGCGTCGCGTCGACGACTACAGGGGCGCCGAACTGCCGCAGCGGATCGGCTTCGACGCGCACCGACAGTCCACTACGGACCCAGGCCGCCGGAAGCTCGACGTTGAAACTCTGAGCCTCGTCGTATCGGATCGCGTCGGGCACCGTCGCGGCAATGACGACCGGCAGCGTTGCCGGGCCGGCCATGTCGACCGTGCCGAGAATCGTGGCGCCGTTGTACCCGGTCAATCGCACCAGCGGCGCGGGCACGTTGCTCTGCGTCGCGACAACGTAGGCGCGGACCCAGGTTTCCTTGCCCGGAACGACGCGCTGGCGCACGTCGGTCACGCCCTGCGACAGAACCT
The DNA here is from genome assembly GCA_035498175.1 of Burkholderiaceae bacterium. Lineage (GTDB taxonomy): Bacteria > Pseudomonadota > Gammaproteobacteria > Burkholderiales > Burkholderiaceae_F > JALORV01. Next base: position 1,883 of record DATKAJ010000019.1, read on the forward strand.
GTGCGAACTCCACGCCCGCGACGCTCGCGACGCAGCCGGCCCCGACCACGAGGCTGCCACCCGCGACGGAAGGTTGCGATGACGAATCGAGCGTGATGCCGCCGCAGGCCAAGGCCGGCGCGCTGAAGACGAGTTCGGTCGCGGTCTTCGAGACGATCGTCGCCGACATCGAGCCGACGCGCACCGCAGAAACCTCGGAGAGGCCCGTGCCGGTCATGCTGACCGCGTCGCCGACCGCGTTCACACGATAGACGGTGTTCGCGTTCACCCGGATCGCGGGAATCACCTGCAGCGGCGTCGCCGACAACACCTCGTCGTCGAGATTGCCGAGCAGGCGGAATACGCCACTCCCGGCAGCGTCCGGAACGATGATCGACAGCCGCGTCGTCCCGTCGCGCGACGCGATGCCGCCGTTGACACCATTTGCGTACGTTATCGACGTGACGCGGTCCAGGCTCGAACCATTCACGGTCAGCGACTGGCCCGTGACGATCGACTGCGGGGAAAACGAACTGATCCGCAACGGGCCGGTCACGGTGATCCGCTGCGCCGACGGCCGTGAGATGCCGTCGTTGTCGACCAGCGTCAGCGTGCCCGAGGTCGCCGTTGCCGGAACGTCGACGCCGAGACTCGTCGGCGTGCGCGTCGCGATGGCCAGTGTGATCCCGCCCAACTTCACCTCGCGTACTGCATCGAGCGCGGTACCGGCGATCGTGATGCGCGCGGGCGGAATGACCGTGGTCGGCGTGACCGACGCGATGACCGGCACCGCGACGACGGTGAGGTCGCTCGCCGACAGGACCACCGTGCCCGCAGCGCTCAGTTCGATGCGTCCGGTGCTCGCGCCCGCCGGCACTGTCACTTCGAGCGTCGTGTCCGAGACGATGCGGAAGCTGGCGCTGACGCTGCCGATGCGCGCCGCCGTGACGCCAGCGAATCCGGCTCCCGTCAGCGTGATCGTTGCCCCGGGCGCGGCGCTCGTCGGCGAAAAGCCCGTCACCGTGACCGACGCGGCCGCTGCGGGCGCGGCGCTCGGTGTCGGCGCCAACTGGGTTGCGCTCGTCGCTGGCGAACCGCCGCCACCACCACAGCCCAGCACACCCGCAGCCAACGCACAGATTGCTGCGAGCGCCGCGGCGCGAATCAGGCCTTTGGGATCGAATGGGGCGGGCACCAGCATGCAATCGGAGTGCGCCCGCTATCGCGCGGGCCGATCGACATGCTGCCTTCGCCGCAGCAAGGCGCCAATCCCGCAGGACGTCATCCAGACGCCGTATCAGGTCCGCCGCCCGTCCCGGCGGAAGCCGGTGCGGCGGACACGATCTTTCGGGTCAGCGCAACAGAAGCCAGGCCGCGACGATGCTCCAGACCGCCAGTGTCCCCGCCAGGTTGGCAAGTGCATTGTTCTGGGCGAAGAGCTTCCAGCTCCAGTAAAAGACCGGCTGACCGGGCAGTGGCGTGCCCGGCACAAAGCGCCGCACGCGGGCGCAATAGGCCTCGTAGCGTGGTCCGAAGATCGGCTTCAGATGGGCCTCTTCGCGCTCGACCCGCGTGTCCATGTAAAACCAGTAGATCACCGAATACGCGACGAGCACCCACCAGGCCCCGAGCAGCATCAGGAAGCCGAGTAGGATGAAGTAGCGGCCGAGGTACATCGGATTGCGCACCATCGCATACGGACCCCGGATCGCAAGGTCGGAGTTCTTGTCGAGCGAGGCAAAGCTCCATAGCTGTATCAGTTCGCCGATCATCGATACGACGAACCCGGCCAACATCCATTCGCGCTGCAGGAACGGGAACAGCAGGATGATCGCGACGATGGCGATCGGCACGCGCAGCCGCACATAGGCGCGGCGCACGCCGGGGTGATTGAAGACCGAGCGGATCGAAGTGAGCATGGGTAGGGAAACTACGCCGCATCCGTCGGCGGGTCTTTTGCCGGATGGGCCTTGCGCGCGCCAGCATACCCGCGCAGCACCCAATAGCGGCGCCAGCGCGTCATGCGTTCGTTCAGCGCCATGCGCTCGGGTCCCATCGACTGCGGATCGCGCTGCATCCACTTCTTGTAAACGCCGGTGAGATCGATGTTCTCCAGGAAGTGGCGCCAGGGTGCCGGCATCCAGCGGGTCGAGAGCGCAGACTGGAAATCGATCAGACCCGGCGAGCCGTCGCCTCGCATCAGTACGTTGCCGCTGCCGCGTGTATCCAGGTGCACCACGCCGCGCGCATGAATCGACTGCAGCAGCCCTTCGAGGGCCAGGAAGTAGGCGCTGGTCTGGCGCCCGGGCTCGACCTGCCCGAGCGTCTCGCCATCGATGTATCCGAAGGCGAGCGCGTGCGGGTCGACGCGAAAAGCCTGCGACGGCACACCCGCGAGCCCCTGCAGGCGCAGCAGTGTCGCAAGTTCGCGTCGCACGAACATCCGCCCGATCGTGTTGCGGACCCACCACGCACGTGGTCGGAAATCTTTGACGACCCACTCGCCATCCAGATGCACCCGCCATACGCGGGCATTGGCCCAGCGCCCATCGCGCAGCAGAGTGCGGGGGGCAGACTCGAAAGCGGAACGGTCGAATCGCGGCACGACGTTGTGGCGATGGCGGGGTCAACGCGATATCGGCTGGGAAATTATCCCATCCGAGGAGCCGGACTCCGGGCCTGCTGGTGCGCGCTCGTCATGCGCGGTGTCAACGGGCACCGCCGATGCGTCAGATCTTCCTGCCGAACGGTAGTCCGAACGGCTGGTCAGGAGGCGCTTTCGCATCATAAGATCGGCGCGCCATGAATCTGCTCATTATCGGTGGGGGGGTCTTCCTCGGCCAGGCGCTGCTCAGTGCGGCGCTGGCGCAGGGGCATGCCGTCACTGTTTTCAACCGCGGCAATTCGCGGCAGTGGTGGCCGCCCGGCGTCAAATGGATCGTCGGTGACCGAACGGAGGACCTGCACCTGTTGGTCAACCGACGGTGGGATGCGGTGATCGACACCTGTGGCTACCGGCCGCAGGACGTCGAGTTGTCCGCCGCTGCGCTGTTCGACAGCTGCGAACGCTACGTGTACATCTCCAGCGTGTCGGCCTATGCCTCATTCTCGAAGCCGCCGATCCGCGAAACCGACCCGCTGGCTTCGATCGTTGGTATCGACAGGAGTGCAGTCACCGGCACCAACTACGGACCGATGAAGGCCGAATGCGAGCGCACCGTCGCCCGAGTGTTCGGCGCGCGCTCGATCCTCGTGCGGCCCGGGCTCATTGTCGGGCCCGACGATCCGACCGGCCGTTTTTCCTACTGGGCCTGGCGCATCGCCGCGGGCGGACGCGTGCTGGCACCCGGCAATCCGGAGCGGGCGATCCAGTTCATCGATGCGCGCGACCTGGCGCAGTGGATCCTGAAGCTGATCGCGCAGGGCGCGAGTGGCGCATTCAATGGCACCGGCCCGGTCGAGGGCGCGACCTTCGCCGAACTGCTGGACACCTGCCGCTGGATCTGCGGCGAAGAAGTTGAAATCGAGTGGGTCGACGAGCGCTTCCTCGAGCGCGAAGGCGTGCAGCCGTGGCTCGAACTGCCGCTATGGATTCCTTCACATGACCCGAGTACACGAGCGTTTCACACGATCGACACCGGGCGCGCGCGGGCCAGCGGTCTCATTACGCGGCCGATGGCGGTGACGATCAACGACATCCTCGAGGCCGGCATCCCTGATGCAGCCGACAAGCGCCGCGCCGGCAAGCTCACGCGTCAACGCGAGCGTGACCTGCTCGCGGTGTGGCGTTCTTACCGCCAGGGCCTCGCGGTCGCGTAGGGCGTGTTTGCGCCTGGCCCGCGCAAGTGCGATCCGGGTGGTAAAGACCAATCCCACCATCGTGTGACCGCGTCCCGCGCGGGCTCGAGCGCCGCAGGGCCGATTCGGGGATAATCCGCCCTGCTCCGGCCGCTGTTTTCCCATGCATCTTGCTGCTTCCGACTTCCGCATCGATCTCTCGCTGAATTTTCTGAGCCTGATCGTCTCGGGCGCGATCGCGCTGGCGCTAGTCTGGTACCTGTTCCTGATCCTCAGCCCGCTCGCCGGTGCAGTCGGCCCCACCGTGCTATCGACGGGCGTGAGTGAGGAAGTCGGCCCGCCGGCCTGGGCTGCAGTAGATTCGACCCCGGCGCTACCGACCGCCCTCCCCGTCCTGCCGCGCATGGCATCGGTGGTCACCGTGTTCCGCTGCGAATCGCACGGCCGGGTCACCTACGCGGACCGGCCATGCGAGCAAGGCGGCGTGCGCGTGCTGCGCCTGCCGCGCCCGTAGAGCCTCCTCCGGCGCGCTAAGCCGGTTACATCCTGAAACGACTTGACGTCGGCGCCGGCCCGGCGTTCGCCGTTGGATCTGCTGTAACACCAGGAGATCCAACATGTTCAAGCGTCTGTTGTTTGCAGGATTTGCCATGGCCGCATTAACCCCGCTGGCTTCACACGCCAACGGAGTCGCGGTAAGCGTCAGCACGCCACAGTTCGGCATCAGCATTGGCGCGCCGATCTTCGGTCCGCCGGTGATCCCCGTCTACGCGCCCGCGCCGGTCTATGCGCCGCCTCCGGTCGTGTACGTTCCCCAGGTTGTCGCACCGCCGCCGATCTATGTGCCCGCGCCGGTCGTCGTTGCGCCACGCGTCGTCTACCCGCGCCCCTACTACGCGCCCCACGTGGTCGTCCCTTACGGCCATGATCGGTATCACCACTACGGGCCGTACCAGGAGGCCGCATACAAAGTTCCGCCCGGACACGCCAAGCGCTACGGTGAAGGTCGTTATCAATAGGCAGGCAGCGGCTTATGCTTGCCCCTCGACAGACGCGCGGGGGCGAGCATGCGTATAGAGGATCAGAGTTCGAACGTCGAAGATCGCCGCGGCATGTCGATGGGCCGCGGGATCGCCGGCGGCGGCATCGGGTTGGTGGTGCTCGTTATCGTCGGCATGCTGTTTGGAATCGACCCGCGCGTCATCCTGGGTCTCGCGGGAACAGTGCAGACCGTGCAGAACCAGGTGGCGCCGCAGCAGATGGAGGGCAAGCGAGGCGCGCCGACCGATGAAATGGGCAGATTCGTGTCCGGCGTGCTGGCCGACACCGAGAAGACCTGGGGAACGCTGTTTCAGCAGCTCGGTCGGCAGTATCGCGACCCGACGTTGGTCCTCTTCGCCGGCGCTACGCCCACCGCCTGCGGCACCGGCCAGACCGCGATGGGGCCGTTTTACTGCCCGCTCGACCAGCGGGTCTACATCGATCTCGCGTTCTACCAGCAGCTGCGTGACCGCTTCCATGCACCGGGCGACTTCGCGCAGGCCTACGTGATCGCGCACGAAGTCGGCCACCACGTGCAGAACCAGCTCGGGATCATGCAGAAGATGGACGACTACCGGCGTCGCATGACCGAGACGCAGTACAACGCGCTTTCGGTGCGGCTGGAGCTGCAGGCCGACTGCCTGGCAGGAGTCTGGGCCTACCACGCGCAGAACCGCAACCTGCTCGAGGCCGGCGACGTCGAGGAAGCGCTGCGCGCTGCCTCAGCGATCGGCGACGACACGATCCAGCGCAGCACACAGGGCCGTGTCGTGCCCGACAGTTTCACGCACGGGACGTCAGAGCAGCGCATGCGCTGGTTCATGACCGGCATGAAGAGCGGCCAGATCTCCGCGTGCAACACGTTCGAGGGCAACGTCTAGGGCCGCGAAGCCATGACGCTGTTCGAGTGGCTCGCCGCCGTATGTCGTGAACTCGGGTGGAGCGTGATGCGCTCGCACGAGATGCTCGACGAAACGCGCTGGTCCGATCTGTACGAAGCCGGTGTCACGCCGCAGCAGGCCGCGGCACGCGCACGTTCGGAGGGCTGGCTCGGCGGCTGAACTAGCCGCGGGATCCCGCGGAGTCGGGCGCTGCCACCGGCAGCGTGACCCTGAAGCAGCTGCCGCCGCCCTCGCGCGGCACGCAGCGCACGTCGCCGCCGTGCTGACGGGCGATCTGCCGCACGAGCGAGAGGCCGAGTCCGACGCCGCCGTGAACCTCGCTCGCGCCCTTCACGCGATAGAACGGCTCGAACACGCGCTCGCGCTCCTCGGCGGCGATCCCCGGACCGCGATCCATCACGTCGAGTTCGATCGCGCCGTCCTCCCGCAGGACGACGTCTATCGTCCCATCACCATAGCGCTCGGCGTTTTCGAGCAGATTGCGTACGAGCCGCTGCAGCAGCCGGGCACTGCCCTCGACGGTGACCGCTTGCGCCTGCAGCGTGGCCCCGAGGCGCGCGCACTCCTCTGCGACGAGACCCGTGAAGTCGACAGGCGCGCGTTCCGGCGCCAGCCCGCCGCCTTCGAGGCGGCTGGCCATCAGGATCTCGTCGATCAGCTGATCGAGCTCGGCGATATCGCGTGCCAGCTCCGCACGTCGCGCAGCGGTCGGCTGCTCCGCCAGCAGTTCGATGCCCATGCGAATGCGTGCCAGCGGCGAGCGCAGCTCGTGCGAAGCATTGGCGAGCAAGCTGCGGTGCACATCGACGAGCCGCTCAACGCGCGCGGCGGCATCGTTGAAGCTCGCCGCGAGATCGGCCACCTCGTCGCGGCCCTCGACAGCGACGCGCGCCCCCAGGTTGCCCGCACCCCATTCGGTGACACCGCGCTGCAGACGCTCGAGTCGGCGCGTCAGCCGACGCACGACCGGATAGGCACCGACCCCGATGCCCACTGCAAGCAGCGCAAAGGTCAGCACCGGCCCCGGCGGCGGCGGCGGCCTTCCCAGGCGCCGCACCAGCAGCGTCCGCCCATCGGGCAGCGCGAACTGGATCGCCGGACCGCGCGGCGTCATCACATGGTGCTTGGCCTCCGGATCGAGCGGGTCGATCGGCAGCAGATCGTCGCTCGTGCGCGCAATGTCGGCGCCGCCCGGCCCCAGCAGCGCGAAGTCGGCTCCGAGCTGGCGATGCCAGCGCTCGAGCGCGGCCCGCTGCTCCTCCACCGTCGCCGTGGCCGGCGGCAGCAATTCGGCCGCGATCTCGGCGAATCCGGTGATGTTGGGCGGATGCGGGCGTTCGCCGATCAGGCGCCACGCCGTCACCGCGAGCACCGCGAACAGCGCCACGGTCGCCAGGATTGCGAACCAGATGCGCCAGTAAAGTCGATGGACGCGATGGGCGGAGGTCGGCGGAAGCTCCGCGCGCGAGGCTGCGCTCATCCGGCGTCCTGCGAACGCGCGAAGACATAGCCGGCGCCGCGCACCGTGATGATCCGCTTCGGATGCCGTGGATCGTCTTCGACCGCCGCGCGTATGCGTGCGATGTGCACGTCGATCGAGCGGTCAAAGGCGTCGAGCGCTTCGCCGCGCACAAGATCCATCAGCTGCTCGCGACTCAGCACCCGCCCCGCGCGCTCGGCCAGCGCGACCAGCAGGTCGAACTGATGCGATGTCAGCGATCGCACCTGGCCGTCGACGCGAACTGCGCGCGCCGCGCGATCGACCTCCAGTCGGCCGAAGCGCAGCGAATCTGCTGCCAGAGCGCCGCCCGAGCGGCGCAGCAGCGCACGCACGCGCGCCAGAAGTTCGCGCGGCTCGAATGGCTTCGGCAGGTAATCGTCGGCGCCTATTTCAAGTCCGATCACGCGCTCGATCGGATCGCCCTTGGCGGTCAGCATCAGGATGGGCATGGCCAGGCCTTCAGCGCGCAGACGGCGGCAGACATCCAGGCCGTCACCATCGGGCAGCATCAGGTCGAGGATCAGCAGGTCGGCTGGACGCGACTTCACCGCCGACAGGCCGCCCGCCACATCGCCCGCCACATCGACGCTGTAGCCGGAAGCGCCGAGGTAGTCGCGCACCATCGCGGCGAGCCGCGCGTCATCGTCGATCATCAACAGTCGCTGCATCGGGCAAATCTACTGCATGCCGGCGCCTGTCGACGCTCGGCTCGCACATCTGCGCTCCGAACGTCAACGGGCTTGGGGAGTGCCGCGGCCACCGGGCGGAATGCCGGGAGGTGGAGGGGGGCCGCCGGAACCGGTCGGTCCGGGGCCGCGGCGGGGGAGACTATTTTTTCGGCGCGTCCCCGGCAGACGGCAGCCTCTCGTGCCGACCGTCCATCCAGCCACGGCGTGGACGCTCCATGACCTTGGCCCGTTGCGCCGGAGTCAGAACCTCGGCTCCGTCCATCACGGCCGTCAGCAGCCGCTTCGATGAGCTGTCGGCCAGCTGGAGCTGCTGCACGCGGAGCTGCTCCAGACGAGCGCGATCGATGGTGGCTGCACCCAGCAACTCCATCGATTCCTGGCGCAGCTTCATCATCTTCTCGCGCGTGCCATACAGATCCTTGACGAGACTCTGCACAACGGCAGAGATGCGGGCGCGCTGCTCGGCGGTCAGATCGACGACCGCCAACCGCAAAGAGACCAGAGCGTCCAGCCGCCGGGCAGCTACAGCAGGATCACCGTCGGCCTCGGGCCCGAAAAACCCCATGCCGAAGCCCATGCCGGGGCCGTGCATCGGTCCGGGCCCGCCAAAGCCATGGCCAAAGCCAGGGCCGCCACTGACAGGCTGCGCCAGCGCCCGGTGATTTGCGGAAAGGGCGACCGCTGCCAGCGCTGTCGCGCCGGCGCCCACCATGACCCGGCGCCGTGAACGCCGCGTCTCGTCGTCGTGTATCAAGGGTTTCGCGTCCATCGTTGATATCGTTGATTGGTCTGATGCCCCGCTCGATGGCTGCACTGTAGGTGGCCCCAGTTGCTCCTCTGCGATGCGGTTGTAAAGAACTGTAACCGTCCGGCGCGTATCATTTTTTGCGCCCCATCGTGCCGACACGATCACAGCACCGTGCATTTGCCATGAACGCTCCCGATTCGATCTCGCGTCGCTCCAACCTCGATGCGGCGCTGCTGGCCCGCACGGCGCCGCTGCCGATTTCGACCTACTTCGACCCGGCCTGGTTCGAGCGCGAAATGCTGCAGCTCTTCGACCGCGGGCCGAATTACGTCGGCAGCCGCATGATGGTGCCGGAGGTGGGGGACACGATGACCTTACCGTGGACGGACCATGGCAAGGTCCTGGTGCACGGCCCGGGCGGCGTCAACCTGCTTTCGAACACCTGCCGGCACCGGCAGGGGCTGATCCTCGAAGGCCGCGGCCACCACGACAACCTGGTCTGTCCTCTGCATCGCTGGACCTACGACCTCGAAGGCCGCCTGCTCGGTGCGCCGGACTTCGACGAAACCCCGGAGTGCTCACTGCCGAAGACTCCGCTCACGGAATGGAACGGACTGCTGTTCGCCGGCCCGCGCGACGCGGCCGCGGACCTCGCGGACTTTCCGCTGGCTTCAGACTACGAATACTCGAGCTACGTGTTCGACAAGGTCATCGTCGACGAGTGTCCGTTCAACTGGAAGACCTTCCTCGAGATCTTCCTTGAGCTCTATCACGTCGAAGCGATGCACCCGGGCCTGCAGAAGTGGGTCGACGCCGACAACTACGAATGGGGCTTCGGCGACCGCTGGAGCTACCAGATCCTCGGCATCAAGGACGGGCTGCAGTCGCAGGTCTCGCCCAACTATCAGCGCTACCGCGACGCGATCCTCGCCTACTCGGGAGGAACGCTGCCGAAGTACGGCACCGTGTGGTCGGTCCTGTATCCGAACGTGATGCTCGAGTGGTACCCGATGGGCCTGGTCGTCAGCACGCTGATCCCGCGCTCGCCTGACCACACGACGAATATCGTCGAGTTCTACTACCCGGAGGAAGTGCAGGCCTTCGAACGCCAGATCGTGGAGGCACACCAGGCCGCGTATGCGGAATCGGCCGCCGAGGATGCGGAGATCTGTGGGCGGCTGCATCGCGGCCGGCGCGCGCTCTGGCTGGCCGGCGAGGACGACGAAGGTCCGTACCACACGCCGCATGAGGACGGCATGATCCACATGCACGACTGGATCCGCCGCAACATGAGGCAGCGGCGCACACCCTGAGGTCCGTCTCTTTCAGGCCGGCTGAGGTTCTGCCGGCACGCGGTCGCGCGCGCCATTGAGCCAGAGTGCGAGCGCCGCGTCCATGCTCGCCGCGTGGATCTCGAACCACTCCAGCAACGCCGCTGCAAGACGCGGCGCTGTATCGGAATCGCCGGCCTCGTGGCGTCGGCGCACTTCAACGACTACTTCAAGCACCGAGGCGTGCTCGCGCTGGTGGCATGCGCCCGGCGGAAAGGCCGACGCGGCCATCAGCGACTCCTCGTGCGCGAAGTGCCGCATCAGGTGCTCCTGCAGGGACAGCAGCGCGGCCGCGCACTGTTCGCGCGTGGCGCCCGGCCGCAACGCGTCGGCCAGACCGGCCAGTGCGAGCTCGCACTCCTCGTGCAGGGTGTCGATGCTCGCTATGCCGACGGCGAAACGTCCCGACGCAGCCAACTCAGGCCGCCTGTCCCTTCAGGAACGCTGCGAGTTCGGCGTCTTCGGACTGGGCGTGGATTGCAAACCAGTTCATCAGGTCGGACGCATAGCGCCGCACCGCATCGATATCGCCGGCGTCGAAGCGGCGCCGCACGTCCGACACGGAGTCCAGAAGGTGCTCGTGCGCACGCTTGTGTCGCGCGTAGTGTGCGTAGTCTTCCTGCAGCATGAATGATTCTTCGGTCGCGCAATGCCGCAGCAGGTGCTCGTGCAGCGCCAGCAGGTGCGCACCGTAGTCGGCCTCGGCCGGATCGTTGAGCGCCTGGAGAATCGCCTCGAATTCCCGGTGCAGATCGTCGATCGGCTTGAAACCGACGAGGATGCGGCTGTGCGTGACGACGGCGCCCATGGCGTGCCCCCGGCTGCGTTGAATCTCCGCAGAAGCTACGGCGTCGCCACCGCGGGCGGTTGATTCAGCGCAAAAACGCGGCAGCCAAATAAAAGGCCCGGACACATCGTGGTGTGCCGGGCCTCGCGGCGACGTATCGCCGTGGGTGGCGGGCTATCCGCCGAAGAGCTTCACCGGTAAACCATGACCGGAATTGTCGAATGCGTCAAGACCTTTTGCGTCTCGCTGCCGAGCAATACCGCACTCAGGCCGCGACGGCCATGCGAAGCCATGAAGATGACGTCGCAGCCGCGCGATTTCGCCGTCTCGATGATCGCCTCGAACGGCGAGTATGACTTGACGGTCACGGTCTCGACCGGCACCGCAGCCTGCGCCGCAGCGTCGGCCACCTGGCCGAGGCGCTCCGCGGCGACCTTCATGACGCGCTGCTCGTAGTCGTCTAGCGTCTCGGGGCGGTATTCGGATAGGTTCGAGTACGAATACGGCTCGATCACCGTGAGACCGACGACGCTGGCCTTGAGTGCCTTCGCAAACGCGAGCCCACCGGCGACCGCCTTCGCGGACAGTTCGGAACCGTCGGTCGGCAACAGGATCCTCTTGAACATTGCCCGTTAACCCCCTACCGAACAGCGTAGGCGACAGTTGACTCCCGCGGTTGATGGCCGTCAAGCGAGCTGGCCTTGCACGAGCAGCAGCGCATCCAGCGCTGCCGCGGCTGCGACCAATCCCATGGCCGCCGTGACGACGACACTGGAACCGTAGCCCGAGCAGGCCAGCCCGCCGCTGATATCGCCTGCGCTGTCGATGCGGGCCGGAGCCCGCACCGGCTCGTCCGAATAAACGGCGATGACGTCGAACTTGCGCGGGCGGCGCCCGTCGCTCTTCGGAAAGCCGTGGTCGCGGCGCAGCCTCTGGCGCACCTTCGACAGCAGCGGATCTCCAGTGATGCAAGCGAGATCCCCGCGCGCAATCCGCAGCGGATCGACGCGTCCGCCCGCCGCGCCGCAACTCACAACGGCGATGCGCGCCCGGCGCGCCGCCGCGATCAGCGCCGCCTTCGCATTGACCTGGTCGGCGCAGTCGAGCACGACATCGAAGCCGGCGATCAGCCGCGCCGCGTTGTCGACGGTGACGAAATCGTCGACCAGCTGCAACTCTCCCGCCGGATTTATCGCCCTGATGCGCGCCGCCATCGCCTCGACTTTCGATTGGCCGTAGGTGCCATCCAGAGCCTGAATCTGCCGATTGGTGTTGGACTCGGCCACGTGATCCATGTCGATCAGAGTGATGCGCCCGACCGCACAGCGTGCCAGCGCCTCGGCAGTCCAGCTGCCGACGCCCCCGATTCCAACCACTGCAACGCGGCCCGCCCGCATGCGCGCTGCAGCCGCGTCACCGTACAGGCGCGCGACACCGCCGAAGCGACGCGCGAGATCGGCGTCATCGGCGAAGATCGCAGGACTATCCATCGCGCAGCAACTGCAGGATCTTCGATGGATCGAGGCGGCGCGCCTGTTCCTCGATCTGCGGCAGGTACTGCGCCTGGAGCGCCTTGCCTTTCTGCAGCAGTTCGACAAACGTCTGCTGCAGCAGCGCGGTCGACATCGTTCGGCTGCCGGCGTAATAGCGGCGCGCCACCTCGCCGATCGCGTAGGTCGTCGCGAACGAAAACAGCGCGCCGGTGGCGCCTGTGGCCACCGCAGCGACGATGCCGCCCTTGCCGAAGAGACCGGACACCAGCCGGCGACCGATCCGCTCCAGATACTGCCCGGTCACGCCGGCGCCGGCGGTTGCCAGCAGTTCGCGGATCTGCAGCTTGTCCGACTCGACGCCGTACGCGCGGCCGATACGATGCACCAGCTTCAGCTGCAACGGCACGATCGCCATCGTCGCCAGTGTCTGCGGGAGCAGTTCGAGCGCTCCGTTCAGCAGTGCGGCATCCAGGATCAGGCGGTCGAGATCGGCCGCAGCCGGCGCGCTCGCCGCCGCGGCAACCGGGGCAGGCAGCGGGGTCGTCGCCAGTTGGTCTGCCGTGACCGCCGTCTCGACAATGGCGGGCTGGTCTAGCCCGAGTTGCCGTCCGAGCTCGGCCAGGAAACGGGTCTCCGCTTCGTTGCGCAGCCCGTCGGCGTCGCAGACCCCGACAGCGAGTTCGAATGCCAGCCTGCGTGTTTCCGGTGTCGTCAGCTCGTCCGCCAGGCTGCTCACACTCACTCGTCGAACCAGAACGTCCGACAACAGGGCCGGCACGTCGAGTTCTCCACCGAGCGCGTCGGCCACGCGCCGCAGCTCAGCGCGCTCGCGATCTTCGTTGCGACCGTCCGCAAGCGCGGCCAGCAGCGCAAGCGCCATGACGGCGCGCGCTTCACCGATCTGCAGGTCGTGTCCGGCGGGCATGTCGCGGGCCTCAGTATGACGCTCCTATTTTGCGCGCAACGCCAGCCGTGAAACCGCAGCGCGAGGTTGCCCGCGATCACGATCGACCCCGCCAGCTGGCCTAGACTGTACATAGTTGGCGGCGCCGTCGGAACCACGCTCGCCCGCACATGTACTTTCGGAGCTCCTATGAAGATCCTCGTCCCCGTCGATGGCAGCGAATACAGCCGTGCGGCTGTCGAATTCGTCGCGTCGCGCTCTACGCTGATCGGCACCGCGCCGCAGGTCGACCTTATCAATGTGCAGTTCGCAGTGCCGGTGCGCGCAGCGCGCGTCGTCGGCAAGTCGGCATTGAGCGAGTATTACGAGAGCGAATCGGACAAGGCACTCAAGCCTGCGCTGCGCCGCCTGAGCAAGGCGGGGTTGAAGGCGGGTGCGCGCTGCCTCATCGGAAACCCCGGCGAGGAGATCAGCGCCGCAGCTGTCAAGGACGGCGTCGACCTGATCGTCATGGGGTCGCACGGCCACACCGCGCTTGCCGGCCTGCTGGTCGGCTCTGTCACCAACAACGTGCTGGCGCGGACCCGGGTGCCGATGCTGGTGCTGCGCCATCGCGAAACACCGACGCAGGACGCCCTCAAGGTCGGCATCGCGGTCGACGGCAGCAAGTTCGGGCGCGAAGCGGTCAAGTACGTGCTGCGCCACATGCCGCTGTTCGGCAAGAAGCCGGAGATCTCCCTGCTCCACGTCGTCAACGACTTTGCAGGCGCGGTCATGCCAGACATGGGCGGCATTGCGCTGCCGGCCTTTTCGGAGAGCGAGATCCGGACCATGCAGAAGCAGGCCTTCGAAGCAGCGGTGGGTCCTGCGCGCAAGCTGCTCGCGAAGGGCCATATCCAGCCTGCCGAGGTCTGCCTCGTCGGCAACCCCGGCGACGAACTCGCGGCATACGCGAAGAAGAAGAAACTTGACGTCGTCGTCATGGGTTCTCACGGCTACGGAGCGTTTCGCGCCGCGGTGATGGGCTCGGTTGCAACCCGCGTCATGGCGCAGTCGCGCGTGCCGCTGCTCCTCGTCAGACGCGCCTGAACGCGGGCATTCCCGCACGCCCTGCGGCGCCCAGCAGCACGTACACTGCGCGCTGCCGGTCGTTGCCTTGAGCCCCGGCGGCCGGCACCACGCCTTCGCTGCAGGACGGGCTCGTACCCACGTGCCGACTCTGGCCGGGCGAGTCTCCAGACGCGCCGCCAGCGGCATCTGACCGATGAGCGACATCCGAGCGCTGCTACTGACCGACGTCGTCGACAGCACGAAGCTCGCCGAATCGATCGGCGACGCGGCGCTGGCGCAAGTGTGGGCAACGCACGACCGGATCGCCCGCGATCTGCTGCAGAAGCACCACGGACGCGAGATCGACAAGACCGACGGCATGCTCATGCTGTTCGAGCGCGCGGCGGATGCGGTCGCGTTCGCGGTCGAATATCACCCGGCGCTGGCCGCGATGGCGACGCCCGTGCGTGCGCGTGCCGGCATACACGTCGGTCCGGTCATACTGCGGGAGAACTCGCCCGCGGATGTCGCGCTCGGCGCCAAGCCGCTCGAGGTCGATGGGCTCGCCAAGCCGACGGCGGCGCGCGTGATGTCGCTCGCACGCGGCGGACAGACGCTGATCACCGCCGATGCGCGTGACAATCTCGGCGCGACCGAGCTCAAGGTCGAGTCGCACGGCCACTGGATGGTCAAGGGCGTGGCGGACCCGATCGAGATCTTCGAAGTCGGCATACCCGGTCGCCGCTTTACGGCGCCCGAAGACAGCGAGAAGGTCTTCCGCGTCGTGCGAGCCGCCGAATGGTGGATGCCGGTGCGCGACATTCCGCACAACCTGCCGCACCAGTCGACATCGTTCATCGGCCGCGAGGCCGAACTCGACGAGGTCAAGGCGCTGATGGGCAAGGTGCGCCTGCTGACGCTGCTCGGTATGGGCGGCCTCGGCAAAACCCGGCTCGAACTCCAGGTCGCTGCGGAGACGATTCATCAGTACCCGGACGGGGCCTGGTTCATCGATCTGGCGCCGGTACGCGACGAGTCGCTCGTCGTCTCCGAGGCCGCGCAGGTCATTGGCGTGCAGCAGGAACCCGACCGCACCTTGATGCAGTCGGTCTGCGCGCACCTTAAGTCGCGGCGCACGCTGATCGTCCTCGACAACTGCGAGCACCTCGTCAGGGCTTCTGCAGATCTGGCGCACGCCATCCTGCGCGCCGCGCCGCATGTGCGCATCATCGCGTCGAGCCGGGAGGCGCTGCACGTGCCGGGCGAGCAGGCTTATCCACTGCACCCACTGCCGGTTCCTCCACGTGACGCGGGCCCGGAGCAGTTGATGCAGTCGCCGGCGGTGCGGCTCTTTGTCGAACGGGCGCGGCAGAGCAAACCATCCTTCGTGCTCGACACCGCGCATGCTGGTGAGGTCGCGGACCTGGTCGCGCGTCTCGAGGGCATTCCGCTCGCGCTCGAACTCGCCGCCGCAAGGGTCCGCTCGCTCTCCGTCGCAGACATCAACGCGCGGCTGAAGGATCGCTACAAGATCCTGACCGGCGGCGCGCGGGTGCTGCAGGAGCGTCAGCAGACGCTGCGGGCGCTGGTCGATTGGTCGTATGACCTGCTGACCGCGCCGGAGCGGACGCTGTTCGCGCGGCTAAGCGTTTTCGTCGGCGGCTTCGACCTCGAATCGGCTGAGAAAGTCTGCGGAGTCGAGCCTCTTACCTCGGAAGACATCCTGGACCTGCTCGCGTCACTCGTAGACAAGTCGCTCGTCCAAATCGACGAACACGACAACGGCGGCCGGTACAGCATGCTCGAGACCATTCGCGAGTACGCGCACGAGAAGCTGGACCCGGCCGCCGCGACCGCCGCTGCGCAACGGCATTGCGAGCACTACTTTGCGCAAGCCAAGCAGGCGCGCGATGGCATGGAGGGTGCGGAACAGGCCGAATGGGTGCAGCGGACGGAAGCCAACATCGACAATGTCCGCAGCGCGCTGTCGTTTGCGCTCGACGGCGGCGGCGATCCGTTGATTGCCGTGAAAATGGCGGTCGCGCTGATGCAGTTCTGGATGCTGCGCGGCTATTCGACCGAGGGCCGCCAGCTCGTCCACAGAGCCTTGGACTTGCCCCCGATCGCCGCATCTGACATTGCACAGGCGTGGGCACTCAATGTAGGCGCCTGCCTAGCGGAGAGTCAGGGCGACTACGGCGAGGCGCGCGACATGCTTGAGCAATGCCTGGTGCTACGGCGACGCCTCGGGAATCCATTTGATATTGCTGCCGCGTTGTCGACCCTTTCTCTTGTCCGGTTGCATAGTGGCGATACTGAGGCAGCTGCCGAGGGAGAAAGAGAGGCGTTGCGCATCTTCCGTGAACTCGGCAATCGGCAGGGCGAAATGGTCGGGTTGGTTCACCTCGGCCAAGTGGCCGAGTACCTTGGGGACGACCAGGAAGCGAAGTCGTGCATCGAGAAAGCTTTCTGCATTGCGCGCGAGATCAAGCATCAGGAAACGCAGGGCGAGTGTGAACTTCGTCTTGGGCAGCTCGCTTTCTTCCGCGGCGAGTCGAACGCCGCGGAACTCTGGTTCAAGCGGTCCCTGACGCTGTGCCGCGAAGCTGCCGATCGCCGCGGCGAGGCCAACGCCATGCGGTGGCTGGGCAAGTGTGACATTTCTGCGGGGATCGCAGCTTCCGCCAGGGTCCGCCTCAGCGAAGCGCTGCGCGCATTCCGGAAGTTCGAGATGTGGGACGAGACGCTCGCTTGCCTGGACGACATTGCGGAGCTTTGCTCGCTCGAGGCACAACCCGAGCAATCGATTCGCCTGTCTGCGGCTACTCAGCGCGCACGCGACAAACTCGGGCTGCAGCGCGCGCCCCGAGAAAAAATCCGACAGGCGGAACGGATCGCGGGCTATCGAGCCGCGGTGCGGCCGGAATCCGCGGAGGAAGCCTGGAACGCAGGCAGCTCGTGGGACATCGAGGATGCGATCCGCAACGCTCTCGAGGCGAGTGAGAGCCGACTGCAGGCGGCGTAGGATCGCTTACCCATTCAGCGCGGTCGACTTGCCCTCAATGCCAACGAAACCGAGGCAAGAGCGAGCAGCAACAGCGTGAGACTGGTGGGTTCCGGAACAACCTGAAACGTGAGGAATGGCGGCCCGCCCTCCGATGGATTGGGATCGCTGAAACCCTTCCTCTTGTGTCCCTCTGGCGGGTCGGAGATGAACCCCATGCGCGCGATATCGCCCTCGAAGAACAGCACGAACTCCGTATAGGGCCCGCCGGCGAGCGGAAGCGTCGAAGGCTCGAAGTAGTCGAAGGTCCCGTAGAGGCCCGCCAGCATGCCGTCCTCGATCTTCATGCTGGCGACAAGCGGGGACGGATCGCCGAACGACAGCGTCTCCTGGAACGCAGCATTTGTCGGATCGCTGAGTTTGTAGAACTCCACTTCGGCAGACAGGATCTTCATCCCGAAGTTGGAGCAGCTCTCGAAGTTGAACACCCAGCCCGACTCGGCGAGGCACGCATCCGGCACGAAGAACTTCGCCTCGCCGCGCCACCCGAGATCGGGAAACGCAGACCCGAATGCTGGGTCCCACTTCCCGATGATGACCACGGCGTGCGCCGGCGCGACGGACGCGAATCCGGCCGCAACGAGTAATGCCGAGCAGATTCGTTTCAGGTCTTCAACGAAGCGCGCCGACATGGTCATCCTTCCGCAACTCTCGGTTCTTCTTGTTCTGCTTCAAGCGTGAACGATTCTATGTGCGCGTGCCTTCGCGCGTCCACCGATATCACGTGCCGTTGGTCGTCTCGACTCGCAATGCGCTGTCGGATTTCTTGACACATTCTCGTCTCTGGCATGCGTGGGATCCCATAATCCGCAGGTCACCCGCACGAGATTCGAGAGACGAATGACCATAAGGCACACTCCCTTGATGCGCGCGCTTGCACTGGCCTCGATCGCACTGCTGTCGTTTGGCACCGCACTTGCGCAATCCGGCAAACCGGTCCGCATCCTCGTCGGGTTTCCCGCCGGTGGCGGCACCGACGCGATTGCACGCGCGCTCGCCGAGCACCTGAAGGACCCGTTGGGCGCACCGGTCATCGTCGAGAACCGCTCGGGTGCCGGCGGGCAGATTGCTGCGCAGGCGTTGAAGGCCGCGGCACCCGACGGAACGACGTATCTGATCTCGCACGACCATACGATCTCCATCCTGCCGCTGGTGGTGAAGAACCCGGGGTTCGATCCGGCGCGCGACTTCGTTCCAGTCGCCGGCTTTGCGACGTTCGTCAATGCGCTCGCGCTGTCTGGCGGAACGCCGGCGCGCAGCTTCAAGGACTACATCGGCTGGGTCCGCTCGCAGGGAGGCAAATCCGCGATCGGGGTGCCGGCGCCCGCGTCGGTGCCGGAGTTCCTCGTCAAGGTGATCGCCGAGAAGTACGGCGTGGATCTGATCGCCGCGCCTTACCGAGGCAGCGCGCCGATGATCGCCGACATGCTCGGCAACCAGATCCCCGCCGGAATCGCGTCCGTGCCGGAACTGGTCGAGAGCCACAAGGCCGGCAGGCTGCGCGTCGTCGCCGTTCTCGGCGCCATTCGCCAGGCGACGATGCCCGACGTACCGACGTTTGCAGAACTCGGCCTTGCAGGCTTCGAAGACGCGCCGTACTACGCGTTCTTTGCGCCCGCGGGCACGCCGCAGACCGAAATCGATCGCTTCTCTGCGGCGCTCGCGAAGGTGATTGCACTGCCCGACGTGAGGGACAGGCTCACGGCCTGGGGACTGACTGTCGCGCTGATGCCTCAAGCGCAGCTCGCGGCGCGCGAGCGCGCCTACGCACAGGCGTGGTCGCGCATCATCAAGGCGAGCGGGTTCCAGCCGCAGTGATCGGCTGAATTTGACGGCGCAGGTTCGCGGAGGTCGGGAAGGCCATCGCTGTTTCGCCAGGCCACCGGCCCGGACCGCGCGGTCTGCAAGAATCGGGGCGTGAACGCCGCGCGACCCGCCGACACCAGCCGCTGGCTGGCCTGGTTCTTCGTCACCGTCTGGGGTTCCGGTTACCTCGCCAGCAAAGTTGGCATGCAGTACACGCCGCCCTTCACCTTCCTGTCGCTGCGATTCGCTTTGGGTGTCGTGCTGGTCGTGCCGCTGGCCCTTCTGGCGCGCCCGACCTGGCCGCGCGGACCGCTGCTGATCCACGTTGTGGTCGCGGGCCTGCTGATGCACGCGATCAATCTCGGCGGCAGCCACTATTCTCAGTACCTCGGCATGTCAGCCGGCATCACCGCGCTGATCCTCGCTCTGCAGCCACTGGTAACGGCCATGATCGCGGCGCCGCTGTTGAATGAGCGTCCACAGCCGCGGCAGTGGCTGGGCATCGCGCTGGGGCTGCTCGGCGTCGCGCTGGTGGTCTGGCACAAGATCGACCTGCACGCCTTGACGCTGCCTGCTCTGGTGGCCGTGTCGATCTCTCTTGGCGCGATCACGGCCGGCACGCTCTACCAGCGCATCTTCTGTCCTGCCGTCGACCTGCGCGCAGCCGGCGTGGTCCAGTTCGTTGCCAGCCTGCTGGTGCTGGCGCCGCTCGCGGTCGTGGTCGAGGGCTTTCCGGTGCGATGGTCCTGGCCACTCGCCGCGAGCATTCTGTTCCTGGTCGTTCTGGCTTCGATCCTTGCGGTCAACGCCTTGCACACCCTCATGCGACGTGGCCAGGCTACGCGCGTGACCAGCCTGCTGTACCTGACCCCGATCATCGCGGTCGCACTCGAGTGGGCAATGTTCGGCGTGCGGCCGACCCTGCTGACGACGCTCGGCATCGCCATCACCTGCGCCGGCGTGGCGCTGGTCGCGTGGCGGCCGACGCCGGTCAAAGACGCCGAGCGGGCGGCATGAAGATCGGATTCGCACGCATCATCGTCTTCGTCGTGATGACGCACACGGCCTTCGGTGCGGCACGTCTGTCTTCGTCGCTGTACGCGCTATCGAACGGGGCCTCCGCCTTTACCGTTGGCGTTGTCATGGCACTGTTCGCGCTGGTCCCGGCACTGCTTGCGGTGCGCGCCGGGCGCTGGCTCGACCGCGTCGGTCCGCTTCCGCCGATGCTGCTCGGCACATCGCTGATGACGCTCGGCGCATTGCTGCCCGCGGTCTTTCCCTACGCCACCGCCGATGTTGCGCCGCTGCTCGTAGGCGCTGCACTGCTCGGCACCGGTTTCATGTACCTGCAGATGACCGCGCAGAACCTCGTGGGCACGCTCGCCGATCCCGCACGCCGGCCGGCGGCGTTTTCGATGCTGGCACTCGGGTTTTCGACTTCAGGCCTGATTGCCCCGGTGGCCAGCGGCTTCTTGATCGATGCGGTCGGACACCGTGCCACGTTCGCTGCCGTCTTCCTGCTGCTGATGACGAGCCTCGCCCTCCTAATTGCGCAGCGCCACAGGCTGCCGGCGCACGACGGGCATGCGCGCGGTTCGGAGAACACCAGTCCCTTCGAGCTGCTGCTCCATCCCGAGGTGCGCGCGGTGCTGATCGTCAGCGGCCTCATTTCCATGAGCTGGGACATGCAGTCGTTCCTGGTCCCGGTC
>DATKAJ010000020.1:0-67992 GCA_035498175.1 Burkholderiaceae bacterium
AACTTCCTGCACACCAACGGCGACTACACGCAGCAGCGCTACTACGGCGGCAACCAGATCAACACCGGCAACGTGAAGAACCTGCGGCCGGCGTTCGTGTTCCAGACTGAAGTCGTCGAGTCGATGGAAACGGCGCCGATCGTCGTCGACGGTGTGATGTATCTCACGACGTCATACAACCACATCTACGCGATCGATGCGGTGACCGGCAAGCAATTCTGGCACTACAAGCACAAGATGGGGCCGGTCACAACCTTCTGCTGCGGTCCGAATAACCGTGGCGTCGCGATCTCCGGCGGCAAGGTCTTCATGGGCACGCTCGACGCGCGGCTCGTTGCTCTCGACGCCAAGACCGGCAACGTCCTGTGGAACATACAGATCGCCGACCCCGAGAAGGGCTACAGCGAGACGATGGCGCCCACGGTGGTCGACAACAAGGTGCTGATCGGCACCAACGGCGGCGAATATGGCATCCGCGGGTTCGTGAAGGCCTTCAACGCCGACGATGGCAAGGAACTGTGGACGTTCAACACCATCCCCGACAAGGGTCACGAGGGCGTGTGGGCGGTCAACGACGCAACGGGCCGCAACATGAAGCGCGACATCGCCGCAGAGAAGGCGGCACTCGCGAAGGACAGCTCGTTCTATCAGACGCTCGGTGGCGGCGTGTGGATGAACCCATCGGTGGACCTGAAGGCACGCACCGTGTGGTTCGTCGTCGGCAACCCGTCGCCTGACTTGTACGGCGCAGAGCGCCCGGGTGACAACCTGTACACCGACTCGCTGGTGGCGATCGACCTCGACAAGGGCACCTACAAGTGCCATTCGCAGTACATCGCGCACGACGTCTGGGACCTCGACGCCGTGAGCCCGCCGATCCTCGTCGACGTCAAGGACAAGAGCGGCAAGATGATCCCGGGCGTGATCCACGGCGGCAAGACCGGCCACGTGTACGTGCATGACCGCTCGAACTGCAACCTGATCCGCTTCTCCGAGGCGATGATTCCACAGGAGAACATGTGGGTGCTGCCGACGCCCGAGGGTTCACGCATGCTGCCCGGCGCCAACGGCGGGGTCGAGTGGTCGCCGATGAGCTTCGATCCGAAGACGCGGCTGGCAATCGCGCTGAACCTGCACCAGCCGATGACGTACCACGTCGAGACCGCCAAATACCCCGGCGGCAAGCTGTGGCTCGGTGGCGCGTTCAAGGTCATCCCGAGCGAGAAGCAGTGGGGCCGAGTCGCCGCCGTCGATGTCGACAGCGGCAAAGTGAAGTGGAAGTTCGACACCGAGCAGCCGTTGATTGGTGGCGGTCTTGCGACAGCGGGCGGGCTCTACTTCTTCGGCGAAGGCAATGGCAGTTTCAACGCGCTCGACTCCGCGACCGGCAAGAATCTGTGGAGCTTCAATTGCGGCGCCGGTGCCAATGCGATGCCGGTGTCATACATGGTCGGCGGCAAGCAGTACATCGCGATGGGCTGCGGCGGCAACACGCAACTCGACTTCAAGCGCGGCAACAGCGTGTTCGTGTTCGCGCTATAAAGTCGCTCATCGACGTCCGGGGCCGCCTGCAGGCGGCCCTTTTCTTGCTCGGAGCATTGCATGAACCGCATTTTTGGGTGGGCGCTGACTGCCGTCCTCGTCGTGGCCTGGCCGGTCGCCAGCGCCCAGGACGCTGCGGCCGGCGCGAAAAAGGCCGAAGTGTGCGTCGCCTGTCATGGTCCGAACGGGAACTCCACCCAGGGTCAGTATCCGATCTTGGCGGGCCAGACCTCGCGCTATATCTATGTGCAGCTCAAGGACTTCAGGGAGGGACGGCGCAGCGACCCGCACACGGTGCCGATGTTGAAGGACCTGTCGCGCGACGACATGTTCGACCTCGCCGCGTATTTTTCCGTGCAGAAGCCGGTGGCAACTGCGTTCAAGCCCGATCCCGCGCGTGCGGCCAAGGGCAAGGCCAAGGCGGATGAGACGCTGTGCACGATGTGCCATCTCGGCGGCTTCCTCGGACAGAATGAAGTTCCGCGCGTTGCTGGCCAGCAGTACGACTACGTCGTTAAGCAGCTGAAGGATTTCAAGGCCAGACATCGCACCAACGACGGCGGCAACATGGTCAGTGTTGCCAGTACCCTGAGTGAGGAGGACATCCTGAACCTCGCCGACTACCTTGCCGGCCTGTACTGAGCCTGCGCTCGGTCGGCGCTGCATGACCGCGGGGACGCGTAGAGTTGCGCTCAGTGTGTGCCCGCAAGTTCCCCGCGACGATCCGCATTCTGATTGCCTGCTGCATGAGCGTCGCGCTGATGGCCTGCTCGCGCGGCGACGCGCCGGCGCCAGCAGTGGCGGGCAAGACCCAGCCGCCGCCGGTGCTCCCCTCGCTGCCCAAGGCGCCGCCGGCTTTCCTGCGTGACCATTACGTGACGCTGGAGGATTGCGTCCACGACTGGGGCAGCGCGCAGAGGTGTCGGTCGGTTCCCGCCGGATCGTCGGCGCAACAGGCGGGCGCGAACTTCTACGGACCCACCTATGCGAAGGGCTATCGCGAGGAAACGCAGGCACAGCTGCGGCGCGAAGCCATGGCCGGCGGTTATGCAACGGGTGCCGCCGAGGACGCGAGCGACCGCTCGAGCGCGCGATCGGAAGTAGTCCCCGAATCGAAGTGAGTCCGGACCGGATTCCTGTCGGAGCGTTGGTCAGATGATTGCGATGGAGGACCTCTCGCTGTCCAGTGCGATCGTCGAGTCGATGGCGGACCTGCCGTACGCGGTTGCGCATTACGGGACGGGCCTAATCGTCTACGCGCTGGCCGTTGCCGCCTATGTGGCGAGTGCGCCGGTGCCCGAGTTCCGGCTCTTGCGCCAGGGCAATCGCGCCGCGGCATTGAGCCTCGCCGGCGCGATGCTCGGACTCGCGTTGCCGCTCGCCAGCACCATCCTGATGAGCGGCTCGCTGCTCGACGTGCTCGTGTGGTCGACCGCAGCGTCGGTCCTGCAACTGTCTACCGTCGGGATCGTCCGCCGCGTGATTCCGGACCTGAGCGCGCAGATCGTTGGCGGCGACTGGGCGGGCGGCGCGTTCGTGGGCATGCTAGCCGTGGTGGTCGGCCTGCTGAACGCGGCCGCGATGGCCGTGTAGCGCACGAGAAGCCGTTGCGTTTGTGACACGGGGCTCGCGGTCGGCGATGATCTACTCTCCAGGGGCGCGCCGCGCAGCGCCTCGAGCCGCGTGGCTCTGAATCGGAAACACGACGAATGCTGCTGTGCCAGATCAGCGATCCGCACATCGTGCCCTACGGCACGCTGGCGTACGGCCGCATCGACACCCCGCGCTTCCTCGAGCGTTGCGTGACCAAGGTGATCTCGATGCCGCGGCAACCCGATGCAGTCGTCCTCACCGGCGATCTCACCGACCACGCGACCGCAGAGGAGTACGGCATCCTGCGCGAACTGCTGGCGCCGCTGGCCGCGCGCATGCCGCTGTATCTCGCGGTCGGCAATCACGATGACCGAAATGCACTGCGTGTGGCATTTCCGGAGTTCACCTATCTTGCCGGCGAGGGCGGATTCGTGCAGTACGCCGTCGACATTCTCCCGGTGCGCCTCGTCGTCCTGGATACGCTGATTCCCGGCGCACCGGGCGGCGAACTCTGCGCCGATCGCCTGCGCTGGCTCGACCGCACGCTCGCACAGTCGGACCGACCGACGATCGTCGCGCAGCATCATCCGCCGCTCGTGACCGGGCTCACGATCATGGACCGCATGGCATTGCGCGATCCGGAGGCGGAAGAAGACGTGATCGCGAAGTACACGCAGGTCGAGCGCATCATCTGCGGCCACTACCACCGCAACATCCAGGCACGCTTCGGCGGAACGGTCGTGTCGGTGTGCCCGAGTTCGGCGCACCAGCTGATGCTGAACCTGGTTCCTGGCGCAGACATCCGCTTCGCCTTCGAGCCGTCGGAGTTTCACCTGCACCTCTGGAACGGCAGCCGCGTCGTTACGCACACCGAGGTCGTCGAGGACTTTCCCAGCTGGGGATCGCGCGACTGAGGTCTGCAGGCGCATTCGACCGTTTCTGCGTGCGGTTGTCGGAGTCGGTTCACGCTGCCTTGGTATCCTCGGGCGCGACTCGCCGGTGGCCATTGCGGTCGCAGGTCTTTATTGACGAGGGATGCGGCGAGGGCATCTCGGGGGTTGAATGAGCGACGCGGTCGCGCGGTCGAGTTGGTGGAGTTCCCTGTTCAGGCGCCACGGCGAGGCCCGCGGTGATATCGCCGGTGGAGTGACCGCAGCGCTGGTGCTGCCGGCGATCGAGGGCAGCTACGGTCTGCTCGCATTCGCCGGGCTGGGGCCGGAACAGGCCGCGGTCGGTTTTTTCCTCGGCGCCTGCTGCGCGGCAGTCGCGTGCATCGTCTCCGCACTCGCCGGCGGCCGCGGGCCGATGCTCAGCGGCTCGAGTGCGGCGCTGGCGCTGCTGCTGGCTTCGCTGCTCGGCTGGCTCACTTCGCACGGGACGTTCCTCGGTGCGGACGGGCGTCCCTTCATGCCGCTGCTACTGGCGGTTACCGCATTCGGACTCGTGCTCGCCGGGGTCATGCAGGTGGTGCTGGCGAAGCTAAAGCTGGGCGGCTTGGTGCGCTATATCCCTTATCCGGTGCACGCCGGCTACATGAACGGCGTTGCGGTGGTGATGATCGGTGCGATGCTGCCGCACCTGCTGGGATTGCCGCTCGGAGCCACGCTCGCGCAATGGCGGCAGGCGCACCTGCTGGCGTTTGTTATCGCCGCGGTCGCGCTGGTGCTGGCGTTGCGCGCGCCGCGCTGGACGCGCCGCATCCCGCCGTACCTGACCGGGCTGCTGGCCGCGACGCTGCTCCACCACGTGCTGTCGCTGACGCCGCTTGCGGCCGGGCTCGGACCGCTGTTCCACGCGCCGGAATTCGACTGGCCGGGGCTCGACACGATGGCGCCGCTCGCCGAGGCTTTCGGCAGCGGCCTGCTGCGTGACGTCCTCGGTCCGTTGCTGCTGTTCGCGGCGGCGGTCGCGATGATGTCGACGCTGCAGACCGCGCTGGCAGGATCGACGATCGACGAGCTGACCCGCGTGCGGCGCGACGGCGAGCGCGAACTGCTGGCACAGGGCGCAGCGAACATCGCGCTCGGCGTCATTGGCGCGCTGCCAAGCGCCGGCTCGACCACGCGCAGCAAGATCAATCTCGACGCCGGCGGCAGCACCGCGGTGTCGCGCATCGTCTTCGGGGTCGCGCTGCTGCTCGCACTCGCGTACGCGCTGCGGTTCATGAGCCTGGTACCGATGGCCGCGATCGCAGGTGTCTTCTGCGCGGTCGGTGTCACGCTGGTCGACGAGTGGACGCGGCGCGCGACCCGCGTGCTGTGGGCGCAGAGCCTGAAGTCGCGCGCGCCCGGTGCGCTGGTGCAGAGTTACCTGGTGATGGCCCTGGTGGCCGGCGTGACGATCTTCGTTTCGCTGGCGCTGGCGGTGGTGCTCGGCACGCTGGTAGCGATGGTGCTTTTCATCCGCAGCAACGTGAAGCGGCCGGTGCGGCAGGTCGCGCACGGCGACCGCCGCCGCTCGCGCAAGGTGCGACCGGCCGACCAGGACGAGCGGCTGCGGATCGAAGGCAAGCGCATCGCGGTGGTCGAGCTCGATGGCGCGCTGTTCTTCGGCACCGCCGAAGAAGCCGACGAGCAGATCGAGCACCTGGCGCACGAGGCCGAGTTCATCATCCTCGACTTCGGGCGCGTCACCGACGTCGATGCGAGTGGTGCACGCGTGCTGCTGCATGCCGCCTCGGCCGTGCAGCGCGCCGGCAAGCATCTGCTGCTGGCTGGACTCTCTGCGCGCGATTCGCGCACGCGACTCATCCGCGACATGGATGTCCATGCGCGCCTGGCCGACGGGCAGTTCTTTCCCGATGTCGATCGGGCCCTCGAATACGCTGAGGACCGCCTGCTCGCCTCGACCGCCGCGGGCGCCGCCTCCGCGGACGAAACGCTGACGTTGCAGCAAACCCTGCTTGGCAGCCGCCTCGATATCGAGGAAATCGAGGTCCTTGCGCCGCTACTGCTCGAGCACCGCTTCAGCAAGGGCCAGGCGGTGTTCCGGCGCGGCGAGCCGAGCGACGCGATGTACGTTTCATTGCGCGGACCGATCGGGATCTGGCTGCCGGCCGATCTCGAGCGTGGCGACGCCGGCCGGCGCATGGTCTCCTATGCGCCCGGAGTCGTCTTTGGGGAAATGGGCCTGCTGCAGGGTCACGCGCGCTCGGCCGACGCGGTGGCCGAGGACGACGCGATCGTGCTCGAACTGCCGCGCGAGAACTACGAGCGCCTCGTGTCCGAGCATCCGGTCCTGCACGGCAAGCTGCTGCTGAGCCTCGGGCTGCTGCTATCGTCGCGCGTGCGCGCGCTGACCGACGAACTGGAATCAGCGCAAAACATTCGCTGACCTCGGCTGGAGCAGCCGGCAAATCCCCGGGCGGCGCCCGATTTGGCAGACTTCGCGCATGAGCGTCACCTCCTCGCGCTACCCGCATCGCGATGCGCAGCTGGTGCAGCAGTTGCACGCGCTGCTGCCGGATGTCGGCGACGATGCCATCGGCTACCTCAGTCAGCACGTGCGCTGGGTCGAGCTGGCCGCCGGCGAGACGCTGATCCGGCAGGGCGACATCGGCGACTCGGCGTACCTGACGATCAGTGGCCGGATGCGGGTCTATGTGGCCGCGGACGAGCAGCCGCCACGTGTGGTTCGCGAGCTCTCGCGCGGCGAAGTGATCGGCGAGATGAGCCTGTACACCGGCGAGCCGCGCTCGGCGACTGTCGTGGCGGTGCGCGATTCGGTGCTGGTGCAGCTGGCGAAGGCGCAGTTCGAGGAGTTGCTGCTGCGCTTTCCTAAGGTCTCGCTGGCCTTCACGCGGCAGATGATCCGACGCCTGCAGACCGAGCACCTGCGCCACAGCGTTGCGGCGCCGGTCACGGTCGGCATCCTGCCGATCTCCGCGGACGTGGCCGTCAACGACTTCGCGGCGCAACTGGCGGGCGAGCTTTCCCGCTTCGGTCGCGTGACATCGGTCAGTGCGGAGTCGATGGACGCCGCTCTCGGAGTGCCGGGGATCTGTGCGCGCGATGACGCCGATGCAGACCACCGTATCTCACTGGCGCTCGATGATCTCGAGGCCCGCCACGACTTCGTGCTGCTGGCCGGAGACGGCAAGCCCGGGCCCTGGACGCACCGCTGTGTTCGCAACAGCGATGAAATGCTGTTGCTCGCCGATTCGACCACGCCGCCGCAGCTGCATCCGACAGAAACGAGCTGCCTCGGTGGTCGCTCGACCGGCAGCGAGGCCGCAGAGATTCTGATCCTTCTGCACACCGCGGAGACGCGGATTCCGCACGGCACGCGGGACTGGCTGGCGCGCCGTCCCGTCGCCGGCCACGTGCACCTGCGGCGCGGCCTGCCTCGCGACATGGCGCGACTGGCGCGGTTGATCAGCCGCAACGCGGTCGGCCTCGTACTCGCGGGCGGCGGCGCACGCGGCTTCGCGCATCTCGGTGTGTGGCGCGCGCTGGCAGCGCGCGGGATCGAAGTCGACGTCGTCGGCGGCACGAGCATCGGCGCACTGATGGGCGCACTGGTCGCAACTGACGCACCGATCGACCGCGCGATCGGCATCGCGCGACGCGCTTTCAGCACGAATCCGACGGGCGACTACAACCTGCTGCCGCTGGTGTC
Organism: Burkholderiaceae bacterium; assembly: GCA_035498175.1. Lineage (GTDB taxonomy): Bacteria > Pseudomonadota > Gammaproteobacteria > Burkholderiales > Burkholderiaceae_F > JALORV01. The sequence goes on from DATKAJ010000020.1 coordinate 7,753, forward strand.
GCTGATCAAGGGTCGAAGGGTGCGCAGCGCAGTGCATCGCGCGATCGGCGAACTGGCCGGCGGACCTGTCGACGTCGAGGATCTGTGGAAAGGTTTCTTCTGCATCGCCAGCAACTACTCGCAGGCGCACGAGCAACGCATCGACAGCGGCGACCTCGCACAGGCGCTGCTCGCCAGTGCGGCGATCCCCGGGGCGCTGCCGCCCGTCGTGCGCGACGGCGCACTCCTGTGCGACGGTGGCACCTTCAACAATTTCCCGGTCGATGCGATGCGTGAGCTGCGCGGAGTCGGCAAGGTCATCGGGGTCGATCTCGGTGTGCGCCACGCGCGGCGGCTGGACATCGACGAGGTTCCGGGCAGCTGGGCGCTGCTGCTCGATCGCCTGCGTCCGCGCCGCAGACGGCGCTACCACCTGCCGTCGCTGACCGCGTATCTGCTCAACATCACGATCCTGTACAGCACATCGCGCCAGCGCGAGGTCCAGCGGCTCACCGACGTCTATCTCAATCCGCCGCTGTACAGGGTCGGTCTGCTGCAGTGGTCGCGTTTCGACGAGATCGTGCGCCAGGGCGAGGAGTACGCCGCAGGCGTGATCGATGGCCTGCCGCAGGATGGCAGTGGCGCGGCCGGAACACGGCAGGTGGTAACGGATGCGGAAGCGGCGCATGCGCAGCCTGGATGAGGAGATCGCGCGGCGTCTCGCGGAAGCGGCCGAGTCGGGCGAACTCGCGAAGGCGGAGAGCTACGGCAAGCCGCTCGCGGAGACCGAGGGCTGGAGCGATACGCCCGAAGCCTTGCGCCTGCCGTTCAAGATCCTGAAGGATGCGGGCGTCGTGCCGCGCGAAGTCGAGATGTTCCGTGAGCGCGCCGCGCTCGCTCGCGCCCTCGAGGCCTGCAGCGACCCGGTCGAGCGCGACCAGCTCGCCCGGAAGCTGAGCGAACTCGAGCAGGCGATCGCACTGCGCCTCGAAGCGCTGCGCATCAATCCCTCGTTGTAGACCACCACGGGTCCACGGGGCGCGGACCGCCCGGGTCTCGTCATTGCGGTGCCGGCGAGCGGGTTTCCCGGAGCGCCGTCACTCATCCTTTCGATTGATGCGGGCTCGGCCGTTTGGTTTCCCGAAACCGCGGCGTTGCGCTTTGTCGTCAGCAATCTAACTTCAGCGTTGCGCCGGATGCGCCATGGCGGTCATGCGCGATTGCGTTCGCAATCGCACAGTCTTCGCAGACCCGTCGCGGCGCACTGGATCGAACGACGCGAATGACGATGCGAAGCGGAACTCCGATAGCAGTGCTGATGCTCGCATGCGCGACCGGCTGTGCATCGGGTCGTCTGCCGGACGCGCGCGGGCTGGACGTCATCGTGAAGGCGAGTGCCGCCGCGATTCCGCCCGATGCTGCCGGCGCGCGCCGGGTCCAGTCGGTCACCGGATGCGAAACGGAGTTCGTCCGCGTCCTGGCGACCGGCGCGGTGCTGCTGCGACTCTGGCCGACCCGCGGCGCACCCGACGTGCAGCGATGTCTGTCACTGCTGCGCTCAGCCCCGGGTGTCGAGTACGCGACACCCGATGTCCCCCTCAAGGCCTCGTGATCCTTTCAGTGAGTCGTGCCATGAATGCCACGTTGAAGCTCCCCGCCCGCGCAACACTGGCCGCGCTTGCCGTCGTCCTTGGCGTACTCGCCGCACCTGCCGAAGCGCAACGCGCAAAGAACGGCAAGGCGGCCGAACCGGTCTATGCCGGCGTCATCGTCAAGTACAAGTCCGGCTCGTCGATGCGCGCGACGGCGACGAGCGCATCGACGATGAAGACGGTCGAGGACCGCGCGCGCGTGAAATTCGCTGCTGCGCGGTCCGGCGCGATGGATGTCACCGTCTACCACTTCTCGACGCGCATGCCGGCGGCCGAGGCCCGCGCCGCGGCGGCGCGCATCGCGCTTGATTCGAACGTCGAGTACGCGGTTCCGGACCAGGTAATGCATGCGCTGCAGACGACGCCCAACGACAAGGATTACGCCGCCAGGCAGTGGAACCTGCAGGCGGCTGACACCGTCGTGGGCGGCTCGAATCTGCCACTCGCATGGCAGCGCACCACCGGCTCGAACACGGTGGTCGTGGCGGTCGTCGATACCGGCGTCCGTCCGGGACACCCCGACCTGGCCGGGCGTCTGCTGCCAGGCTACGACCTCATCAGCAGCGACGCCTACACGGCGCTCGGGTATCCGGCAAACTGGAATGCCGCCGATGGCAACGGCCGGGATGCGGACGCGACAGACCCGGGCGACTACGTCGACGATGCGCTGCTGGCGATGCTACCGGCCAACAGCGGCGTGACGACGCATCCGAGCTCGTGGCATGGCACCCATGTCGCCGGCATCATCGGCGCGGCGAGCAACAACGGCGTCGGCGTGGCCGGCGTCGACTGGGCGGCGCGCATCCTGCCGGTGCGCGTGCTCGGCCGCGATGGCGGCACGACCTCCGATATCGTCGACGGCATCGCGTGGGCCGCCGGCCTCGCGGTGCCCGGCGTGCCGGCAAATCCGAATCCGGCACGCGTCATCAACCTCAGCCTCGGGGGCCCGGGCGAATGCAGCGCGGCCTTCCAGGACGCCGTGAGTCGCGCGCGGGCGGTCGGCGCGATCGTCGTGGTGGCTTCCGGCAATGAGGGCCTGCAGACGGCATCACAGCCGGCCAACTGCAATGGCGTGATCGCGGTCACGGCGCACGCGCGCGACGGTGACAACGCCAGCTACGCCAATGTCGGCGCGCAGGTGGCCATCAGCGCCCCGGGCGGCGGCTGCGGCACGTTTGCGCTGACCGACCTGAATGGCGCGCAGGACATCTGGGACAACACCTGTGCCGGATGCCACTCGCTCGACTCGCGCCGGCAGCAGATCGACGCGCGGCCGCCGATGGGTCTCACCTTCACCAAGGCTCGCGCCGCGCTCGAGGCTGCGCTGAAAGGCACGAGCCTCAGCGGCCAGCCGACTGGAATGGAAGGGCTGGCGAGCGCGCTCCCGGGCACGCAACGCAATGACCTGGCCGGGCTGATCTCGATGAGTACCTGCTCCGGGCCGGCAGACGGCGTGTACTCGACGCTCAACCTCGGCGACACTGAGCCGGGCGACGAGGGCTACGCCGCGTACGCCGGAACCAGCATGGCGGCTCCGCACGTCAGCGGCGTCGTCGCTTTGCTGCTGTCCCTGAGCCCGAAACTGAGTGCCGACGAGGTGAAGTCGGTCCTGCAAACGACCGCGCGCCCGCATCCGGCGGGAAGCTACTGCGCGCAGGTCAAGGGAGTCTGCGGTGCCGGCCTGCTGGACGGGTTCGCCGCCGTCGATCACGTCGTGAACAATCGCCCGACGGTGACGGCCGGGCTGCAAGGCTCGGCGGTCGGCGTTCCACCTTCGGCCTCGTTCACCCTCGTGGGAACCGTCAAGACCGCCGGCGGACGCGCGGCACCCGCGAGTGGAATGACGTGGCGGCAGACCTCGGGCCCGACCGTATCCCTGCCGACGATGACGGGCGGTTCGATCACGGTGACGGCGCCGAGTGCCAGCGGCCGGCTCGGCTTCGAATTCGTGGCAACCGATTCCGTGGGGTACAGCGCCAGCGCCACCGCGACGGTCGTGATCAACTCGCCGCCGGTAATGTCGGCCGTCGCGCCGGTCTCCGCGACCGCGAAACAAGCGATCTCGGGCTCGGTAAAGGCGGTCGACGCTGACGGCGACGCGATCACGTACGTGGCGATCAATCCGCCGTCGGGTTTCAACATGAATGCGGCAACCGGTGCCTGGACCTGGACCCCGGGCTCGTCGGGCAACTACACGCTCGGCGTGATGCCGACCGACGCGTACGGCAACGGTGTTCCGGCGAGCCTGCAGATCAACGTCGCGAAAGGCGCTGGAGATGGCGGTGGCGGAGCCGTGCCGGCGTGGGTTGCGGCGCTCCTGTTGCTGGCCCTGGGCGGTGCGCGAGGGCGACGCCGGGACTAGCTGGGGATCCCGCCCGCCTCGCGAACATCGGTATTCCGCGCAATTGCAGGTACCAGCGGTCGCGCAGAGGTTTCCCAGCTAGCTGGTGCACCCTGACGCTACGGTCGCTCGTGCTCCGACCGGGATCGGAGTCGGAATCCGGTAGCCGTACTTCACGCCGGTCATCTCGGCCAGGATCGACACCGCGATCTCAGGCGGAGTCCGCGCGCCGTTCTTAAGGCCGACCGGGCCGTGCAGCCGCTCGAGCTGTTCGGCGGACACGCCAAACTCGACCAGCCGCTCTCGGCGCTTTGCCTGGTTCTTCTGCGAACCGATCGCACCGACGTAGAACGCCTCGCTCTTCAGTGCCTCGATCAGCGCCAGGTCGTCGAGCTTGGGATCGTGTGTCAGAGCGACGATCGCGGTGTGCCGGTCCGGCCGGAAGTCGATGACCGTGTCGTCGGGCATCGTGCGCACCAGTTGCGTGCCGGGCACCAGCCAGCCGTCGGCGTATTCGTCGCGGGGATCGCAGATCGTCACCGCGTAGTCGAGCGCGAGCGCCATCTGGGCAACGTAGTGGGTGAGCTGGCCGGCCCCGATCACGAGCAGGCGCCAGCGCGGCCCGAAGGCGGTGATGAGCCGCGCGTCGCTGGAATCGAGAACATCGGTGCCGTCGCCTTCGGCGAGTGTCACGGCGCCGGTCTTCATGTCCAGCGTGCGGACCGTGTGCAGGCCGGCCGATACTCGATCCAGCAGTTCACCGATCTGGGCCTCGCCGCCGAGCGGTTCGAGCACAAGTTCGATCGTGCCACCGCACGGCAAGCCGAAGCGGAAGGCCTCTTCGGCCGTCACGCCGTACCTGACGCGTTCGGGCCGCAGCGCGGCGGCGGCCTGGCCGCGCACGCGTTCGACCAGGTCGTCCTCGATGCAGCCGCCCGAGACCGAGCCGACGACCAGTCCGTCATCGCGGATGATCACGAGCGAGCCGACCGGGCGCGGCGCCGAACCCCAGGTCCGCACCACCGTACCCATCACAGCCCGATGGCCGGCACGCAGCCATTCGTCCGCTTTCTTCAGGACCTGCAGGTCGACGCTGTCCATCGCTTCCGATTCCTCCGGCGTATGCCGCGCGAGGTTGTCGAGGAATTCTAGTTCTCCTGACGCGGGACTGCTGCGGCGCGCCAATCAAGGGCAGTCAACCCAAACGCGCGATGTCATCCGCGCCCGGTTGCATCGGGCTTTTTGCTGCTGCTAATGTCCAATGCTCCGCCAGCGACAGACAACGAGGCGGTGCGGCAAGAACATCTAAGGAGACCTGGATGCCAGTCCCGCTTTCTCTGCGGGTCAACGGCAAGGCCGTCACGGCCGACGTTGATCCTTCCCTTTCTCTGGTCAATCTGCTGCGCGAACAGCTCGGCCTGACCGGGACCCATGTCGGCTGCGATACCGCGCAGTGCGGCGCCTGCACCGTGCACGTCAACGGGCGCGCGGTGAAGAGCTGCAATGTGCTCGTGGTCCAGCTCGCCGGAGCCGAGGTGACGACGATCGAGGGCATCACCCCCGCCGAAGGCATGCATCCGATGCAGGCGGCCTTCAAGGCCTGCCACGGCCTGCAGTGCGGCTTCTGCACGCCGGGCATGGTGATGAGCGCGATCGATCTCGTGCAGCACCATCCTCACGCGACCGAGCGCGAGATCCGCGAGGGCCTCGAGGGCAACCTGTGCCGCTGCACCGGCTACCAGAACATCGTCAAGGCGGTCGCGCAGGGCGCGGCCGCCATGAAATAGGAGGCGCTGATGAACGATCGAGCAGGTTTCATCGGCAAGTCGGTCGAGCGCAAGGAAGACTTTCGCTTCCTGAGCGGCAGTGGCCAGTACACCGACGACATCACGCTGCCGCGCCAGACCCACGGGGTCTTCGTGCGCAGTCCGCATGCACACGCGAGGATCCGCGGCATCGACAGTGCGGCGGCGGTGAAAGCGCCGGGTGTGCTGGGAGTCTTCACCGGCAAGGACCTCGCCGGCATCGGCGGGTTGCCGTGTGGCTGGCTCATAAACAGCATCGACGGCACTCCGATGAAGGAGCCGAAGCATCCGGTGCTCGCCGAAGACAAGGTGAGGTATGTCGGTGACCACGTCGCGCTGGTGGTCGCGGAGACGAACGCTCAGGCGAAGGCCGCTGCGGCGCTGGTCGACGTCGACTACGACGTGCTGCCCGCGGTGGTCGACACCGCAACGGCCGACAAGGCCAAGACCGCGGTGCACGACGTCGCGCCGGACAATGTCTGCTACGTCTGGGGCTGTGGCGACAAGGCTGCCACCGATGCCGCGTTCGCGAAGGCGGCGCACGTCACCCGGATCACCTTCACCAACAACCGGCTGATTCCCAATGCGCTCGAGCCGCGCGCGGCCAATGCCGCATACGACCGCGCAGGGGACGCCTACACGCTGTACGTCGCGAGCCAGAATCCGCACGTCGAGCGACTGCTGATGACCGCATTCGTGCTCGGCCTGCCCGAGCACAAGGTGCGCGTCGTCGCGCCGGATGTCGGCGGCGGTTTCGGCTCGAAGATCTACCTGTACGCGGAGGAGACCGCGTTGGTGTGGGCGAGCAAGCGCGTCGGGCGTCCGATCAAGTGGACGGCCGAACGCTCGGAGAGCTTCCTTTCGGACGCCCACGGCCGCGACCACGTGACGACGGCCGAGCTTGCGCTCGACAAGGACGGCAGGTTCCTGGCGCTGCGCGTGCACACCACGGCGAACATGGGCGCGTACCTCTCGACCTTCGCATCGTGCATCCCGACGATCCTGTATGCGACCCTGCTTGCGGGCCAGTACACGACGCCGGCGATCTACTGCGAGGTCAAGGCGGTGTTCACCAACACCGCGCCGGTCGACGCCTACCGCGGCGCTGGCCGGCCCGAGGCGACCTACGTCGTCGAGCGCATCGTCGAGACCGCCGCGCGCGAGATGAAGATCGATCCGGCCGAACTGCGCCGGCGCAACTTCATCAAGACCTTCCCGTACGCCACCCCCGTGGGGCTCACTTACGACACCGGGGATTACGACGCGACGCTGACTCGCGCCATCGAGATCGCCGACGTGAAGGGATTCGCTGCGCGCAAGGCCGAGACTGCGAAGAAGGGCCGGCTGCGCGGCATCGGCTACTCCTGCTACATCGAGGCCTGCGGGCTGGCGCCGTCAAACATCGCCGGGGCGCTCGGCGCGCGCGCCGGGCTGTTCGAGGCCGGCGAGGTGCGCGTGCACCCGACCGGCAAGGTCACCGTGTTTACCGGCTCGCATTCGCACGGGCAGGGACACGAGACGACCTTCGCGCAGGTGGTAGCCGACCGGCTCGGCATCGGCATCGAGGATGTCGACATCCAGCACGGCGACACCGGCAAGATCCTGTTCGGCATGGGTACCTACGGCTCGCGTTCGATCGCGGTCGGCGGCACGGCCATCATGAAGGCGATCGACAAGATCGTCGCCAAGGGCAAGAAGATCGCCGCGCACCTGCTCGAGGCGAGCGAGGCCGACATCGAGTTCGCCAACGGTGAATTCCGCGTCGCCGGCACTGACCGCAAGAAGGCGTTTGCCGAGGTCTCGCTGGCGGCTTACGTGCCGCATCACTATCCGCTCGACAAGCTCGAACCGGGGCTCAACGAGAACGCGTTCTACGACCCGACCAACTTCACGTATCCGGCCGGCTCCTACGTCTGCGAGGTCGAGGTCGATCCCGAGACCGGCGTGGTCACGGTCGACCGCTTCGCGGCCTGCGACGACTTCGGCAATGTCATCAACCCGATGATTGTCGAGGGGCAGGTCCAGGGCGGACTCGCCCAGGGCATCGGCCAGGCGCTGCTCGAGCACGGGATCTACAACGAGGACGGGCAGTTGCTGACCGGCACGTTCATGGACTACGCGATGCCGCGCGCCGACGACCTGCCGAAGTTCGCGGTCGAGACGGCCAAGGGGACGCCGTGCACGCACAACCCGCTGGGGGTCAAGGGCTGCGGCGAAGCAGGAGCGATCGGTTCACCGCCCGCGGTGGTCAACGCGATCATCGACGCGCTGTCGGATCTCGGCATCAAGGACGTGCCGATGCCGGCGACCCCGCACACGGTGTGGAAGGCGATCCGCGCCGCGTCACGTCACTGAACGAGGAGTCGACATGGAAACGATGCACTATCACCGCCCCGCTTCAGTGGCCGACGCGGTCAAGCTCGCGGGCCAGCATGGCGACGACAAGATCCTCGCCGGAGGCCAGTCGATGCTGCCATCGATGCGCCTCGGACTGCTCGCGCCGACCGGCTGGATCGACCTTGCCGGAGTGGCCGAGCTACAGGGCATCACCGTGCAAGGCAACACGGTCACGATCGGCGCAATGACGACGCATGCGTCGGTCGCCGCGTCTAAAGACGTGCAGTCGAAGATTCCGTCGCTCGCGAAGCTCGCTGGAGGGATCGGCGACCGCCAGGTGCGCAACCGTGGCACGATCGGCGGCTCGCTCGCGAACAACGATCCCGCTGCCTGCTATCCGGCGGCCGTCCTTGGTCTGGGCGCGACCGTTCAGACCGATCGCCGCAAGATCGCGGCCGACGATTTCTTCAAGGGTCTGTACGAAACGGCTCTGGCGACGGGCGAAATCATCACGGCGGTCCAGTTCCCGGCGCCCGAGAAGGCGGCGTACGCGAAGTTCAGGCAGCCCGCGTCGCGTTTCGCGCTTGTCGGAGTGTTCGTCGCGAAGACCGCAGGCGGCATCCGCGTAGCGGTCACCGGCGCCGGTCCGGGCGTGTTCCGCGTCAAGGCGCTGGAAGACAAGCTCGCCGTGAAGTTCGTGCCAGAATCCTGTGACGGCGTCGCGGTGCCGGCGTCCGGGCTGAACACGGACCTGCATGGTTCCGCGGAATATCGCGCGCACCTGATCACCGTGCTGGCGAAGCGGGCCGTAGCGGCAGCGGCCTGAGCCGTGCCGCCGAAGAAGTCAGGAGGAGTCATGGCGAAGGTTCCGTACATTCCGGCGGGCTATCACGCAGTGACTCCGTACCTGGCGGTGCGCGATGCGGTTGCGGCGGTGGAGTTCTATCGCCGCGCGTTCGGCGCCGAGCTCGTGATGAAGTTGACGATGCCCGACGGCAAGTACGCGCATGCCGAGATAATGATCGGCGATTCGCACGTGATGATGGCCGAGGAAAACCCGCAATGGGGCAACAAGAGCCCGGCCACGCTCGGCGGATCGCCGGTGTCGTTCATGGTGTACGTGCCGGACGCCGATGCCGCGTTCGCGCGCGCTCTGGCCGCCGGATGCACGCAGGTGCGGCCGGTCGAGGACCAGTTCTATGGCGACCGCACCGGAACGCTGAAGGACCCTTACGGCTTCCAGTGGTCGCTTGGTACGCACATCGAAGACGTCAGCGAAGCCGAGGGCCAGCGCCGCATGGAAGCGATGTTCGCCAAGTCATCGTGACCGGCGGATTCTGGCGCAGCAGCGGCAGCACGGTCGCCTGATCGACCGCGGCGTGGCGAGGCTGCGGCCCTTCCATCCCGACTACTTCGCTGCGTTCGACATCGATCCGGACGGCAACAATATCGAGGCCGTCTTGCACGGACGGTCGTAGCGTCCGGCCGACTCTGTCCGGATCCCGTTCTGAGCCGTCGGGCATGGAGCGAGGCGCGGCCTGATCTCCGCTGTGTGCAAGCGACACGTCCGCTCGATGCCGGCACAATGGCGGTCATGTCCGGCACGCACGACATCACGAACCAGTCGACGCCATTTGTCGATCGCAATCTCTATGCGCTCGACACTGTTTTGCAGGAGGGCGTTGCTCGCTTCGACGCCGGCTGGGCGGGCGCCGAACTGCGCGCCCTGGGCGCACGGGTCGGCAGCGCGGAGGTGGCGGAGTGGGCGCGCCTCGCGAATGCCTGGCCGCCGCAGCTGCGCAACTTCGACCGCGGCGGGCGGCGCGTCGACGAGGTCGAGTTCCATCCGGGCTGGCACGAGTTGATGCGGCTGCTGCTCGGCGCAGGCGTTCACGCCGACCCGTGGGCTGAACCGAAGGCCGGTGCGCAGGTTGCACGGGCGGCGAAGTACCTGCTGTTTGCGCAGGTCGAAAATGGCACGCAGTGCCCGGTCACGATGACCTACGCGGTCGTGCCGGTGCTGCAGCGCCACGCCGCCACAGTCGCGGGGATAGCGCAGGACTGGCTGCCGCGCATCCTGTCGCATGACTACGATCCGGCTTCGCAGCCGGTCGGCGGCAAGCGCGGTGCCCTGATCGGCATGGGGATGACCGAAAAGCAGGGCGGTTCGGACGTGCGCAGCAACACGACGTTCGCGGAGCCCGACGGTCGCGGTGGCTGGGGTGAGCGCTACCGCATCACCGGCCACAAGTGGTTCTTCTCGGCGCCGCAGTGCGATGCGCATCTCGTGCTGGCGCAGACCGACCGCGGCTCGGCGGCAGGGCTTTCGTGTTTCCTGCTGCCGCGCTGGCGTGCTGACGGCACGCGCAACGCCATCACCGTGCAGCGGCTCAAGGACAAGGTCGGCAACCGGTCCAATGCCTCGAGCGAAGTCGAGTTCGAGGATGCCGAGGCGTATCGCGTGGGCGAGATCGGCCGGGGCGTCCCGACGATCCTCGAAATGGGGACGCACACGCGACTCGATTGCGCGATCGCATCCGCGGGAATCCTGCGTGCGGTGCTGACGCAGGCGCTGCACCACGCACGCGAGCGCGCGGCGTTCGGGCGGCAACTTGCCGAACAGCCGCTGATGCGCAACGTGCTGGCCGACCTCGCGCTTGAGTCCGAGGCGGCGACGCTCCTGGCGTTGCGGCTGGCGCACGCCTACGACGGCCGGCACGCCCACGATGAGCACGAGGCACTGATCGCGCGCGTGCTGACGCCCGCGGCGAAGTACTGGATCTGCAAGCGCCTGCCGACGGCGACCGCCGAAGCCATGGAGGTGATGGGCGGCAACGGCTACGTCGAGGAGGGACCGTTCGCGCGCTTCTATCGCGAGGCACCCTTGAACTCGATCTGGGAAGGTGCCGGCAACATCATGGGCCTCGACGTGCTGCGTGCGCTGGGCCGCGTGCCCGCCGTGCGCGACGCGCTGCTGGCGGAACTCGGCAGTGCGCGGGGCCATCGCGCTTACGATGCCTACGTCGAGGCATTGGCCCACGACTTGGCACGCGCCGATCTCGACGAAGCCGACGCTCGCGCGCTGACCGAGCGCATTGCGCTCGCGGTGCAGGCTGCGCTGCTGATCCAGGGCAGCTCCGCGGCGGTCGCCGATGCCTTCTGCGCGTCGCGGCTCGCATCGGGCGGATGGGGGCGCAGCTTCGGGACGCTGCCCGCGGCCATCGATCCCGCGCCGCTGCTCGCACGCGTGCTGCCGTTGTAGCCGGGAGCGAGGGGATGCCATTCACGCTGACGATCGAGCAGAAGGACGGCTACCTGCACGCGGTCGTGACCGGCGACAACACCAAGGAAGATATCCTCGGCTACCTGCGGGAACTCATGCAGGAGTGTCGCGCGCGTGCGGCCACACGCTTGTTGATCGAGGAGCGGCTGTCCGGCCCGCGCCTCGGGCCGGTGGATGTGTTCGATATCGCCGCCCAGGGCAACGCGAAGGCTGTGGGCCCGCTGCACGCGATCGCCTACGTCGACGTGAATGCGGTCGGCCAGACGATGAAGTTCGCCGAGAACGTTGCGGTCAACCGCGGCCTGCCGATACGCATGTTCGACACCGTGATCGACGCGGAGAAGTGGCTGCTCGGCCAGTAGTCCTCGGCTGGGCGGGCTTGCGACCGCCGCCTTAGCTGCGCAGGTGGCACGCGACCCAGTGACCCGCGCTCGTCTGCTTGAGCTGCGGACTCTCGGTGCTGCACAGCGGCTTCTGCGCGATCGGGCAGCGCGTGTGGAAGTGGCAGCCCGTCGGCGGATGCAGCGGGCTCGGCACGTCGCCCTGCAGCGGGATGCGTTTGCGGTGCACGCCGGGGTCGGGGATCGGTACCGCAGACAGCAGCGCCTCGGTATACGGATGCTTCGGATTCGAATAGAGCTTGCGCGCTGGTGCAATCTCGACGATGCGGCCGAGATACATGACGGCGACGCGGTGGCTGATGTGCTCGACTACCGACAGGTCGTGCGCGATGAAGATGTACGTCAGGCTGAACCGGCTGCGCAGATCCTCCAGCAGATTGATCACCTGCGCCTGGATCGAGACGTCGAGCGCCGACACCGCTTCGTCGCAGATGACGAGCTTCGGCGAAACGGCCAGCGCGCGCGCGATCCCGATGCGCTGGCGCTGGCCGCCCGAGAACTCATGCGGGTAGCGGCGCATGTGGTCGGCCGAGAGACCCACTGTCTCGAGCAGCTGCACGATGCGGTCCTCGAACTCGCGCGCGTTCGCCGTCAGCCGGTGGATGATCAGCGCTTCGCCGATGATCGCAGCCACCGTCATGCGCGGATTCAGCGACGCGTACGGATCCTGGAAGATGATCTGCATATCCCGCGCCAGCCGGCGGTGCGCGGCGGCTTCGAGGCGGGTGATGTTCTTCCCTTCGAACCAGATCTCGCCCGAGGTCGGCTCGATCAGGCGCAGGATGCAGCGGCCGGTGGTCGACTTGCCGCAACCGGATTCGCCGACGAGTCCCAGCGTTTCTCCGGCTGCGATGTCGAAGTTCACACCGTTGACCGCGTGGATGCGTCCGATCTCCCGACGAAGCAGTCCGCCGCGCACGGGGAAGTGCTTGACCAGGTCGGCGACGCGCAGCAGCGGATCGCTCATCCAGGAGCCTCAGCCCTTTGCGCTGCGGCGTTGGGCGCTTCGGAGCGGCCGAGCGCGCTCATGACACGATCACCTCGGCGCGAATACAGGCGACCTGGTGTCCCGGCGCCATCGTGCGCAGCGGCGGCGTTGCCGATCGGCATGCTTCCTGTGCGTAGCGGCAGCGCGGTGCGAAGCGGCAGCCCTCAGGTGGGTCGATCAGTTTGGGCACGACGCCGGGAATGGCCTCCAGGCGCACCTTATGCTCGGCCGCGGTGTCGATGCGCGGGATGGAGCGGATCAGGCCCTGGGTATAGGGATGGCGCGGGTGGGCGAAGAGCTCCTTCACCGGCGCTTCCTCGACGACCTTACCGGCATACATCACGACGACTCGCTGGGCGGTTTCGGCGACCACGCCCATCGCATGCGTGATCAGCATCATCGCCATGCCGAACTTCGCCTTCAGTTCTCCGAGCAGGTCGAGGATCTGCGCCTGGATCGTGACGTCGAGTGCCGTGGTCGGCTCGTCGGCGATCAGCAGCTTCGGATTGCACGACAGCGCCATTGCGATCATCACGCGCTGGCGCATGCCGCCGGAGAACTGGTGCGGATAGTCGTGCACCCGGCGCTCGGGTGTCGGGATATGGACCAGCTTCAGCATCTCGATCGCTCGTTCCAGCGCGGCGCGGCGCGACAGACCCTCGTGCAGCCGCAGCACCTCGGCGATCTGCTCGCCGATCGTATAGACGGGGTTGAGCGATGTCATCGGCTCCTGGAAGACGATCGCGATTTCGCGCGCGCGGACCGCGCGCATCGCGTGGGCACCCAGGGGCACCAGGTCGCGGCCCTGCCAGAGAATCTGCCCGGCGATGATGCGGCCCGGCGGCATCGGCACGAGCTTGAGGACGCTCATCGCGGTGACTGACTTGCCGCAGCCGGATTCGCCCACGACGCCGACAGTTTCGCCGCGGCCGATCGAGATGTCCACGCCGTCGACGGCGTGCAGCCAGCCGTCGTCGGTCCGGAAGTGGGTCTTCAGTCCGCGGATCTCGAGCAGCCGGCCGTTCGCGAGCGATCCGACCACTACATCACCTTGCGCGGATCGAGAGCGTCGCGCAGTCCGTCGCCGACGAAGTTGATCGACAGCACGGTGAGGAAGATGGCCCCGCCCGGGAACAGCGCCCAGTGCGCAGCGATGTCCAGATGGTCCTTGCTGTCGAACAGAATCCGGCCCCAGGTGGGGATGTCCGGCGGAAAGCCCAGTCCGAGGAACGACAGCGTCGACTCGGCGATGATCGCTGCCGCGACGTCGATGGTGCCGGCGACGATCACCGGGCCCAGCGCGTTCGGCAGGATATGGCGCACCACGGTGCGCGTGTGCGACGCCCCGAGCGCTCGCGCCGCCTCGACGAACTCCTTTTCGCGCAGCGAAAAGAACTGCGCGCGGACCAGCCGCGCGACCGGCATCCAGCGGAAGCCGCCGATGACGACGACGATCAGCACGAACACACCGCCTTCGGGGCCGAGCACGTTCTTCAGGCTGTCCCGAAACAGGTAGATGATCAGCAGCAGCAGCGGTAGCTGCGGCAGAGACAGGAAGAGGTCGGTCAGCCACATCAGCGCCGTGTCGATGCTGCCGCGCGCGCTGCCCGCGATCGCGCCGATCAGCACGCCGACCACGATCGCCATCGTCATCGCCGCGAGGCCGACGGCCAGGGAGATGCGGCCGCCGTAGAGCATGCGCGCCAGCAGGTCCTGGCCGAGGTCGTCGGTGCCAAATGGATGCGCGAGCGACGGGCCCTGCAACTGCGCCGAGAAGTCGATCTCGTTGATCGGCAGCCGCCACACCAGCGGGCCAAAGGCGACCGCCAGCACCAGCCCGAGCAGCACGAACAGGCTCGCATATGCCATGCGATGGCGCCGGAAACGCCGCCATGCCTCGCGCCACGGCGAGGTGCCGCGCGCTGCGGGCAGCCTAACGGTAGGTGATGCGAGGGTCGAGCCAGCCATAGAGCAGGTCGGCAATCAGGTTGAAGATGATGACGAGGCAGGAGAACACGAAGGTCACTGCCATGATCACAGGCGTGTCGTTGCGCAGGATCGCGTCGATCAGCAGCGAGCCGATGCCCGGGATGCGGAAGATCTGCTCGGTCACGATCGCGCCGCCGAAGATTGCCGGCATCTGCAGCGCCACCAGCGTGACGACCGGGATCAGCGCATTGCGCACGACGTGCTTTAGCACGACGACGCGCTCCGCCAGGCCTTTGGCCCGCGCGGTTGTCACGTAGTCGAGGCGGATGACGTCGAGCATGGCCGAGCGCACGTAGCGCGTCCAGCTTGCGCCCTGGAACAGACCGAGCACAACGATCGGCATGATCGACTGCCTGAACATTTCGACCCACCACGCCCAGCCGGTCGATGAGAGATCGGCCCGGAAGACGAACGGCAGCCAGCCGAGCTTGATCGAGAAGATCAGGATCAGCAGGATGCCGGTGAAGAATGTGGGCAACGAGAAGCCGACGAAGGCCAGCGCGCTCGCGATTCGGTCGAACCAGGAGTACGGCCGCATTGCCGAGAGGATGCCGACCGGCAGTGCGATGGCGAGCGCCAGCAGCTGCGAGGCGCCGATCACTGCCAGCGTCACCGGCACGCGTTGCATGATCAAAGTGTCGACGTCGACGCGGCTGATGAACGAGAAGCCCCAGTCGCCCTGCAGCATCGCGGCCAGCCAGTGGAAGTAACGCTGCCAGATTGGATCGTCGAGGCCGAACTTGGCACGCAGCGCCATGCGCACTTCGGCCGGCACGTTCGGATTCAGCGCGAGCTCGGAGAAGGGGTCGCCGGGTGCAAGCGCCAGCACCGTGAACAGAACGACGCTGATGCCCAGCAGGCTGGGGACTGCGAGCAACAGTCGGCGCAGCAGGTAGGTGCCCATCAGACCTGCGTCCCTTCGGACTGCAGCGAACGCAGTGAGCCAAGCGACATCGGGAAGATCAGCTCTCGCGATACCAATCGCGCAGGCCGGCGAGCGGGTTGTCCCAGGCCGACAGCGGTGCCGCCAGGTTACGGGCGAGGCCGTCGACCTGCGGGCGGTAGACGACCGGAATCATCGCGCGGTCATTGCAGACGAGGTCGTTCATGCGAATCAGCAGCGCCGCGCGCTTCACCGGAATGAGCTCGGTCTGTTGCGCCTTGAACAAGGCATCGTATTCGGCGTTGACCCAGCGGCCCGTGTTGAGCCCGAGCCACTTGTGGGCCTTCGTCGACGCTTCCCATGACACCCACAACTGCATGAAGCGATCCGGATCCGGCGTCCGCGTGAATGCATGCATCTGCAGGTCCGCCCAGAACTTGCCTGCCGTGTCGGGGTTGCCGATGTCGGAGGAGAAGTAAACAGCGGCCACGACGGATTTCAGCTCGACCTCGACGCCGGCCTTGCCACACGCCTGCTTGAAGATGGTCTGCACCTTCTGGCGAACCGAGTTGGTCGAGCTCTGGAACACCAGACTGAGCTTGCGCCCGCCCTTTTCGCGAATGCCACTGGCGCCGCGTTTCCAGCCGGCGCCGTCGAGCAGCGCATTGGCCTTGTCCAGGCTGGATTCGATCTTCGTATTCGGACTGTTGAACTGTTTCGGGTTGTTGAGCACGTTCGCCGTCGCGACGCCGGTGCGCCCATAGACGAATTCCTGCACCGACTTGCGGTCCATCAGCAGCGCGAGCGCCTCGCGAACCGCGGGATCCGACAGGATCGGATGGCGTGATTTCAGACTGGCGCGTTCGCCGTCGACCTCGGTCCATGGATCGGTCATGTTGACCCAGATCATCTCGGTATCGCCGCCTGGGCTGATGCCAACGCGGCCCTTGCCGCCGCTTTCCATCCGCTTCAGCACCTCGTCCTCGACCTGCAGGTTCCAGGCGTAGTCGAATTCGCCGGTCTGCAGGACTGCCCGTGCCGCGGATGCCGCATCGCCGCCGCCCTTGATCTCGATCACGTCGAAGTGCGGTCGCGCGGGATCGTGGTACGTTGGGTTCAGCTCGCCCTTGACGATGTCGCCCGGTTTGAAGTCGACGAATCGATACGGCCCGGTGCCGATCGGTTTCAGGTTCTGCGGCGCCTCGCGCGATTTCGCCCCGAGGTAAGGCGCGAACAGGTGCTGGGGGATCAACTGCTGGTTCGCGCTGCGCGTCCAGACCGGCGATGGCTTGTCGAAGACGAAGCGCACCGAGTGCGAGTCGATCTTCTCGATCGCCTTGACGTTTTCGTACACGCCACCGGTGAATGCCGCAGTAGCCGTGTCAGTCGCAAAGCGCCAGTTGAATATGACGTCGTCGGCGGTGAACGGCCTGCCATCGTGCCAGGTCACGCCGCGCTTCAGTTTCCACGTGGTCGAGCGACCATCCGCAGCGATGGTGCCGTTGTCGCTGCTCGGGATCTCGGCGGCGAGGATCGGAACGAGTTGACCATCGGCATCGAACCGAGCCAGCGACTCATAAAACGGCCACGATCCAGCCGCGTCCTTGATGCTGTTCGCGAAATGCGGATTCAGCAGCGTCGGACCCTGCCAGAACAGCAGCCTCAGGGTCCCACCCCCGCCGCGACGCGTCGGCTTGTACGCGACCGCGGTCTGCGCGATTCCGGCGTCGGCCAGCATCAGGCTGGCAAAGGGCGCGGCGACGCCGAGCGCCGCCAGTCGTGCGATGAAGTCGCGACGCCCAAGCGCGCCGCTCCGCACGCTGTCTATCCAGCGCCGCAGTTCGCGCTCGTCGGTCATGTTTGCGTACCCGTCGCTCCCCTCCGTTGCGGTGTGGCGATCAGCCGGGTTCTCCGTCGCGGTACCAGTTGTGCAGCTGCGAGAAGTCGAGGTCCCAGCCCGTCATCGGCGCAACCAGCTTCAGGCTGGAGCCGCGCACACGCGGCCGGCTGATCAGCGGGATGATCACGTTGTCCTTGACCGGCAGGTCGTTCATCCGGATGAACAGCGCCGCGCGCTTGACCGGATCGAGCTCGCTCTCTGCGGCTGCATAGGTCCTGTCGTAGTCGTCGCTGACCCAGCGGGTGATGTTGCGGCCCTGCCACTTGTTGGCCTTCGACGAAACCTCGCTCGACTTGTACTGGTCCATGAAGCGCTCGGGATCGGGCTGCGTCATGGTCGTCGTGTACATCTGCATGTCGCACCAGAACTTGCCGTAGGTATCCGGATTGGCCACGTCGGACGAGAAGAAGACACTCGCGGTGACCGACTTCAGTTCGAGGTCAATGCCTGCCTTCTGGCACGCCTGCTTGACGACCGCCTGCTCCTTCTGCCTCAGGGAGTTGACCGAGGTCTGGAAGACGAATTTAAGCTTCTTGCCGTCCTTCTCGCGGACGCCGTCTGCGCCCCTCTTCCAGCCGCCAGCATCGAGGAGCTGGTTGGCCTTGTCGATGTTGAATTCGAACTTGGTATTCGGCGAGCGGAAGCGCTCCGGATTGTTCAGGAAGTTGCTGGTGGCAAATCCCGTGCGGCCGTAGATGAAGTCCTGGATGCCCTTGCGGTCTGCCAGCAGCGACATCGCCTCGCGCACCGCCGGGTCGGAAAAGGCCCAGTGCTTCGACTTGGGGCTGGCGCGCTCGCCATCGACCTCGTTCCACGGATCCTTGATGTTGAGCTGGATGAACTCGATGTCACCGCCGGGGACGATCAGCGCGCGGCCCTTGCCGCCCGCCTCGAGGCGCTTCAGCACCTCGTCCTCGACCTGAAGGTTCCACGCGTAGTCGAATTCACCGGTCTGCAGCACCGCGCGCGCCGCCGAGGTCGCATCGCCGCCGCCCTTCATCTCGATCGCGTCGAAGAACGGCCGGTTGGGCATGTGGTAGTTCGTGTTGATCTCGCCGCGCACCATGTCGCCCGGCTTGAAATCGACGAACTTGTACGGCCCGGTGCCGACCGGCTTCAGGTTGGCAGGCGCCTCGCGCGACTTGGCCCCGATGTACGGGCCGAACACGTGCTTCGGGATGATCATGCCTTCGGCGGCAACGAAGGCGGTGGCCCAGTTCGGCGTCGGCTTCGGGAAGGTCACGCGGACCGTGTTCGCATCGACCTTGGTGACCGTCACGTCCTTGTACACACCGGTCGTGACCGCCGCGGTGGCCGGATCCTTTGCATATTCCCAGGTGAAGACGCAGTCGTCCGCAGTGAAGGGCTGGCCGTCGTGCCAGGTCACGCCTTTCTTCAGCTTCCAGGTCACGCTGCGGCCGTCGGCCGACAGGCCGCCGTTTTCCCGAGTCGGGATCTCGGCAGCCAGAATAGGCACCAGGTTGCCATCGCCGTCCCACACCGCCAGCGATTCATAGAAGATCCGCGACCCCTCCTGATCCTTGGTGCCATTGGCAAAGTGCGGTTGCAGCAAGGTTGCGCCCTGCCACCACAGCACCTTCAGGACACCGCCGCCGCCGCGCTTGGTGGGCTTGTAAGGCGGGGCGGTGGTCTGGGCGCTTGCCACCCCCGCATGCATCAGCAGCATCGAGGCCATCGGCGCAGACAGGCCCAGTGCAACCATCTGCTGGATGAAGCTGCGTCGTTGCAGCGACCCGGCCCGGACGTCCTCGATCAGCTCGCGCAGTTCGCTTTCGTGCATGGTCTCCTCCTGGTTCGATGCCATCCTCCGCGGCTGCCTGCAGCGGATGGAGGCGGTGCGCAACAATCCTAGCGGTTCACCGGCAGACTGGGGAGGAAATTTGGATGTGGCCAACCCTGAGGCCGCCGGTGCTTCCGAAGGCGATGGAAACCCGCCCGCGCACTCGAAGCGACCCTACCGCGCTGCACCGCGTCGGTCGGCGGTGCCCTGGGGCGCAAGCTCCCCGCCGGTGTCGTTGCTGGCGACCGGCGCGACCATCGGCTAAGGTGGCGACATGAACCTACCGCAATCGATCGACGCGACGGTCGATCTGCTCGCCGCGCGCGACTATATCGCCGACCGCCAGCTGGCGACCGCCATCTTCCTCGCGCTGAAACTTCAGAGGCCGCTGTTCGTCGAGGGCGAGCCCGGCACCGGCAAAACCGAGATCGCGAAGGTGCTCGCGTCCGCGCTCGACGCCGAGCTGATCCGGCTGCAGTGCTACGAGGGTCTCGACATCAACGCGGCGGCGTACGAGTGGAATGTGGCCCGCCAGCTGATCGAGATCCGCATGGCGGAGGCGTCCGGCGTCTCGCGCGAGTCGCTGGCGGGCGAACTCTACGACGAGCGTTTCCTGATCGAGCGCGCGCTGCTGCGGGCGCTGCTGCCGCAACCGCATCCGCCGGTGTTGCTGATCGACGAACTCGATCGCACTGACGAGCCGTTCGAGGCCTACCTGCTCGAGGTGCTGTCGGACTTCCAGATCACAATCCCGGAATGGCGGACGGTGCGCGCGGCCATTCCGCCGATCGTTGTCATCACCTCCAACCGCACGCGCGAAATCCACGACGCCGTGAAGCGGCGCTGCCTGTATCACTGGGTCGGCTATCCGACGGCCGCGCGTGAGCTCGAGATCATCCGCCGCAAGGTGCCGGATGCGAGTGCGGCGCTGTCGCAGCAGGTCGTCGCGTTCGTGCAGACGCTGCGTGGCATCGAGCTTTACAAGCTGCCGGGCGTGGCCGAGACGATCGAGTGGACGCGGGCGCTGCTGGCGCTCGACGCCATCGTGCTCGAACCGGAAACCGTCAACAACACGCTCGGCGTGCTGCTCAAATACCAGGACGACATCGCGCGGATGCAGGGGACCGAGGCCGCCCGCCTGGTCGAGCGCATCCGCAACGAAGCGCGCGCGGCCGCTCACGGTCGCTAGCGCATGCTCAGCGGTCACTCAGCGAGGGCATGAGCGTGCAAGGTCCGTCGTCGGCATCGCATGAGCCGCTTCCCGGCCGTCTCGCCGAGAACGTGATGCACTTTGCGCGCGTACTGCGCGACGCCGGGCTGCCCGTCGGCACCGACCGCATCCTGCTCGCCTATGAAGCGCTGCGTGCCGGTGGAGTCGGTTCGCGCGCTGACTTCTACGCCGTGCTCTCGTCGTGCTTCGTCAGCCGCGGCGAGCATCGGACGCTGTTCGACCAGGCGTTCCATATCTTCTGGAAAGACCCGGACCTGCTTGGCAAGATCATGCAGCTGCTGATGCCGCAGATGCGACAGAAGGCGCAGACGGCGCTGCCGCCCGAGAACCGGCGACTGGCCGATGCGATGTTCCGGAGCACAGTGCGGCCGCCGGAACCCGCCGATTCGCAGCGCATCGAAATCGATGCGGCGCTCTCGTGGACCGACCGCGAACAGCTGCGCAAGGCGGACTTCGACACGATGAGCACGGCCGAGTGGGCCGCGGCGCGCCGCCTGCTCGAACGCATCGACCTGTTCTTCGCGCGGCAACCGACGCGTCGCGAAGTGCCTGCGCAGCGCGGGCGCCGCGTCGATCTGCGCGACATGCTGCGCAATTCCGCGCGGCACGGCGGTGAGATCACCGGACTGACGTACCGCCGCAGGCGCGAACGGCCGGAGCCGCTGGTGGCGCTGGTCGACATCTCGGGGTCGATGAGCCGCTACTCGCGCATGTTCCTGCATTTCCTGCACGCAATCACGTCGGGACGCGAGGCGGCAAATCATCGCGTGCACTCGTTTCTGTTCGGAACGCGGCTCACGCATATCACGCGCCAGCTCGCTGCGCGCGATCCCGATGTCGCGGTTCGCGCTGTGGTGCAGTCGGTCGACGACTGGTCGGGCGGCACGCGCATCACGCAAGCGCTGCACGAGTTCAACTACCGCTGGGCGCGGCGCGTGCTGTACGGCAACCCGACGGTGCTGCTCGTGACCGACGGCCTGGAGCACGGACCCACCGAGCCGCTGCACGCAGAAGCCGAACGTCTTTCCAAATCGTGCCGCCGGCTGGTGTGGCTCAATCCACTGCTGCGCTATGAAGGCTTCGAACCCCGCGCAGGGGGTGTCCGCGCGCTGCTGCCGCATGTCGACGCCTTCCTGCCGGTGCACAATCTCGATTCGCTGGAGGCGCTGGCGACGCAGCTTGCATTGCCTCCGCCCAGGATGAGCACACTGCAGGAGAGGACACGGTGGAACTGAAGGGTGAGCAGGTGCTGCCGGTCGCGCGCGAGCTGGCGTGGAAAGCACTGAACGACGTCGACGCGCTGAAGGCGGCAGTGCCGGGCTGCGAAAGCTTCGTGCCCGCTGGCGATAACGCCTACGACGTCGTGGTCAACGCCGCCATTGGCCCGGTGAAGGCGCGCTTCAAGGGCAAACTCGAACTCGCCGACGTGCAGGCGCCGGAGTCCTACACGATCCGCTTCGACCTGCAGGGCGGGACTGCGGGGTTCTCGCGCGGCGAGGCCCGCGTGAAGCTCGAGTCGGTCGATGCCAATTCGAGCCGGATGAACTATGCCGTCAACGCCTCGATCGGTGGCAAGCTGGCGCAGGTCGGCTCGCGGCTGGTCGATGCCGCCAGCGCGACAATGGCCGACCGCTTCTTCAACGCGTTCGCGGCGGACCTGGCCAGTCGATATCCGCCGCCTGCCGGAGTGACGGTGCCGGCGGTGCGCCCGCCCGGATTCTTCGCGACGCTCTGGGCCTTCCTGAAGCGGCTGTTCAAGGGCGCATGATGCGGGTGCCGCCGTGGACCGATGGCCTCGCCCCGCGCAACCGTGAGCTGGTCGCCGCGATCGAGGCGCGGCGCGGCGGGACGCTGCTGAACCTCGACCGCATGCTGCTGTGGTCCGAGCCGCTGGCGCGCGGGTGGAACGGATATCTGCGCGCGGTGCGCACCGAATTGTCGCTATCACCCTTCCTGCGCGAGCTCGCGATCTGCGTCGTCGCGCGGCTGACCGGCGCCCACTACGAGTACCACCATCATGCGCCGGAGCTCGCGCGCGCAGGCGCCAGCGGCGGCCAACTCGCTGTTCTCGACGACCCCGACGTCGCGGCCGACAGCGCGCTCTACGACGAACTGCAACGCGCCGTGATCCGCTTTGCCATTGCGAGCACGCGCGACGTCGCGATCCCGGATCCGGTCTTCGACGCCCTCAAGCGGCATCTCGGTCCGACGGAGCTGGTCGAGCTCGTTGCCGCCACGGCCACCTACAACATGGTGGCGCGCTTCCTCGTCGCACTCCAGGTCGTGCCGGAACGGCGGGCCTAAGACAATGGCGGCCACGCAGGACGTTACCGGGCACTACAGTCGCGGCGACCTGCTCGCGCGCCTGGATGCGGAGCTGCGGTTCGACGGCATCGATCCCGAACAGGCAACGATCGACGCGCTCGCGCCCTACGATCAGTTCCACAGCCGTGGCATCGAAGCCACCCAGGATGCTGCGCGCCTGATGTCACTCGGACCGGCAGACCATCTGCTCGATGTCGGCAGCGGTATCGGCGGTCCGGCGCGCTATTTCGCGAGTCGCTTCGGCTGTCGCGTTACGGGCATCGATCTGACACCGGAGTTCTGCGAGGTCGCGCGCCAGCTGACACGCCGTCTGCGGTTGCAGGAGCGGGTGGCCTTCGACGTCGGCAATGCACTGGCAATGCCGTACGCCGACGCCGCGTTCGACGGTGCGGTTTCGATGAACGTCTCGATGAACATCGCCGACAAGAGTGCCTTTTACCGCGAGATACGCCGCGTGCTGAAGCCGGGCGGCTGGCTGGTGCTCGGCGAGATCGCGCAAGAAGCCCATGGAGCGATTGCCTATCCGACGCCGTGGGCGGCGAGCGCAGAAACTAGTTTCCTCGCCACGGTCGACGAGACGCGGCGCGGCCTCGACGATGCGGGCTTCGAAGTCCTGAGTCTACGCAGCACGCGCCGCGAGGCGCTCGATTTCGGAGCGCGTTCGCGTGCACTGGTCGAGGCCGGCGCGAAGCCGCCCCACCGTGCGGTCATGCTGGTCCACCGCGAACTCGCGCCGGCTGCCATTGCCAACGTTGCCCGCGCCCTGGCCGAGGGTCGCATCCAGCCGGTCGAGATCCTGGCGCGGCCGCGAGGCTGAACGCCTGCGCCGTTCCTGCACCAACCCGCCAAGGTCCTAGTCTCGAACGACTGTCACTGCGCAAGTTGCATAGGCGATGACCTGTCTGGCCACAGAGCCGATCAGCCAGCGTGCCAGGCCGCTGCGGCCGCGGTGTCCCACGACGATGTGGTCAATGCCGTTGTGCTCGGCGTAGAGCAGCAACTGCTCCGAGGGGTGCCCCACGGCGACGCTGGTCCTGGCTGCAACCTCGGATCGGCTGAGTTTGGGCTGCAGTGCGCGCAGCAGCTGGGAGCAGTGACGGCGACCCCGCTCGATCAGGTCTTCCGTTTCCACCTCCGTACCGAAGTCAGGAGGGCGGGAGACTGACAGCACGTGCAATTCAGCTCCGTAGCGCCCAGCCAGGTCCATGGCGAACTCGACTGCGTGCTCGGCCGCCTTCGAGCCGTCGTAGCCCACCAGAACGCGCTTGATCATGAATGTCTCCGAAGGTTCGAGGTGACGGTCTCCTGTGCCGATTCAACCGGCTCCGAGCTCGAGCGCAGCAAGTGCCTCGGCAGGAAGAACGCATTGGCGATCAGTGTCGGCACGACGGCGCTGCCGATTACCGCGGCGACCAGTGCGGAATACTGGGCCTGGTCGACAATCCGGTGGGACAGACCGAAGAGCGCCGAGATAGTGCCGAACGTCAGGCCGGTCGACATCAGGAGTGTCGTGTACATGCCCTCGGGTCGCGGCGACCCCGATGCGAGTGCCACGGGATAGACGCCGGCGACCTTCGTCGCCATCTTGCCCACCAGCAGGACGACGAATGCGAGCGGGGCGGCGGCCAGCGCGGGCAGTGACACCAGGGAGCCGGCGCGGATGAAGTAAAAGGGGGTGAGCAGGCCAAACGTCAGCGTGCGCATCCGGCGAATGAGCGCGTGATCCTTGCCGACCGTACCCGCCAACACCATGCCGAGGAGGTAGGCCGGCAGAACGGCCTCGCTGTCGGCCCAGGTCGCCAGCGCAGCGAAGGCGAAGAGGCATGTCATCAGGAACTTGGCCTCCAGTTCGGACGGACGCGCTCCAAAGCGCCGGAAGAAGCGCGGTGTCAGCCAGGGCAGGAGAAAGAAGGCGACGGTGCCGGCGCCCGCGAATACTGCTGTCCTGTATGTGAATGGCGCGAAAATGAGACCGAGGGCGACGACTGTTGCTAGGTCAGTGACGAAGCAGGCGGCGAGCACGCCCTTTCCGTAGTCCGTCGCGTTGAGGCCGAACTCGAGCATCACCGCATAGACCACGGCGACAGAGGTCGTCGACATTGCGATGCCTGCGAGCCAGCTCGCATCGGGTGACCAGCCGAGCACCCATCGGGCCAGTGCCGCGCACCCGAAGAACGGTGCGCCAAAGCTCACCAGTCCGATAGCGAAAGTGGATCTCCACTGTCTGCGCAGGACCGTCGGGTCGAGTTCCGCACCGGCGAGGAACGTCAGCAGAATTGCGCCCGCCCCCGAGAGAAACCTGATCCAGGTCGCGTCGCCAGCCAGCAGCGCGCTGCCAATCAGCGCCCCGATGACGAGTTGCGCGATCGTGCCGACCACGATTTCCGACAGGGCCGTTGCGACGCGCAGCCAGATCGAGAGCAAGGTAGCGACCAGCGCCAGGCCCAGCCACAGCGCTGCCTGGGTCCAGATTTCGGTCACGATGTCTCCGCGGCAGTCGACGGATCGTCCCGGTCAGGATTGAGGACCCCGAAGCGTGCGGGGATGTCCGTGTAGAAGAGACGGATCTTCTCCGCGGCGATAAGGTCGAGCAGCCTAACCTTCTCGTCCGGAGTGACGATGAACTCCACCTCGACGATCAGGCTGCCGCTGAGCTCGAAGAACCGGTCTTCGTGCATTACGTGATGGCGGCCGAAACCAGCCATTGCATGGAAGGCGGACCCGCCGCGGATCCCCATCGTGTTGGCGGTTCGCAGCAGCCATTCCCACAGAAGCATGCCGTGCAGCCGATGACCCTCGGTGACGTAGAAGCGGAGATACGAGCCTTCCATTGGGATCTTCCTCGCAAATGCTGCCTCAAGTGGGTGCTTCCGCTTCGCGCTCCGTCGATCGCTAGTGTGGTGACGCCGATCGTGGTCGACCTACCGCTTCCTCGGTCGCCGCCGGCCCTTCTCGGCGCGTTTGACGGGCCGGCCGGCAACCCGCTGCCTTTCCGCGCCAGCAGTGGCTTCCCGAATGCCATGCTCGCGGTCGAATACGGTGTTGGCATACGCGTCCAGAACCTGCTCGCAGGCTGAGAGCTCTCGCTCTGCAAGGGCGCGCGCAGACGCGCCGAAGTGATCCAGGGCCTCGATCTTCGCCAGCCAGTTGCGAAGCTTCTTCAGGTCTTCCTCGTTTTCCTGCAATTCGGCGAAGGAGTAGTGGCTGGCCTTGACCTCCTTCTGAACTTCACGCTTGAAATCGGAGCATTTGTCGAGGAATTCCTCGTAGTCGTCATCTCGATCGCGCTTGAATCGATCGACGACCAGCGCCTGCTGCTTGGGATCGAGTGGCAAGACCTCGAACAGGACGGCCTCGCCGCCAGCCCGCAGGACCTCGCCCTGCAGGGCCCGCAATTGCCGCTGGTATTCTGAAGTGTTGCGCAGGACGCAAACGCCGCCCTGAATGTAGACGGCGCCCATGCCGCGCAGCCGTCGCCACAGGCCGACACGGAGCTTCGAAGGCTCGTTGGCTACCTTGTACGCAAGCAGGAGCCAGCGAGTTTCGGACGAATCGTCGGGCATGAGTAATTGGGTTGGCGGCCGCGGCGCGCTGCTCGTCCCTCGATCAAAGGTTACGCGCACGCCGCAGCGTTGCCGCTATCAGCACAACCGCCACTGCTACCGCCAGATGGAACCCAAGGAGCGCCGGCGACAACCATTCCATTCCGGCCAGGACATAAGCGAAGACAACCGTCGCAAGCGCCCCTCCCGCCAAGACGCTGTCGTCCACGAACAGGCCCACGGCCTCCGAGAGCAGCAGGCGGAGCGTGCTATGCGAACTGGCTTTCATCGCGGGAGCACTTCGCGGCGCGCGTGGCTGTATCCGGCTGGCAGCGACAAGCAGCAGTCCAATGCACAGATAGGCCGCAGCCAAAGCGAGCAGCATCCAGTCCGCTCCCGGCCATTCGATTCCGACGCCTTCGCCGGCCCAGAAGGTCCCGAAGGCGGTGAGCAGAACACCAACGCCAAACTTGAGCAGGTTTTCGGGAACGCGGGCGAGTGGCCGGTGTAGCCAAGCGCCCAAGAGAGCCACGAGCAGGAAGGCCGCCACGGCGCCGACGATCGCGGGTCCGATCAGTTGCTCTCCCCCGCCAGCAGCGATCGCAATGACGATGACGACGACTTCCAGGCCCTCCAGGGTCACCGCCTTGAATGCGGCGACGAGCCCGAGCGTATCGATCCCAAACCAGGGGCGCCCCAGCGCGCGACGCAGGATCGAAACTTCTCCTTCGTAGGTCCTGGTCTCGTCGTGCAATGCAATGCACCCGGCGGCCCGCAGAATGGCCTTGTTCAGCCAGCGCAGCCCGAAGAGGAGCAGGAGCGTCCCCACAACAAGCTGGAAGACGTGGATCGAAATCGCGGCCAGCGCTGGCCCGACGACGACCACGATCGCAATCAGCAGAAGCATGGCCAGTCCGGTGCCAGTGAGCGCCGCGCGCCAGCCTCGCGTGACACCCACCGCCAGTACGATGGTGAGTGCCTCCACGAACTCGACGAGCGACGCCATGAACGAGGCGAGCACGACTGGCGCAACCGCTACCCAGTCAGTCATTCGTGTTTTTGTCCACAATTTCTGTAACCAACGTTACACGCCAGTGTAGCGTAGAGTAACCAGCGCAAGCGCAGGCGGACAAGACAGAAGGCGGTCTTGCGCCGATGAAGGCATGCTCGCAGTAGTTGTCTGCACTCAGCAGCAATGCTGAAACGGTCCCCGGGGCTGCCTATGGCTGCCCCGGGGGCCGAAACAGGAGGACATGACGTTCCTCGCCGCCCCGCGCTGCGGCGACGGAGTATCTTGTCAGGTCTTCGATGGGGTGCGGTGCCGCCCTGTCGCGGGTGACGACCGCCGAGGCCTCGGATCGCCATCGACCCATCCACGTCGGGGCCTCTTTCAATACTCGGAGGCCAGGCATGGCGACCTACATCGTGCTGTCGACGTTCACGGACCAGGGTGCCCGCACTATCAGGGACACGACCAAGCGCGCCGATGCGGTGCGTGAGATGGCGAAGAAGTTCGGGGTCACGGCGAAGGACTTCTACTGGACGATGGGCGCAGTCGACGTGGTCGTGATCCTCGATGCGCCCGACGACGCTTCCGTGACCGCGTTCAGCATGAGCGTGGCGGCGCTTGGAAACGTGCGTACTCAGACAATGCGGGCGTTCTCGGCGGACGAAGTCGGCAAGGTGCTCGCCAAGCTCGGCTGAAGGGGTTGATCCTGGTGGCGCGCTCAAACGCGCGCTGCCTACACCAGCGCCTCGGCGACCAGTTCGGCCAGGTCGCGCGCAGGCACGCGATCGTCGAGCTGCGCGAGCCCGTCGCCGACCATCACCGCGCAGTACGGGCACGCGGTTGCCACCGCCTTGGGCTGCTCTGCAAGCGCTTGCTCGGCGCGCAGCACGTTGATGCGCTTGCCGATCGTTTCCTCGAGCCACATGCGGCCGCCGCCGGCGCCGCAGCACATCGCCTTGTCGCGCGCGAGTTCGAATTCCAGCGGCGCATCCCTCGAGATCGCCTGCAGCACACGGCGCGGCGCCTCGTATTCACGATTGTGGCGGCCGAGGTAACACGGCTCGTGATAGATCACGCGCTGGTGTGCCGGTGCAACCTTGAGCCGGCCCTTGGCGATCCATGCATCGATTGCCTGGGAGTGGTGCAGCACCTCGTAATGCCCGCCGAACTCCGGAAGCTCGTTCTTTAGCGCGTTGAACGCATGCGGATCGCAGGTGACGATGCGCTGCGCGCCGAGACCGTTCAGGGTCTCGACCAGCGCCGTCGCCAGCTGCTGGAACACCATCTCGTTGCCGAGCCGGCGCACGCACTCGCCGGTTGAGCCCTCGAGCGGCCCGAGGATGCCTAGCCGCACGCCGGCGGCCTGCGCGACGCGGATAAACGCCTTGGCGATCTTCTGGCCACGCGGATCGAATGAAGAGGCCGAGCCGACATAGAAGAGATAGTCGAGTGCGGCGACCTCTTCGGCAGTGCTGACGACCGGCAGGCCGAGATCCTTCGCCCAGTCGCCGCGCGTGGCCGAGTCCAGCCCCCACGGATTGCCCTGCGACTCGTAGGCCGCGAACACGCGGTCGAGTTCATGCGGGAACACGCCTTCCATCATCACCTGCCGCTGGCGCAGGCGGTAGAACTTCGGCAGATGCTCGAGCCCGATCGGACATGCGACTTCGCAGTAGCCGCATGTCGTGCACGCCCACAGGGTTTCCTCGCCGATTGTGCCGCCGACGAGGGCGGGCAGCCTAGGAGCATCGTGCGCACGGATCGGGTCGGCATGTTCGAGCAGATGGTGCTTGACCGAGTCGTTGACCCATTTCAGTGCAAGCGGTTTACCGGTCAGAAACGTGGGGCAGGCGTCTTTGCAGCGACCACACTCGGTGCAGGTAAACGCATCCAGCCCTTCCTTCCACGTCAGATCGAGCGCGGTCCGTGCGCCGATCTTCAACTTGTCGGGGTCAGCGTCGTCTTCGGCGAGCGGCGCGAGATCGACCGATGGCACGCGGTTCAGCGGCGCATCACGTCCGAAATACACGGTCGGCAACGATGTGACGATGTGAAAGTGCTCGCCGACCGGCAGGATCGCGAGGAAACTGAACACCGTGGCCATCTGCACCCAGTAGAAGGCGTGCATGCCGGCATCGAGCTCTTGCGGCGACATGCCCGCGAGCGACGCCGAGAGCGGTCGGCCGATCCACGCCCACGCCGCCTCGTGAGCAATCGCGGGAACCGTCGGCGCAAGGCGGGCAAAGCGGAACGCGTCGAAGCCGAAGTCGGTCACCATGATCAGCGCGATCAGTGTCAGGATCACGACGGCCTCGCGATTCGGCTCCAGCCTGGCCGGCCGCCGTACGAAGCGACGCCAGAAGCCGTACGCGACCGCCACCAGCACGGCGACTTCGACGAAGTCCTTGAACGAGGTGTAAAGACCCCCGACCGCACCTGGAATCGTGGCGAGCGGCGCGTAACCGATCACGATCAGGTGCAGCTTGCGCAGCAGCAGCGTCAGGAATCCGAAGAAGATCACGGCGTGCATCAGGCCCGGACGCCGGTCGCCTGAAAGAAGCCGCGCCTGACCGAAACCCAGCGTGACGAGCCGTTTGAGCCGCGCGAGCGGTGCGTCGAAGCGTTTATCGGGCGCGAGCGCAACCACAATCGCGAGCTTGCGCCACGCCAGCACCGCGAATGCGGCAAAGCCCGCAGCAAGCAGCAGCGTGATGCCCAGCGGGCTCATCGACGACTCATGACGGCGGGTGCGGAAGGTGCGCGCCCAAGTGCACAGGCGCGCTGCTCATTGTCCAAGTGCGCCGGCTCGGCGGGCTGACGCGCGTCAACCGCCTTCGCGAGGTCAGGCTATTGCCCGGTCGCCTTGACGCTCGCTGCGACGGCCGGACTGAAATACAGCGCCCAGCGCGCGCTGGAGTGCGATTCCTCGACGCAGACTCCCGATGGGCAATCGACCAGGTGGAAACGATCCCGGTCGGCGGGGAAGCGCAACGCCGTCGCCGGATCGGAAGCCTTCCGGTACTGCGCCAGCGCGGCCGCATCGCCGAATCCCGTTTCCCAGATCGCCGTGCCGTCCTTCATCGACATCGCGACGACGCGAACGTCGGCGATCGAGACCGGCCGATAGTCGCGGCGCTCAAGTGCGCCAACCACAAAAACATACCAGGGGCCGACAGCACCGTTGACTCGACCGAGCAGCAGGCCGAAGACGTCGTAGCCATCGCGCTCCGGTGTCGACGATCCGATGTCAACCGCCGCAAACACGATCTGGCCGGGCCGCTGCACGGCGGTCGACCGCAGCGCGGGCAACTGGGCGAGCGCGGCAGGATCGCCGCCCTGGCGGTCGATGTACTGCCCGAGGCGCTGTTCCCAGTCAGCGACGAGTCCTCGTCCGGCCGTTTCCGACGCCGCGGGCAGCGGCGCCTGCGCGCCTGGCTGCGCGGGAGAGTGCAACGCGCATCCCGAGAAAGCGACGGCGCAGATGAGCGCCGTCAGGAGAGGCGCGGGGGCGCGCCGGCACAGGTCGCGGGCTGAACGCATGCCAGACTCTGCCTAACGCGGGACTGGCTCGCCCGTGGGGACGTCGTCAGCATCGCCGGTGGCGTCCGGCGCCGTCACGCGCTCACCGCCGGCCGACATCGCGAGCCGTCCGCTGGGCTCCCCGCGCGCCAGGCGGTCGGCGAGTGCAGCGTGGCCGGCGCGTTCGGCCTCCTCGCGCGCCGTTGCAGCCCTCGCGTTTCGCGCGTTGCGGTCAGCGCCATGAGCGAGCAGCGCGGATACGGCGATCGCGTCGCCGCGACGGGCGGCGAGATGCAGCGCCGTGTTGCCGACGTCATCCGCCGCCTGCAGATCGGCGTGATGTTCCAGCAGCACCAGCACGACGGCCGCGTTGCCGCGTGCCGTGGCGGCGAGCAGCGGCGCCTGGCCGAACAGGTCGCGCCGGTTCGGGTCTGCGCCGCCCCGCAGCAGTGCCGCCGCGACCTCCAGCTGCCCGGTCAGCGCAGACAGCATCAGCGGCGTCGTCCCGTAAAGCGCCGTGACATCGGGCTTTGCCGCCAGTGCCAGCAGCGCCGCCACAGCGGCGGGGTCGCCTGAACGGACAGCCGCATGCAGCGGGGTCTCACCGTCGGCGTCCTGCGCATTAACATCCGAACTGCTCGCGGACCGGATCGCGCCGACGTCACCGTGTCGCGCGGCCCACCAGAGCGGCGAACGACCGAGCGCGTCGGGTGCGCCTGCCGGGGCAGGATCGCCGGTGGCGGCTGGATCGCTGCGGGCAAAACAGACTGTGGCGAGGCTGACCGGCTTGGAGTTGGTCGCATACCCGTAGTCATCGCCGTAATACGTACTCAGTTCGCGCGCGATCGCCTCGAACTGGGCTGCGGTGCGCAGCTGGTCATGCTCGTCCCTGTAATGGTCGAGCGCATCGGTACAGCGGTCGGCGACAACGGTCCCGAGCCGCGCGCTGAAATAGCGGGCGTAGCGGTTCGGATTGAGCACCTCGTTCCAGTGCGGCGTGATGAACGCCGTAAAGAAGTCGGAATCCGCGCGTGCCTGCACGCGCCAGTAAGCGCCATCGCGCACGAGCATCGGCGGCAGTTCGCGCTTGCCGACGCGCACCGGCGCGGTCAGGTTGCGGTAGAACAGCAGGCCCGCGTAGTCGGCGGCAAGGTCACCGTTCGAGTGGATGCCGGTGGTGAACATCCCCAGCATGCCGTCCTCGGAGGTCAGCGGGTTCTTTGCCGTGGTGCGGATCGCGCCCTGCATGGCCTCGTCGACGGCCTGTCCGCGCCGCATCCGCGATTCGAACTCGACGTGATAGATCCTGCCGACGTTGATGAAGTGGATCAGCTTGTCGGTGCCGAACAGGGTCCCGCCGACATCGACCGTGCCGGCGCGGAAGAACGTTCGTACGAACTTGCTCAGGTCGATGACGAGCAGGGGATCGTCATAGATTGAGACGATCGGTCGGTACATCGTGACTAGGCCCGGGTACTGATCCGTCACGTCCTGCGTGAGCAGCTTGGTATCCAGCAACTCGTTGGTTGGGACCGCGAGGAAGAAGCGCGCCCAGACAATTCCGGCCATGTATTCGGGGCTATGCAACTCGGCGAGGCGCTCACTGCTCTGTTCCGAGTCGATCGCCAGGCTGATTGCGGCGTTGGCCTCCGCCACCGCATCGGTCAGGACGCCGTGGACGATCCTCGAAAGATATGGCCCGAGGTCAGCAAAATCACGGCCGACCGGCAGCGTGTACTGGTCGGTCTCGTGCGCGTAGGCAGTCGGCGCCGGCGCCAGCAGGACCGCGACGGTCGCGGCGATGGCCCCGCCGAGAATGCGCGACAGCGTGCCCGGGTTCTTGTTCTGGTTCACGACTCTGCTCCACATCGGACGGCGCAGCGATGGCCGGCACAAGCGGGAAGAAGATTCTACCGAGCGACGTGCGTCATGCACATGACGTCAGCGCTTCCCGGAC
Source organism: Burkholderiaceae bacterium (assembly GCA_035498175.1). Taxonomy (GTDB): domain Bacteria; phylum Pseudomonadota; class Gammaproteobacteria; order Burkholderiales; family Burkholderiaceae_F; genus JALORV01. The sequence continues at coordinate 40,695 of DATKAJ010000020.1, forward strand.
GTCGGCCAGGGCTTCCAGCGTCGATGCACCCACCACCATTGCTCAGGCCGGCGAATGATCAGCCGCTCGAGCGCCCGGTTGTAGGCCCGCGTGTTCAGTCTTATCGCCTCGTTGGTATCCGGGTTGTCCACAAGCAGGATTTGTTCCTCGAACCGCAGCACGTGGCGGCCATCCGGCTCGCGCCAGCTCGCGGCCGGAACGACGGGGGCCCCAGTGGTCATCGCGATCACCGCCAGACTGCGGAAAGTCCCGGCAGGATGGCCGAAGAACTCCGCCATCACCCCGTCCCTGCGGCTGGCATGCTGATCGAACGGGAAGACGATGAGGTCTCCCGCGGCCAGCCGGTCGAGGATCGCCTCGAGGCCGCCGCGTTTGGGCAGGACACCGAAGCCGGCGTGCCGGAATCGTCGCGTGACCCAGGCGTCGAGCCACGCCGGGCGGATCGGCCGGCGCACGAAATGGAAGCGCCCGTGGGCCTGCGGATACTGCGCCAGCCCTGCGGTCGTCGCCACCTCGAAGTTGCCGAAGTGCCCCGTCAGGATCAGCACGCCCTTTCCCAGTGCATGAGCAGCGAGCAGCGCGTCGAGATTCTCGACCCGCGCCATCGCGAGCTTGCGGGTGCGCGACAGCCACGGGAAGCGGATGAATTCCCACAGCAGGTGGCCCAGATGGCCGTAGTGCGCCTGCGCCAGGCGCTCGATTTCGTGCTCGTCGACCACCTCGCCATAGACGCGACGGAGGTTCTCGAGCACCACCTGACGCCTGAATGGCACCAGGCGGTAGAACCACTGCGCCGCTTTCGAGGGGGTCGCGCGCTGCGCCTGTGCCAGCGCGACCGCGGACGCCTGCGTGCGGTCGTGGGTCAGCGACAGCGTGATTGCTCGCAGACGGTTGCGCCCGAGCGCGATCTCGCCGGCTTCGCTGAGTTCGACGGCCGGCGCTCCGTACGCGTCGCGGGTGACCGCGAAATCCGTGGGCCCGATCGCGCCGAGCGCGAGTTCGCGCGGAAACAGCTTGGCGCATGCCTCCTTTGCGGCGAAGCGCGCGGCGAGCGCCGCCGCACGCCCCGGACCGGTGCCGGCGTCACTAAGTTCCTGCTCGGAAAAGATCTTGCGCAGGTCGGCGGCCGGCGTTTCAGCGAGCAGGCGTTCGATGCGGGCGACGTCAACGGTGTCGACGCCGCAGCGCGTGGTGCCGTCGGCGACCGCCGGCAGCGTCTTCACGGAGCGCGCAGCAGGCAGGCGGCGTTGGTACCGCCGAAGCCCCGCGACAGCACCAGGGCAATGTTGCCGCGCGGTTCGCGCGCGACGCGCGACGCATTCAGCGGGCCGCAGGCGGGATCGAGCGCGTCGAGGGAGGGAATGCCCGGCACCGTGCGCGCGCGCAGCGCGCCGATCGCCACCACGGCCTCCAGCAGGGCCGAAGCGGCAAGCAGATGGCCGAAGGCCCATTTGAAGGCAGTCACCGGCGGCATGTCGCTGCCAAAGACCTGGGACAGGGCCCGCGCTTCGGACGCGTCAGAGTTCGCCGTGCCATTGCCATGCGCGACGATCATGCCGACGTCGCGCGGCGCCAGCCCCGAGGACGCGAGCGCGCCTTCGATGGCACGCACCAGGCCCTCGCCGTCCTCGCGCACCGGAAGCAGGCCGAGCGCATCGCTGCCGCCGCCGGACCCTAGCACTTCGCCGAGGATCGTGGCGCCGCGCTCGGCGGCAGCAGCCTCGGTCTCCAGCACGATCGCGGCCGCGCCTTCGCCCATCACGCTGCCGTCGTGGCGTGCGTCGAACGAGCGCAGCGCCTCGCGCGACAGCAGCCCCATCTGGTCGTAGTACAGCAGCGTCTGCGGTTCGATCGGCGCGTCGTGCGCCGCGGCGACGGCGCGCGCGCATTCACCGGCGCGCAATGCTTCGGCCGCCTCCGCGAGCGCAAGCAGGCCGCTGATGCTGTGGTTCGTGATGCAGGCATTCGATCCCTTGAGTCCGTGTCGGATGCCGACGTGGCCGAGCACGTTGTTCGGCAGCGAGCGCAGCAGCCACATCGGATTCACGTTGGCCGAGAGCTCCTGGCCGAAGGTTTCGAGCCCGCCCTTCGCAGCGGCGATCAGCGGCAGGTAGTCGTACTGGTTGCTGAAGTTGCCGCCGCCGGACCCGACGAAGACGCCGGTCGTGTCGGCGAAGCGCACAGCGCCCTGCTCGTCGAGGCCCGCGCGCCAGTCGGCCCAGCCGCTCGCCTCGATCGCCCGGTCCGCGGCATACAGCCCGAAGACATCGGTCCTGCGGATGAACTTAAGCAGCTTGCGGTCGCCGGTCAGCGCGCCGGCGTTGTATTCGGTGACTTCGGCGGCGATGCGGACCGGGAAACGGCTCGCGTCCCACTGCGAAAGCGGTCCGACCGCGGAACGACCCTCGCGAATCGCAGCGAGGATGTCCTCAGGCGTGCGGCCCGATCCGCAGATCGCTCCGGTGCCGGTGATGACGATGCGGGGCGCGCCCATAGGCTGCACTATCGACGCGCCGCGCCGATCTGTGCCTCGGTCTCCGCCGGATGGCGGAAGGCGAGGCAGCTGTTCGAGCCGCCGAAGCCGAGCGAATTCGAGAGCGCGATGCGGACGCGGCGCTCGCGCGGTGCATCGCGTATGACATCGACGTCGCAATCGGGGTCGAGTTCGCGCATATTGGCGTTCACCGGCAGCACGCCATGGTGGATCGCAAGCGCGCAGACAGCGGCTTCGACCGCGCCGGCCGCAGCGATCAGATGGCCCATCACGCTCTTGGTCGAGCTCACCGCGACCTTGCGCCAGTCCGCGCCGAACACCGCTTTGACCGCCGCGCATTCGCTGCGATCGTTCATCGGCGTCGAAGTGCCGTGCGCGTTCAGGTAGTCGACGTCGGCGATTTCCGCGCCGGCATCGGCGATCGCCTGGCGCATCGCCTGGATCGGTCCGTCGCCGGAGGGATGCGAGTCGGTGATGCGATAGCTCGACAGCGAATTGCCGTCTCCGGCAAGTTCCGCGTAGACGCGCGCGCCGCGTCGGCGTGCCGACTCCCATTCCTCAAGCACCAGGAATCCCGCGCCTTCGCCCAGCACGAAGCCGTTGCGCGACGCGTCGAAGGGTCGGCTGGCGCGCTCGGGCGAGTCGTTGTCGGGCGAGACCGCGTTCAACAGACAGAAGCCTGCAAGGCCGACAGGGTTGATCATCGAGTCGAAGCCGCCGGCCAGCACGCGATCGGCGACGCCACGCCGGATCAGCTTGAGGGCGGTGCCGACCGCCTGTCCGCCGGACGCGCAGGCGGTGTGCACCGAGCTCGCGTAGCCGCGCATCCCGAAGACACGCATCAGCAGCGCGATTCCGGCCGTCGACTGGCTGCGACAGAAGGTCATTGGGTTGGACGCCGAGCCGAGCGCGCCCAGCAGCAGATCCGGCCGCAGTTCGCCATCGGGGGCCGCGTCGCGCTGCACTTCGGCCAGTTCGTCGTAGGTGACGCCCATCATTCCGGTGCCGACGACCGTGCCCCAGCGTGCTGCGGTGTCATCCGTGGGGCGGATGCCGGCATCGGCAAAAGCCTGTTCGGCCGCGACCAGCGCAAAACGGTGCGATCGGTTGGCGAGCTTCAGCAGCCTGCGGTCACCGACCGCGTGCTCGACCGCGGAGTCCGAAAGATCCTTCACTTCGCCCGCAATGCGTACCGGGAAGCCGCTGGCATCGAAGCTGCGGATCGGCGCGGCGCCACTGCGCGCAGCGAGCAGCGCCGACCAGGTCGATGCGACGTCGTTGCCGGCCGGTGTGACCAGGCCGACGCCGGTGATCGCGACGCGGCGGCGTGTCATACCGTCACCGTTCGTGGCGCGACCTCGACCCGTGCGGTCGCAATCGCCTTGCCGCCGCTGCCCGCGCCGAGTTTCAGCCGCGCGCGCTCCCCATCCGTTTCGAGCAGCTCGATCTCGAGGTCGAGCGTCGCGCCAGGGGGCGTGAAAGCCCGGATCTTGACGTTGTTCACGGCGGCCGGCATCAGCGCGACCGCGTCGGGCAGCGCTTCCCGCGCGACCTGGACCGCGAGGCCCGCGAGCGCATCGAGCAGCAGCGTGCCCGGGAAGACCGGGCGGCGCGGGAAGTGATCGCCGAAGTAGGGGGCCTCGTCCGCGCGAGGAACCTGCAGCGTCGCCGCGAGCCGTTCGCCGCGAACATGGTCCGTCGTCTCGATCCGCGGCGCCGGAACGCCGCCAAAGCGACCCGGCGCGACGCCCTGGGTACGCAGCGTGTCGTAGTCAGCATGCACCGCCGCGGGATCATCGAATTCGGGCATCGGCAGCATCGGGCCGACGCAGTCGACCAGTTCGAGCGCGAGGCGGCCATCGATGCGCGCCCGGCCACCATAGGCGACGGCCTCGGAATCGCAGCGCGCGATGTCGGCCTCCAGTTGCAGGGTCTGTCCGGGTACGACGATCTGGTGGTACCGCGTTGCCCAGGCGAGTCCGGCCACGGGTCGCCAGGCGAAGTCCAGCTCAGCCATCGAGCACCAGGCCGCGAGCTGGCCCACGGCTTCCGCCATCAGCGACGGCGGAAAGCGGGTGGCGTGCGCGGGCACGGTGTACTCGCCCTCGATGCGGCGCGAGGCCGATCGCGTGATGCGGTCGACAAACGAGAACGCGCGAAAGCGCTCGCTCATGGACGCAGTTGGAAGATCCGGGCCCGCTCAGGCGGGCTGCGGTGCGCGTTGTGCGCGGATCACGACCTTGCAGAACGTTTCGGGCGTGAACAGGCGCGGGATCTCGGCCGCCTTCATCGGAGTCTTGAAGCGCTCCGGCGGCACCTCGTCGAGGAACTGCTTCAGGCGCGCGAGCCCGGCCTCGGTGACGATGCCCTTGTTCTCGAACTCGGCCTCGGGCAGCGGACCGCGCGCGTCCTCGACGATCTTGCCGCGCGGAATCTTGACGCCAAAGCCGCGCTCGAGCCGGAATACGAGGTCGAGGAAGTCGATCGACTCGGCGTCGAGGCCCTCGATCAGCGACTCCTTGGCCTTGACGTCCTCGACGTCGCAGCCGAGCGCATCCGCGATGATCTGCGCGACCTTCGGGAAGACTGCGTCGATATCCTGTTGGCTGATGGCCTGTTCTGACATTTCCCTCACTCCATCTTGAATCCGCCGTCGACATGCAGGACTTCGCCGGTGATGTAGTCGGCGAAGCGCGAGGCGAGGAACCAGACGGCGTGTGCGACATCGCGCGCCTGTCCATAGCGGCGCAGCAGGATGCGCGCCTTGACCTCGTCGCCGGCCAGTTCTCGCACCTGCTGCGACATCTCGGTCTCGATCACGCCGGGCGCGACGCAGTTTACCGTGATCCTGCGCGAGGCCAGCTCAACCGCCATCGCTCGCGTGAAGGCATTGATCGCCCCCTTGCTGGCGGCGTAATTGGACTGGCCGCGACCCGCCTTTTCGCCTGCGACGGAGCTCAGGTTGATGATCCGTCCAGTGCGCTTCGAGATCATGTGGGGCACGACCGCGCGGGTCACGTTGAAGACACCGCCGACGTTGATGTCGAGGACCGTTGCGATGTCGTCGTCGCTCAGCAGGGCGAGCAGGTTGTCGCGGACCACGCCGGCGTTGTTGACCAGCACGTCGATCCGTCCGCGGGTCTCGATCACGCGGTCGACCGCGGCCGTGACGGCGGCAGCGTCGGCCACGTCGACCTGCACGGCTTCGGCCTTGCCGCCGGCCTGCGTGACCGCGCCCACGACCTCGCGTGCAGCGTCGGCGTTGCCGCGATAGAAGAACACGACGTCGACGCCGTCGCCGGCCAGCAGTTCGACGATCGCGCGGCCGATGCCGCGGCCGCCGCCGGTCACCACCGCGGTCTTGCCGGACAGGCCCGAATCGAGCGCCACCGCCATCGTCAGCCCGAGATCGAGAAGCCGCCGTCGACGAACAGCGTCGCGCCGTTGATCATGGCGGCCTCCGGCAGCGTCAACAGGTAGACCGCGCCGGCGACGTCCTCGGGCGTCAGCACCGGGCCTGCCGGTGTGCGCGCCTTGAACGAGGCGACGAGCTCCTCGCGGTTCGGAAAGTACGACAGCGCGTCTGTCTCGACCACGCCTGCGCTCACGGCGTTGACACGGATGCCGCGCGGGCCGAGTTCCTGAGCCAGAGACCGCACCAGCGATTCCAGCGCTGCTTTCGAGGCGCCGATGAATGCGTAGTTCGGCATCGCCCGTACCGAACCCAGGCTCGACATCGCGATGATGCGGCCCCCGTCGGTCATCATCGGTGCGGCGCGCTGCGCCAGCAGGTTCAGCGCGAAGGCGTTCGTCTCCATGCACCAGCGCCAGTGCTTCAGCGTCATGTCCAGCGCGGGCTTCAGCACGCCGCTGGCGGCGTTGCTGACCACGATGTCGAGCCGGACGAATTGTTGCTTCAGTTCAGCGAACATCTCGTCGACGCTGTCGGGGAGGCCGACACTTGCCTTCAATGCGACCGCCCTGCGCCCCAGCGCACGGAATTCGTTGCAGAGCGCCTCAGCCTCTTCGTGGCTGTTGTAGTAGTTGACGACCACGTCGCAGCCCGCGCCCGCCAGCTTGCGCGCGATCGCGCGGCCGATGCCGCGCGCGGCGCCGGTCACGAGCGCGGTGCGACCCGCAAGCGGCAACGCAGCGCTCGACGTGGCGCCCTGGGATGAAGTGGACATGGTGGAATGCGGAAGCGCCGGAACGGCGCGACCGCGATTGTATTGGCTTTGACATCGAGGCGCCGCGCACGCTTGAATCACGGTTCCCGATGAGTAACGCGATCCCGCCCGAGACCGGCCTGAGTGCCGTGCCTTCCGTACCATCTGCTGGCCCGGCACCGTCGGGCGTGTCGCGGCAACGAGCGGCGCTGCTGCTCGCTTTCGCGCTGATCCTCGTCTGGGGGATCAACTTCAGCGTGCAGAAGGCCGTGTTCGCGTCCGTGACGCCCGGCGGCTTCCTTTTCGTGCGCTACCTGATCATGCCGGTGTGCGCGATCGCGCTGCTGTGGCAGCGCTACGGCGCACGCTGGCCGCGGCTACCTCGCAGCGAATGGTGGGCGCTGCTGCGGCTCGGCCTGCTCGGACACCTGATGCATGTCGGCCTGGTGACCTTCGGCATCGACTGGTCGACAGCGTTCTCCAGTTCGCTGATCCTCGCCTGCGGGCCGGTGTTCACGCTGTTGCTGCTGCGCTGGCTCGGCGTCGAACGGCTGACACGAGCCCAGGTCGCGGGTGTCGGCGTCGCCTGCCTCGGCGTGCTTGTGTTTCTCTCGGACAAGCTGCTGGGCCAGCAATGGCGTGCGAGCGGCGGCGACCTCGTGCTGCTGGTCGCGGCGTTCTTTTTTTCAGCCTATACCGTCGCCGCCAAGCCGCTGATCGAACGCCACGGTGGCGTGCTGGTGATGGCGTACGCGACGCTGCTCGGCAGCGTGCCGGTGCTGCTGCTGAGCCTGCCTGCCGGCCTGCGCGTCGACTGGGCGGCGGTGCCGCTGGCGATCTGGGCCGGGCTGTTATGGGCGGTCATCGTGTCGGCGTTTGCGGGCTGGATCGTCTGGGGCTGGGTCAATGCGGTGCGTGGCGTGGCCCGCACCGCGCCGCTGATGTATCTGATGCCGCCGGTCGCTGGTCTGGTCGCGTGGTGGGTGACTGGCGAAGGCTACGGCGCGATCAAGCTGCTCGGCGCTACCGTGACATTGCTCGGCGTCGCGATCGCGCAATTCGCACGACCCGCGGATCCGGCGCGCGAAGTGGAAAGCGTCGGCGTCGTCGACTGAACACTGCCGGGATCGATTGCGCCGGCGCAATCGGTGTCAAAGCGGCAAGGCGCGACGAAACTCGAACGGCTGGCGCTTTGATCGCACGGCGCAACCGATACTTGCCACGCTTACGGCGGTGATGCCTTCAGCTTTGGATACTGGAGCGCCCCCGCCATCCGCCGCTCGAATGGATCGCGCCGCGACAGGTGCTTCACATGGTGCGCATGCACGAGCGGGTAGTGTCGCAGGTCTGCCAGCCGATCGTGTGCCTCCCAGCAGTTCGCCTCGCCGCAGACCCACTTGCTGACGTGCAGCCGCCGCAAGTCGTAGGCGCCCGAATAACTTCGCAGCGTGCGCCGGCCGCGCCTGTCGCTGTACTCGTGGAAGTAGGAGAGTGCGAGCTCACGCAGGCTCCGGTAGACGGGATCCCGATAGCGCAGGGCCACTCCGTTCGACTTGGAGATCGCGCCCCATGCCTCCTTGCGGCGGAACAGGGCAATCACGTGCGGGTAGTCGCTCAATTCGCAACCGAGATGCATCACGTAAGGCGGCTCGCCGTGAATCCAGAGCGCGCAGGCGGCTACGAACGCGCCTTCGATGCAATGCGCGCGCCGATGACGCAGCACGCCGCGCACCGAATACGCCGTTTCGCCGTCCGGTTCGTGGTTGATTGGAATCGCGTTGAGGAAAGCCTGGATGCGCTGTGGGGAATCAAGCCGCTCAAGCCGGGCGAACTCCCGCATTCCCAGGCCCAGGTCCTGTGGGCGGGCAAACCGTCGGCGTAGCGGAAGGCTCATGGGCAAGGATCGTATCAGCCGTCGCCGCTTGGTCCGGCAGTTGCTGCGGCGTAAGGCGCGGCGGACCGATTGAGGTCAAGTCGCAGCGTCGTTACGGCGCGTACGCTGGCGCCTTCGCCATCTTTTACGAGCGGCGAGACTGGAAATCTGCGATGGCAAACGACACTTCAGCGAAGTCTGCAGCGGCCAAGGTCCCGCGCGATCCGGCGAACGACTACACGGGCGATATGGCCGCGCGGCGGCGCGAGTTCGTCAGGCAGCAGACGGGCCAGACGCTCGAACATGTGGGACACACTTCGATCGATCCGGCCTCGTTGCCCGGCAACATCGAGAACTTCATCGGCGCCGCGCAGGTGCCGATGGGGCTGGCAGGTCCGCTGCTGATCCAGGGCGAGCACGCGCGCGGCCACTTCTATGTGCCGCTGGCAACCACTGAGGGCACGCTGGTGGCGAGCTACAACCGCGGCATGCGCCTGATCACCGAGTGCGGCGGCGTCAAGGCGACGGTGGTCGAGCAGTACATGCAGCGCTCGCCCGTGTTTGTGCTCGAGGATGCGCTGCAGGCGCGCGAGTTCGGTGGCTGGGTGCATGAGCACTTCGCCGAGATCAAGGCCGCGGCTGACGCGACCAGCCGCGTCGGTCGGTTGGTCAACATCTATCAGTACGCGGTGGGGCCGATGCGTCACCTGCGCTTCAACTACACGACCGGCGACGCTGCGGGCCAGAACATGACCGGGAAGGCGACCCTCGCGGCCTGCGAATGGATCGCCGCCCACTACCCGGGCGGCGCTAGGTTCATGCTGTCGGGAAACATGGACACCGACAAGAAGCACTCGCAGCTCAACATGCTGGTCACGCGTGGCAAGCGCGTCGTGGCCGAGTGCGTACTGCGCCGTGACCTGATGAAGCGGATCATGGGCGTCGACACCGGGGAGATGTTCGCCGCGCGCCAGATCTCGGGCGTCGGCGCGTTCCTCGCCGGTTCCGCCAACAACGGCGCACATGCGGCCAACGGACTGACAGCGCTCTTCATCGCGACCGGACAGGACGTCGCCAACGTCGCCGAGTCGCACGCCGGCATTGTCTACAGCCAGCTGCTCCCGGGCGGCGATTATTACTGGTCGATTACGCTGCCTTCCCTGATCGTCGGCACGTACGGCGGGGGCACGGGACTCGCGACGCAGCGTGAATGCCTCGAACTGCTGGGCTGCTATGGCGCCGGCAAGGCCGACAAGTTCGCCGAGATCTGCGCGGCGGTCGTACTTGCCGGCGAGACCTCACTCGCCAGCGCAGTGATCCACGGCGACTGGGTGTCGAGTCACGACCAGCTCGGGCGCAACCGGCCCTAAGGTCCTCTTCTATGAGGCAAAGCGCTGCAACATCGGGCGCTTGAGCGCAGCTTTAGCCAATACGGGCTCAGACGTTCACCTCATCGCGTCCCGAAAGAGCGCGCCAACAGAATTCCCTGGAGTAGCGGCCTGAGGCGCCGTTGCTGCCGCGGGGCGGCCGTGCTGGCAGTCAACGGGCAAGCTGCTGGTCCGATACGTCGACCGGCCGGCGAATGTCCCGCCGCCGCCCGGCCGCCCAACGGGACGAGAGTAACGCCGGCGTTCGTCTATGAGCCCGCGGTGACGCCGTTTTCCTTGACGATCCTACGCCAGCGTTCGATTTCCTTCGCGGTGAAGGCGCTGAACGCGGCCGGCCCCTGGCCCGTGATCGTCATCCCCTGGGCCTCGAGCCGCTCGGCGACCGACGGATCCTTCAGCGCTTTCTGAACCTCGCTGTTCATGCGCTCGATGATCGCGGACGGGGTCTTCGCCGGCGCGATCACGCCCCAGTAAGCCAGCGCCTCGAAGTTGCGGATCCCGGACTCCGCGAGTGTCGGCGTGTTCGGCAGGCTCGGATGGCGCTTGGCGCCCGTGACCGCAATCGGCCGCACCGTGCCGGCCTTCACGTGCGGCAGTACCAGGAAGACGGTGCCGATCCCGAGCGGTGTGTGGCCCGCGACGACGTCGTTCATCAGCGGACCGCCGCCGCGATACGGGATATGTGTCCACGACCAGCCGTCCTGCTTGCCGGCCTGGATCATCGCGAGGTGCCCGAGGCTGCCGGTGCCGATCGAGCCGATCGCGACGCCCTTGATGCTGCGGGCCTCGGCGTTGACGTCTGCGAAGTTCGCGTACTTCGATTTCGCCGAAGCCACGAGCGCCATCGGCGATGTGCCGATCAGCGTCACGTGCGCGAGGCCCGTCATCGTGTCGTACGAAAGGTTGGGGATCAGGCTCGGGTTGGTGCCATGCGTGTCGAAGACGACGCCGAAGGTGTAGCCGTCGGGCGCGGCTTTGGCGACCGCCGCAGTGCCGATCGACCCGGAGGCGCCGCCGATGTTCTCAACGACCACGCTCTGACCGAGCTGCTTGGTGAGCTGCTGCGCCAGCACGCGCGCCACCTGGTCGACGGATCCGCCCGGCGGAAATACCGAGATCAGCCGTATCGGCCGGTCTGGCCATGACTGGGCGTGGGCGACACCGCCCAGCAGCGCGAACGCGCTCGCCGCGATCAGCCGGATCCAGGTATGCATGCATGCCTCCGTTGCGCATCCCGCGCGCCGGCCGCGAGCTTAGAACCTATGCCGAATTCCGCAACGGCCGCGGCGGAGATCTGTCCAGGCGAGAAGGCCTTGCGGCGAAGGGGAGGCTCAGAAGACCGCGCCGCGCGCTTCGATCGGCCAAACGTCGACAACCACGTCGTTGCGCGACACCACGATCACGTCGTGCAGGTTGATGGTTGGATCGATGTGGCCCGGAATCAGCAGCGGCTTGTCGCCCAGGACAAGGTTTGGACCTTCGTTGCCGACGCGGATCAGGATCGTGTGCTCGTCGGACACGCCGCGCACCTGCCAGCCTTCGAACGCCGGCATTGCCGGTCCCGAATCGGTCGAGAAAGCCTTCAGACCCGCGTCGAGAGTCACGCGGTCGCCGCGCGCGCTCATGACCGAGCACAGGATATAAAGCGCCGGCTCGAAGGCCGGCGCGATCGGGTCGAACTCGTTCTTGCCGTAGTCGACATCCATCAGCACGTATGAACCCGGCTGCACTTCGTTGTAGACGCCGCTGCCGGTCTCGTACGGGAACGTGCCGGTGCCGCCGCCGGTGACGACGTCGCAGGTCAGTCCTTCGGCGAGCAGGCCGTCGCGCGCTGCGCCGGCCAGCCCGGCCGCGAGCGTGATCGCCTGGCGCCGCTCGCGGACGGTGCGCCGGTGCTGCGCCGAACCGTAGTAAGCCTGCAGTCCACGGAGCTTGAGGTTCCGGTGCAGCTTCACTTCCCGCGCGAGGTCAACGACGGCTGCGGTATCGGGTACGCCCGCGCGGCCATGGCCGACGTCGAGTTCGATGTAGACGTCGACTTCAGCCGACAGCGCGCGACACGCGGTCGCAAGCTGCCGCACCTGCTTCGCGTCGTCGACACAGACTCCGATCCTCGCTTTCGGATAACGCACCGCGAGCGAGGCCAGGGCCGTCACCTTGCGCTTGCCGATCACTTCGTTGCTGACGAGTATGTCTTCGATGCCGCCTGCCAGGAACACTTCAGCCTCGGAGACTTTCTGGCAGCAGATGCCAACGGCGCCGGCCGCGATCTGGCGACGCGCGATCTCCACGCACTTGTGACTCTTGGCGTGCGGCCGGACGCGCATTCCGCGGACCGTGGAGGAGCGCATCAGGCGCTCGAGGTTGGCCTCGAAACGATCCAGATCCAGCACCAGCGCCGGCGTATCGATCTCGTGCAGCGCATCGCCCACGCGCGCGGGCGTCCAGCGCAGTTTCATTGGCAGGATCATGCAATCTCTCGGACGAGAGCCGGGGCCGAGTCTAGCGGCCGGAGCCGGTCGCTCCCCGCGCCCTACAATCGCGCCTTCGAGTGAAGGCAAACCATTGACGACGCGCGCAAACGCGGCACGCAGGCGACATGAGCATCAAGAGCGACAAATGGATCCGCCGCATGGCGGCGCAGGGCATGATCGAGCCATTCGAGCCCGGCCAGGTGCGCGAGGTCAACGGCCAGCGGATCGTCAGCTACGGCACCTCGAGCTACGGCTACGATATCCGCTGCGCCGACGAATTCAAGATCTTCACCAACATCAACCACACGATCGTCGATCCGAAGGACTTTGATCCGAACTCTTTCGTCGATATCAAGAACGACGTCTGCATCATCCCTCCGAACTCGTTCGCGCTGGCGCGCACCGTCGAGTATTTCCGCATCCCGCGCAGCGTGCTGACAATCTGCCTCGGCAAGAGCACGTACGCGCGCTGCGGGATCATCGTCAACGTGACGCCGCTCGAGCCGGAGTGGGAAGGGCACGTGACGCTGGAGTTCTCGAACACGACGCCGCTGCCGGCGAAGATCTACGCACGCGAGGGCTGCGCCCAGGTGCTGTTCATCGAGAGCGACGAGGTCTGCGAGACCTCCTACAAGGACCGCGGCGGCAAGTACCAGGGCCAGCGCGGGGTCACGCTGCCGCGCACCTGAGCGCGGCGAAGGCGCCGGGCGCGCCTTTAGCGCACGGCGTTGCGCGCGGCGTAGGCCTTGGCAACGCGGGCTTCGGCGTCGGCCACCTCGCGTTCCAGCCCGGCGACGCGCGATTCATAGTCCGGTGACAGGCGCGTGCCGCCGCCGGCCAGTCCCAGCCGCTCGCCTGGCAGCGGTTCACGTCCGAGTTCGAGCCGGCGCTTCGCGACCTGAAGCGCGGTTTCCGCCGCTGCGATCTCCTGCATTGCGGCGTCCAGCGCATTGACCTTCGGCGGCGCGGCGAGTGCAGCACTCGGATCGGGCCCGGTGCCGGGCAGGACGATCGGTTTCGCCGGTGCGCCGCCGCCGACATTCGCCGGCGGCTTGGCCGTGGGCTTGCCTGAGCGCTCTTCGAGCACCTTGCTGCCGGGAGGCGGCGAGTCCGTGAACAGGATGCTGCCTTCGGGCGTCTGAACCTTGTAGATGGTCTGGGCCGCGATCGCGCCGGGAAGCGCGAGACCGAGGACCAGCACTAAGCGCAGCATCAATTTTCTCCGTTGAGCGCATTGACGATAAACGCAGCAACGCGCGAGCAAAGAGTCCGGACGACGCGGTTCCACCCGTCATTCCTGCGCTTCGCGAAGGCAAAACCAGAAAAGATCCGGCCGTACGACGACCGGCGAGGTTATCCACAGATCGGTACGTTTGCGGGTGGCAGAATTCCCGCATGGGCGGTACGCAGTTCGTTCACCTTCGTCTGCACTCGGAGTTCTCGGTCGTCGACGGCATCGTGCGGATCGACGATGCGGTGGCGAAGGCCGCCAGCGACGGGCAGGGCGCACTCGCATTGACCGACGGCGCCAATCTGTTCGGTGCGGTGCGCTTCTATCAGGCGGCGCGCAAGCGCGGCGTCAAACCCATCATCGGCTGCGACGTCTGGATTACGAACGACGCGGAGCGCGACAGCCCGTATCGGCTGCTTCTGCTGGCGCAAGACCACAGCGGCTACCTCAACCTGTGTGCGCTGCTCACGCGCGCATTCCTGGAGAACCAGCACCGCAACCGGGCCGAGGTCCGCCTCGCTTGGCTCGAGGACGAGAACGGCGCACCGGCGGCAGGGCTGATCGCGTTGTCGGGTGCGCGGCTAGGCGAGGTCGGCGCGCAGCTCATGGCGGGCCGGCTCGATGCCGCGACTCTGGCAGCGCAGCGCCTCGCCGCGATCTTCCCGGGCCGCTTCTATCTCGAACTGCAGCGGTCCGGTGAGCCGCGCGACGCAGCCTGCACGCAGGCGATGCTGGCCCTTGCGATCCGGCAGCGGCTACCCGTGGTGGCAACGCACCCGATCCAGTTCCTCCGGCCGGAGGATTTTCGCGCGCACGAAGCACGATTCTGCATCGCCGAGGGCTACACCCTGGCCGATCCGCGGCGGCCCCGTCCGTTCACGCGCGAGCAGTACTTCAAGACCCGCGCTGAAATGGAGCAGCTTTTTGCGGACGTGCCAGCGGCGCTGGCCAACGCCGGCGAGATCGCGCGCCGCTGCAATCTGGTGCTTGAGCTCGGCAAGCCGCAGTTGCCGCGCTACCCGACGCCGCCGGGCGTCACGCTCGACGAGCACTGTCGCGCGCTCGCTTCGGCCGGGCTCGAGCAGCGCCTCCTCGCGCTCTATGCCGACGAAGCGCGGCGCTCGGCGCGGCGCCCGGAGTACGCAACGCGGCTTGATCTCGAGCTGGCGACGATCTCGAAGATGGGATTTTCCGGCTACTTCCTGATCGTTGCCGACTTCATCAACTGGGCGAAGAGCAACGGCATTCCCGTCGGGCCGGGGCGGGGCTCGGGCGCGGGATCGCTGGTCGCGTACTCGCTCGGCATCACCGACCTCGATCCGCTGCGCTACGGGCTCCTGTTCGAACGCTTCCTGAATCCGGAACGCGTGTCGATGCCGGACTTCGACATCGATTTCTGCCAGGACAACCGTGACCGCGTGATCGACTACGTGAAGGCCAAGTACGGCCACGATGCGGTGTCGCAGATCGCGACCTTCGGCACGCTCGGCGCCAAGGCCGTCGTACGCGATGCCGGCCGCGTGCTCGATCTGCCGTACACCAAGTGCGACCAGCTGTCGAAGCTGATCCCGCACAACCCGGCCGATCCGTGGACGCTGGAGCGCGCGCTGAATGAAGAACCGGCCTTCGCCGATGCGGTTGCCACCGACGAGGAGCACCAGCAGCTGATCGCGCTGGCGCGGCCGCTCGAAGGTCTGACCCGCAATGTCGGCATGCACGCCGGCGGCGTGCTCATCGCGCCGGGCAAGCTCACCGATTTCTGTCCGCTGTACTGTGCTCCGGGTGCGCAGGATGCCGCGATCAGCCAGTTCGACAAGGATGACGTCGAAGCGATCGGCCTCGTCAAGTTCGACTTCCTTGGCCTGACGACGCTGACGATCCTCGACCTCACGCTGGAGTTCGTGCGGCGCCTCGATCCCTCATTCACGCTGACCCTGGAGACGCTGCCGCTGGACGACGCGATGACCTACGAGGTCTTCAAGCAGGCGGCGACCGCGGCGATCTTCCAGTTTGAATCGCGCGGCATGCGCGAGCTGCTGAAGCGCGCCAAGCCCGACCGCCTCGAGGACCTGATCGCGCTCAACGCGCTGTACCGCCCGGGGCCGATGGACCTGATCCCGGACTTCATCGAGCGCAAGCACGGGCGCCAGCGCGTCGAATACCTGCATCCGTCGATCGAGCCGATCCTGGCGGAGACCTACGGTGTCATGGTCTATCAGGAGCAGGTGATGCGGATTGCGCAGGTGGTCGGCGGCTATTCGCTCGGCAGCGCCGACCTGCTGCGGCGCGCGATGGGCAAGAAGAAGCCCGAGGAAATGGCCAAACACCGCTCGATCTTCGTCGAGGGTGCAGAGAAGCAAGGCGTTGACGCGAACACCGCCACCGAGCTTTTCAATCTGATGGAGAAGTTCGCCGGCTACGGCTTCAACAAGAGTCATTCGGCGGCGTATGCGGTGGTCGCCTACCAGACCGCGTACTTCAAGGCGCACTATCCGGCGGCCTTCATGGCGGCCAACCTGACCGCGGTCAAGGACGACACAGACAAAGTCAAGGACCTCATCGAGGACTGCAAGGCGCTTGGCCTGACGGTACAGGCGCCCGACATCAATGCGGGCAGCTGGCGCTTCGAGCCGGTCGATGCGAAGACGATCCGCTACGGCCTCGGCGCGATCAAGGGCACCGGCCAGGGTGCGATCGAGGCGATCCTCGCCGCGCGCGCCAGCGGAGGGCCGTTCACGGATCTCTTCGACCTCACGGCGCGGGTCGACAAGCACCTCGTCAACCGGCGCGTGGTCGAGGCACTGGTGCGCGCCGGTGCGCTCGACCGGCTGCATGCTGACCGTGCGGTGCTGCTGGCCACGGTCGGGCGCGCGATCGACGCCGCGGACAGCGCGGCGGCCAGCGCCGGCCAGGCGAGCCTGTTCGGCGGCGGCGATGCTGCGCGCCATGTCGAGTACGTGAAGACCGCGCCGTGGAGCGAGCGCGATAAGCTCTCGAACGAGAAGCTCGCACTCGGCTACTACTTCTCAGGCCACCTGTTCCGCGAATATGCGGCGGAGGCGCGCCAGCTCGCACCGACGCCGCTTGCGGAACTGCGCCAGGCGCGCGACCAGGTGAAACTCACTGGCGTGATTGTCTCGGCCCGCAGCCAGAACACGCGGCGCGGCCGCATGGGTGTCGTCGTGCTCGATGACGGTACGGCGCAGCTCGAGCTGATGGTGTTCTCGGAGCTCTACGACCGCAAGCGCGCACTGCTGAAGGAGGATCAGCTGATCTTCGTGGCCGGCCGCGTCCGCTTCGACGAATTCGCGCAACGCCTTTCGATCTCCGCCGACGACATCATGGATCTAACCGAGGCGCGCGCCAGGGCGGCGGCCCGGCTGCGCATCGAGCTCGACGGCGGCGGAGATACCGCGCGCCTGCGCGAGGCGCTGAGCGCCTACCGTGTCGCCAACGGCAACGGGGGCGGCGCGGGCTGCCGTGTCGTAGTGGCTTACAGCAACGCGACGGGCACCGTCGAAGTTGCGCTCCCCGAGGACTGGCGGGTGCGGCCGGACGATCGCCTGGTCGCGGATCTGTGCGGCCAGACGCGGGTGCTGGGCGCGAAGTTCACTTATGCCCGGTAGCGGCACATGAACACACCGGCGCTCGCGTGTCAGCGGGATGGCGCGATCGTCGCCCGGCGCGCCATTGTCGCCCGCCGCCTGTCCGCTCGCCGTCACCGTTGACCCAACTCTTCATCAGCTACGCACGCGAAGACCGCGAGACGGCGGAGCGGGTCGCGAATGCGCTATCGGCGCTCGGCATCGACGTCTGGTGGGATCGGGACCTGCCGGGCGGATCGCAGTTCGCCGAGGTCCTCGAGCAGCAGCTCACCGAGGCTCGTGTGGTGATCGTGCTGTGGTCAGCCGAATCAGGGCGCTCGAGTTTCGTGCGCGACGAATCGATGCGCGCGCTGGAAGCGGGCAAGCTGCTGCCGGTGCGCATCGAGCCGGTCGTGCCGCCGCTCGGCTTCGGGCAGATCCATGCGCTGGATCTGCTGGACTGGGGCGGAGCCGTGGACGACGCGGCGTTCGTCGACGTGGCGAACGAAGTGCGGCGGCGGCTCGGCCAGCCGGCGACGCCGCGACCGCAGCCACGGCGGCCCTGGTCGCGCGGACCGCGTCGCGCGGTCGCCGTGGCCGCGGGCGCTGTGCTGCTGGCACTCGCGGGGGTCATCGGCTGGAATACGTGGAACTCCAGTGAGTCGAGTCGCTACCTGCGGCTCGGACTGGACGAGCAGTTCGGCCGCGAGCCGAACCTGCAGTCGGCGCGCAACTACTACCTCGACGCGCTCAATCATCGGGCTGACAACGCGCGGGCTCGTTACTACCTTGGCCACGTCTACGCACAGCTCGGCGAGAGCGATCTGGCGCGCGCGGCGTTCGAGCGCGCAGCGCATGATCGCGAAGGTCTCGATGATGCGCAGCTCGCGGATGCGAAGGGACGCGTTCAGGCGCTGACCCCGGCGGACGAGCCGACCGCTGTCGCACGTGCTCCGGAGACTCGTCCGCCCGACTCAGTCCGGTCTCCGCCGCCCACGGAGCTGCCTAACGTCGCCCCGCCACTGCAGCCACCGTCGAAGGTCACCGCGACGCCGACACAGCCACCGGGCCGGCCCAAGCCGGAGCGCGAGCTGCAGGCGCAGGCCGCGACACCGCTACCGGTCGCGCGCATCCCGCGCGTCCCGCCGGGGCCGGACGTGCGGAATCGCGCGACTCTGCTGGTGGATCAGATGTTCTCCGATGGCAGCCAGCAGCGTATCGACGCCACCACGACGCTGGTGACCGATCCGGACCTGATTTCGGACGCGGTTCCGATCGCGGTCGAGACCGCGCTGGATCGCCTGGCGGCCAGCGGCGGCAAGCCGTCGATCGCGCTGCAGTCGGGCATCGTCAACACACTCCTTCTGCTGCAGCAGGCGTTGCCGGCCACCCTGCTCGTCAGCCGTGCCGGCATCGAACGCCTGCTGAAGCTCGCCTCTACGAACGGCAAGACCACGGCGGCGCAGGCCGACAAGGTGCAGGCACTGGTCAATGCTGCCGCCGACGAGCGGCCGGTTGCATTCATCCAGATCGCCAACGAGGCGCAGCGACCGATCGCCGAAGCGCTGGCCGTGCGGCTGCGAGCGGCCGGCTACGACGCGCCGGGCATCGAGCTCGTCGCCGCGCGGGCGCCTGCGCGCAGCGTGGTGCGGGTCCAGGGCAAGAGCGAACGGGGCTTTGCGCGCTGGCTCGCCAAGATCGTCCGCGACGCCGACGGCGAGGCCGTCGCGGTACAGACGCTGCGCAACGCCAACCCGAAGACCGATACCTTCGAGATCTGGTTCGACCGCGACCTGTGTACGCAGCAGCGCACCGTGCCTCAGTGCGCGGGCTAGGCAGTCGAACAAGGGTCCGCAAGCGCGTTCTGGGTTGAGAATGCCCGAATCGAGGGCAAGTCTCTTTTCGACGACATAGGAGCAGTTGAAGGGTACTTCTCACCCAAGTCCGAGAATCCCGCATGGCTCGGACCGTCGGCGATGGTGGTCGAAGGCGAGGAAATTCTCTGCGCGTGTCTTGTCAAGTAGTGGCGCCAGCGTGGCTGCCCGCTCGTCGGCTACGTAATCGGCCGAGCCGACGCGCGGGACGAGGGCTCGCGACCGCAGCGCTGCATGAAACACTGCGGTTGCCTCGGCAGGCGCGGTATCGCGAAGTCCGAGCTTTTATTGCGGAAGGAAACTGGACTTCCGAGCGATAGTTCCTTGCGGCAGGGTTTGAAAAGGCCTGAATGCCTGGTTAGCATCGCAGCACGTCTCCAGCCGTGAACGGCCAACGCCGCCGTCGCGACAAACTGCCGAGTTAGCCCGAATGCGGCCATCCTCCCGAAGTGAGACGACTTCTTTGATTCGCCCTCTAGACGACTTTCGCGGCGGCGGTTAAGCAAAGATCTCGGTACCTGCTCACGACTTTCTTGGCGCCATGACGCTCTCCTGCGCGATGCTGAACCAGAACGTTCGAAGATTCAAAATGAACTCTTGTAACGTCGGAGCGTGACAAACTCGGAGGAAGACTGTTTGTCCACGATTCTTTAGCGCAAACGGGCAACGAGGCTATTCGAAGTTGACGGCGTCGAACGAGATCGGTTGAGCGTTCCAGGCGGTGTTGCACCCGAGCGTTGGATAGGCGAAGTCGAAGACGACCTGATGGTTCGCGTCGAGGGCCACGATCCGGGTCGTCTGGTTGGCCGTTGCCGCGTAATCGATCAAAAGCGACTTGCCGGGCCCTTCGTATGCGCTCGAGCAGTACGCGGAATAGAGTGTCCGCCCGTTTTCGAAACGCCAGACCTCAGTTGCCATTCGGTTGATAGGGTCGATCAAATACGCGGAGACCGCGCTGTAGGTGCGACTGGCGCCGGCAGGGGCCCCGGATGGCTGATTCACACTGGCCGTCCCGTCATTGAACACCATCAGCAGTCCGTCCGATGTGATCGAGGTTGCGTGCTGGCCGATCGGATAGAGCCCACCAGGGGCAAGGGTCAGTGCCTTCGCCCGCAGCGAAGCGAATGTTGCCCAGTATTTCGTAGGATCCCCGAGGATCCACAGGATTTCCCCGGTGCTGTATTTCATCGTCATCAGGAAGTTCTCGCGGCTCGACACGATCAGCGTGTCGTCGCGCGGGTCGTAGGTGGCGGCGTTCGCGTGAAACCAATCGACGCCGGGTCGCACGAATGCGGAGGCATCATCACCGGCCGCCGCCATTGTTGTGCTGATAATGACTGCCAAGTCCCACTGCTGGAGCAATGCGCCGGACACCTCGATCTCGGCGACGGTGCTGTCGAGGTTCGAGACACCGCCAATCTGCGTATCGACCTCCGCGAGAAGCCCGCTCTTGCCCGGGTCCAAGTTGTGGCTGAAGTTCGAGATCTCGTTGGAATTCGTCGACGCAGCGATCACGGTTCCGTCGAGCTCCTCGCGAACGACGTGCGCGTCGGTTGAGTCGGCAATGACGAAACCGCCGTCCCGGAATGCCATCGCTCCGCCGTTGGCGACGCCGTCCTTTCCGATCCAGCGTACTTCTCCATCCGTGTCGACGACGACCGGCACTCCTGACGTGGACTTCATGAAGAAGAAGTCGAATCCGAGCGAGCTTGCGGATGTCCGTGACTGAATGACGCTGAGATGGTCGTAGACCCCGTTCGGGTCGGAATAGGCGCGGCTCGGCACTGCCGCCTGAAGCATCTCGCTCGAACCGTCGGCGAAAGTGAGCGTGAGATCGACGAAGTTTGTGCTTCCCGCGTAAAGCCCGATGACTGGCAGGTCGATTCCATCGCTGGCCGGCGCCAAGTAGCCGCGCTTCTGCAGTGCAGTCGACGTGTAGTGGACATGCACGGGCCTGGATAGGGAGCTTTGCTTGGGTTCAACCGTGTACTGTAGATCGACGATTCCGGCCAGCTTGGTGCCGCGCAGGTGCACGACGGCTATGAACGGCGAAAACCCGGCATCGACGCCACCTATGGACACGTCGGCCGTGTTCCCGGATTCCGTGGACCCCCCGCACGCTACAACGCTCGTGGCACACGCCATGGCGACCCCGAGCACCCGGCTTCGGCAGACCGAGAAATCCATCCGTCTAACCCCCGCAATGTCAAATATGCCGAAACGCGGCGTCGTGCTTGTAACGGCCTCGTGCTCGCGGCCGCAAGCAAGACTTATGCACTGGGAACATTTCGGAGACGCAAAAAAACATTTCAGAGATGCAAAAATAGTTACTGGCGATCAGGCACTGGCGAGACTCGGGCCTCGCGAATTCGCAACGGGTTGCCGATGCCAAGGGCCCTTTCTTGGCGGAATTACTTGCCGGTACTTGAACTCGCCCCGGCCCTAGACGATCCGCGGCACCCCTTCGAGGGTCTACCAACCCGCTACCCACCGGCGACCATTGGATGCCGCTTGCGGCGCTCGGACTGTCCGGACGTGTGGACGGGACCGATGTCGGCTTCAGCGTGAATTCGACGACGGCTTCCGTGCTGCGCTAACGGCGGCCAAGGTCGTACGGGACGTGGACGGACCGAGCGGTTGCCGCCGAACCGCATTGTCTTGCTGGTCATAATGTGGTCCAGTTTCCCCGGCGCTACGGAGGATTTCATGTCACCTTTGCGAAACGTGGACGAAGCGCGACGCCGCTGGCTGCTCGCGCCCGCTGCCCTCGGAATTGCCGCGGCACTCGATTCACCCATAACGTTTGCACAGCCTTCCGGTGGCAAGCCGCTGCCGATCGGCGTGATCGGCGCGGGGCGTATCGGAGGCACGATCGGGGGCCTGTGGGTAAAGGCTGGCCACCCCGTCTACTTCTCGTCGCGCCACCCCGAAGAGCTGAAGGACCTGGTCGCGAACCTCGGGCCGCTCGCACACGCGGGACCAGTCGACGAGGCGATCAGGTTCGGTGAAGTGATCTTCATCGCCGTCCCGTACGGTGCGCTGCCGCAGATCGGGCGCGACTATGGGGCGTTACTGAAGGGCAAGGTCGTTCTCGATGCAGGAAATGCGTCTCAGGCGCGCGACGGGGACATCGCGAAGGAGGCCGAGCGCGACGGCGTTGGCGGGACCTCCCAGAAGTACCTGCCCGGGACGCGGCTCGTACGCGCGTTCAACACGATGTCGTACACGATCTTTGCTCGGGAAGCGAACCGGCCCGCGCCGCGGATGGCGGTGCCGATCGCGGGCGACGATCCGGACGCAGTGAAGACCGCAGAAGCGCTGGTGCGGGACGCGGGATTCGATCCGGTCGTCGTCGGCAAGCTCGCAGACGCCGCGCGCTTCCAGCGCGGCGCCCCCGGGTACGGGCAATCGGTGACTGCCGCGGAACTGAGGAAGACGCTCTCGCTCGGAGAATGACGCTGGGGGAGCACTGGATCAGGCGGGTGGTGCCGGCGACTCCCGCCGAGCGCGCGGCCGCGCTGTGGTCGTTCGCGTACTTCTTCATGCTGCTTGCCGGCTATTACGTGTTGCGCCCGCTGCGAGACCAAATGGGCATTGCCGGCGGCATCAAAACGCTTCCGTGGCTCTTCACGGCGACGTTCGTGACGCTGTTGGTCGCGCAGCCGCTGTACGGGGCGCTCGTCGCGAAGCTGCCGCGGCGTCGGTTCATCCCCTTCGTCTATCACTTCTTCGCCGCAAACCTGGCGCTTTTCTGGCTGCTGCTGGTCCTCGGAATCGAAACCGTAGCCGTCGCCCGCGTGTTTTTCGTATGGGTAAGCGTCTTCAATCTCTTCGCGGTCACCGTATTCTGGTCCTTCATGGCCGACCTGTTCACGAGCGAGCAGGGCAAGCGGCTCTTTGGATTCATCGGGGCGGGGGGGACAGCGGGTGCGTTGCTTGGCCCTGTACTCACGATCGCGCTCTCGGTGCCGCTGGGGCCGGAGAACCTGCTGATCGTCGCCATTGTGCTGCTCGAAGCCGCTGTCTACTGCGTCCACCGCCTTGGCCGCATCGCTGCTCCACTGCCGCGGGCGAATCAGGCAATAGAGCGCATCGGAGGTAGCGCGTTCGCGGCGTTCTCGAAGGTGCTGCGGTCGCCGTACCTGCTCGGTGTCGCCGCGTGGGTGAGCCTGCTGTCGTTCGGCGCGACGATCCTCTATTTCGCGCAGGCCAACCTGGTGGCGAGCGGCGTGCAGGGTGCGGGGGCGCAAACCCGGGTATTCGCCAGCATCGACCTCGCGGTGAGCGTGCTGACGCTCGTGACACAGATTGTCGCTACCGGTCCGCTGCTTAAGCGCTTCGGCACCTCGGTTGCGGCAGGCGTCCTGCCCGCCGTCTATGTGGTGGGCTTCGCCGTGCTCGCGCTGCTGCCGACGCTGACGGTGGTCCTCGTGTTCCAGGTGATTCAGCGGTGGGCCAATTTCGCAATTGCCAATCCTGCCCGTCAACTGTTCTTCACCGTTGTCGGGCGTGACGAAAAGTACAAGGCCAAGAACCTGATAGACGTGGTCGTCTACCGGGGTTCCGATGCGGTTTACGGTTGGGTGTTCGACAGCCTCCAGGTGCTCGGCCTGAAGCTCGGCACGATTGCTGCCTGCGCGCTGCCCGTGTCGTTCGCCTGGATTGCGCTTTCCGCCGCGCTGGGCCGCACGCAGGAGAGACGGGCCGCGGCGGCGGCCGAACCTGTCCCGGGAGAATAGACATGCTGCTTTCGCGCCGTCACTTCGTGGCGTTACCGCTGGCCGCGCTGCTGCCGCATAGAGTGAACTCGCAGCCGGCCCTCGGGCCGCTCATCACGCGGGCGATCCCGAGCAGCGGCGAGGCCTTGCCGGCAGTCGGTCTCGGCACGGCGTATGTGTTCAACCGGGACGACGGCGAGACGCGCCAGAAGGCGGGCGAGGTCCTGCAGGCGCTCGTCAGCGGCGGAGGCCGTCTCATCGACACCGCGTCGACCTACGGCGACGCCGAGAGCGTGCTCGGAAGTGTTGTCGCGACGTCGGGCATGCGCGAGCGGCTCTTCCTCGCCACCAAGGTCGAAGCGCCTTCCGTAAGCGAGTTCAAGCGCTCGCTCGCCAGGTTGCGCGTGGCGCAAGTTGACCTGCTCCAGTTGCACAACGTGCGGGACGCCCGACAGTCGCTCGCGCAGTTCCGCGAGTGGAAAGCTCAAGGCCTGTGCCGCTACATCGGCATCACGTCGACCTTCCATCAGGACTTTGCAGCCGTCGAGGCGGTGCTGAAGAACGAGAAGCCGGAGTTCGTGCAGATCGACTACTCGATCGACAACCGGGTTGCCGAGGAGCGCATTCTTCCGCTCGCTGCCGACGTGCGAGCCGGCGTGCTCACCGCGGTGCCGCTTGGACGCGCGCGACTCTTCCGCGCCGTGCGCGGGCAGCCGATTCCTGAATGGGCGCGCGAATTTTCAGCCACCTGGGCGGAGTTCTTCCTGAAGTTCCTGCTCGCAGATGAGCGAATCACCGCCGTGATTCCCGGGACGTCGAGCGCGGAACATATGGCAGAAAACCTTGGCGCGATGCGTGGGCGTCTGCCGAGCGCTGATGAGCGTAAGCGCATGGCGTCCTTCGTCGCGACTCTCTAGAGCCAGGCCGCCCGAGGCTTGTCTGAAATCGGCTGGAGCGCGGGCCGCTGCAGTTCTCAAGGCAACGCGCCGGCCCAAGGCAGCGGTACGGCCGTCCGCTTTGGGGTCGATAGCCGCTTCGCTTCCCTTCGCGCGCGGACTGCGCCAAGTGTGATTGAGACCGTGGTGGCTCGCGCCTTTGCGTCCAAGCCGTTGACGCTCCAACTCAGCGCCGGCCGCCGGCAAGCGCACGTGCGCGCGGATGCGCGCGCAGGCGGATCATGGCCCACACGCCGAGCGCCGGCCCGATGGCCAGTGGCGCGAACGCGTAGGTCCAGCCGAGCGCGTCGATGAGGTACGGCATCAGGTGGATCGTCAGCAGCGTCAGCGTGAACCCCATCGCGGTCTGGAAAGTCAGCATGGTGCCGACGCGCGCCGGGTCGGCCAGCTCCGCAATCGATGCCGAGAACTGCGCTGAATCCGCGACGATCGCGATGCCCCAGAGGATGCAGACCGCGGTCAGCCAGGCCGGCGAGCCGCCGTAGAGCAGTCCGATCAGCGCAGCGCAACTGCCAGAGACGCTCATCGCGACGATCGTGATCGCGGTGCGCCCGAAGCGATCCGCCAGGTAGCCCGCAGCGACGCAGCCGATCGCGCCGGCGGCGACGGTCGCAAACGCCGCGAGTTTCGCGAGCGAAGCACCGTGCTGCGGCAGCGCCAGCGCGAAGCTCGCGTTCAGGAATACCGCGATCCACGCCCACATCGCGTAGAGCTCCCACATGTGACCGAGGTAGCCCAGGTTCGCCAGCCGCAGCGGCACGTCGCGCCAGGCCGCGAGCACGGCGCGCGGGTCGAAGCGGGGCGCCGGCGAACGGTTCGGCCCGATGCCGGCAAACCCGATCAGCACCGCCGCCGCCAGCGCACTGGCCGAGGCCATGGCGACGGGAATGCGCCAATCCACGCCGCCGATCAGATTGAACAGGTGCGGGGTCGCCGAACCGAAGGTGAGCGCGCCCACAAGGATGCCGACCATCAGTCCCATGTCGCCGCGCGCCCAGGTCGCAGCCAGCTTCATCCCGACCGGATAGACGCCGGCCATCGCAACGCCGGTGACGAAGCGCAGCAACGGCGCGACCGGCGTGGTCGGATCAATCGTCAGCAGCAGCGCATTGGCGGCTGCGCCGAGCAGCGCCGCGGCGGCGATGAAGCGGCGCGGGTCGAGCCGGTCAGCAAGTCCGAAGAAGGCGCTGAGCAGGCAGCCGACCACGAAGCCCGCTTGCACCGCGCTCGTCAGTGCCGCTTGCATGTTCTTCGACAGCGCGTACTGCGCGATCAGCGAAGGCACGACCGCCGAGGCCGAGAACCAGAGGGCCATCGCGCCCACCTGGGTCAGTGCGATGATCACGATCGAGCGGGTCTTGGGCGACACTGCCAGGCTCACGCGGCCGCGGACGGATAGAGGTCGAGCCCGCGCGTCGCACGCGTCGTGTGTCCGCGGATACGCTGTTGCAGCCGGTCCCAGTTCTCGCCTTCGGCGCGCCGGTCGTTTTCGCGGTGCCACAGGTGCAGCACGCCGGTGGCGTACGCACCCTCCTTGCGGCGCACGCCGGCGTTGATCAGCCGCACCGCCAGGTCGGAATCCTCGTAGCCCCACCCCTCGAAGCTTTCGTCGAAGCCATTGACCGCGCGCAGGTCTTCGCGCCAGACGCCGAGGTTGCAGGTGCGGACGCGCTGCCAGCGCTTCGCGGCAAGCTTGCGCAGTGGTCCGAGCGGAAGTTGCAGCAGCGGCAGGGTGCGATTGATGTCGCCGCGACGATGGGCCGCGCTCCACTGCGCGTTGCTCCAGTCGTGCAGCGGCAGCTGGCTGTCGAGCGCGGTGCGGGTGAAAGCCTCACCGAGCAATGTGCGGTTGCCCGCCACCATCCAGTGCGGTTCGGCGAGCGCCCGATGGCGCGCGAGGAACGTGGGTCGCGGGATGCAGTCGCCGTCGACGAAGACGATGTACTCGCCGCGTGCGATTGCTGTCGCGCGGTTGCGTGCGGCGCCGGCCCGGAACCCGCGGTCCTCCTGCCAGACATGCTGCACGGGCACAGGAGCCGCTGCGGCGAAGGTCTCGACAAGCGCGCGCGTGTCATCGCCCGAGCCGTCGTCGGCCACGAGGATCTCGAAGCCGCGGTCGCGCTGCGCGGCGAAGCCCATCAGCACCGCGCGCAGGGCATCGGGCCGGTTGTAGGTCGTGACGACGACCGAGATGAGCATTCGCGGGAGACCCTAGCGCTTCAAACTGGAGGGAAGAGCCGGTTCGCTTGTCAGCTGCTGCATGCGTTCCGTGTACTTGGCGTAGCGATAGAACGTGCCTTCGAAATTGGACAGCGCGATCACGAATCCGGCCCAGCCGTCGAGGAAACCCGCACGCACGACGTAATGACGCATGAACGCCCCGATGCCATGCGCGAGCGCCGACCACATCGACGGTGCGGTACTGCGAGCCGCGAGGCGCTCAACGCCCAGCGTCGAGTAGCGCTGCATCTTGTGCACGATCTGCGCCAGGTCGCGGAACGGCACCTGCGCGATCGGCTCGCTGGTGCGGTCGAGTCGGC
>DATKAJ010000021.1:0-3538 GCA_035498175.1 Burkholderiaceae bacterium
TTTCGGATTTTTTCAGCGTCTTACGTCCGATACCGAAGATTCTACCAAGAAGCGCCCCCGCTCTACAATGCTGACCCTCTACAACACGCTTGCCCGCGCCAAGCAGGCGTTCGTGCCGATCCGCCCGGGCAAGGTCAACATGTACGTCTGCGGCATGACCGTGTACGACTACTGCCACCTCGGGCACGCGCGCGTGATGATCGTTTTCGATCTGGTCAGCCGCTGGCTCAGGGCGTCCGGCTACGACGTGACCTACGTCCGCAACATCACCGATATCGACGACAAGATCATCGCCCGCGCGCTGGAAAACGGCGAGCCGATCGAGCGGCTGACCGCGCGCTTCATCGAAGCGATGCACGAGGACAGCGACCGCCTCGGGATCGCGCCGCCGGACTTCGAGCCGCGCGCGACCGAGCACGTGCCGGGCATGCTGCGCATGATCGAGCGGCTGATCGAGCGCGGCATCGCCTACGCCGTCCCCGGCAGCGACGTGTTCTACGCGGTGCACAAGTTCCCGGGCTACGGCAAGCTCTCCGGCAAGTCGCTCGACGATCTGCGCGCCGGAGAGCGCGTGGAAATCGGCCAGACCAAGCGCGACCCGCTCGACTTCGTGCTGTGGAAGGCGGCCAAGCCGGGCGAGCCGGCGTGGGACTCGCCGTGGGGCAAGGGCCGCCCCGGCTGGCACATCGAGTGCTCGGTAATGAGCGAGCACCATCTCGGCAGCCATTTCGACATCCATGGGGGCGGCCAGGACCTGCAGTTCCCGCACCACGAGAACGAGATCGCCCAGTCCGAGGGCGCGCACGGCCATGCCTTCGTCAACTTCTGGATGCACAACGGCTTCGTCCGCGTCGACAACGAGAAGATGTCGAAATCGCTCGGCAACTTCTTCACCGTGCGCGAAGTGCTCGCCCGGTACGACCCCGAGGTGGTGCGTTTCTTCATCGTGCGCGCGCATTACCGCAGTCCGCTCAATTATTCGGACGCGCACTTGGACGACGCGAAACACGCGCTGACCCGGCTCTACACCGCGCTTAGAGGCGTCGATGCGGGCTCGGCGTCGATCGACTGGGACAACGCGTACGCGGCGCGCTTCCGGGAGGCGATGGACGACGATTTCGGCACGCCCGAGGCGGTGGCGGTACTGTTTGAACTGGCCAACGAAGTGAACAAGTCCAAATCCGCCGCGCAGGCCGGCTTGCTGAAAGCGCTGGGGGGCGTGCTGGGTCTGCTCCAGCGCGACTCGTTCGAATACCTGCGCGCGCAGCCCGCAGCGGCGGCCGGCGCGCAATCGAGTGCCGACGAGATCGAAGCGCTGATCGAGGCTCGCGCCCAGGCGCGCAAGGCGAAGAACTTCGCGGAAGCCGATCGCATTCGCAAACAACTCGAAGACGCGGGAGTCGTGCTGGAGGACAAGCCGGGCGGCAAGACTGAATGGCGCAGGAAATGAAATTCGCCGGGGGCAGCCCGGCGGCGGGTAACCAAAGAAAGGCCGCCCCGGCGAACCGCCCGCTGCGCGGGTAGCCCTGCGTTACTCGACGAGTCGGGCGGCTGCGGAACTCACGCTCGTCAAGCGGAAGGGGCGCGAGCGCTCAAACAATCCTCGCCGACGACCTCCGACCCGCCTGCGTTACTCGGCGGTTCGCAAGGGGGGCGTGCGGGCAGCAGCGCGAGTTGTGTGTGGCGGTGGCTTGGTCATGTTCCAAAGATGAATTCCACTTTGCAAAGCGCGTTCGGCTTCCTTGCGCTGGCCGCGCTCGCCTGGGCGATCAGCGAGAACCGCGGGACGATCGCGTGGCGCACCGTCATCGCCGGCGCGCTGTTGCAGCTCGCGATCGGCGCGGCGCTGCTCAAGCTGCCGCAGGCCAAGCAGTTCTTCCTCGCGCTCAACGACGGCCTGCTCGGCCTCGAGCAGGCGACCCGGGCCGGCACCACGTTCGTGTTCGGCTACCTCGGCGGCGGCGAGCTGCCGTTCGCGGAAACCCATGCCGGCGCGAGCTTCGTGCTGGCGTTCCGCGCGCTGCCTCTGGTGCTGGTGGTGAGCGCGCTGTCTTCGCTGCTGTTCCACTGGCGCGTGCTGCCGGCGGTGGTCGGCGCGTTCGCGCGGCTGCTGGAGAAGACCATGGCGATCGGCGGCGCGGTCGGCGTATCGACCGCGGCCAACGTTTTCGTGGGCATGGTCGAGGCGCCGCTCTTCATCCGGCCGTACCTCGCGAAATTGAGCCGCGCCGAGCTGTTCATGGTGATGGTCTGCGGCATGGCCTCGACTTCCGGCACGGTGATGGTGCTGTACGCGTCGATCCTCGCGCCGGTGGTGCCGGACGCGATCGGCCACATCCTGATCGCCTCGATCATCAGCGCGCCGGCCGGGCTGCTGATCGCCGCGCTGATGGTGCCGCCGCGCGAGGCGGCCACCGCAGGCGGCGAGATCGAGTTCGACAAGGCCGACAGCAGCATCGACGCGATCACGCGCGGCACGCTCGCCGGCGTCGAGCTGCTGATCAACATCATCGCCATGCTGATCGTGCTGATCGCGCTGGTGACGCTGCTCAATCTCGCGCTCGGCCTGCTGCCGCAGTTCGGCGGCGCATCGCTCACGCTGCAGCGCGTGCTCGGCTGGCTGATGGCACCCCTGGCGTGGCTCGCCGGCGTGCCGTGGGCGGAAGCGCAGGCGGCGGGCGCACTGATGGGCACCAAGACCGTGCTCAACGAGTTCATCGCCTACCTCGACCTCGCGCATCTCGCACCGGACGCGCTCAGCGTGCGCAGCCGCGTCATCATGACCTATGCGCTGTGCGGATTCGCCAACTTCGGCAGCCTCGGCATCATGATCGGCGGCATGGGCACGATGGTGCCCGAGCGCAGGGCGGAGATCGTCGACCTCGGTCTCAAGTCGATCGCCGCCGGCACCCTGGCGACGCTGATGACCGGGGCGGTGGTCGGGATGCTGTGGGACTGATCGAGAACTAGGTCAGCGTCAGCGCGCAGTGCTGCTTGAACGCCGGGCGCTGGCAGATCGCGTCGTACCAGCGCCTCAGATTGGCGTGCGCCGGGCGCTCGATCGGCAGGTTGAACCAGCGCCACGCAGCGACGCCCATCGGGATGTCGCCCATGCTGAATGCGGCGCCGGCCATGTACGCGCCCTTGGCCAGTTGCGCATCGACGATGGCGAAGCTCTCCGCGACCTTTTTGCGCGCCGCCTCGATTTCGGCCATGTTGCGCTTCTCGGGCGGGGTGCGCACCAGCCCCCAGAAGATCGGCTGCAGGTTCGGCCACAACGTGTTCGAATACCAGTCCATCCAGCGGTCGGCGTCGGCGCAGGTGCGCGGGTCCTTCGGCCACAGCGTGCCCTCACCGTGCTTGCGCGCGAGGTAGCGCACGATCGCCTGCGATTCCCACAGGATGAAGCCGTCGTCGTCGATCGTCGGCACGCGGCCGTTCGGGTTCATCGCCAGGTACTCGGGCGTGTTGTTGACGCCGAACTGCATGCCGGCGTCGATGCGCTCGAACGGCAGGGCGAGCTCGCCGCAGCACCACA
>DATKAJ010000022.1:0-11762 GCA_035498175.1 Burkholderiaceae bacterium
CTCAAGGCGCTCGCGGCCTCGTCGGGTGCTGGCCTGATAGTTTTCGACGTCGCGCTGTCACCTGCCCAGCAACGCAACCTCGAGAGGACGGTCGGCGTCTGGGTGCTTGATCGCACCGCGCTGATCCTCGACATCTTCTCGCAGCGGGCGCGCAGTCACGAGGGCAAGCTGCAGGTCGAGCTGGCGCAGCTCGAGCATCTGGCGACGCGGCTGGTGCGCGGCTGGTCCCACCTCGAACGCCAGCGCGGCGGTCTCGGGAAGACCGGTGGCCCGGGGGAAAAGCAGATCGAACTCGACCGTCGCATGATCGGCGTGCGGGTCAAGCAGTTGCGCGGGCGCCTGAAGCAGCTTGAGCGGCAGCGCCGCACGCGCCGCCGAGCGCGCTCGCGGCGCGACGTGCTGTCAGTATCGCTGGTCGGCTACACGAACGCCGGCAAGTCGACCCTGTTCAACGCGCTGACGCGCGCTGACAGCTATGCGGCGGATCAGCTGTTCGCAACGCTGGACACGACCTCGCGGCGACTCTTCCTGCAGGACGGCGGTACCGCCGTGGTGTCCGACACGGTCGGCTTCATCCGCGGCCTGCCGCACCAGCTGGTCGAGGCCTTCAAGTCCACGCTCGACGAAACCGCGGAAGCCGACCTGCTGCTGCACGTCGTCGACAGCGCGTCACCGGCCCGGGCGGACCAGATGGCCGAGGTGAACCTGGTCCTGGATGAGATCGGCGCCGGCGCGGTGCCGCGGATCATCGTCTACAACAAGATCGATGCGTCCGAGCGGCAGCCATCGGTCGAGCGCGACCCCTGTGGTAGCATCATTTCCGTTTCGGTCAGCGCGAAGACTGGTCAGGGTCTCGAGCTGTTGCGCGACGCAGTGGCTGAGTTCGCGCGCCACGCCCGTGGTGCCGTCAATCCCGAAAGCTCCCCGGCCTGGTCCAGCGCGGCCGGGGCACAGCATTCCGCGTCGACTTCTTCTTCTGGCTAGGACTCGAATGTCGCTCAACGACCCCCAGTGGGGCCGCGGTGGCGGATCAGGCGGATCGAACAGCGAAGGCGAGCGCGAGCCGCCACGCCGTCCGCAACGCCCGAACAACGATGGTCCCCCCGACCTGGAAGAACTCTGGCGCGACTTCAACCGACGCCTGAACGGACTATTCGGCAAGAAGCGCGGCGGCCCGCGCGGCGGCGGCCTCGGCAACTTCGGCAGCAGCCCGCGCGGAACCGGACTCGGCTTCGCGGCGCTGGTGCTGATCCTGGGACTGATCTGGCTCGCCAGCGGCTTCTACATCGTTCCGGAAGGCCAGGTCGGCGTCGTGACAACCTTTGGCCGCTATACGGAAACGACGAGCCCAGGATTCCGTTGGCGCCTGCCGTGGCCGGTGCAGTCGAGCGAGCTTGTCGACATCTTGTCGCTGCGCAAGGTCGAGATCGGCACGCGCGGCCGTCCGGAGCGCCTTAAGGAGGCGCTGATGCTGACGGACGACGAGAACATCGTCGACATCCAGTTCGAGGTGCAGTTCAGAATCAAGGACGAAGGCGCGCGCGACTACCTGTTCAACAGCCGCAACCCGACCGCCGCAGTGACCCAGGCGGCGGAATCGGCGATGCGCGAAGTCCTCGGCCGCAAGAAGATGGACTCGGTGCTGTACGAGTCGCGCTCAGAGATCGCGAGCGAAGTGCGGCAGCGGATGCAAGTGATGCTGGATCGTTACGGCACCGGGATTCTGGTCTCCGCCGTGGCGATTCAGAACGCGCAGCCGCCCGAACAGGTGCAGGCTGCGTTCGACGACGCCGTGAAGGCCGGGCAGGACCGCGAGCGGCAGATCAACGAAGGACAGGCCTACGCCAATGACGTCG
Organism: Burkholderiaceae bacterium; assembly: GCA_035498175.1. GTDB lineage: Bacteria > Pseudomonadota > Gammaproteobacteria > Burkholderiales > Burkholderiaceae_F > JALORV01. Next base: position 1,857 of record DATKAJ010000022.1, read on the forward strand.
TGCCGAAGGCGCGCGGCGCGGCGTCGCGGCTGATGCAGGAGGCCGAGGGCTACCGCACGCGCATCGTTCAAAGCGCGGAAGGCGATGCTTCGCGCTTCCGCCAGATCCTCAACGAATACCAGAAGGCGCCGGCGGTGACGCGCGACCGCATGTACGTGGACGCGATGCAGCAGGTGTTCACAAACACGACCAAGGTGATGGTCGACTCGCGCAACAGCAACCAGTTGCTCTATCTGCCGTTCGACAAGCTGATGCAGCAGGCCACGCAGGACGCGATGGCGGGGCCGCGCGTCGCGCCGACCGCGCCCGCGACGGAGGCACCGGCGACCGGCGACGCGCGCACGCGCGACACGCTGCGCAGCCGCGAACGCGAGGCACGCTGACCATGAACCGCATCCTCGCTGTCATCATCGGTTTCGTCGTCGCAGCGTTCCTTGTCCGCGCCAGCACGTTCATCGTCGACCAGCGCCAGTCGGCGATCGTCTTCCAGCTCGGACAGATCACGCGCGTGGTCACCGAGCCCGGACTGTACTTCAGGATTCCGCTGCTGCAGAACGTCGAGTATCAGGACAGGCGCATCCTGACGATCGACACGCCGTCGGCCGACCGCGTGCAGACATCGGAGAAGAAGAACCTGCTGATCGACTCGTTCGTCAAGTGGCGCATCATCGATCCGCGCCTGTTTCGCGTCAGCTTCCCGGCGGGCGAGCGTTCCGCCGAAGACCGCATCTCGACGCTGGTGCGCGATGCGATGAACCAGGCGGTCAACAAGCGCACCGTCAACGAGATCACGTCGCGCGAGCGTGACAAGGCGATGGAGGAGATCCGCGCCTCGGTCCAGGAACGCGTCAAGAACCTCGGCGTCGAGATCGTCGACGTACGGTTGAAGCGTGTCGACTTCGCGGCCGAGATCAGCGAGTCCGTCTATCGCCGCATGGAGGCCGAGCGCAAGCGGGTTGCCAACGAGCAGCGCTCGATCGGCGCCGCCGAAAGCGAGAAGATCCGCGCCGACGCCGACCGCCAGAAGGAAGTGCTGCTGTCCGAGGCGTACCGGGATGCACAGAAGATCCGCGGCGACGGCGACGCCAAGGCGTCAGCCATCTACGCGCAGTCGTTCGGCCAGAACCCCGAGTTCGCACGCTTCTACCGCAGTCTGGAGGCCTATCGCGCGAGCTTCCGCAACCGCAGCGACGTGCTGGTGGTCGATCCGTCGTCCGAGTTCTTCAGGTACATGAAGTCGCCGGAGACGCCGACGGCTCCGCGCCGCTGATGCTGGAGACGCTCGGGCTCGCGATCGGCCTGATGCTGATCCTTGAGGGGCTGTTGCCGCTGCTGGCGCCCGCCAGCTGGCGGCAGATGTTTCAGCGCGTGACCGAACTCAATGACGGGCAGATTCGTTTCTTCGGGCTGCTGGCGGTCTTAGGCGGCGCGCTATTGTTCTGGTTCCTGAGCTGACCTGATCCTGCCGCGCGGCACGCCGCCGGTCCGCTGCCCCAGTCTTCATCGCTCGTCATGCCGCGCTGGCTGCTTCCCGAGAACATTTCCGACGTGCTGCCGCGCGAGGCGAGGCGGCTCGAGGCTGCCCGTCGCGCGCTGCTCGACCTCTACAGCGGCTACGGCTACGAACTCGTGGTGCCGCCGCTGATCGAGTACGTCGATTCGCTGCTGACCGGAACCGGACGCGACCTCGATCTGCGCACGTTCAAGCTGGTCGATCAGTCGAGTGGCCGCATGCTGGGGCTGCGCGCCGACGCGACGCCGCAGGTGGCGCGCATCGATGCGCATATCCTGAATCGCGCCGGTGTATCGCGACTCTGCTACGCCGGCAGCGTGCTGCATGCTCGGCCGGAGCATCCGCTGGCAGTGCGCGAGCCGCTGCAGGTTGGCGCGGAGCTGTACGGCGCGGCGGGTACCGCGGCGGACCTCGAAGTCCTCGAAATCGCGGTGGCTTCGCTGCGCGTCGCGGGACTCGAGCGTGTGACGATCGACCTCGGCCACACCGGGGTCGTGCGTGCACTGCTCGATCTGGCGCGGCTGGAGCCACCCGCGGACGACAACATTCTGGCCGCGCTCAGCACGAAGGATCCGGTGGCGCTGGGCGACTGCACGGCTGCGTTGCCGGCCGCTGTGCGCGACGGCCTCGTGGCTTTGAGCCGGATCGGTGGCGGCATCGAGGCGCTGGCAGTGGCGCGCAGGACACTGCCGGATGTGCCGGCCGTGGCGTCGGCGCTCGACAGTCTGGAGCGGCTAGCTGAGCGCTGCGGCGCCGACGAAGTCACGATCGATCTCGCCGACCTGCATGGCTACCGCTACCACACCGGGGTGACCTTCGCCGTGCACGCTCCCGAGCTGGCCAGCGCCGTGCTGCGCGGCGGGCGCTACGACAACATCGGCAGGGCCTTCGGCCGGGCTCGGCCTGCGGTCGGCTTCTCGATCTACCTGCGCGAACTTGTGGGGCTTCTCGGCTTCGAAGCGCCCGCTGCGATCCTGGCTCCCGCCGGCGAGGCGGGCGAGTTGCGTGAATCGATCCGTGCGCTGCGTGCGGCCGGAAACATTGTGGTGCAGCGACTTCCCGGTGAAGCATCCGGAGATCCCGGCGATTTCGTCTTCGACCGTGAACTCCGTTACGTCGATTCCGGCTGGCGCGTGGTTGCGCGCGGCGGCACGGCGTCCTGAGATCGGAACCGCAATGACAGAGAACGTCGTCGTCGTCGGCACCCAGTGGGGTGACGAGGGAAAGGGCAAGATCGTCGACTGGCTGACCGAGGAAGTCGACGGCGTCGTGCGTTTCCAGGGCGGACACAACGCCGGCCATACGCTGGTGATCGGTGGCAAGAAGACCATTCTGCGACTGATTCCGTCGGGCATCCTGCGACCCAAGACCGCGTGCTACATCGGCAACGGAGTCGTGCTGTCGCCGACAGCGCTACTCGCCGAGATCGACGAGCTGCAATCGGCCGGCGTCGACGTTGCGTCGCGACTGCTGATCAGCGGCAACTGCCCGCTGATCCTCGAATATCACGTCGCTCTCGATCAGGCGCGCGAAGCGCGGCGCGGCGATTCGAAGATCGGTACGACCGGGCGCGGCATCGGCCCGGCCTATGAGGACAAGGTCGGTCGGCGCGCGGTCCGCGCGCAGGATCTGTTCGATGCAGGTCGCTTCGGCGACCGCGTCCGCGAGGCGCTCGACTTCCACAACTTCGTGCTCGAACGCTATTTTGGCGCAGAGCCGATTGTCGCCGCGCGCGTGATCGACCAGACGCTCGCCTTCGCCGAACGGCTCAAGCCGTTGATCACAGACGTTTCACATCGACTCAACAACGCGATGGCGCAGGGCCATCGGCTGCTGTTCGAAGGTGCGCAGGGCACACTGCTGGACGTGGATCACGGCACGTATCCGTACGTGACCTCGAGCAACACCGTAGCCGGCGCCGCGGCCGCCGGTGCCGGAGTCGCTCCGCAGAAGCTCGACTACGTGCTTGGCATTACCAAGGCGTACTCGACGCGGGTGGGTTCAGGGCCGTTCCCGACGGAGCTGCTCGATGCGACCGGCGCGCAGTTGCGCGACCGCGGCCAGGAATTCGGCTCGGTCACGGGGCGGCCGCGTCGCTGCGGCTGGTTCGATGCCGCCGGCCTGCGCCGCTCGGTGCAGCTTAACGGCACGACCGGACTGTGCATCACCAAGCTCGACGTCCTCGACGGTCTGCCGGCGGTCAAGCTGGGCGTGGGCTATCGCTTCGAAGGCCGCGAGGTCGACATCCTTCCCTATGGCGCCGACGCTGTGGAGCGCTGCCAGCCCATCTACGAGGAATTTCCGGGCTGGACGCAATCGACTTTCGGTGTGCGCGCCTGGGATGCGCTGCCGGGACCCGCGCGCCGCTACCTCGAACGCCTGGCGGAGGTGCTCGGCGTTCCGATCGACCTCGTTTCTACCGGGCCGGATCGCGAGCAGACGATCGTGCTGCGACACCCATTCCGCTGAGCCACGCCGCGTGAAGGATCTCTACGTCGACTGGGACGAGTACCACCGCCTGATCGAGCGGCTTAGCCTTGCGATCCACGAATCCGGCTGGCACTTCGATTCGCTGCTGTGCCTCGCGCGCGGCGGTCTGCGCGTCGGTGACGTGATCTCGCGCATCTACGACATGCCGCTCGCCATCCTCGCGGCGAGTTCGTATCGCGAGGCCGCCGGGCGGTCGCAGGGCACGCTCGATGTCGGCGAATACATCACGATGACGCAGGGCGAGCTGACGGGCAATCTACTGCTGGTCGATGACCTGGTCGACTCCGGCGTGACACTGAGCCGGGTTGTGGCGCACCTGAAGGAGCGCTACCGTAGCGTGCGCGAAGTCCGCACCGCCGTCATCTGGTACAAGGCCTGCTCGAACTTCGTGCCGGATTACTACGTCGAATACCTGCCGACGAACCCGTGGATTCATCAGCCGTTCGAGGTGTACGACGCGATGGGTCCGCAGAAGCTCGCGGCGCGATTGCGCAGCGGGACGGGTTGAACAAGATCGACTCGTCCGCTCACGCAGCGCACGCAGGCGCTTGCCTTCCCGGTCACGAAAAGAAAAGGCCGGCAAAGCCGGCCAGTCGTCTTGGTGCCCAGGAGAGGACTCGAACCTCCACACCTTGCGGCGCTAGTACCTGAAACTAGTGCGTCTACCAATTCCGCCACCTGGGCACAGGTGAGCCAATGATTCTAGCGGCGATGCCGGGCATGTCAAATGCGTTACTCTGCCTTGGCGCCGAAAGGGCCGCACGCCATCGAATGCGCGCGTTCTCTCTCCGAACACTGAATATCGAAAGTTATTGATTGACTCCCAGAAATACCAATATTGAGCGCGACGCGATCCTGCAGGCACTGACCGCGGCGCGAGCGCCGCTGACACCGCAGGAACTCGCTGAGCGCATGCACCTTGCCGACGAAGCGCGCTCCGCGCTGTCGGCAGAACTCGAGGAACTCGAGCGCGCCGGACGCATCGTGCGCAATCGCGCGGGATTGCTGCTGGTCGCCACCCGCGCCAACCTGATCTCGGGCCAGGTGCAGGGCCATCGCGACGGCTACGGCTTCCTGATCCGCGACGACGGCGCGCAGGATCTCGTGCTGTCCGAGCACGAGATGAGCAAGGTCCTGCATGGCGACCGCGTACTCGCGCGCATTTCCGGCACTGACCGGCGCGGTCGGCCCGAAGGCGAGATTGTCGAGGTCATCGAAAGCCGCACCAACAAGCTCGTCGGGCGTCTGCTGAACGAGCGCGGCGTCACGATCGTCGTGCCCGAGGATCAGCGCATCCAGCACGACATCCTCGTTCCGCCGGGCGCTTCGCTGTCGGCGGAGCCAGGCCAGGTGGTCGTCGTCGAGATCATCCAGCAGCCGCAGCGCTACGTGCAGCCGGTCGGACGCGTGATCGAAGTGCTTGGAGCGATTGACGATCCGGGCATGGAGATCGAGATCGCGGTGCGCAAGTTCTCGGTGCCGCACGAGTTTCCGGCTGCGGCGCTGGAACTCGCCGAGGCGTTGGCCGATGTGGTGCAGGCGCGCGACCTGCGGGGCCGTATCGATTTGCGCGATGTTCCGTTGGTCACGATCGACGGCGAGGATGCGCGCGATTTCGACGACGCGGTGTACTGCGAACCGATCGGTGGCCGGAAAAAGGGATGGAGGCTGATCGTTGCGATCGCGGATGTCAGCCACTACGTCAAGTCGGGCGACGCGCTCGACGCCGAGGCGCAGAACCGCTCGACGTCGGTCTACTTCCCGCGGCGGGTCATTCCAATGCTGCCCGAGAAGCTCTCCAACGGACTCTGCTCGCTGAATCCGCAGGTCGACCGGCTCGTGATGGTCTGCGATTGTGTCATCAGCACTCGCGGCGCGATCGACGCGTACCAGTTCTATCCGGCAGTGATGCATTCACATGCGCGCCTGACCTATGACGAGGTCTGGGAGGCGCTGTCGGTGCCGGGCAGCCGCGCGGCGCAGCGCCGCGTCGACGTGCTGACGCAGCTGCGCAATCTGTACGGACTGTACGAGACGCTTGCAGCTGCGCGCGAGGCGCGCGGCGCGATCGACCTCGAGACGACCGAGACCCGGATCGTCTGTGACGTCAACGGCCGCATCGAGAAGATCATTCCGCGGGTCCGCAACGACGCGCACAAGCTGATCGAGGAATGCATGCTGGCCGCGAACGTCTGCGCGGCCGACTTCCTCGCGCGCAGCCGGCATCCGGCGCTGTTCCGCGTGCATGAGGGCCCGACCCCGGAGCGCCTGGCGAACGTGCGCGCACTGCTGAAGACGCTCGGGCTGCACCTTGAGGGCGGAGACGACCCGCAGCCCTCTGACTACGCGCTGCTGCTGAAGAAGATCCGGCCACGGCCCGACGCGCAACTGCTGCAGACCGTGCTGCTGCGTTCGATGCAGCAGGCGATCTACAGTCCGCACAACTCTGGCCATTTTGGGTTGGCGTACGAGGCTTATGCGCACTTCACGTCGCCGATCCGGCGCTATCCGGACCTGCTCGTGCATCGTGCGATCAAGGCCTGCCTCGGACGCAAACCGTACGTGCCCGTCGTCACCAGCACTGCGGACGTGATGGCGCCGCTGGCGGCGCGCGCGGCCTCGCGGGCGGCGCGCGAAGGCCGAGCGGAGGGATCGGCGATCGGCGCCTGGGAGAAGCTCGGGCTGATCTGCTCGGCCAACGAGCGCCGTGCCGACGATGCGTCGCGCGATGTCGAAGCATGGCTCAAGAGCTATTACATGCGCGAACGGGTCGGAGAGACCTACAGCGGTACCGTGAGCGCGGTCGTGCCATTTGGCATCTTCATCGTTCTCGACGATCTATACGTCGAAGGGCTTGTACACGTTTCCGAACTGGGCTCGGAGTATTTCCTGTTCAACGAGGCCCTGCACGAACTGCGGGGTGAGCGCACTGGCTTGCGATATCGGCTGGGCGACCGCATGACCGTGCAGGTGGCGCGAGTGGATCTCGAGGCGCGACGCATCGAGTTCAGGCTGGTGCGAGGCGACACGCGCCGGGCGCTGCTCGCCGGACCAGCGGAGGTCCGGCCCAAGGAGCGCAAGCGCGGCGAGTCGGTGGAGGAGCGGCGCGCGCGTCGCGCGGTGGCGGCAGCGCGACGGCCGCGAGACATCGACAAGCGTGAAACCGCGCGCGGCGGCGCCCACGGCAAGAAGGGGGTCGGCGGGGCGCGGGGTGCGCTGAGTCGTTCGCGGCGGCGCGGGCGATGAGTGCCAAGCCGGCCGACGGCACCCTGCAGGCGCTCGCCGGTTTCCACGCCGTTATTGCACGCCTGCAGGCCGCGCCGAAGACGATCGAGTCGATTCACTTCGACGCGCGCCGGCGCGATGGCCGCATGCAGCAGGTGCGCGAGCTTGCGCGCGGCGCCGGCGTGCCGATGGTTCCCGCCGAACCGCAGTTGCTGCGCGAGTTGAGCTGTGGTGCTCCACATCAAGGCGTCATTGCGCTTGCTGCGGCGGTCGAACGCGCCTTGACGCTGGACGACGTTACCGCTGCGGTGGAGCCGCGGACGCTGCTGCTCGTGCTCGACGGCGTTACTGACCCGCGCAATCTCGGTGCCTGCCTGCGCGTGGCCGACGCGGCCGCAGTCGATGCGGTGATCGTGCCGCGCGACCGCAGCGCAGGGCTCACTCCGGCCGCGCTCAAGGCGGCCTCGGGCGCTGCCGAAAGCGTTCCGCTGATTGAAGTGACGAATCTCGCGCGCGCACTCGATGCGATCGGCGCCGCGGGCATTCATGCGGTCGGCGCGGCCGGAGAGGCCGACCAGTCGCTGTTCGATCTCGATCTGACCGGGCCCGTGGCGTGGGTCCTCGGTGCCGAAGGGTCAGGGCTGCGCCGCTTGACGCGCGAACGCTGCGCGCAGATCGCACGTATTCCGCTGCAGGGCACGGTCGAAAGCCTGAACGTATCGGTGGCGGCCGGCATCTGCCTGTTCGAGACGGTGCGGCAGCGGCTCGCCCAGCGGTCAGCTCCCGCTTGATCGACGCGGTTGGCGCGGGCAGCATCTAGGCATGATCGCCACCGTGCTCGGATCGCTGTTCCTCATCTTCTTCGCGCTCAGTCCGCTGCGCTGGGTCGAAATGGGGATGCCGTGGCTGACGCTGGTCATTACCTTCGTGCTGATCCCGCTGATCGATGCCGCGGTCGGCAGGCCGCAGCCTGGGAAGGATCGACCGGTGCCGGCGCTGGCGCGCTGGATTCCGCGGCTGCAGTTGCCGCTGCAAGTGTGGCTGATGGTCGAGGCCATGCGGATCGCGCCGTCGCTGCCGATGCTCGAGCTGATCGTCTTTGCGATGGCCGTCGGCACGGTGACAGGCGGCCTCGGCATCACGGTGGCGCACGAACTGGGCCATCGCTCATCGACGCTCGATCGGTTGATCGCCAAGGCGCTGCTGGTCAGCGTTGCCTATGGCCACTTCTTCGTCGAGCACGTGCGCGGGCATCACGTGCGCGTCGCGACGGCGGAAGATCCGGCCACCGCGCCGCGCGGAATGAACGTCTACCGCTTCATCGTGCGCTCCGTGGTCGGCAGCTTTCTTCACGCATGGCACCTCGAGGCGCTGCGGCTCGCACACCATGGGCGTTCGCCTTGGCGGCTCGACAACTGGGTCGCCCTGGGAACAGCGCTTTCCTTGTTGCTGCTGGCGGTCGTCACCGCAGTCTGGGGTGGACATGCAGCGCTGCTGTTCGCGCTCCAGGCGGCCGTGGCGGTGGCGCTGCTGGAGATCATCAACTACATCGAACACTACGGCCTGCAGCGCCGTTATCTCGACGGTCGCTACGAGCCGGTGCGCGAGCACCACTCGTGGAACGCGGACTGGGTCGTCAGCAACTGGATCCTGTTCAATCTGCAGCTGCACTCCGACCACCATGCGCATATGCGGCGGCCGTATGAGGCGCTGAGGTCCGCGCCGACTGCCCCTCAGCTGCCGGCGGGCTACCCAGCGATGGTGCTGGCTGCGCTGCTTCCGCCGCTCTGGTTCGCGGTGATGGATCCGCGCGTTCCACAGGCTGCATAGGGTGCGTGAAGAGCCGATCGAGCAGGCGCGCGAACGGGTGCGGGTCGCGCGCCGCATCGCTGTCCTGACGGGCGCCGGCATGTCGGCAGAAAGTGGCGTGCCGACCTTTCGCGACGCGCGGACCGGTCTGTGGGCGCGCTTCGACCCGACGCAGCTGGCGTCCGAAGAGGGCTTCCGTGCGGACCCGCCACTGGTCTGGCGCTGGTACGCCGGGCGGCGCGACGCGGTTGCGAAGGCCGAGCCGAACGAGGGTCACCGCGCGCTGGCGGCCGCGGACGGGCGCTTCGAACGACTGAGTATCGTCACTCAGAACGTCGACGGGCTGCATCGCCGCGCAGGCTCGCGCGACGTGACCGAGATCCACGGCTCGATCACACGCACTGTCTGCCTGGCCCGATGTGGCTACGTCGAGGACGATCCGCGGCGCGTGCCCACGGGCGCGCCGCCGCGTTGTCCGCGCTGCGGCGACTGGCTTCGGCCGGGTGTCGTATGGTTCGGAGAAATGCTCGACCCGGACGATCTTCAGGCGGCCGAAGCCGCAGCACACGATTGCGAGCTGATGCTCGTCGTCGGAACCTCCGGGCTGGTCTACCCCGCCGCGGGCCTGCCACTGACCGCGCGTCGTTCCGGGGCGGCGGTCATCGTCGTCAATCCCGCCGCGAGCGAACTCGATGGCATCGCACACGTCGTCGTGCGGTCGACCGCGGCCGTCGCTCTGCCGCACTTGTTCATCCGCTGAGTTGCGCTTGTGCGCCGCGGCGTGATTCGGCTAGAATCACAAGCTTTTCAAGCCCTTGGCTTCGGTTGAAGCCTTCGGCGCCCTTGCTGCACTGGAATGACGCTTCCGG
>DATKAJ010000023.1:0-8492 GCA_035498175.1 Burkholderiaceae bacterium
GCAGAACTACGTGCAGCTGGCCGCGCACGGCCTGACCTTGTGGGACGTCGCGCCCGGCCGCGTGGAGCGTGACCTCGGGCAGTGGCAGACGCTGCTCGACTGGGTCGAGGCCTAGGCGGCCGCGGCCTACTTCTCCTTGACCGCCCACTCGCGCGAGGCCACGGTGGCCGACTTCGTGTCGCCCTTCAGGTAAAGCGGCACGTGCAGGAAGATCTGCTCCGTCGCCGGGACCTTGAATTCGATTTCCTGGGTGAAGCTGCCACTGCTGTCGGACACGGGGATCAGCTTGCTGGTCACCATTCCGTGCTTGGCATCCTGCACGACGATGCCGACGGTGCCGCCGTCCGACGGCAGCTTGTAGGTTCCGCTGATCGCGATCCTGACGGCCTGTCCGACCTTCAGTGCGCCGAGTTCCGGACGGATCTCGGTGATGCGAACCTCGCGGTCGGTTGGAGTCGCGGGTGGAGTCGTCGCCTGTGATGAAGCCGTGGGCGCTGCAGTGGGAGCTGCGCCCTTGTCGGGCGCCTCATCCTTCTTTCCGCAGCCCGCGAGCAGCGCCACCGCGAGCGCAGCCGTCAGGCCGGCGCGCAACGGCAGCGGAAGCGCTTTCGCAATCATGAAGTCCTCCGTCAATTCGAGCCGGGGAATTTACTTGATCGAGCCGGCGCGGGTCCGATCAATTGCCGCGCAGAGTGACCCGATTTCGTCGGCCAGCCGCGGCCCGTAGCGGTTGATCCGGTCGGCGTCCAGCGTCACGAACTGTCCGCGCCGCGTTGCGGCGAGCGACGGGAATTGCCGCCACGATGACAGGGCAGTGCCCGGCACGCCACCGGCTTCGGCAGTGATCACGATCTCCGGGTCGGCGGCAAGGACCGCTTCCACCGAGACCTGCGGCACCAGCGGCGGCAGATCGGCGAACACATTGCGGCCGCCGCAGAGCACGATGGCCTCGCTGATCACGTGCCGGCCCGAAAGAGTCATCAGCGGCGTGGCCCACACCTGATAGAAGACGCGGACCGGGCTGCGCCCCGCGTAGCGCGCGCGCAGTGCCGCGATCTTCGCGTTGAACTCGGCGGCGGCCGCGGTGCCGTCGCTCCCGGTCAGCACGCCGAGCCGTTCCATTGAGGCCGCCACATCCGCCAGCGAGCGCGGTTCGCTGACAAAGACGGGCACACCGAGCCTGCGCACCGCGTCGATGGTCGCCGGCGGAAAGCCGCTGCCCCAGACGACAACGAGATCCGGTCGCAGCTGTGCGATGCGCTCGAGGTCGACGCTGTGCGCGCGCCCGACGCGCGGAATGCGCAAAGCGGCCGCCGGGTAGTCGGCGAAGTCGGTCGTTCCGACGATGCGGTCGCCGGCGCCGATCGCGAACAGCTGCTCGGTCAGGTGTGGGGCAAGGCTCACGATGCGCGTGGCCGGCTGCGCCAGCTCGACGCGCGCCCCCGCGTCGTCGATCACGTCGATGGCGGCGGTCGCAGGTCCGGCAAGGAATGACCATGCGGCCGGCAGGCCGGCGGCCAGCGTGCGCACCACCGCGCCGAGGCGCATCGACGCCCCGATCAGGGTCGTGCCGCGCTTGGCGCGGGCTCCGTGACGAAGCCGACGCGAACGAGGCCGGCCTGCTGTGCCGCAGACAGCACGAAGGCGATGCGCTCGTAGCGTGTGGCCTTGTCGGCGCGCAGGTTCAGTTCGGGCGGCGGTGACTGGCGGGCCGCGGTCGCCAGCCGCTCGCGGAACTCGTCATCGCCAACCGCGTCGAGGTCCCAGTAGACCTGCCCATTTGCATCGATCGAGATCTTCACCGTTGCAGGGATAACGTCGGCAGCCGGAGCGGCATCATTCGGCAGATCGAGCCGGATCGCGTAGGACAGCAGAGGCGCCGTGATGATGAAGATCACCAGCAGCACGAGCATCACGTCGACCAGCGGCGTGACATTGATCTCCGACATCGGCTGCTGCGTGCCACCGTGGCGCTCGAAGCCTCCAAAGGGCATGGGATTGTTGGCCCTAGGTTTGCGCGGCCAGGCGCGAGCCCGTCGTCAGCGTGGCGTGCAGATCGTGGGCGAAGCCGTCGAGCTGGCCGAGCACCATCCGGTTCGCCCGCGTGAAGGCGTTGTAGGCGAGCACGGCCGGAATGGCGACCGCGAGGCCGAACGCCGTCATGATCAGCGCCTCGCCGACCGGACCCGCGACCTTGTCGATCGCGATCTGCCCCGAGGCCGCAATGTTGAGCAGCGCGCGGTAAATGCCCCAGACGGTGCCGAAGAGGCCAACGAAGGGTGCGGTGCTGCCCACCGAGGCCAGGATAGTCAGCCCCGCCTCGAGCCGCCCGGCGGCCTCATTGATGCGCTGGCGCAGGGCGCGCGTGATCAGCTCCGAGCGGTCGATCTGCGCGGCGAGGCTGTTCTCGGCGGCCGGATGCGCGGCAGCGTTGGCCGCGCCGGCGGCGAGCGGCACGAACACGCCCTCGGCGTCGGCCGGCCTGAGCTGCGCGATCGCGACCTCGATCGATGGCGCGCTCCAGAACGCGTCGATCGCTCCTGCGGCGCGGCGCACGCGCCACCAGGCCCAGCCCTTCCACAGGATCAGGAACCAGCTCGCCACGGACATCGCCAGCAGCAGCCATGCGGTCAGGCGGATCACGCCGTCGGCCTGCTCCCAGAAATGCGCAAGTCCGAGCCCGGCAGTCATCGCGAGATTCCGAGCACGTCGAACATGTCGAACAGGCCATGTCCCTGCTGCGCGACGAAGCGCGCGGCGCGCAGGCTGCCAATGGCATAGGACTGACGGCTGCCCGAACGGTGCGTGATCTCGATTCGCTCGCCGGCCCCCGCGAACAGCACCGTGTGGTCGCCGACGATGTCGCCGCCGCGGATCGCTGAAAAGCCGATCGAACCGGGGCGCCGCTCCCCGGTATGGCCCTCGCGGGCGTATACCGCGAGCTCAGCGAGCGGATGCCCGAGTTCGTTGGCGACGATTTCGCCCATTTTCAGCGCGGTTCCCGAGGGCGCGTCGACTTTGTGACGATGGTGGGCCTCGATGATCTCGATGTCGTAGCCGTCGTTGAGCATGCGTGCGGCGACTTCGACGAGCTTGAAGGTCGCATTGACGCCGACGCTCATGTTCGGCGCGAACACGATTGCGATGCGCTCGGCGGCCGCGCGGATCGCACGCTTGCCGGCGTCGTCGAAGCCGGTCGTTCCGATTACCATCCTGACGCCTGCAGCGACGCAGGCGTCGAGGTGGCGCAGTGTGGCCTCCGGTCGCGTGAAGTCGATCAGGACGTCGGCGGCAGCAATCGACGCGAGATCTGCGCCGACCCGGACTCCGGTCGAGCGTCCGGCGGTTTCGGCGCAGTCGCGCCCAAGCATCGGGCTGTCAGCGCGATCGAGCGCCACCGCGATCTGCAGGTCGGGCTGTGCCAGCGCCGCTTCGATCAGCATCTGGCCCATGCGGCCGGAGGCTCCGGCGATCGCGAGTTTCATCGATGCATCGCTGGCGCTCAGTTCGGCGACTGCGTTCCAGACAGGGTCTGCTCGCCCGGGCCCGGAGTCGACACGTCGGGCATCGGGGTCGCCGGCTGCGGCTGCTGCCTTCGCGGGACGCGCTTCGCCTGCGGGCCGAGGATCAGCGCGTCGGCCTCCTCGTCGAGCGGCATCGGGTCCGCATTGAAGCGATCGAGCCGGTTGTCCTTGAAGTAGAGCGTCAGGCGACGATTCTGCACCTGGCCCTTGAGCGGATTCAGGTAGTAGATGTAATCGACGCGGTCCTTGCGGAATTCCGTCGTCATCAGTGGGGTGCCAAGCATGAACCGCACCTGTTCGCGGCTCATGCCGATGCGCAGCTGGTCCACCATCTCCTTCGTGATGATGTTGCCCTGGTGCACGTCAGGCCGATACGGATGCAAAAACGTCGGCGCCCACGATGCTGCCGATCCCAGTCCACCCTTGACGCTCGCGCCAACGCTGTACATCGACTCGCAGCCGGAAAGCGAAGGCAGCAGAACCGCGAGCGTGCAGAGCAGGGCAGTGCGATGCGGGCGCATCAGTCGGGACGACGCAGTGAACGTGCAGTTGGGGCTCGAAGCGCGGAACCCGTATGATACTCAGAGGGCGCGTCCAACCGCCCGCTTCGCCTCGCCATGCCGAATCGGTCTCCCACTTCCGCCAATCTGAAGAACATCGGGCTGAAGGCCACCGTGCCGCGGCTCAAGGTTCTCGAAATCTTTCAGCGCAGCACGGCCGAGCGCGGCGTGCGCCACATGAGCGCAGAGGATGTCTACAAGGCGCTGATCGGCGAGCACATCGATGTCGGCCTGGCGACTGTGTACCGCGTGCTGACCCAGTTCGAACAAGCTGGGCTGCTTTCGCGTAACCACTTCGAGGCGGGCCGCGCGATGTTCGAGCTCAACGAGGGTTCACATCACGACCACCTCGTCTGCCTGACCTGCGGCCGTGTCGAGGAGTTTGTCGACGGCGAGATCGAGGCGCGCCAGCAGCAGGTCGCGGCGGAACGCGGCTTCAAGCTGCAAGAGCACGCGCTCGCGCTCTACGGCGAGTGCATCAAGATCAATTGCGAATTCCGGCGCAAGGAGTAGCGCGCAGCCTGCAGCGAGGCCCTAGGCGTTGACTCGGGCGCGCGTCGCCGAGTCGAACCAGTGGATGGTGCCGGCGGCGAAGCCGAGCGGCAGCCGCGACCCCGGCGCGGGGCGTGCCTCGGGTCCGGTCCTGACGACGATTTCCTGTCCGGCGAGCAGTCCATGGATCAGGTGTTCGGCCCCGAGCAGCTCGACGGTCTCCACCTCGATTGTCAACCGGTCGCCGCCGAGTTCCAGGTGCTCCGGACGCACGCCCAGCACCAGCTCGCGACTGGCAAGTGCCGGGACCGCCTCCGGCAAGGCGATCGGCGCGCCGTTGCCGGGCGCGAACGTGCGACCGTCGGACGACACGCGGCCGCTGAAGAGGTTCATCGGCGGCGAGCCGATGAAGCTCGCGACGAAGGTCGTTGCCGGCCGCGAATAGACGTCCTGAGGCGTTCCGACCTGCTCGGCGCGGCCGGCGTTCATCACGAACATCCGCTGCGCCAGCGTCATCGCCTCGACCTGGTCATGCGTGACGTACAGGCTGGTCGTGTGCAGGCGTCGGTGCAGCTTCTGGATCTCGAGGCGCGTCTGCACGCGCAGTTTGGCATCGAGATTCGACAGCGGCTCGTCGAAGAGGAACGCCGCCGGTTCGCGCACGATGGCGCGGCCCATGGCGACGCGCTGACGCTGTCCGCCCGAGAGCTGGCGCGGCTTGCGGCCCAGCAGGCCGTCGAGTTCGAGGATTGCCGCGGCCTCGTTGACCCGGCGGTCGATATCCGCCTTCGGCAGTTTGCGGATCTTCAGGCCATAGGCCATGTTGTCGTAGACGCTCATGTGCGGATAGAGCGCATAGTTCTGGAACACCATCGCGCAGTCGCGATCCTTGGGCTCCAGCATGTTGACGACGCGACCGCCGATGCTGATCGTGCCGGAGCTGATCTCCTCGAGGCCGGCGACCATCCGCAGCAGCGTGGACTTGCCGCAGCCCGACGGGCCGACCAGCACGACGAACTCGCCGTCGTCGACGGTCAGCGTGATGCCGTGCACGACCTTGTTGCCGCCGTAGGCCTTGTGCACGTCGTTGAACTCGATCTTCGCCATTGCTGTTCTACTTCTCGGTCTCGACCAGGCCCTTGATGAACCAGCGCTGCATCAGGAGCACGACAATGGCCGGGGGGATCATCGCCAGGATCGCGGTGGCCATGATCAGGTTCCACTCGTTGGCGGCGTCACCGCCGCCGATCATCCGCTTGATGCCGATGACGATCGGGTACATGTCCTCGCTGGTCGTGATCAGCAGTGGCCACAGGTACTGATTCCAGCCATAGATGAACTGGATGACGAACATCGCGGCGATGTTGGTGACCGAAAGCGGCACCAGGATCGTGAAGAAGAACCGCATCGGACCGGCGCCGTCGATGCGCGCTGCCTCCGCGAGCTCGTCGGGCACCGTCATGAAGAACTGGCGGAACAAGAAGGTCGCCGTCGCCGACGCAATCAGCGGCAGGATCAGTCCCGGAAACGTGTTGAGCAGCCCGAGGTCGGACATCACCTCGTACGTCGGCGCGATGCGCACCTCCACCGGCAGCATCAGCGTGATGAAGATCATCCAGAAGAAGAAATAGCGCAGGCGGAAACGGAAGTAGACGATGGCGAAGGCCGAAAGCAGCGAGATCAGGATCTTGCCGATCGCGATTCCGAGGGCCATCGTCAGGCTCACCAGCATCATGCGGCCCACGGGCGCGCGCGAGCCGACCCCGCCGCCCTCGAACAGCACGCGGCGATAGTTGTCGACGAGGAGGTCGCCGGGGACGAGCGACATCGGCGCCGCTTCGACCGCTTCTGCCGTCTGCGTCGAGGCGACGAACGCCAGGTACACGGGGAAGGCGACGATCGCGATCCCTGCGATCACGAGCGCGTAGGACAGCAGGTCCAGCCAGCGGCGCCGCTCGACCATGTCAGTGGCACCCGGCCGCCCGTAGCCACTGACGCGCCCCCACAGGGGGCAACGAGCAAAGCGAGCGTGAGGGCAGTCTCATTCTAATAATTCACCTTGCGCTCGATGAAGCGGAACTGCAGCACCGTCAGCGTGATGACGATCGCCATCAGCACGACAGACTGCGCGGCCGAGCCGCTGAAGTCGAGCGCCTTGAAGCCGTCGTGATAGACCTTGTAGACGAGGATCGAAGTTTCCTGCCCGGGACCGCCCTGGGTGATGGCGTCCACGATCGCGAAGGTGTCGAAGAACGCGTAGACGATGTTGACGACCAGGAGGAAGAAGGTCGTCGGCGACAACAGCGGGAACACGATGCTCCAGAAGCGGCGGCCCGGTCCGGCGCCGTCGATGGCGGCTGCTTCGATCAGCGACTTGGGAATCGCCTGCAGACCCGCGATGAAGAAGACGAAGTTGTAGCTGATCTGCTTCCAGACCGCGGCCATCACCAGCAGCAGCAAGGCCTGGCGGCCGTCGAGCAGGAAGTTCCAGTCGACTCCGGCGCGCTTCAGCCAGTGCGCGACGACTCCGAGCGTCGGATTGAACATGAACAGCCACAGCACGCCCGCAATTGCCGGTGCGACCGCGTACGGCCAGATCAGCAGCGTCTTGATCGCCGTGCCCCCGCGGATGATGCGGTCTGCGAAAACTGCCAGCAGCAGCGAGACCGCCAGCCCCAGCCCGGCCACCAGCGCCGAAAACAGCGCGGTCACGCGAAACGACGCGATGTATCCGGGATCCGCGAACAGAGTGCGGAAATTCTCGAGGCCGACGAACTGGGTGCTGGCGCCGAAGGCGTCCTGCAGCAGCACACTCTGATAAAGCGCCTCTCCGGCCGGCAGGAAGAAGAAGATGACGGTGATGGCCAGCTGCGGCGCGACCAGCGCGTATGGCAGCCAGCGGCTGCGGAAGAACGCGCGCTTTTCCACTTGGAAGGGGTCAAGGGCCGCCGCGAGTGCGACGGCCCTTGACGGTTACTTGCTGGTTTTTTCGAAACGTTCGAGTTGTTCGTTGCCGCGCTTGATCATGTCATCGACCGCCTGCTTGACGGTCTTCTTGCCCGACCAGATGTTCTCCATCTCCTCGTCGTTGATCGTGCGGATCTGCACGAAGTTGCCGAGCCGGATGCCTCGCGACTTGTCGGTGGTCTTGACGATCATCTGCTGGACCGCGACGTCGGTTCCAGGATACTTGTCGTAGAAGCCCGACTTTTTGGTCAGTTCATAGGCGGCCATGGTGAGCGGGAGGTAGCCGGTCTCCTGATGGCTCTTGGCCTGGATCTCGGGCTTCGACAGGTAGTCGAAGAAATCGGCCACGCATTTGTACTCATTGACCTTCTTGCCCGACATCACCCACAGGCTGGCGCCGCCGATGACGGTGTTCTGCGGTGCGCCGGCAACGTCAGGGTAGTACGGCAGCGTCGAGATACCGAAGTCGAACTTGGCGTTCTTCTTGATGTTGCCGTAGGCGGACGCAGACGCGGTGCTCATCGCACATTCGCCCGAATAAAACGGCGCATCGCCGGCATTGCCGCGTCCCTTGTAGACGAACAGCCCCTGCTTGGCCATGTTCGACAGGTTCTCCAGGTGCCGCAGATGCAGCGGTGTATCGAACGCCAGGCGCGCCGACGGGCCGCCGAAGCCGTTGTTCTTCGTTGCGAACTCGGTGTTGTGCCAGGTGGAGAAGCTCTCCAGCTGCGTCCAGCTCTGCCAGCTGGTGGTAAACGGACATTTCTCGCCGCTCGCCTTCAGCTTCGCCGCAGCGAGCGCGACTTCCGGCCACGTCTTGGGCGGCTTGTTCGGATCGAGGCCGGCCTTCTTGAACGCATCCTTGTTGTAATAAAACACCGTGGTCGAGCTGTTCAGCGGGTACGACATCATCTGGCCATTCGGCGCCGTGTAGTAGCCGCTGACCGCC
>DATKAJ010000024.1:0-11323 GCA_035498175.1 Burkholderiaceae bacterium
GCGAGCATTGCATTAACGGATCGGTCGTAGTGTCAGGCCATGAGCGCGTCGGCCCACACCAACCCCCAGCTTCAGCGCGTGCCGCCGCGCGCGGAAGCTGCTACGGCTCGCCGCGTCGGCCCGGGTCGACCCAGACAGGCAGAAGCGCAGCGCCGGGAGCAGGTGCTGGTCGAGATCGCTGCCCGCATGATCGCCCGCCGGGGCTACCGGGCGCTGAGCCTCGAATCTATTGCGCGTGAGGCGCATGTCGCTGCACGCACGATCTACAGCAAGTTCGGCGGCAAGGCGGGCCTGTTCGCCGCTGTGATCCGGCGCGGCGCAGACCTCGCGGAACATCCGCTTCTTCTCGAGGACGACCGACGCCCGCTTCGCGATGCGCTGCGGGCTTTTTCGCGCGACCATCTCTGGACCGCGACCCGGCCCGCCGCTGTCGCCCTGCGCCGCGCGGTCCTCGCAGAAGCCGCCGCGCTCCCGGAGGTTGCCACCATCTATTTCGAGCAGGGGCCCACCCGGACACAGGCTCGCCTCGCGGCGTATTTCGAACGGCCCGACGTGCGGAAGCAGCTGCGTGCCGTCACTGCGCCGAGACTGGCTGCGGCATTCCAGTCAGTGCTGTACGGTTACGAGTATCAGCGGCTGGTGTTCGGCCTTGCGCGCACTCCGACCCGGCGTTCCATCGCTGCGTGGGCCGACGCAGCCGTCGAACTCTTTCTCGAAGGTGCAAGCGCCGAGACGACGCCGGCCGCGCACTGAGTCCCGATGAGAGACGACTCCGCCAAAGACGTGCCACAGGCTTCACCCTCGCACGACGCAGAGCGCGCGCCAACGGGCCGCCGCGGGTGGCGCTGGATCGTCTTGGTCCTCGTCATCGCAGTCCTGGCGTTCGCCGCCTGGTACGGATTGCGATCGGGATCCGGCGCGCCGGCCGCGCCAACGTCCGAGGCGAACAAGACCGGCAGATTCGATCCGGCCAACAGTGTCACGCCCGTGTCGGCCGCCGCAGCGCGCATCGCGGACCTGCCGGTTCGCCTGTCCGCCTTGGGGACTGTGGTCGCCCGCAACACAGTCACCGTGCGAACCCGCGTGGACGGCGAGCTCGTGCGCGTTGACTTCAAGGAAGGCGACATGGTGAAGGCCGGCCAGCAGTTGGCCCAGATCGACCCGCGGCCTTTCGAGGTCGCGCTGGCGCAAGCGCAGGCGCAGATGTCGCGCGATCGCGCCCAATTCGAAAGCGCGAAGGTCGATCTCGAGCGCTATCGCAAGCTGCTGGCCACCGACTCGATCGCCAGCCAGCAGGTCGACACGCAGGAAGCCACGGTGCGGCAGTTCGAGGCGACGGTCGCAGCCGACCAGGCCGCCGTGGACAGCGCGCGGCTGCAGCTGTCGTACACGCGCATCACCTCGCCGGTTGCGGGGCGTGTCGGACTGCGTCAGGTCGATCCCGGCAACCTGGTGCACGCGGGCGATACGAACGGCATTGTGGTGGTGACGGAGATCGATCCAATCGGAGTCACCTTTCCGCTGCCGCAGGACAACCTGCCCGCAGTCCTGGCGCGGCTGCGCGCGGGCGGGACACTGCCGGTCGATGCGTTCGATCGCGACGGGCGCAACCTGCTGGCGAGCGGACAGCTCGTCACGACCGACAACCTGGTCGACCCGGCGACGGGCACGATCAAGCTCAAGGCAGCCTTCGACAACAAGAACGGCTCGCTCTTCCCCAACCAGTTCGTCAACGCGCGCCTCCAGATCGACACCCTGAAGGGAGCCGTCGTCGTACCGACCAGCAGCATCCAGCGCGGCGCCCCGGGGACCTTCGTCTTCGTCGTCAAGGACGATTCAACGGTCACGGTACGCCCGGTGAAGCTCGGCCCGGCGGACGGTGAAACGACGGCCATCGCCGATGGACTGGCAGCCGGCGAACGGGTCGTCACCGACGGTACCGACAAGCTGCGCGAAGGCAGCCGCGTGCAGGTGATCGATCGTAGTGCGCCGCCGAGCGCGACGCCCGCGCCGGCACGAGGACGACCCGACGGCCAGGCCGCCGGCGAGCGCAACCGAAAGAAGCGGGACGCGCCCCAGGGCACGTCGCAGTAGGTTCGCGATGGGACCCTCACGCCTCTTCATCCTGCGGCCGGTGGCGACGACGCTGTTGATGGTGGCCATCCTCGTGGCCGGAGCTGTCGCGTACCGCTTTCTGCCGCAGTCGGCACTACCGCAGGTCGACTATCCGACCATCCAGGTCACTACGCTGTACCCCGGCGCCAGCCCCGACGTCGTGACCTCGTCCATCACCGCGCCGCTCGAACGCCAGTTCGGGCAGATGCCGGGTCTCAACCAGATGTGGTCCACGAGTTCCGCGGGCGCCTCGGTGATCACGCTGCGCTTCGACCTGGCGCTGACGCTCGACGTCGCCGAGCAGGAAGTGCAGGCGGCAATCAACGGAGCGGGGACGCTGCTGCCGAGCGATCTGCCGCAGCCTCCGGTCTACAACAAGGTCAATCCAGCCGACGCGCCAATCCTGACCCTTGGCCTCACGTCCAGGACGATGCCGCTGACGAAGCTGCAGGATCTCGCAGATACGCGCGTGGCGCAGAAACTGTCCCAGGTCCCCGGCGTCGGCCTGGTCAGCGTGACCGGCGGCCAGAAGCCCGCGGTCCGGATACAGGTGAATCCCAAGGCGCTCGCTTCGCTCGGCCTCTCAATGGACGATCTGCGCACAGCGATCGCCGCAGGCAACGTCAATCTGGCCAAGGGCAGCTTCGACGGCCCGACGCGCGCCTCGACCATCGACGCGAATGACCAGCTCAGGAGCGACGAGGATTATCGCAACCTGGTCATCGCCTGGAAGAACGGCGCGGCGATCCGCGTCCGCGACGTCGCCGACGTCGTAAATGACGCCGAGAACGTGCGGCTGGCGGCGTGGGTCGACGCGGAGCCGGGCATCGTGCTCAACATCCAGCGCCAGCCGGGCGCCAACGTCATCGAGACCGTCGACCGCATCAAGGCTCTCCTGCCGCAACTCGAGTCCGGACTGCCCGCAGCGGTCGGGATCCGGCCGCTGACCGACCGCACCGTCACGATCCGCGCGTCGGTCGCCGACGTGCAGATCGAGTTGCTGTTCGCGGTCGCGCTGGTTGTCGCTGTCATCTTCGTCTTCCTGCGTAGCGTGCCGGCCACCGTGATCCCGAGCCTCGCCGTGCCGCTGTCGCTGGTCGGCACGTTCGGCGTCATGTATCTCGCCGGCTTCTCGATCAACAACCTGTCGCTGATGGCGCTGGTCATCGCCACCGGCTTCGTCGTCGACGACGCGATTGTCATGATCGAGAACATCTCGCGCTACATCGAGCAGGGGGAATCGCCGCTCGACGCGGCGCTGAAGGGGGCCGGACAGATCGGCTTCACCATCATTTCCCTGACGCTGTCGCTGGTTGCGGTACTGATCCCGCTGCTGTTCATGCCCGACGTCGTCGGAAGACTGTTCCGCGAGTTCGCGATCACGCTGGCCGTCGCCATCCTCATCTCGGCGGTGATTTCGCTCACGTTCACGCCGATGCTGTGCGCGAAGCTGCTGCGCCACACACCGCGCGAACGGCAGGGCCGCCTGTTTGCAGCCAGCGAGCGCATCTGGGAGTCGATCGTCGGCGCCTACGACCGGTCATTGCAGTGGGTGCTTGACCGCCAGCGAGTGACGCTCGTGGTCGCGGTCGCAACGCTGGTCCTGACCATCGTGCTTTACATCGTGGTTCCCAAGGGCTTCTTCCCGTTGCAGGACACTGGCGCCATCCAGGGCACGACCGAAGCCGCGCAATCGACCTCGTTCGCCGCGATGGCCGAGCGGCAGCAGGCGCTGGCGCAGGCGCTGCTCGCCGATCCAGCGGTGGCGAGCATTTCGTCTTTCATCGGTGTCGACGGCATCAACACCACGTTGAACAGTGGTCGAATGCTGATCAATCTGAAGGACCATTCGCAGCGCGACTCGCAGCAGACGATCCTCGCGCGGCTGCAGCGACGCGCCGTGGACGTTCCCGGGATTGCGCTCTATCTGCAACCGGTGCAGGACCTGACGATCGAGGATCGCGTGGCGCGGACGCAATATCAGTTCTCGCTGTCGACGCCCAACATCGCGGAACTGACGACCTGGGTGCCCAAGGTGGTCGAACGCCTGCAGCACGAAGCCGTGCTCACCGATGTGGCGAGCGACCTGCAGGCCGACGGCCGCCAGGCCTTCGTCGTCATCGATCGCGACAGCGCCGGCAGGCTAGGCGTGACGACCGCGGCCATCGACAGCGCGCTGTACAACGCCTTCGGACAGAGGCTTATCTCCACCATCTTCACTCAGGCGAGTCAGTACCGGGTCGTGCTGGAAGTCCAGCCCCGCTTCCAGCAGGGCATGTCCAGCCTCGACAACATCTACGTCACCGCGCAGGGCGGAGCTCAGGTGCCGCTCTCATCGATCGCACGTGTCGACGAGCGGCCCGGTGTGCTCGCGATCAGCCACCTTGGCCAGTTTCCGGCGGCAACCGTCTCGTTCAATCTCGCGCCGGGCGCCTCGCTCGGCGAGGCTGTGGGCGCAATCGAATCGGCCAACCGGGAGATCGGCCTTCCGGCCAGCATCCAGACGCAGTTCGAGGGCGCTGCGCTGGCGTTTCGCGCCGGACTCGGCAACGAGGTCTGGTTGCTGCTCGCGGCGATCGTCACGATGTACATCGTGCTCGGCGTGCTCTACGAGAGCTTCATCCACCCGGTCACGATTCTGTCGACGCTGCCTTCGGCCGGCATCGGGGCGCTGCTCGCGCTGCTGATCACACGCAACGATCTGTCGGTGATTGCCGTGATCGGCATCGTGCTGCTGATCGGCATCGTCAAGAAGAACGCCATCATGATGGTCGACTTCGCCCTCGCCGCCGAGCGCGATGAAGGAATGGCGCCGCGCGCGGCGATTCATCAGGCCTGCCTGTTGCGACTGCGTCCGATCCTGATGACCACCTTCGCCGCTCTGTTCGGTGCGCTGCCGCTGATGCTCGGCACCGGGGTTGGCGCGGAGCTGCGCCATCCGCTGGGAATCACCATGGTGGGCGGACTGTTGGTGAGCCAGGTCCTGACGCTGTTCACCACCCCGGTCATCTACCTCGCGTTCGACCGGCTGGCGCGGCGGCGCAGACACGGCGCTCACGCCGCGGAAGAGCCGTCCCCGGCGGAATGACGGTTCGACGGAAAGGCATGAATCTCTCGCAGCCCTTCATCCAGCGTCCGGTGGCGACCACGCTGCTCGCTCTCGGGGTTCTGCTCGCCGGCGCGGTCTCGTTCCGGCTGCTTCCCGTGTCGCCATTGCCGCAGGTGGACTTTCCGACCATTTCGGTCAGCGCGTCGCTGCCGGGCGCCAGTCCGGAGACGATGGCCGCCACGGTCGCCACGCCCCTCGAACGGGCCTTGGGCCGAATCGCCGGCGTCACCGAAATGACGTCGAGCAGTTCGCTCGGCAACACCCGCATCACGCTGCAGTTCGAACTGGACCGCAACATCGACGGCGCCGCGCGCGACGTGCAGGCCGCGATCAACGCCGCGCGCTCGCTGCTGCCGACGGGACTACCGTCGAATCCGACCTATCGCAAGGTCAATCCGGCCGACTCTCCGATCATGATCCTGTCGCTCACCAGCGACACGCAGACACGCGGCCAGATGTACGACGCCGCCTCGACGATCCTCGCGCAGAAGATCTCGCAGCTGCCCGGCGTCGGCAACGTCAACGTCGGCGGGTCCGCCCTGCCCGCCGTGCGCGTCGAACTGAATCCGTCGGTGCTCAATGCGATGGGTATCTCGCTCGAAACCGTGCGGTCGGCGATTGCTGCCAGCAACGCCAATCGCCCGAAGGGTGCGGTCGAAGACGGCGCCACGCACTGGCAGATCTACGCCAACGACCAGGGCATGCGCGCGGCGGACTACATGCCCCTGATAGTCGCCTACCGCAACGGCGCGGCCGTGCGCCTGTCCGACGTCGCCGAAGTCGTGGATTCGGTCCAGGACCTGCGCAACGACGGCCTGACCAACGGCAGACCGTCGGTGCAGGTGATCATCTATCGGCAGCCGGGAGCGAACATCATCGACACCGTCGAAGGCGTCAGGGCGCTGCTGCCGGTCCTGCGTGCATCGATCCCGGCGGCGATCAACCTCGACGTCGTGATGGAACGCACCACGACGATCAGGGCCTCGCTGCGGGAAGTGGAGCGCACGCTGCTTGCCGCGGTGACTCTGGTGATCGGCGTGGTCTACCTGTTCCTGCGCAACGGCCGCGCCACGCTGATCCCCGCCGTCGCGGTGCCGGTCTCACTGGTCGGCACTTTCGCCGTGATGTATCTGCTCAATTACAGCCTGAACAATCTGTCACTGATGGCGTTGACGATCGCCACGGGTTTCGTCGTCGACGACGCCATCGTCGTCCTGGAGAACGTATCGCGGCACATCGAGGCGGGAACGGCGCCGAGGGCGGCGGCGCTGCTGGGCGCGAGGGAAGTGGGCTTCACGGTGCTGTCGATGAGTCTGTCGCTGGTCGCCGTCTTCATCCCGCTGCTCGCGATGGGCGGGATCATCGGCCGGCTGTTTCGCGAATTCGCCGTCACGCTTTCGGCAGCGGTCCTAGTGTCGCTGCTGGTGTCGCTGACATTGACTCCGATGATGTGCGCGCGCCTGCTCCGCAGTGCTCCGGCGCGGGCTCCGCGGGGCGGCAAGCTCGCGGCCTGGAAGGCGCTGGCCGAGCGCGGCTTCGCGGCGCTGTCGCGCGGGTACGAGCGTTCGCTCGCATGGGCACTGCGCCATTCGCTGCTGATGCTGATCGCATTCTTCGCCACGATCGCGCTGAACGTCTGGCTGTACATGATCGTGCCGAAGGGGTTCTTCCCGCAGCAGGACGTCGGCCTGATGATCGGCAACATCCAGGCCGACCAGAGCAGTTCCTTCCAGGCGATGCGGGAGAAGGTGCGCGAGCTGGCGGCGATCGTGAAGAGCGATCCGGCGGTGGCCAACGTCGTCGCATTCACGGGTGGCGGTCAGCGCAACGGCGGCTTCATGTTCGTCACGCTGAAGCCGCGCGCCGAGCGGGATGCGAGCGCCGACCAGGTTAACGCGCGACTGCGCGGCAAGACCGCGCGCGTTCCGGGCGCCAACCTCTTCCTGGTGCCGGCGCAGGACATTCGCATCGGCGGCCGCGCGGCCAACGCGCAGTACCAGTTCACGCTCCAAGGTGACGATCTTGCGGAATTGCGGCAGTGGGAGCCGCGCGTGCGCCAGGCACTGGCGCAATTGCCGGAACTCGTCGACGTCAACACCGACCTGCAGGACCACGGCCTGCAGACGACGCTCGTCATCGACCGCGATACCGCTTCGCGGCTGGGCGTGACGGCGCAGATGATCGACGCCATCCTCAACGACGCCTTCGGGCAGCGGCAGGTCTCGACGATCTACATGCCGCTGAACCAGTACCGGGTGGTGATGGAGGCCGCACCGCGCTTCTGGCAGAGCCCGGACTCGCTGCGCGACATCTTCGTGATCACGGGCACCGGGGCGCAGGTGCCACTGTCGTCCTTCGCGCACTGGGAGCCCACGGCAACACCGCTGGCCGTCAATCACCAGGGCCAGTTTGCCGCGAGCACGATCTCCTTCAATCTGCCGCCGGGCATTTCGCTGTCCCAGGCGTCGCGCGCGATTCAGAGCGCGCTGGCGCGCATTGGCCTGCCGTCGTCCATCCGCGGCGGATTCCAAGGCACCGCCCAGGCCTTTCAGAAGTCGCTGGCAACGCAGCCGCTGCTGATCACCGCAGCGATCGCCGCGATGTACATCGTGCTGGGCATCCTCTACGAAAGCTACGTGCTTCCCGTGACGATTCTCTCGACGCTGCCCTCGGCCGGCGCGGGCGCGATCCTCGCGCTGCTCGCCACCGGGACCGAGTTCTCCGTCATCGCGCTGATCGGGGTCTTCCTGCTGATCGGGCTCGTCAAGAAGAATGCCATCCTGATGGTGGACTTCGCCATCACTGCGGAACGCGAACGCGGTCTGCCCCCACGCGACGCGATCCTCGAGGCCTGCAGGCTGCGGTTGCGCCCGATCCTGATGACCACCATGGCAGCCCTGCTCGGTGCGATTCCGCTGGCGATCGGCCTGGGTGACGGCGCCGAGCTGCGCCGTCCGCTCGGGATCTCGATCGTCGGCGGCCTTGTCGTCAGCCAGTTGCTGACCCTGTACACGACGCCGGTGATCTATCTCTACCTGGATCGCGCGCGGCTCGCCTGGGCGCGCTGGCGCGGTCGAGCGCCCGGTAGCAGCGGCGTCGTTGCGCCGGAGGGCAAGGCGTGAGAACGCTTCGCACTCCCTCTGCAAGGCCTCTCCTCACCGCGGCCCTGGCCGCGCTGCTCGCAGGCTGCGCGGTGGGCCCCGATTTCGTGCGGCCGGCGATGACGCTTCCCGCCGCCTACGGCGAGGCGCCGGATTGGCAGCCCGCCACGCCAGGCGACGCGCGCGCGCGCGGATCGTGGTGGCAGGTCTTCAACGATCCTGAACTCGATGCCCTCGAGGCCAAGGTCGAGGTATCGAACCAGAACCTCCGGGCGGCGGTGGCGAAGTACGACCAGGCCCAGGCCCTGGCGGCGCAGTCGCGCGCGGCGTACTGGCCTACCGTCGATGCAAGCGCGGGACAGAAGCGCGGCCAGAGTTCGAACGCGAGCGGCGTGCAGACCGTCATTTCGGCACAGGCCACCGCGGCCTGGGAACTCGATCTCTGGGGACGAATTCGCCGCACTGTCGAATCGAGCGAGGCGACGGCGCAGGCAAGCCTTGCTGACCTGGAGAATGTGCGCCTCTCGTTGCAGGCGCAGCTTGCGCAAGACTACTTCCTGTTGCGCGTGGCCGACGCAAACATCCGTCTGCTCGATGAAACCGTCGCCGCCTACGCCAAGTCGCTCGAGCTGACGCGCAACCGTTATGCCGCCGGCGTGGTCACACGCGCAGACGTGGCAGCTGCTGAAACCCAGCTCGCCGCCGCACAGGCGCAATGGGTGGACGCCGGGATCGGCCGCGCCCAGCTCGAGCATGCCATCGCCGTCCTCGCGGGCAGTGCGCCGTCGGACCTGAACGTGACCGCGCGCGAGACGCTGCCGACGGCACAGACGGTGCCGCAGATTCCCGCGTATCTGCCCGCGCAACTGCTCGAGCGGCGGCCGGACATTGCCGGCGCGGAACGGCGCGCAGCCGCGGCCAACGCACAGATCGGCGTCGCCATCGCCGCGTTCTATCCGGCGCTTTCGATCGACGCCAGCGGCGGATTCATCAACACCAGCTGGGCCAACCTGCTGAGCGCGCCCAGCAGGATCTGGGCCATCGGCCCGACGCTGGCGGCGACACTCTTCAGCGGCGGCGCACGGATTGCGGCGACCGACGCGGCGCGCGCCAATTTCGAGCAGACCGCCGCGCAATATCGGCAGACCGTGCTTTCAGCCTTGCAGGAAGTCGAAGACAACCTGGTTGCGCTGCGCCTGCTCGAAAGCGAGGCCGATCTGCAGGCCGAGGCGGTGCGCGCTGCGCGCCAGACGCTCGACCTCACCACCAACCAGTACAAGGCCGGGACGCAGAGCTACCTCGCCGTCATCGTCGTCCAGGCCGCCCTGCTCAATGCGCAGAGCACGGAGCTCAATATCCGGGGCCGGCAGCTCATTGCCAACGTCACTCTCATCCGCGCGCTCGGGGGCGGTTGGCAAGCACCGACGGCGTGGCAACGCTGACCGGAAGCTTCCTGCAGGCGTCGCCCCCCGCGCGCGCGGCAGGACCGCGCGTGCAAAGCAAGTGCTATGGCGTGCGCTGCAGAAAGCGCGGAATCGACAGCGTGCCGAGCAGTCGACCCATCGGGCTGACCGGCGCGGCGAGCACCGGGCGCGGCGCCGCGGAACGCGCAGGCGGCACGAGCGCGGCGGGTCGGCGCGCCACGGCGGCAGGGGCGCGCGCATGGACGGCGCGGGACGGCCTGAGCGGTATCACCGCCGCGCCCTCGTCCTTGCGCGATTCCTCCGCGGTCGAGCGCGCGACCGCCGGCAGCAGCGGGCGCAGCCACTGCAGTATCGGGCTCCATTGGCTCAGTTCGCTCTCCATCTCGGCCGCGGGCACATCGAACAGCGTCAGCCCGCGTTCGATGCAGCGGACATACGTGCTCGATTCCCCAACCATCGACACCAGTGCGACCTTCTGCTCGGCTGCCCAGGCCTGCACGACGCTCGCCGCCTGCGTACGCGGGTCGAGCCGCATGCCGACGGCGCCGATCTGGCAGCGCCCGGAAGCGATGCGTGGCAGGATTCTGAGTTCGGCGAGGCAGTCGGCCGCAGACTCGCGATCGAAGATCGAATCGCACACCGGCATCAGGATCGCGTCGGCATACATCACAACGCGGGCGAGGTCGAGCCCCGTGAGCCCGCCCGGCGTGTCGAGCACGACGAAGTCGGCGCCCGAAGGCGGCCGCACGAACGTTCTGGGGTCAACGCTCCAGCCGACGATCTCGCTGCCCGCCGTGCGCGACTGCTTGCGCTGGCGCAGCCAGGTCCGCGTCGACTGCTGACGATCGACGTCGGCCAGCAAGACCGACGCACCGTGGTGGGCGTACCACGCCGCCAGGTGGGTGGCCAGCGTGCTCTTGCCGCTGCCGCCCTTGCGGTTGACGACCGCGACGACGCTCATGCGCCGCGGCCGGTCCCGACCCTGGCGGCAACGCCAGCTAGGCGCGCGCTGCAGACCGGGAGGCGCCGAGCGTTGGACATGTGGCCGATTGGAGCACGCACGTCGCCCACCCACACGCCGAAGAAGGCGGTGAAATCGGCCCTACCTCGCGCCCGTCCGGTCGCGGCGGGCGGTGGCGCCGGCGCTAGGCCGGCAGCAGTACCGTCGAACCGACGGTCTTGCGCCCCTCGAGGTCCTGGTGCGCCCGCGCGGCCTCGGCGAGCGGATAGCGCTGCTCGATGTCCACCTTGATCTTGCCGGCGATCATCAGGTCGAACAGCTCCTCGGAGGAAGCCTCCAGGCGTGCGCGCGGCACGATGTGCGTCGCGAGCGTCGGCCGCGTCAGGAACAGCGATCCCTTCTGCGCGAGGATGCCGATGGCCACGCCGGTCACCGCGCCCGACGCGTTGCCGAAGCTCACCATCAATCCGCGCGGTTGCAGGCAATCGAGCGAGCCTTCCCACGTGTCCTTGCCGACGCCGTCGTAGACGACCGGTACTTTCGCGCCGTTGGTGAGTTGCTTGACGCGCTCGACGAAGTTTTCCTTGCTGTAGTCGATGGTCTCCCACGCGCC